>UQMU01000005.1 GCA_900542305.1 uncultured Collinsella sp. | reverse complement strand
AAATCATTTTCAAAGTATATTCCTTTTTTTCGTATTTTTCAACAATGAAATTAAAAATTGGTTCATGCATGAAAAAAAGGGTCAAAAACCCTTTATATAAAGGATTTTTGACACCTTAGCAGATAACTGATACAAGCTGTATTAGGCAGCACTGCGCTTTTTCTTTTGTTCTAAAATTTCCATATTCTTTCGTTCGTTATTTTCAACTTCACTATAATCTTCAATCAATGCACTATCCGTATAAACATCTGGATCATTGATACGATCTTTAAAGACAAATTTCAATAGGATTGGCGTGACAATTGTCGTAAAGACAACCATGATGACCCCGCGGCGCGGGCGCGCCTCACGGCGAGGGACCCTATGTTGCGGAACTGGTCGACCACGACGAGCGTGCCGGCGGGCACGGAGGCGAACAGCGCGTCGAGCTCGGCCTCCCTGTTGCGGACGGGGGCGCTGGCCAGCACCTCCCCGTCGCGGTCGATCAGGCAGGCCCAGTGCGACGACTTGCCGACGTCCAGGCCGAGCACGGCCGCGGGTCTGGTGGATGGCGCTTTCACGGTGGTATCCTTCCGGTAGTCGTTCGACCGGATGGCCTCCCCCTCGGCACTCACATTACCAGCCGCGGCGCCTGCCCGGCACTTTCCTATCAGCCGTCGGGGGCGGCGCGTCCCGCGCCGGCAGCACCCAACAGGCCCTCTCGGGGGCAGGGACGTTCGGCCGTGCGCGGGCGCCCGGTCGGCGGCCCGTTCTGGGCGCGCCTCAATCGTAGCCCGAGACGGTCCCGGGCTGACAATTTCGACTGTAATGGACGTTCTTAAACGACTAGACGTTGGGGACAGCCTTCAGCGCCATCTTGCAAAGGAGTGTCCCAATCTGCCGGCACTTAGGGACTGTCCCCAACTGCCGGCAACGCCGATGCTCTGGTAACGCCGATGCTCTGACAACATCAGCGAGCGGTCGCCAGAGCGAACAAATTGGCATGAAAAGAGGGCGGCATAGACCTTCTGGTCATGCCGCCCTCTTTGAATGACAAGTTGTCGCTCTGGTGACCGCGCAGCGTCGGCCGGTCCGCCGTTCGGTAGAACGGCGGAACCCCTAAGGACGCTGGCCCATGCCACCCTCGAGGGTGACGGTCTCGCCGTTCATATACTTAAAGTCGGGACCGCAGAGCTGAACGACCACGCGGCCGATTTCCTTCTCGACGTCGCCGTAGTGGCCTGCCGGCGGCATGTGGACATTGGCCTTGAACGCCTCGGGATAGGCATCCTGGAAGTTCTCGAGCGCAGCGGTCCAAGCAAGCGGACAAACGATATTGACGTTGATGCCGTCCTTGCCCCACTCGTTGGCGGCAACGCGAGTCAGACCGCGGATGCCCTCCTTGGCGGCGGCATAGCTGCACTGGCCGTAGTTGCCAAACAGGCCGGCGCCCGAGGCAAAGTTGACCACGGAGCCCTTGGTCTCCTTCAGGTGCGGATAGGCCTTCTGCATGTACAGATAGGTAGCATACAGACCGGAGTAAATGGCCAGGTTAAACTGATCCATGGTGTGGTCGGCGATGGTCACACCCGAGGCGCTGGCCTGGGCGTTGTTGACGACGGCGTCGATGCGGCCGAACTCCTCAATGGCCTTGTCGATGACGTTCTGGACGACGGCCTCGTTGTCCTGACCAGCCGAGACATCGGCCTGAACAGGCAGAACCTTGACGCCGTACTCGGCCTCGAGGGACTCCTTGGCGGCCTCGAGCTTGGCGACGTTGCGGCCGGTGATAACGAGGTTCGCGCCCTCCTTGGCAAAAGCGATATCGATGCCGTAACCGATGGAGCCAGCGGAGCCGTCCTTAAGCGTGGCCTTGCCGCCGCCGGTGACGATCACGGTCTTACCAGTGAAAAGTCCCATATAAAGTCCTTTCAAATCGCGACGGGCCTGCCCGTCGACTGCGCGCATCCAACTTCACGCGCCAAAAGCTGAAATGCAACTTTAGCGGGTTCAAGTGAAAAATAAAGCCCATGGCAGGCGAACGGCGCAACGTCTTTCGGCGAAGGGAATGTCAAGTACAAACTGGATAAAGTGGCCGAGTTTTTGCTATCGACGCGAGCCATCGAACACGTTTTGAAACTTTGCTGCAGCGCGCGGGAAGTCGGCGCGAGACTTTATCATAGGGTGACAAACAACGATGAGGAGCACATGCCTATGACAGACGAGCTGGACCCCCAGACTCAACAGCATATTGATGATTCCGCAGACGTCACTGCAGATGCCGACGCTGTGACCTGCGATGATATTGACCTCGACGGCCCATTCTTGGACGAAAACGCTACGGCGGAAACCCCTGGCGCCGAAGATGCAGACGAGCAAAACGACGATGCGCCCGCTCAGGACGACCGCCCCGTACAGGATGCTGCTCCGCAAGCTGCGGGCCCTATCGAGGTTTCTTCGGAAGAAGAGCTCGACGCCGTCATGGACTCCATGATGGATGCCGTCAAAGCGATGAAAGACGCCGTGGCCGACGCTGACGTTGACGCCGAGGAAGAGGAGGCCGCCGAGGCAGCCTCGACCTTCGTACCCGGCGAGACTCCGGTTGCCGACCAGGGCAGCACCATGCCCTCGTTTCTGCAGCTCGAGCATCCCACGATTGGCACCGATGCGGTCGACCCGCACGCAGCAGGCTTTTCTGTGATCGAAGGCGGTACCGGCAATATCGCCGTGCCGCAGACTGCCGATGCGGACGCTGCCGACACCGCTCGCCCGACCGCCCCGCACTCCTCCGCCGCGAGCCGCGATCTGGGGACCGCTGTCTCGAACACTGCGAACGCCGTGGGCACCTTTATCGCCCAGGGTGCCTCGGCCATGCGCGAGATGAACGCCGCGAAAAAGGCACTTGCCGATGCCCGCGCCCACCTGGCCGAACTTGAGCAGCGCATTGCCGATCAGGCCGAGGAACTCGAGACGCGCCAGGATATCGCAGGCCGCTACGACCAGATCGTCGCCGACCAGCGCCAGGCGATTGCCACGGCCCAAAAGACTGCAGCGGCCGCCGAGATTGATCGTGATGCCCACGCCTCCAAAGCGACAGAGCTCAAGGGTCAGCTCGAACAAATGAAGACAGAGGATGACGCGACTGAGCTCCGTCTGAAGGCCGCGCTCGACGCCGTGGAGGCCCGCGAGGCGAGCTCACGCGAGACCGGCAACCGCCTCGTTCGACGTCTTGAGGATTCCAAGCGCATCCGCGACAAGGTGAAGGCAGAGCGAGACGCCGGCATTGCCGCCGCACAACAAACCGTCGACGCCACGCGCGCCCAGCTCGAGACGCTGCGTCATGAGTATGCCGAGCTGCAACGCAATCCCTCGGCAAATCCCGCCAACTATACGGTGCGCACCAGCGAGCTCTCGATGCAGATTTCCGACACGGCAGATGCCCTGCGTAAAGCCGAAGAAGATGTCCCGCGCATCACCGCCGACCTTGAGCACTCGCTTGCCGCAGCCGAGCAGGCCGTCGAGCAGGCTCAAGCCCCTATCGCCGACGCAAAACGCGCGCACCAAGCCGTGACGACCGAAGCCGATGCCGCGCGCGACGAGCTGCAGACGGCAAAGACCGCCGCCGCGACTCGTCAGCGCGAACTGCGCGAGAAGATCGCCGCGGAGGACAAGGCACGCCGCGAGCAGGAGCAGACCATCGCCAACGCCCAAGCAGATGCCGCACATGCACAGTCGATCATCGAACAGGCGACCGAGGTGCACGACCACCCAGAAATCACTGAGTCGCTTGCAGGATCCTTGGCCCGAGACAAAGCCGAACACGCCGAGACCGAGCAAGAAGTCGACCAGCTCGAGGCCGCCGAAGACGACGTACGAGAGCGCACCCGCGACTCACGCATCAAATTCACCGGCGCCATCGTCTGCATCGTCGCCGCAATCCTGGCGATCATCCTAGTCTGGCTGTTCGCAAGCAAGTAGTCATTGGGGACGTTCTTAAACGACTAGTCAAACAAGAACGTCCCCAACGACTAGCCCAATGACGAGAGTGGATAATCTCCCACTTTGAGCCCCCAAGCAGGCCAAAAACGGGAGATTATCCACTCTCATTCTGCAGGCACTCATTTAAGTACATCCCCAATGAGTACTGCCGATGCTTTGGCAAAGTCAGCGAAAACGCCCCTAAGCGAGCAAGGTGACGTGAAAGAGGGGGGCATTGACCTTCTGGTCATGCCCGACGATTGAACGTCAGATTGCCGCTTAGGGGGGTTTGCAGCGTCGGCCGGTTACGGCGTTTGCAAAACGCCGTAACCTACAAAATGAGCATCGCGTCGCCAAAGCTGAAGAAGCGGTAGCGCTCTTCGATAGCAGCGGCGTAGGCATCCATGATCTGGTCGCGGGTGGCAAGCGCGCTTACGAGCATCATGAGCGTGGAGCGCGGCACGTGGAAGTTCGTGATCAGCGCGTCGACCACGTGATAGGTCGAGCCGGGCATGAGGTAGAGCTGCGTCGTAGCGTTCTCGCGCGCCACGATGTCGCCGCGGCCGAGCGTATCGGCCCCATCCTCGCGGCCCTCAAAATAGCGCGCCGTCACGGCCGGATCGGACACCGGTGCCTCAGCGTCAAAGGCGCTCTCGAGCGAGCGTACTGCGGTGGTGCCGACGGCGATCACGCGGTGCCCCTCGGCCTTCGCCTTATGCACGGCGTCGACAACCTCCTGTGACACGTGGTAGCGCTCGGTGTGCATGACGTGCTGCGTGGGGTCGTCCTCCTCCACCAGACGGAAGGTATCAATACCCACCTCGAGCTCGACGGCGGCAAACTTCGCGCCCTTGGCCTCGATAGCGGCCATGAGCTCGGGGGTAAAGTGCAGACCCGCCGTAGGAGCGGCAGCCGAGTGCTCCTCCTTCATGGCGTAGACGGTCTGGTACTTCTCGGGATCGCCCTCGTAATCGGTAATGTAGGGCGGCAGCGGCACGTGGCCGGCAGCGTGGATGGCCTCGTCGAGCGTGCGCGGGTCGCCGGCGGCATTGCAACCGGCCGGCTCAAAGCGCACCAGACGGCCACCGCGGCTATCGGTAACAAAGTCGACGACCTCGGCCGTCAGCACCACGGGCGCGCCCTCGGGCGCATGGGCGCCGCCCGCACGATACTCAATCTGAGCACCGGGCTTCAGGCGCTTACCCGGCTTGACCAGGCACTCCCAAACGTGACCCAGCGGATCCACATCCTCGCGGCGCTTGAGCAGCAGCGTCTCGACCACGCCGCCCGAGCCGGCCTTGCGACCGATCAGGCGGGCCGGCATCACGCGCGTCTTGTTGATGACGAGCACGTCGCCCGGCTCGATATAGTCGATGATGTCGCGGAAGATGCGGTGCTCAACGGTACCGCCGTGCTCCAACGGCGTTCCCGCCCGGGAGCCCTTGCGATCCACCACCAACAGGCGGCAGGAGTCGCGCGGCTCGGCAGGAGCCTGTGCAATCAGTTCCTCAGGAAGGTTATAGTCAAAATCATCGGTACGCATAGACACGTCGGATACTCCTTATATAGCTAAAGTCCGCTCTACATCCTAGCAGGCTGACGTCCCAAGTGAACTACTTTTTGGCGGCTTTGCGCTCGTCGCGGATGCGGGCGCGGTCCATGGCCGCCTCGACGGCCGAGAATCGGCAGCCGCAGTAGTTCTGCCGATACATGCCCAGCTCGCGCGAACGGCGTGTCGCCTCGGGGTAATACGGGCGAAAATCGCGAATCACCGGGGTGAGCCCATGTGCCGCCGCCAAGCGCTCAAGCACGTCATTGCAGGTATCGAACAGCTGGTACGGCGAGACGGCGAGCGTCGTGCCCACAAACTCAAGCCCACGCTCCTGGGCCACGTGGCACGCCTCGGCCAAGCGCAGGGCATAGCACGCACGACAGCGACGGGGCCGATCGGCACCCAGCGGTGCCACGCCGGCCTCCCAGCGCTCACGGTCCTCCCCCGCCTCGATAAGCTCGATGTCGCCATCGGCACACCACCGGCGCAGCTCGTCCAAACGCCGCTGCCATTCATCGTGCGGCTGAATATTGGGGTTGGTCCAGCAGATTGTGGGCTCAAACCCTTCCTCGCGCAGCAGGCGGACCGGCTCAAGAGAGCACGGCGCACAGCAGGCGTGCAACAACAACGGCTTCATCGACATCTCCTCACCCGAAAAAGCGCACGCCGAAGGACGTGTCCTCGCAGGCGACAATGCGGCGGTCGCGCAAAATGGTCCGCACGTAATACCAGTCGCCCACACAGCCTGACAAATGCAAGCCGGCCGCCAGATAGCACAGCAGCGGATAGCCCGAAAACGCAAACCCCAGGGCAAGCGTTGTCGTCACAACAGCCGTCGGTGCCAGGCAAACCGCCATGTACCGCCGGCGCGAATACACAACGCCCTCGGCGCAGGCATAGATCATCGCCGTCTCGCGATTCGCCCCAAAGGTCACCTGCGCGCCCGCAGGCGCCAGCAGCTTAAAAAACACACCGTGCACCAGCTCGTGCACGGCAAATGACGCCGCAGAAACCGCAGCCAAGCCGACTATCCAGCCCACGACAGCCATCCAGCCGCCCGCGTCAGCCGCATCCAAGTCTGCAGGCCCGCCCAGCAGCATAAACACCGGCACCAGGCACACGGCAAACACGCCGACTACGACCATCCCCCACACGAAGCAAGCGTGCAGAAATTCCTCGTCTTCAAACGCATGTATGTTGGAAATCTCATTCATAGCATCTTAGGATAGCGCCCCTGCCACGTACCCGTCCGCATGTGCGATAATGTCGAACGATATGCACGAATTGACCACCGCGTCGCCAGGCCTTGCGCCCGGCCGCGCTCTCACCATATGCGAAGGAGTCCCATGGCATCCAAATACTCCATGAACGACCGTCCCAGCTGGCCTCGCCGCGCCATCGTTACCGCCGGCGAGCCCTACGGCAACAAGGGCCTTCACTTTGGCCACGTCGGTGGCGTCTTTGTCCCGGCCGACTTCTTCGCCCGCTTCCTGCGCGACCGTCTGGGCCGCGAGAACGTCATCTTCACCTCGGGCACCGACTGCTATGGCTCGCCCATCATGGAGAGCTACCGCAAGCTCAAGGAGAACGAGGGCTACGACAAGTCCATCGCCGAGTATGTCGAGTCCAATCACTCCCGCCAGGCCGCGACCCTCAACAACTACAACATCAGCTGCGATATCTACGGCGGCTCGGGCCTTGAGCCGGCTGCGCAGATTCACAACGAGGTGACCGCCGAGATTATCGAGCGTCTGCACGAACAGGGCACCATCTCCAAGCGCTCCACGCTGCAGTTCTACGACGCCAAGGCCGGCACGTTCCTCAACGGCCGCCAGGTGATCGGCCGCTGCCCCATCCAGGGCTGCAAGTCCGAGAAGGCTTATGCCGACGAGTGCGACCTGGGTCACCAGTTTGAGCCCGAGGAGCTCATCGCGCCCAAAAGCCAGCTCACCGGCGAGGTGCCCGAGCTGCGCCCGGTCGACAACCTCTACTTCGACCTGCCGGCCTACCTCGACTTTATGAAAACCTATACCGCCAAGCTCGCCCAGAACCCGCAGGTTCGCTCCGTGGTCTCCAAGACCATGGAAGAGTGGCTGCTGCCGGCCCAGCTCTACATCCAGAACAAGTTCCGCGAGGCCTTCGATGCCGTCGAGGATCAGCTTCCCGAGCACACCGTGCTGGAGCCCGAGGGCAACAAGAGCAGCTTTACCGTCACCTTCCCCAGCTGGAAGGAGCGCGACGATGCCCACGCGGTGCTCGCCAACGGCGGCGTGCGCTTCCGCAGCGGCAAGGCGCTCGTACCCTTCCGCATCACCGGCAACATCGACTGGGGCGTTCCGGTGCCCGAGGTCGATGGCATCTCCGACGTCACCTGCTGGTGCTGGCCCGAGAGCCTGTGGGCTCCCATCAGCTATACGCGCACCGTGCTCGCACGCGATGCCAAGGCCGCCGGCGTGACCGAGGGCGTCGCCGCCCAGGATGCCGCCCTCATGGGCGAGCCCGCCGCCGATTCCACGCAGGTCCCCGCGCCCACCTACCAGCACAGCTCGCTCGACTGGCGCGACTGGTGGTGCTCGGATGACGCACAGATCTACCAGTTCATTGGCCAGGACAACATCTACTTCTATTGCATCGCGCAGACCGCCATGTGGGAGGCCCTGGGTTGGAACCTCACGCAGAGCACCGTCAGCGCCTGCTACCACCTGCTCTACATGGGCAAAAAGGCAAGCTCGTCCTCGCAGACTCCTCCCCCGCCGGCAGACGACCTGCTCAACCACTACACCTGCGAGCAGATGCGCGCGCATTGGCTGTCGCTCGGCCTGTCCGAGAAGCCGGTGAGCTTTAGCCCCAAGGCATACGACACGCGCGTGACCGGCAAGGACAAGGACGGCAACGAGGTGCGCGCCTGCGACGACAAGCGCGTTATCGACCCCGCCCTTAAGGAGAGCGCGCTGCTGACCGGCGTGTTCAACCGCCTGGCCCGCAGCTGCTTCTACGGCGTCGCCGTCAAGGAGGGCGACGAGAGTCCCTATCGCAACGGTTGCATCCCCGCCGGTGCCGCTTCTGACACCGTGGTCGAAGCCGCCCAGCAGGCAGCCCTCGCCTTTGAGCAGGCCATGTACAAGTTCGAGACGCACCGAGCGCTCGCTGTGTGCGACGACTACCTGCGCGCCGCCAACAAGCGCTGGAGCGATGCCTCCAAGGCCGCCAACAAGCTCGAGGGCGAGCCGGCCAACGCCGCCATGACGCAGGCCCT
Organism: uncultured Collinsella sp.; assembly: GCA_900542305.1. Taxonomy (GTDB): domain Bacteria; phylum Actinomycetota; class Coriobacteriia; order Coriobacteriales; family Coriobacteriaceae; genus Collinsella. Next base: position 72,760 of record UQMU01000005.1, on the reverse strand, counting down.
CGTCGACGCCTTTACCGAGCTGCGCGTAGCGACCGTGCTCATGCACGGCATCGTGCCGGCCGGCTGCGAGCTCATCTGCGAGTACTTCGACGTTGACCCGGTCGCCTTCTTTAGCTGGGATAACATCTTTGCCTCCACGGATGAGTTTGTGGAGAGCCTGGGCGAGAAGCCCGGCGAGCACCGCGTGAAGCCGCTGCCCCCGCGCTTCGACTTCTTTAGCAAGCACGAGAGCCAGTACTAAAGCACGCCAGCAGCGGCGTGCCCGGAAAGTAGTCAATTTGGGACGGGAAGGAAAGACGGATGTCCAAGCCGCGTCGTCGTAAGCAGAAAAAGCAGGTCAAGGCCGAGCTCAAGCTCAGGCAGTTTGCTGCTACCGAGCTTTCCGACCAGCTTGCCGCCCTTCCCTGCGCCGCCGACCTGCCGCGCTTTATGGTCGACACGGTCGCCGGCGCCTATGCGCCCGCCGATGCCAAGCTCATGATCGAGGGCTTCGGCGCCGCGGCCACACGCCCGGTCACGCTGCGCGCCAACACGCTCAAGGCGACCGCCGAGGACATCGCTGCGGCGCTCGATGCCGCCTGCATCGCCCACCAAACCGTTACCTGGTATCCGGACGCCTTTATCCTGCCCGAGGCCCAGGTTTCAGATCTGTGGGATCTCGACATCTACCGCGACGGCAAAATCTACCTGCAGAGCCTGTCATCCATGATGCCGCCGTTGGTCCTGGGCGCCCAGGCAGGCGAGGACATCCTGGACATGTGCGCAGCCCCCGGCGGCAAGACGACGCAGATCGCCGCCCTCACCCAGGGACAGGCGCACCTCACCGCCTGTGAGATGAGCATTCCCCGCGCCGAAAAGCTCGAGTCGAACCTCCATCGCCAGGGTGCCAAAAACGTGCCCGTCATGCGCATCGACGCACGCGAGCTCGACGAGTTCTTCCGCTTTGACCGCATCCTGCTCGACGCTCCCTGCACCGGCACGGGCACCGTCATCAGTGGCAACGAGAAAAGCCTGCGCGGCCTCACCGAGCAGTTGCTGAGCAAGTGCGCCCGCTCGCAGCGAGCACTTCTGGACCGCGCCATGGGGGCCCTCAAACCGGGCGGCACGCTCGTCTATTCGACTTGTTCGATCTTGCCGCAGGAAAACGAGGACGCCCTGCAAGAGGCCCTCGACAAGCATATGGACTGCGAGCTCATCCCCCTCGACGGCACGCCAAGCGAAAGTGAAGCACGACGCACCCAGGAAGCTGGTGAGGAGCCGCGCATCGAGTCCAACGCTCTGACCGAAGCCATTGCCGCGGGTCAGGTATCGGCCATCGTCAACGGCCTGCCCGGCACGCTCACCATTCCGCCTAGCCGCGACTTTGAGGGCTTCTACATTGCCCTGATCCGAAAACGCAGCTAGCGCACGGATCCAAAACTCAACAAGCTATCTCTGTGCGCGTTTGCCCTGCTGGTCGCGATGCTGTTTAAGCATCGCGCGCTCCTTGCGTTCGGCCCTTTTGCCCTTAATGGCCGTGACCACAAAGTAGATGACCGCGGCGGCAACGATTGCGGCCACACACAGGCCGATCGAGCCAAACATTGCTGTCAATTCCATACCGCGTCACCTCTCTTTTAAACGGGGCTTTCAAGATAGCACCTCGATACCCGCCACCACAGCTCCTTCACGTTCGCCGGCCCTTCGGTCTAACGGATGGCGCGGCGGGGAAAAATCAACTCGTCAAACGATTTAGCATTCGCAATTCCGGCTGCATCGCGCCGGCCATCATCACATAGAATCGAGCCTCCATGGATACCCTCAACGATCTAAATGAGCGCGTCGACGCCTTCGTCGGCACCAGCTCCTTCGACACGCCTGCGGCGGCAAACGACCAAGCTCCCATCGATGTGCCCGCCGAGGTGCACGAGGACATCGTCGCCTCGGTCGATTTTTCCGAGGTCGAGCTTGCAGACGAGTTCACCGAGCCCCAAATAGCCGTCACGCCCAACGGCCTGCTCCCTATGGAGCCCCTGCCCATCGACGGACGCCTACGCAAGGCTGCCCTTCGCATGCCCGACGAGATCGAGGAGGCCAGCGGCTTCACGCTCTTTGGCCGACGCATCAAGTCGCTCATTTACACCACCGATGTCGCGGTTATCCGCAACTCCAACGCCGACGCCGTCTTTGCGGTCTACCCTTTCACGCCGCAGCCCGCCATTACGCAAGCGCTGCTGACCGTCGCCGAGTGCCCGGTCTTTGTAGGCGTGGGTGGCGGAACTACGACCGGTAAGCGCTCCGTGCAGATGGCAGCCGTCTCCGAGATGCAGGGCGCGGCGGGCTGCGTGGTCAACTCCCCCGCTACTGCCGAGATGGTCGAGCACATCACCAACATCGCCGACATCCCCGTCACCGCCACGGTCGTTCGCTGCGACGACGATGCCCACGCCAAGGTGCGCGCTGGAGCCAAGATTCTCAACATCGCCGCCGGCAAGAACACGCCCCAGGTCCTACGCGAGCTGCGCGAGCACTATCCCAACCTGCCGCTTATCGCGCCGGGCGGCAAGACGCCCGAGAGCATTCGCGAGACCATCGCCGCCGGCGCCAACGCCATCATCTGGACACCGCCTTCGGCCCAGCAGCTACAGACCGACATGATGCAGCGTTATCGCAAGATGAAGGAAGACGCCACACCTGTCATCTCGCGCGACGACGTGCCCATTATCGACCAGGTCGCCGCCGCCGAGGTCAGCCAAGTCGAGAACATGAATCCCGATGTGCCGATTCCCGACGAAGTCATCGAGCGCGTCGCTTCGATCCACGAGCGCGTCGAGGAGCATCGCGCCAACCGCGGCCTCAAGCCGTCACTGCACGGCTTTTTCTTCCGCGGAAAGAAACGCTAGCAAAACATCTTGGCCCGCCCCACAAACGTGAGGCGGGCCGTTTTCGTTTGAGCAATCATGCAGCGACGTGATGGGGCAAATTAATCCACGCGCTTGTCGCCCATAAAGAAGAGCGCCACCGTACCAGGTCCGGTATGCGAGCCAATCAGAGTACCGATGTCATTGATCTCAATCTTGCCTTTAAGCTGCGGAACCTGTTCCTCAATCAGCGCCGCGACCGCCTCGGCATCCTCGCGGCACGCCGACTGCGACATGATGCACTTACCCGAATAATCTGCACCGTCCTGTACGTGTGCCATCATGGTCTTAGCCATCTCGGAAATCGCGCGCTTCTTAGTGCGAATCTTCTCACGTGGCGACAGCTTACCTTCGCAATCGACCGTCATAAGCGGGCAAATCTTAAGCGCCGTGCCGATGATCGCGCTCGCGGCCGAAATGCGACCGCCGCGCAGGTAGCTCGACAGATCGGTCGAGAAGAACCAGTGGTGCAGGTTGAGCTTGTGCTCCTCGATCCAGGCAGCCGTCTCGTCGAGTGAAGCCCCACTATCGCGCACATCGGCGGCATATTCCAACAACAGGCCAAAGCCCGAAGACGCCGCCAGCGAATCGATGACGCGCACCTTGCCGCCCTCGGGATAGCGATCCGCAAGCATCTGCGCCGCGACGCAGGCCGATCCATACGTGCCCGAAATACCCGACGACAACGTCAGGTGCAGCACGTCTTTACCCTCGGCAACAAACGGCTCCCAAAACTCCTCGTACTCACCCACGCTCACCTGAGACGTCTTGGGCATGGCGCCCGCGGCAATCTGGGCAAAAAACTCGTCCGGCGTAATCGACTGATACAGATCGTCCGTATAGACAACATCGTCGATCTCGTAATGAAAACACACGACAGGGATATTGCGCGACGCAAAGAACTCACGGGTTCGATCGGCGGCGGATTCACAGGTCAGGACAAAATCACTCATATGAGGCTCCTTACTCATTGCTGCGCAAATTATCGCACAGTGAGCCTACATGCGGTACATATGTCCACTATTTACCAAATCGAACCAAAAATAGTGAACATCTTTACCACCATCGTCTCCACCGACCCGACGCATAAATATCTGAGAAAACACCCTCTGTCGTCTCCACCCGACCAACACATCTACCTTCACTAAATCGATTTACCAAACCGTTCAGCCGACAATTCAGCCGCTGGCGCAAAATCGAAACAAAAGCGGCGCATACTGGTAAACGTTTGACGCTGTTTATCAGTTTTACCAGCCCCATCGGAAGGTGTTTCATGGTCGCATTCGATCGCAACCCGCAAGACTTCAAGTATCTGCGCCTGCTGTCGAGACAGTTCCCCACCGAACAATCCGCATTTACCGAAATTATCAACCTCTCGGCCATCCTCAACCTACCCAAGGGCACCGAGCATTTTATGAGCGACGTGCATGGTGAGTACGAAGCCTTTATGCACATCCTCAACAACTGCTCGGGCGTCGTGCGCGAACATGTCGACGAGATCTTTGGCGACATGTTCTCCTTTGACGAAAAGGGCGAGCTGTGTACGCTCATCTACTACCCGCGCGAGAAGATCGACCTGGTCCGCAGCCGGCGCGAGGACTCGCCAACCTGGTACAAGACGATGCTTGACCAGCTCATCATGGTCGCTCGCTCACTTTCAAGCCGCTACACGCGCTCCAAGGTGCGTAAGGCCATCCCGCGCGACTACGCCTACATCATCGACGAGTTGTTGCACACGCACCCGGACGAGAACAACTATCGCGTGCGCTATCACGAGCGCATCGTGGAGTCCATCCTAGAGACCGCCAGCGCCGACGACTTTATCGAGTCGCTCGCCTCGCTCATCAAGCGCCTGGCCGTCGACCACTTGCACCTGGTGGGCGACATCTTCGACCGCGGCGGCGGCGCGGCCAAAATTATGGACCGTCTGCTCACCTACCATTCACTCGACATCCAGTGGGGCAACCACGACCTGCTGTGGATGGGCGCTGCGGCCGGTGAGCCCGCCTGCATCGCCACGGTGTTGCGCAACAACCTACGCTACGACAACTACGAGATCCTGGAGAACGACTACGGCATCTCGCTGCGTGAGCTTGTCGCCTTTGCCGATGCCACCTACACCGCCGGTGAGTCCATCACCCCGCTGATCAAGGCCATCAACGTGCTGCTCTTTAAGCTCGAGGGCCAGATTATCCAGCGCCACCCCGAGTTCGATATGACCGACCGCCTGTTACTCGACAAGATCGACCACGACACCGGCACGGTCACGCTCGCCGACGGCAGCGTGTGGCCGCTCACGACCAACGACTTCCCCACCGTCGACCCGGCGGACCCCTACACGCTCACGTCTCAGGAGCAGCACATCATCGACAAGCTCGTGTCCGAGTTTGTAACCGCCGATCACCTGCATCGCCATATCGATTTCCTCTACACCCACGGCTCGATGTACAAGGTCGCCAACGGCAACCTGCTCTTCCACGGCTGCGTTCCGCTCAACGAAGACGGCACCTTTAGCAGCATGAACTGCCTGGGCACCTGGCACGCTGGCCGCGATTATCTCGATTTTTGCGACCACATCGCCCGCCGCGCGTGGCGCGTGGGCGACCGCGATGCCCTCGACTGGATGTGGTACCTGTGGATTGGCTTCAATTCACCCGCCAGCGGACGCCTGGTGCGTACCTTTGAGCGCGCCTATATCGCCGATAAGAGCACCTGGGTCGAGCCGATGGACCCGTACTTTACGCTTACCAAGTCGCCCTCGGTCTGCGATGATATCATGCGCGAGTTTGGCGTCGCGCCCATGGCATGCTCGCCGACCGGCCACATCATCAACGGCCACACGCCCGTTAAAACCACCAAGGGCGAGCAGCCCATCCGCGCCGAGGGCAAGCTGCTGGTCATCGATGGCGGCTTCTGCCGCGCTTACCATCCCAAGACGGGCATCGCCGGCTATACGCTCATCTCGAGCTCGCGCGGCTGCCGCCTCAAGTCGCACCGGGCCTTTACGACGGTTGCCGAGGCACTCACGCGCAACGTGGACATCGAAAGCGAGACCAACCGTTTTGACCAAGCAGACCGTCGCCGCATGGTGAGCGACACCGATACTGGCGCCAAGATCCGCAGCCAGATCCAGGACCTGCGCCAGCTGCTCGATGCATATAGAAACGGTGCTATCGAGGAGCGCGCCTAGCACCACCCGCGGTGATTGGCTAAACTTGCTGAGTTTGTCATCCCCGCGGCGCTTCGGCGCCAGCTTAAGGCAGGTACCATGCAAAAGCTCCTTGCGCAGATCATGAAATTTGGCGTCGTCGGTGTCATTGCCACGGTTATCGACTTTGGCATTATGAATCTGCTCCACTACGGTCTGGGCCTCAACATCCTAATCGCCAACACCAGCGGCTTTATCATCTCACTCATCTTTAACTACCTCGCAAGCATGAAGTACGTGTTTGCGCACAAGGAAGGCATGAGCCGCCGCCGCGAGTTCATCATCTTTGTCGTGCTGTCCGTGATCGGTTTGGTGCTCAACGACGGCATCGTGCTGGCGCTCAACGCCGGCCTGGGACTCGAGGCCAATATCGCCAAGATCTGCGCCACCGCGCTTGTCATGGTCTACAACTTTGTGACCCGAAAAATCTTCCTGGAGGGCGACGAGACAAAATAGCTCGAAACCCCTGCAGCATTACGGCGCCCACGGACGACGCGCACTCAGCGCAGTATCGTCCGTAGGTGTCGCTCGTTTACGGGCAAATTTTCAACGTTTGCGGATTAGCTCTTGAAAATTTGGCGAGTTCATATAGTTCTTGGCAAAGACCTTACGTTTCCCTTGTAAAAGCTCTAAAGTATCCTCTGCTCGATTCATCAACGCATTGGATGTGATTACGTGCGCAAGGCGCTGGCACAACCTCATACCAAGCAGTTCCTCAAGTTTGCCGTCGTGGGTCTTATCTCCTTTGGCATCGACTGGGGCATGCTCATTGCGCTCGTCGAGCTGTTCCACCTCGACTTTTTGATGAGCACCACGGTTTCGTTTATCACGTCCGTCGTGGTCAACTACTGGCTCAGCATGAAGTACGTGTTCGACCACCGCGAAGGCATGAGCCGCAAGCGCGAGTTCACGATCTTCACCATCCTGTCGGTGATCGGCCTGGGCCTCAACGACCTGTACATGTTTGTGGGCGTCACGTTTTTGAGCATCGGCTACCAGGCCATGAAGGCCATCGCCACGTTCCTCGTCACCTGGTACAACTACTTCAGCCGCCGCTTCTTCCTCGAGGGCGCACGGTCATAGTCGATTCACTATTTGCTTGAATGTATAACCGGTTGGAATTCCCGTTCCAACCGGTTTTTTTGTTTGCAGAGAGACCCGGCGACCCAGTCCCATTCGCATGAAAAAGGCGGTCCGGATGTTGGTCCGAACCGCCCGTCTGGCGCGCTATGTCGAGGCCTCTAGCCCGTTACGTAATACCAAACAACGTTGTCGCCATTGGAGAGAACGTAGTTACTGCAGGCCGTCATGGGCGTTGTGCCGTTGACGGAGTACATCCAGCCACTCTTGGCGCCGTGCTCCATCTCGGCCAGGCCGCCGATAGCGGCGACATACGTGCCGTACGACGTGCCGCGCGCATTCACGGAAAGGCCTAGGGCGCACAGGGCATCATAGACCGTAGCGCCCTTGTTGAAGGTGAAGGTACCGCCAGAAGACACAGGATTGCCCACGGCACTCGATGTGACCGAAACCGTCACCGTAACGTAGTTGGACTCCTGTGAGCCGCTCTGGCCGCCCGAGGAGGCACTACCGTTATCAGGAACGGCAGAAGGTCCACCGGAGTTTGCCGAATTCTGAGAAGCCGACTGACTGTTGTCAGTCTTTTTATTTCCCGCTCCTTTTTCGCCGGACTTCTTGCTATCCGAGTTCTTGTCCGATTCCTTGTCCGAGGACTCGGAATCTTTCTTGGAGTCAGATTTGTCAGAACCCCTAGACCCGTCATTCGTATCATCAGAAGATTTGGAATCCTTGGACCCGACCTCGCCCGAAGTCGTAGTCGAGCCAGACGCCTTGGTGTCCTTGGTGACGACGCTCTCCCCCGTCACGGTCTGAATGATCCAGTCGATGGACCAGGCACCGCTGGCGGAAGGGTGAACAAAGCCCAGCGAGACGACAATCAGCGCAATGCAGACGGCCGTCAGAGCGCCAAGCAGCGTCTTGCGCCGAGGGGCGGACGCCGCCGAGGCGGCGCCCTTTTGCTTTGCATCGTCGAGTTGAATGAACGACGAGTCGGGCTGCTTGGACTCGGCGTCCTGAGGCTTATTGGACACAGCCCTCACCTACCGACGCTTGGTAAACACGAACACACCGATGACGGCAAGACCGATCACGCCGGCCGCCACGCCAGCAATGGCGAGCGGGTTGAAGCCAGACTCCTGCGAGGGAGTCTCAGCGGACTTCTTAGCGGTAGTCGTGGCGGCCGCGCCCGTATCGGACTTGGAGCCGGACTTGCTGGACTTCTTATCAGACTTCTTGCTGTCCTTCTTGTCGGACTTGTCGGAATCCTTCTTGGAATCCTTGCCGTCCTTGGTCTCGGTCTTGGTCGTGGTGGACACCGGCTTTTGGCCCGGAGCAACAGCACCGCCAGACTGTTGGCCGTTCGTGCCGTTGCCGGAGTTACCGCCATTACCGCCGTTGGAGCCAGAGTCGCCATTGCCGCCAGGGTTAACGGCATTCTTGGTCCACTTAGCATACAGCGTCATATCAGCCGTCACCGCAGCGTCAAATTTGTACGCTTCCGTGCAAGCCTCATCGGTATACCAGCCAGCGAAGGTATACCCTTCGCGCGTCGGATCGGCAGGCTTAGTAACAGAGCCGTTGGCAGCCGTGGTCTGGAAATCGACCTTGGATCCCTCGCCAGTGTTAAACGAAACCTTCATGCCAGCGTTCAGCTTAAACAACGCGCCAGAGTCGTTGATGTAGTACAGGTTGCCCTTGGCATCACACGCGATCGGCGAGTCGCAACAGTTATAGTGCCCCGTCGCGCTAAACACACCAGATGCCTCGGCATCGCCCAGCTTGTAGCGATAAACGCCACCGCCTGAGGTGTAGTTAACGAAATCAGAGGTCTCACCGTAGTTAACCGTAAAGTACACATACGTGCCATCTGCCTGAGTGCTCACCAGCGGAGCGCCCTTAATGCCACCAAGAATGCCAGCCGTCAGCTGGGAGCCGTCTGCAGTCGTGACCAGCGTCGTAGCAAAGTCCTTGTTCAGATCAATGATAGCGAGCGCCGCGCTGCCATTGGCTTCGCCGCCGACAATCAGCTTGCCATCATACGTCGTAGGCACGCATCCACATCCCGTAAGGCCAAGGTCGACCACACGCTCCTCGGTAATACGCGAAGCGGCATCCGCACTGCGTGAATCGCCATCAGAAATCGCCAAGACATGCAGCTTGCCGTCGCGCGAGATCAGATAGGCATGGCTGCCGTCAGCCGAAAGCACGCAGGTGGAGTTGACAATCGCTCCAACCGAAACGCTGCCGAGCACATCACCCGTTGACTTGCTGAGCATCTCGACCGTACCAGAGCTGGTGGGGACCAAGACAAAGTCATCGCCCACCGTAGCGCCTGTCCAGTAATAGCCCTCATCAGCATTGACATGCTGCCACGAAACAGCACCGGTCAGGATATTAATACGCGTCAGATGACCGTTATTGTACGTACCCTTTCCATAGTCGACATCAACGGTGCCGACATAGAGGTAATTGCCATCAACCGTCAGCTGAGAATTCGACTGGGCAATCTCGCTCACAGAGTCAGTGACCCAAACCGTTGTGAGCGCGTCAGCCGTCAGGGCCTGGACCGCACCGCCGTCAAGCGGAACGATAACCAAACCGTTCGCATAAATCGGGCGCGAGGTGTAACCGACCGCTTTCTTAAGATTCGACTCGGCAAGGACCTTGCCCGACTCGGCGTCAATCTTTAGCAAACGCTTGTTGACGGCAAGATACACGTTGCCGTTCACGACAATAGGTTCACTCGCGTTGGAATACGCCGAACCAGAATACGCCTTCCAATCGAACGTCCATGAGCTCGCCAGCGCACCCGTAGGCGTCGAAACGTTTTCGACCGCTGCATTGGACTTACCATCCCAATCGGACTTCCAATCGGACGGACGCGGGGCGCTCGGATTGACTACGACCTCGTCGGGATTAGGCACCGTATCGCCGGCAGCATAGGCCCAGACGATCTCGTCACGCGACTTGAGTACGTAGTCACTATCGAGCTGAGATCCGGGAACACCGTTAACGAAGAACGACCAAGCGCCGGCCAACTTAGTGCCGTCAAGCGGAGAGACAAGGCTGTGAACGCCCCAGAAGCCCAGCTGATCGTACGTCTCGGACTTGATGCCCAAAGCATCAAAGTAGGCGGCAGTGGCCTCCTTGATCGTCGTGCCCTCAACAAACACCTGCGTCGAAGGATCGGTCCAGCGCTGCGCCTTATCGTCCTTCTTGCCGATGATCTCCATCGAGACAGAAACCTGACCGGGCATGGTGCCATCGGAACCATAGACCCAGGCAACCTCGTCGCCGGCCTTAAGCGTGTAGTTGCCGGCGCCAACATTGGCCATCTTGCCGTTAACGAAGAACTGCCAGGACTTCCAGGTGCTTTCGTTAACCTGTACGGTCGAAAGCTTCAAGCTCTTATTGAACGGAGAAGTCAGCGAATTGAGGAACCAACCATACGAACCGGTTTGGACGTCGGCGCCAATGCCGGCCTGCTTAAAGACCTGCTCGGAAAGATCGGCGGCAGTTGCGCCCTCTTCCACCAGCGAGGTCGTAGGCTGCGCCCACGTCTGCTGAGCACCCGAGGCGTCCTGGCCGATAACGGTGCAGCTTACCGAAAGCTGGTCGGTGGGTGCAGCGTCACCGTACTTCGAGTAGCACCAGACGACAGAGTCGCCCGCCTCGAGCCTGTAGTTGCCAGCGCCCACCGATGCAGCCGTGCCGTTGATGAACAGCTGCCAATAGGCGCCCGTAGCATGGTCGTATGCAAGGGTGCGATCAGCATCGAAAGGCGACGTAATGGAGTTGAGCACCCAACCCCAAGAGCCGTTGGGGTCGTAGTCGGCCTTGAGGCCGGCCTGCTTAAAGAGCTCCTCGGAAAGATCGGCAGCCGTCGAGCCGTTCTTGAGCGTGTACTGCGAAGCGGCAGCCCACGTCTGCTGCTTGCCCTTGGCGTCGATGCCGATAACTGTGCCCGTCGCCGTAACCTCGGGATCGTTTTGACCGCTCGTGCCCAGAACCGTGATCTTTGCCGATACGTCCTGGTTGGCAAGCTTGGCATACGCGGCATTGTCGGGATAGCGCTTAGCATAGCGAGCGTACTTCTCGCTCGTCAGGCGCGAGGAAACGACAACCTTCGTGTTGTACTGCGGCTGCGTGACCTTGAGATTCTCTGCGGAGACAATAGAGCTGTTGCTCGACTTAAACAGACGCCAGTCCTGTCCAGACATCGCGTCATAACCAGGCAGGTCAACCGGAACAATACCAAGGGACGTCGAATCGGTCGTCGCCTTGTTGTAGCTCCAGGCAAGGTTGCCGTCGGCATCGAGATACGCCTTCTGGAAGGCGTGCATGTCCGCCGAAACGGCATTGGCTTTCTGGCCATTAAGAATGGCGTCAGCATAGCCGGACTTCGCCTTTTCCATAAGAGAAAGCTCGGCATCGAGCTCGCCCTGGTCCTGCGGGGCAATCGCAAAGTCGAGGGTCTTGCTTGCCGTGACCTCGGCGTTAGACTTATCGGTCACCGTAAGGGTGACCTTGGTCTTCGCCGCCTTGGCTCCGGGCAGCGGCTGGTAGACCGTGCCCTTGTAACCGTTGAACGTGATGTCGTCGGTGCTGGCGGAGTACTCGACCTTGTAGTACTTGCCGTCGATATTAAGCGTGCTCGAGCGCGGCATCTGCAGGTCGGCGGTCAAGCCGTCCTTGTTGGCAACGGTGTCGGTGCCGGAGTATTTAATGTTGTCGTAGGTAAAGGCCGCATCGACCTTTTCCTGCAGTGCCTTCTTGTCGGCGGCGACCTTCTCGGGATCGCCCTTGACGGTCACGGTGAAGTCGTGCGAGCCCTCGATATCGCTCGGGCCGCCGTTCACAAACGAAACCGTCGCGGTCAGCGTAACAGCGCGATCGCTCGAAACGCGCGTCACCTTGCCGGTGTAGTCGTCCCAGCCATAACCGGACGGCCAAATGACATCGCGGTCGGAGCTCTTCCATTCAACCTCGAACTTGCTCTTAGAGCCCGCGCGGTACGGAAGTGTGAGGTTGGACGTGACGGACTCAGCCGAATCGCCTGCGGCGTAACCGATGGCAACCTGCTCGGCGGCATCGTCGAGCATCTGCTGAACGCGAGCCTCGTCCCAAGCAACCTGCACGGACTTGTTGGGCAGGTAATACTCGGTCTTGCCATCGCGTGACAGCTCAAACACGACGTCGGCGTTACGCAGACCGTCGATGTTGTAACCGGTGTAGTCGTTGGGGTCGATGTAGAAGAACGTCACATCGCCGTTGGTCTTATCCTGGGCGTCGGAGATACCGACCGTAGCCTTGGCGTCCTCGGCCTTAAAGGCAACGCCGCCCTCGGAGACCTTGACGTCAATATCGGTAAAGCCCAAATCGGCAAGCTGCGCCTTCAGCGCGTCATTGACGTTGCCGCCCTTGGCGCTGTAATCAACGGCGATCTGCTTATTGGAATCGTTGAGCTTTTGGACTGCGGCCTCAAGAGAGCCTGCGGCGATCACAGGATTGGCAGAGACGAGCTCGACCGTCGAGCTGCCGCTCGTGGCGACGGCCTTCAGATACTTGCCCGCGGCAGAAGCCGAAACCGTCGCCTCGGCGCCCGACATATCGGGCAGCAGCGTCCAGTCGGCCGCCGGAGCCTCCGCGTCATCGGCCGCATACCAGACAACAGTCGCCTGGTCGGTCACGTCAATGCCGTTGGTGGTCGAACCATCGGCGCGCTTAGCCTGCGCCGTCGCCTTAACGCTATCACCCGAGACGAGATGGGTCGGTTCGCTATTGATCTGCGGCGTAGTGATCACGCGCAGCAGGTTATACTCCCCCGCCGCGGTAACGCTGTCGGACGAAACCCATTCAACCGTGTTGTCGAGAGCGTTCGCCGTAACTTTGATGCGCTTGCCAACAAGCGCGTCCGAAATGGTCAGGCTGCCATCGGTCGTATCGATGCCGTCGGTGAGCTCTGTCCAATCGGCATCGCCCTCGCCCTTGGCATACCACGCCATGGTGAGCTCGGCATCGTCGGGCACGTCTTTGGTCGAGCCCGACCAGCTGCCCGGAACCTGCACGCTCGGCGTGATCTTTGAACCCACGCTCAGCGTAACGTTCTTATCGGCAAGCTCAATGCCCGCCAGCTTGTACTGGCCCTTGAGCGTCACGGGGCCGAGCGGGGCAACGGACTGCGTGCCGCCGTAGGAGCTCTTCTTCTGCGTGCTGGAAACGGTGTTTTCGCTCGTCACCTTCACGCGCAGGTACTTGCCGGCATAGGCGGCGTCAACGGTATAGGTGGCCTCGGTAGCACCGGGGATATCGGTATAGGCGGAGTCGTAGCTCGAGCTGCTGTTTGCATACTGCCACTGGTAGGTCACATTATCGGTGCGGTCGATATAGTGATAGTTGGAGCCGTCCTTTTTGCGCACCTTAGTCTTGAGCGTATCGCCCACACGTACGCCGTTGGTGGCGGGAGAGCCCTCGAACTGCACGTCGTAAAGCTCAACTTGGCCAGCGACGGAGACGGGACCCGCCGCATAGTACGGCTTCTGCTCGCCATAGCCGCCGTTGGCCTTGGCCACGACGTAGTAGCCCTTAAGGGCGGCGGTCACCGTCAGGGTGTTACCGGTCTCACCCTCGATAGGCGTGTTGCACGAGCTGGCGGTATTCGACTTGCCCTTGTACCACCGCCACGTGACATGCGAGTCGGAGGTAACGTCGGTGGAGCCCGCCTTGGCGGTCGCCGTAATCGTGGAACCAACCTCGACTTTGCCCGAAGTCGGGCTCATGGTCACGCTCGTGACATTAATTGAACCGGCGGCAGCAACGAGAGCGCCCGTCGAGTTGGTCAAGCTCGAAGAGCCGATCTTCGAGGACACCTTGCACTTGAGGTACTTGCCACCCAAAGCGTCGGTAAGCTCGAGGGTCTCACCCGTGGCGCCCGCGATATCGGTATACGCGCCGCTCTTGGTGTCAGAGCTCTGCCACTGGAAGTTGAGCTTGTCCGCGTCGACGAACGCGCCGTACGCGCCGCCCTTCTCCTTGGCGCGGGCCTTAGCGGTATCCCCCACCGTAAAGACGCTCGTGTTGTCCTTGGTGTTAACGATGGACACGGCCGAAATCTCGACCGCACCGGCCTGCTTGACCTTGCTGGAAGTGGTCTTGTTCACCGTGTTGACGCCAGCGTTGGCCTCGACCCTGATGTACTTACCCTCAAGGTCGTCGCCCACCACGAGCGTAGCGCCCGTCTCGCCCTCGATCTTGGTAAATCCCGAGTACTGCGAGGTGGATGCGGACCACGTGTAGGTGACCTTGGCATCGGCGGGGGCTTGCTGATAATAGCTTATGTACGGAGTCGCCGTCAGGGTATCGCCTATGCTCGGCGTGTCGCTATTCAGCTTGACGCTGTTAAGCTCCATCTGACCGGCGCCCAGCACGGGGCCAGGAATGTAGTTGGCATTGATGCCCGAGCCGGAAGAAACGGACGGACCATAGTAGTCCTTGCCATCAACCGTTACCTTGCAGATGAAGTATTTGCCTTCCATCGCGGCGGTGACGGTGAGCGACTGCTCGTGGCCTACGACCTCGGTGTAGTCGGCGACATTGCTGCTGGCCCTGGTCGTGCCGGCGAGCCAGGTGTAAGTCCAGGTGCCGGGATTGGCAACGGACTCAGTCGAAGTGCCGTACCAGTCGTCCTCGACCTCATCGTACATATTTGCCCAGAGCGTGTCGCCCGCGCTGAGCGCGCCCGACTTCGTGGAATAGGAGCTGTCCTTATCCTTGGTGTCCTGGATGAAGACCTTGGCCTCGCTCGAAAGCGTTGTGGCGGACGCGGCGACGGCGGCGTTCTTCTGCTCCGAAGCAGCAGGCACCGCGGGAGAGCTCTCGGACTCAGTCGCGTTGTCTGCTGCGGTGTCATCGCCATTCGCGGCACTCGCAGTTGCGCCCTGATCTGCGCCGGCGTCATCGGCAGCAGCGCTCGCCGCCGCACTGTTCGCGCCGGTGCCGGCAGCAGCGCCATCGTCGGCCGCCGCGCCCTCGCCGCCCGTTGCGGCCTGAGCCACGGCCTCGGCAATGCCCTCGGCACCCTCAGCCCAAAGTTGCGCCGGCGTGGTGCCAAAAGCCATGGCAAAAGCCAGGAACGCCACCAGACCGCGCTTGGCTACGCCACGGGCAATCGCTCCATGACGACGCCACGAGGCGCGCTGGCACTCGTCCTCAAACATATCCATTTGTCTCCTATTGTCTGCACTTGGAGCATTGCCCAGCGGCTGCCCCACGTCATCGCGCACATTGCGCTCGAGTACCCCCATCGGGGTCCCCCTTCCCTCCAGAGCCCAACGCGCACCGGCGGCATGCGCCACGGTCGCGTGCAAGATGGGAGGCGATCCGACTTAACCTTACCGACCCGGGCGCGCCGTCCGATCTGCGACGTGACCATCCCGGGCCAAGAGGAATTACGGTTACTGGTACAGCCGGGGACTTGCACCCCGATTCTCCCAAACACGCAGGAAAACCGCGCATTCGTGCGTCTCCGCACCACCATCTAGGCCATCGATTATTACTGTCGATATGGTAGCACGCAAAAGGGCCCCGCACACAGGCGAAGCCCAAGGTAAAAGCTATGGTTTGCGATAGGGAGGACTGTCGTCGGACCTTGCAAGAACAGCTCGTTTCCAAACTATGCCGGATTACGGGGCTGATTCAGCACTTCGCAACCATATCAACCATTTTCGAAAATCAACGACTCATCTACCTGCGGTTTTAAAAGCGCGAATTTCGGTATGCTCGAGGTTCGGCACTCCAGCCCCGTAAACCGGCATAGTTTTGTTCGGACCAGCCCACGCCGGCGCGACGCGAGGCAAAATGATCCGTTTCCCCCGACCCCAGGAAATCGCTAACGCTTGCCGCCGTGGCTGTTGCGCCAGATCTCGCGGCCCAGCATCAGTGCCAGCACCAGCGCACTCACATAGCCCATAAAGCCAATGACCGGGATACCGAACACAACCGGCTCGATGCGCGCGTAGTACACCACCGACGAACCGATAAACAGACCGGCGATCACAATTGCCATCGACATACGGTCGATAATTCCACCCAGCTGCCGCAGCGCCTTATCGCTGCTCATAATCTGCGTGTTTAGCTTAAGCTGGCCGCGCGTGAGCATGCGCGACGCCAAGCCCAGATACTCGGCCGCCTCGAGCGAGCCTTTTGCCGCGCGATAGCTGCTCGCGGCAAGATCGCGCCCCATTTCGCGGACGCGCGCATAGGTGCTCTTCTCGTTTTTGATATGCGTCTGGATGATCTGGATCATGTTGACGTTGGGCATGTACTCGGTCAGCAGGCCCTCGAGCGTCACCATGCCGCGGGCGAACATCGTCACCACGCTCGGCAGCTCAACATCGTTCTTGCGCGCCAAATTTAGCAGCGAGGTCAAAAACTCGCCGATATCAAGATCCTTAAGGTCAAGACCAGCGAAGTCAGCAACGATAAAGTCCAGATCGGACAAAAAGGCCGAATGGTCAAGCTCGGCCGAGTCGCCGCGCGTCACGGCAAAGCGCATAAGCGAGTCCTTGAGCTTGGGAACGTCGCCCTCGGCCACGGCGAAAATCATGTCCTTAACGATACCGCGGTCGTGGCTCGACATGCGCCCGACCATGCCCAGGTCGATAAAGTAGACGATGCCGTCCTTGAGAATGATGTTTCCCGCATGCGGGTCGGCATGGAAAAAGCCGTCATCGAGCACCTGCGTCGAATAGTCCTCGACAATCGCCGAGCCAATCTTTTCCAGGTCATAGCCCTCGGCCACCAGGCGCTCGGGATCGGCAATCGAGATGCCGTCAATGTAGTCCATGACCACCACGTGTTCGGTGCAAAGGTCCAGGTAGGACTTAGGACACGACACGCCATGGACGCTCTTATGGAACTCATAGAAATCGTTGAGGTTTTTGGCCTCAGCCAAAAAGTTGGTCTCCTCGCGAAACGAGGTCCACAGCTCTTCGACCACGCCGTGCAGGTCCACAAACTGGTCGGTGTTGACGAACTTTGAAACGATGCGCACCACCGAGCGAATGATGTCGATGTCCTGCGCCATGACCTGCTGCGCGCCGGGGCGCTGCACCTTAACGGCCACGTCCTCGCCCGTCACCAAGCGGGCACGGTGTACCTGCGCGAGCGACGCGCTTCCGAGCGGGTTGGGATCGATCGCGTCGAACATCTGCCCCAAGCGCTGGCCGTATTCCTCTTCCAGACAGCGGAGCACTACCTCATACGGCACCGGCTCTACGTCAGAGCGCAGGCGACGCAGCTCGTCGCAAAACCGCTGCGGCAAAATCTCGGAGCGGTTAGCCAGAATCTGCCCCATCTTGACGAACATGGGGCCGAGCTCTTCGAGCAGGCGGCGCAGGCGAACCGGCGTGAGGTTATCCCATACGCGGTACTTTTTAATCAGGCGAACAATCTGCCCGATGCGTTCGCGGCGGCCCGCCGGCGTGAGCTGGTATTCCTCATCCGGCGCCATCGCGTCGGGCTCTTCGGGGACCATATCGACAGCGCGCGGCTTCTTGCGAGCGCCCGAGACAGTGGCATCGACCTCGTCGACAACCGCCGTCTCGTCACCCAAGGGATCTAGATTGTTGTAATCGGTGGTGGAATCTGCCATCTGCGCTGCTACTCGGCCTCTTCGGCGTCCTCTGCGTCGTCGGGCTCAACAGACTCGACGGGCACCGAGGTCACGTTGTCCTCGACCGAATCGACGATGTCGCGCACATGGGCCAAAAAGGCCGTGCGCTCGGGGGTCGTCATGACGCGGACGCGGGCCAGGATGAGCTCATCGAGCACGCGCTGTGCCGCAGTCTCGCCCTGCATGCCCAGACGCTCGGTCAGGTCGGAGATGGTGCCACCCGCCTGCTCGAACATATCGGACACGCTGCGGGCGATATCGGGGGTGCCGGCATCCTTGCGGACCTGCTCACCCTTGGTACCGAGGTCGTCGAGAACCTTCTTGCCGCCCTCGACGGCAACGGCGGCGGCGCCGAAGCCCACGTTAATGGCACCGTTAACAAGCTGATCGAGTTTCATAACCATGGTTGGCTCCAATCATGAACAACTGCATTGGCCTTCTTGTACCCAAGATTGGGCGAACGACACAAAATCGTTTTACCGACAAGATAGGAATCGAGCGGGGCAAAGCCTTCGACGGCGTTTGCCCCGCTCGCTCGTTGCAAGGTCGTCTTTACCTTACGTTATCGTTCATCGCGAAGGAATTCTTCATGGCACAGCTCGTGGTGTAGAGTACCTTGCCCAGCAGAGCATCGGTCTCCACCCGCACGCGCTCGGCAAACTCCTCGTTGGCGCGGGCAAGCTCGGCGGGCACCTCAGCCTCAGGCAGCGCGGCTACGACAGCGTCAACGTCGTGAATCTGCTTGTGGCCCATGCCGCCGACCTTCTCCTGATAATCCTCGACCGCGCGACCGCACTCGTGGAAACGGACATCGGCCAGGGCGCCGATCAGGCGGTTGGCCCAGTAGAAGTTCTCGGACGTCACGCGAGCCTGCGTGTCGGCATAGTACTCGGGCATGGTCTGGACATTGGCGTACAGCGGCACGAGCGCGTTAAACGAGTTGGAGCCAAACGCCATCCACTGCACGGCGCGATACGCCGGCTGCGCATAGGGGCGCAGCTGCAGCACGGCGAGCTGGCTGTTGCGATTGATGCCGATGGGTCGATAGGCGCCGCGCGTGGCGGGCGTACCCTTGCTGCCGTAGCAGTCGTACTCCGTGCCCTGGTAGTGGCTGGAGAGCACGTACTTGATGTCCTCGATGGTCACCTTGCGCTCGGGCACGCGGCTCCAGGGGATGTCGTCGCTCTCGGGCGTGTAATCGGCCTCGGGACCGTCCCACACATCGCTGGGGTTGAGGCAGCGCTGCATGTACCAGGCGCGCGGCGTGTTGTAGACGTGGTCGCTGTCGCTGTGCGAGCCAAAGGCCTCGCGCGGGTTAAAGACCGTCGCCGGACCGTCGCCCTCGACGCCCAGCGTCAGGTCCAGATGCCACTCGGCCATCCAGGAGCGCAGGTCGGCAGAGCACATGTGGTCGACCTGAGCGCCCTCGGCGTCGTCCAGGTCAAAGCTGTCGATACCCAGCTGGTTGGGCATGGTCACATAGGCGTCATCGGGCACGCGCTTGGCGATCCAGTGGTGGCCGCCGATGGTCTCGAGCCACCAGATCTCGTCAACGTCACTAAAGGCGATGCCATTGTTCTCGTAGGTGCCATAGCGCTCGAGCAGGTCGCCCAGAATGCGCACACCGTCGCGGGCAGACTTGGCATACGGCAGCACCAGGGTCACCATGTCCTCCTCGCCCAGACCGCCGGGCTGCGCCGGCACATAGCCGTCCTCGCCCTCGTTGCCCCTGGCGGGCACGTAGTCGACAAGCGGATCGGCGCCGCGGACGCGCTCGTTGGTGGTAAGCGTCTCGGTTGCGGACATGCCAACATTGAGCTCGTTGAAGCCGGCCTCGGCCCAAATGCCATGACCCGGGACAACGTCGGGGACGCTCGTGTAACGCATGGGATTGTCGGGCAGTTCAACGGTCAGGTGACTCAGGACGCTCGTGTAGACGCGCGGCTGCTCGTCGGGATGTACCACGCGCATGCGCTTGGGCTCAAACACTCCGTTGGACGAGTCCTCGTTGCGGGCGACAAGCGTCGACCCGTCGTAGCTCGCGTTCTTACCAACCAAAATCGTTGTGCACGGCATGCGCATCCTCCTTGAGCGAAGAAATCAAACGGCAACAGTGTATCGCTTCGGCGCAAAAAGGGCGAAACCACAGTCGCCACGACCCCCTCGAGACCCCCGTGTGCAAAAAATGCCAAATATGAGTACTGTCACCAATTTAGTAACAGCAAATTCCATCGTCCAGGGCTCCAGAAGTCCTCATTTGTCCAAAAGCAAGATAACGTTATTCCCCATAGGTCCAATAAAATGGGCTCCCTAGTGGGAATGAATATCGCCAGCGAGCCCAAATCTCATAAAACATATGTGACTATCTTGGCAACAGTACTCATATTTGGCGTTTTTTGCACAGCGGGTATATAACTGACCCTCTATACAGCCCAAAACCCCTATTTCGATGCACGCTCCGCCGCCTCAATCACGTGTTTAGCGAGAATCGCGGTGGTCACAGCCCCCACGCCGCCCGGCACGGGAGTAATTGCGCCAACGACCGGCTCCGTCACATCAAAATCGACGTCGCCGACCAGTTTTCCGGCAGCCTCGTCCCAATTAATGCCAACATCGATGATCGTCTGGCCCTCGCGAACCGCATCCGCGCCAATCGTGCGCGCGCGCCCAACGGCCGCAACCACAATATCAGCCGCACGGCACTCAGCAGCCAAGTCGCGCGTATGCGTATGGCACGTCGTCACCGTGGCATTGCGAGCCGTAAGCATGGCGGCAACGGGACGACCGATCACCAGCGACCGACCGACGACCGCGACCTTGGCCCCATCCAGCTCAACGCTATAATGGTCCAGCAACGCCAACACGGCCTCGGCCGTGCAAGGGGCGAAGCCCTCGCCTCGCCCCGAAAGCGCGGTGAGCAGCGAGGCCGGCGTCATGGAGTCAACATCCTTGGCAGGATCGAGTGCCGCGGCAACTGCATCCTCGTCAAGCCCAGCAGGCAGCGGGCGAAACATCAGGCAGCCGTGAACAGCGGGGTCGGTATTGATGTCCTTAATAGCCGCCAACAGCTCGTCCTGCGAAACATCGGCGGGAAGCAAAACGCGGCGAGCCTCGATGCCAACCTTCTCGCAGCGCTTGAGAGCACCGCGCTCATAGGATAGATCGTCCTCGCGCTCGCCCACGCGAACGATGGCCAGCGTCGGCACAACGCCGCGCTCGCGCAGGGCGGCGCAGCGAGCAGCGAGTTCCTCGGTCAAAGCACGGGCAACGGGAGCGCCCTTCAACAGCTCAGCCATGGCTATCCCCTCTTCCTGGCGGCGTCAGCGGCGCGGCGCGCCAGCGCATCGGCGCGCGGCAGCCACGTATCCAGCAGTTCATCGCACGCCGCCTCGAGCTCCTCGGCGCGCGCTCGGTCTTTCATAGACGTGGTATTGGCGAAGAGCGTCAGGCTCGCTCCCTGCATGGCGGCGCGGCAGAATACGGCGCCGCACGCTACGTCGGACAGCAACTGGCGCGAGCCCTTATCGGCCATATCCTCGAGCAGCGCTAGCGCGCGGCCGCAGGCGTCCATGATCCGATACGGTGGCATGGCGGCCACGTGCAGCGCATCCTGGATCGCCGCCGCACGAGCCGAATCCTCGCGCGAAACACCGTATGCCGCCGACACCTGCCCGTAGGCTCGAACATCCTCGGCAACCAAGTCGACAAGTTCCTGCGCCAACTCATCCGCCTGGGCAAATGCACGCGTCAGATCGCCTGCGCGATCGGCAAGCGCGGGGTTCGTCGCGCCATAGCGAGCAACCATCCCGCACAGCGAGGCACCCAGCGCTCCCACAAACGCGCTGGCGCTGCCGCCGCCGGGAACCGGCTCGCGTGCAGCCAACGCCTCGGCAAAACCGCGACAGGTTTTATCCATCATCTCTTGGCTCATCGAAACACCTCTATCTGGCGTGCCGGCAGTCGAGGCCATAACACGCCAAAATAAAAATGGGGCAACGATGCCAGGAGGCAGTTGTCCCATTCATCGGATTTTTCGAAGCCCAGTCTAACCCATAAGAAAGCGGCTGTCAGGAGCCTCGGCTATCGCCGTTTTCGATTGCCGGCAATAGAAAATTCCACCTAAAGTGGCACCGTCGCGCAGTCGGCAAGCGATCCACCCAAGAGGCGGGAGCGTTGCAACCGCCCAAAATGCTGTCGCTGACGCAATTTTGTTGCAAAAACACTTGCAACATTTTACAAATTCCTGTGTTTTTACTGTGTGGTTATAACTTATCGGCAATCTAATTTTTAACACGCTCGGAAAAAAATTTACAGAATCTAAACTATATATGTTGGCTAAAACCGGAATAAAAGGAGTGTCAGCATGAAGTCGTTAACCAGAACGGCATATCGTGCGATCGCTGCGTTTGTTACCGCTGCGTTTGTCTTGATAGGCCTCGCGTCGCCTGCCTTTGCAGACGGCGCTACCAGCACGATCACCAATGCCCGCACCGGTGCAAGCTACAACGATCTTGCCACCGCCACCGCCGAGGCGGAAAGCGGCGACACCATCAAGCTCGGCGAGGGCAACTACACCCTCTACGGCGTGAGCTCCGTGGGCCACACCAAGGACAAGGACCTCACCTTTGTGGGCCAGGGAACCGATAAAACCGCATGGAACATCGGCGCACTCGTGCCCGATCCCGCCAACTTTGGCACCGAGTACAACGGCGACTATTCCTTCGATGGCGCCGGCACTGTAACGTTCGAGAAGATGACGCTGCGTTCCGGCAACGCAGACTACCTTGGCTTCATCCGCGCCAATAAGACTGTCGTTGACCATTGTGTCATTAACGGCAAGACGTTCTACTGGGGCTACACCTCCGCTGAGTTCAACAACACTACGTTCAACGCCCCTGATGGAGACTATTCCCTGTGGACCTACAGCTCGCCGGTCATGACGTTTGACACCTGCACCTTTAACGCAACCGGTAAGGTCATCAACGTCTACAGAGAAGCCAGCACGCAGGACATCACCGTTAACGTGAATAATTGCACGTTCAACTCGAATGGCGACAAAGACAAGCAGGCGTTGAATATCAACGACTCTCTTATGGGGGACCACAAGTTCATCCTCAACATTACTGGCAATAATACCGTCACGGCTGCGCGCGACAGGACCACCTGCTCGCAGCTCTTTGGCTTTGGTGGCAAGTCGGGCAACAACACCGGCCGTACCGATGTCAAGATTGACGGCACTCTCGTGTGGTCCAAAAAAGGCGAGACGTTCAAAGGCGAGAAGAAAACCCACAGCTACACCGACGGCGAGCATGACAACGCCTACGATGTCGCCTACACCGAGTGGGCCTCTGACAATGCCGGTACTTGGACTCGCACGGGGACCCCTAAGTGCAAGTACTGCGGCTTCGTCAAGCCTGATTTCGTGGAGAAGGCCTACGATCTCTCCTACGACCTGAACGGCTCCGAGGATGAGCAGGCTGCCGAATTCGCACCCGTTAAGTGCGTCACCGAAGCCGAGGTTACGGCCGAGCAGCCGGTGCGCAAGGGCTACTCCTTCGTGGGCTGGAACACCGCAAAGAATGGCTCCGGCACAAGCTATGCCGCGGGCGTTACGGTTGAGCTTTCCGCTCCTGTGACGCTGTTCGCCCAGTGGAAGAAGGACGAGCCCGCGCCCAAGCCTTCCGACAACAAGCCTGCCGGCAAGCCTGCAAATAAGACCAAGGCAAACGAGCAGGCTCTGCCCAAAACGGGTGACGGCACTTCCAGCGTCATCGCTGCAATGGGTGTTATGGCGATTGTCTGCTTTGCCGCCAGCGCTGTCGCGTCTAAAGTTCGCAAGTAATTTCAACTTCGAAACACGCCGCAGCAACTTGTTGCAACGCAAAGGGGTCCGCACCGCAAAAGGTTCGGACCCCTTTTTGCACAAAAAGCTGTGGCGAGGCACCCACGATGACTAACCGGCTGCGTCCGTCGCCAAGATTCGCAGCCCCGGCCACGCTCCGCCCCACCGCACCAAACACGGGGCACATGGCCCACCCTTACGAGTCACTTGCGCGTACAGTAAAGGCGGGTAACCCATAGGCGGTAACAGATCAGGAGCTCTGGCTATCGGTGTTTCCGATTGCCGGCTATAGGCACGGGCGCCTAGTCCACCTGGAACGTCGGCAACAGCGTATCGATAATCTTCGACCCCATGTCGCGATTTGCAGTCGAGTACTCCAAATGCGCCGTGGCAATCGTCGAATCCGTGACGATCGTCTTTTCGTAAATGATCGTGTCGCCGTCGCGCCACGAGACCACGTACCAGTTGTCGCCCTCTGCGGTATAGAGATCGGCCTTGCCCGAGGTGTCCGCGTCGACGAACATCTCGTGCGAGGTTTCTTCGTTAATGATGACGTAGCCAAACAGGTTGATCACAAACCCCGTCTCCGGATCCTCATACCTGGCGCCACTGCCGCTGGGAGTATCTTCCATCTCAAAGCGATTGGGAATCGACATGCTATAAGGATGCATGTCGTTCGTGTACGTATACACGTCGGTTAGGTAATCGTCCGAATCGCCCGAGCCGTAGTATGCCGACTCGTCCTCGGGAACAGCCTCGTCATCCGACGACGAAGACTCCTTAGACTTGGACTTGTCGCTCTTCTTCTTGGCAGAAGAATCTTTCTCGTCCGAAGACCCGGTATCGATTACCGAGATTTGCGTGCCAGAGCTCTTGGAGCCGTTAAGCATCGTGAGCGCAAACACCGTGCCGCCCCCAAGGAGCACCACGGCGGCACACGCCACCGCGATAATGACCGGCGCCTTGCTCTTGGGCTTTTGAGGCGCAGGCGCGACCGGCGGCATCGACTGGGTCAGGCCCGGGCCGGCCGTGGGCGCAGAAGTCGGAGTAGCAGCCGCAGGCATCGGCGCGGAGCCACCCGCAAGCGACGCCCCGCAATGCGTGCAAAACGTCGATCCATCGGGAACTTGCTGTCCGCATTTTTGACAGAACATCGTTCGACCTTTCGTGGTTTAGCTTTTGTCACAGCCAAGTCTAAAACCTTAAGCCGGCATCGCTGTTGCGCAACATTGGGAGCATCAACCAAGCCGCACGCTTGCCCAGCGCCAGGCCCACCTTGCGGCAAGCCCGCACACGCAAACATGGGACACATGGCCCACCTTTCGAGACTCCTGGGCAGCACAAGCTGGGGCATATCTATAAGTAAGGAACCCGTTGGGGCACGGCCGTGCAACGGCCACAAGCGATGAACGGAGGCATAAGCCGCACAGTACACAGAGACATCCGCCGCCAGTCCAATCAGCACCCCAACAGCATGCGGCGCCGTGATGTCATCGGCAGACAAGGAGGACGCCACCATGAAGAAAAAGACCCTATCGATCCTTTCCCTTTGCATCGCCCTCTTTGCCGCGTTTGCCCTTGTCGGCTGCGGCGGGAACGCATCGGGCGGGGGCAGCAGCGCATCCAAGAGCGAAAGTAAGGAAAAGGCCCCCGCAGCCGCAAAGACCGACTTTATCTGGTTTAAGGTCGAGATGCCCGAGAGCGTTGGCGTGAGCGACTCCGCCGGCAAGAACGCCGACAGGGTCCAGCTCACCTTCCCCGAAGACGAGAACGGTTCGGCCGATCGCTTTATCCCCGTTTGGAAAAAAGCGCTGACGGCAGAGGAATCCCACGCTGACCAGGCAGAAAAGAAAGGTGATACGTTCCAGTGGAAGGATGGCGGATCCGTCGAGTATAACGGCAGGACGTGGCTCGTCGGAACGTACGAGGACAACAGCGGCGTCTCAACCCTCCTCTTTACCGACGTTGAGCCGGGAAGCGTCTACGTCCTCATCTCGAACTTCGATCTGCATAAGAAAGAAGCCGAGGCGCTCCTCAACTCCGTCGAGTTCCCCGATGACATGACGAAGGCAGTTGCCGAGGCACGCGAAGTCGAGATTTCGAGCATCGAGATCGAGTAGCAAGAGTCCACGCACGTCCGCGCACGCGCCCCAATAAAAGCGCGGGCACCCAACCCCGGGGAGGGCCGACAGCATCGGCCCTCCCCTCTTTTGCGCCCGGACATATTGCCACTTGCCGGCGCAAATCCGGCCCTCAGAATGGGACACATGGCCCACCCGAACGAGCCGCTCGCGCGTACAGTAAAGGCAGGTAATCCATGGGCGGTTACAGATCGAGGAGGACACGACCATGAAAAAGAAGGCCTTTGCGATTCTCACCCTCTGCATCAGTCTCTTTGCCGCAGTTGCCTTGGTGGGTTGCGGTGGCAGCGGCGGCGCTACCGGCAGCGGCGGTGGCGGTGGAGCGGAAAAGCCAGCCGTGGATATGAGGACCGACTTCATTTGGTTTAAAGTCGAGGTGCCCGAGGGCGTCGAAATCACGGACGTCGCAGGCGATACCGCCGACAGGGCCCAGTTTAAGTTCACCGAGAGCGAGCATGCCAGCGACCGCTTCATCCCCGTCTTCGATCCTGACAAGAACGCCGACGAGCTGTTCGACTACGAGGCAAAGTGGAAGGCCAACTCCGGATGGACCGAGAGCGATCCCGTTAAGTACAACGGCAAGACCTGGCGCAGCGCCTACTTTACGCACTCGGGCGGCGTGACGACCGAGTACTTCACTGACGTTGACGGCGGCAGTGTGTACGTGCGTATCGACAATGTCGAAGAGCACAAGGATGCCGTCGAGACCATGATGGAGTCTCTGAAATTTGCCGACGACATCGCCAAGGCAAAGACCGAGGCTATGGACGTCAAGCTCGACGATATCGAGATCAAGCGCTAAGCGACTGGCGAGCGCAACGGAAAACACGGACGCAGTGCAAACAAGCGACGGTATCTCATCGCTTCGTACCCAGGGAGGGCCGGTAAACCGACCCTCCCCTTTCTTATGCCGGTAGCCGACGAACGCAGGATGTCGGGCTCCAAAACCATCCCAGACGTGATAACAGCACAAATAGACAAGTGCCCCAACACGTCCGCCCGCCGATTTATAGCGCCGCGCAGGCAATTTAAACCGGCGTCTTTAAACATCTGGGCAGTATAGTGACCAAAACAAGTGCATAACCGCACCCTGCGAACGGAGGAGATATGACCGAACACCACGCCATCAGTCGCCGAGCGTTTACGCTGGGCCTTGGACTCGCCGCGTTGTCGCCGCTGGCAAGCCTGCCCGAAACCGCAGCGCCGGGCATTCCCCTGCGAGCGGCATTTGCAGACAACACACCCGCACCGTCGGACAGCCTCGACAAGTTTGTCATTCGCCTTCGCCCCGCTGGCTATTTTCGCACCGCGAGCGTCAACCAAGACGGCAACGTTCGCGGCAACGTCTGCCACCTGTTTAACGACGGCACGTCCAGCAAGCTCATCCTTGAGCACGTAGCGACCGATACAGAAAATACAAATTGGTATGCCATCCGCACCTTGCTCAATTTCGAAGAGCATAAAAAGACGGGCTACAGCATTTGGTCGGTCGACGACGACTCGGACAAAGATGGAAAGGTCATCCACGTATGGGGCGGCGAGTATGACAACAAGCCCAGCCGCGCTTTTGCGTTCGAGCGTCAATCAAACGGAACCTATATCATCCGAGACCGCACGGTCGAGAAAGAAACCGAGAAAAAAGACATTAAGTACCTGGCAATAGAATCGAACGGCAAAGACCAGGACAACAATAAGATCTGCCATAAGAGTAAGAGCATTCCGTGGGAGCTAGAACTTGTCGGTTACGACATGGGCAAGATCAATACCACAGTTAGAAGTATCGACTGGACCACGTATAGCAGCTACGTCGACGGACCATGCTGGATGAAATACGTCGACGACAACAAGTACCTCGACGAGCTGAGTATCCCGGGCACGCATGATTCGGGCACCTGCAGCGTGGACAACGACACCGAGCCCCAATCCTCACAAGCAAAGTGCCAGCAGGATTACATCCCCACGCAGTTGCTCGAAGGCATTCGCTATTTTGATATCCGACTCGGAAGGAACGACGAGAACGGCGACCCCGGTATCGACCATGGAAGATGCTACCTGCTCAAAAAAGACGGGGGCTTTATGCATCTCTCCAATGTCATCGACTACTTCAAAACATTTTTGAACGAAAACCCGTCAGAAGCGCTCATCATGCTTGCGTCACGAGGCAACGACGAGGCTACCGACGAAAGCGTTACGACGGCTTTCGCCAAGGTTATCCACGATAATCCCGATCTGTTCTACACATCGAGCCGAATCCCCACACCGAACGAGGTGCGCGGAAAGATCGTCCTGCTGCGTCGATTTGTACTCGCCGGCAACAGCGTAAGCGGCCACACGTGGGGCCTCGATCTCACCCAATGGGACGACAAAATCGCAGCACACACCGACAGCACCTCTATGTGTCTCGTTCGAGACGAGCGGGGCTTTGAAGCCGTGGGGAAAACGGGTGACGAAGAGCCCTATTGCACCAAGGTATACGCCCAGGACCATTACGAATGCACAGGAACCGACAAAATCGGCTGGGTCGATATGGCGCTGCAGGAGACAACCAAGCTCGCCCGCATCATGGTGGACGTCGAGGACAATGACGGGGCCAAGGTAAAGGTCCTGGAGCACAGCTGGTGTATCAACTACACCAGTTGCACGAATTACAAACAAGGAAGCAATCCTTTTACCGCGGCGCGAGTGGTCAACGAGCATCTGTACAAGAGCCAGTACATCAATCCCAGCGGCAGCGATAAAACAAAGTCAGATTGCCTCAAGCACGTTGGTATTATCGCGTCCGACTTTGTCGATTCGGCACTGGCCCGGAGCATCTACCAACGCAATTACGACGCGAAGCACAAGCCAACAGTTTCATGCTGCCTCCCGGACCGCATGCACATGACGTATGGAGACTCGCTGAGCGATGCCTCGCTCCAAGATGGCAAGACCGTTGGCGAGGGCCATTTCCGCCTTGTCGACAGCAGCAACGTACTCAACGTGGCGGCTTCGGGCCATGCGTTTGCCATCGAATATGTGGATGTCGATGCCCTGGGCAACGAGACCGTTACGGAGCTGCGGGGCCCCGTGCCCATCGATATCGATCCACGCGCGCTGACACCCCACTTTGAGGGGCTCGAAGGCCTTAAGGCCGGCGAAAACGTGCGCGCCAAGGTCACGGCGCCGCTCGAGGGCAAGCTCGAAACCGATGCCTGCACGGCCCAACTCGAGTTTATGCACGATGCAAACGGTGCTCCAGGAACGGTGATGGCCGAGGGCGAGGCATTTGCCGCGGGGACGTATTGGGTGCGTGCGAAAGACCTGTTGGGCGACGCGGCACAGAACTACATGCTCGCCAGCAATGGAGCCGTAAGCTTTACCGTGACGACTTCGGACAGTGCAGGCGGCGCCGGCACCGGCACTGGCGCCAACGTGGGCGGCGCCGGCACCGGCACTGGCGCCAACGTGGGCAGCGCCGACAAGAACGGCAAGGGCAACAAGGGCAAGGGCTCGGACGGAAAGCTCGCCGACACGGGCGACGGCTCTGGTATCGCCGCCGGGCTCGCCGCTGCCGCCGTGGCAGCAACGGTTGCCGGCGCAGCAATGCTTGCCAATGACCGCGAAGACAACGAAGGTGCTAGCGAATAGGCAAGCCAGTCTTTTGGGCGCATCAACTCAATCGGGGCGCAGAATACCGTTCTGCGCCCCGATTTTCACCTTGGCCCGTACGCCGTTATCGGCTACATCACCATGTTCAGCGCGTTAACAAACTCCTGGGCCTTCGCACGACTGCTCGGGCTAAAGACGCAAGCGGTTAACAGTCGATTGCGCAGAAAAACGTCGCGGCCCTTGATCCTGTTGACCCCCGTGATGTCCTTAAGGTAAACGATCTCGGTGCGCTTGCCACCAAACGTGCCCTTCTTGAGCACCTCGATACGGTTAGGCTAGATCTTGACGTCTTTAAACCTGCCCGAACCTTTGTCCTGGAACAACAAGGTGCTGTTGTCCATGCGTGTCACTCCCATGGGGTTCGCTAAAACTGCCTCTATGGTCACATTTTAGTCACTTCGGGAATCCTGCACGAAGGCGCTAGGCGACATTGAAATTCGAGTCCGTGCGAGGCTTTAAGATAGACATGATCAGCCGCATCGATGCGACTGGCAATGCTTCTAGGAGTACGCCTCGTATTATTCGCCATTAGAGGAGGCCTTACATGCTTTACGTATGGGAATTCGAGTTCTTTGATTCGGACGGTATGGTCGATGCCGTGCCATGTGGCTCGCTGGACGGAGGTGGAACGTTCGGATCCGACCTAAACGACGCCGTCGAAAGCGCCGCCGATTTTCTCGCATGTATGGTCGACCATCACCTTATGGGCGGCGTCGATTTTCCCGCGCCGGACTTTGGACACCAGCCACAACACGGCGGCAAGATTATCGCCGTGGCCGTCAGCCGCGAGCTCGGCGACATCCCCGCCGTCACCGCAGCGGATGCCGCACGTATGCTCGGTGTTAGCTCAGCACGGGTATCGCAACTGATAAATGCAGGAATGTTGGATTCATGGAAGGACGGCGCCAAGCGCATGGTGTCCAAAGCTTCCATCGAGGCACGACTCGCCGACGCCCCAAAGGCGGGACGTCCAAAAGAGGTCCCCGCTGCCGTGTAAGGCGATGCCGCTGTGGGCTTTCCTCACCTGACATGCATGGCAGCCAGGAACGCTCGATTCGGGACTCACTGCGCCCCGAATAGAACTGGGCTCATTGCCGCAGGCTGATTTACACCCCCGATCCCAAGAAGACAGAAGCGCCACTTGCTTCGTTGAGCCCCAACATCCAACCCCGGCTCCCCCTCGTATCCCCAGTGGCATTTCAACTCCAGGATATGTCGCGATTATAGCCCGGTCATCCATGCAAATGTCATCCATGCAAATGGGCATCACTCTAACACTGGGGTCAGATATCCCCCGCTGCGGCGTATAGGGTAAAATCTTGCCTGCCGCGGAATCCGCCTGCGGGCAACGCTCCGATCTCCGATTGGGGTGAAGCCTATGAACTTGTTTCTTGAAATCCTGCGCCTCTCGATGTATGTGACCGGCATTGCCCGGAACCTCTACTCGATGTGGAGGGAATATAAGCAGTAACGGATAGCGAAGGGAGTCATAGAAAGGGCCGGTTGCACCCGGCCCTCAAGACAATTGCACCTGCGTTGCCCGCGTCTCCAAAGTTTGAGCAGCTGAGGAGCGGGTTCCGCGGCACAACCTGATTTTACCCAGTGAGGCGGCTCTTTTGCAGCCGCTCCACTGTTTATTTACATCTGGCACTCTCAAACAATCAGACGGCAGCCCGCACTCCTGTGAGCTGCCCCATGCCCCTGGCTTTCATGTTACGACGCCAACCGGCACTACTCCCTACTTCCCAAAGATCGCGACGAACAGGCCCTTGCGTTTGGGCTTCTCCTCTCGGTAGGAACCCTCCGCCGCTGCCACCTGGCGCGGTTGCTCGCCGCCTCCACGGCGCACGATCTGGTATAGGAAGGGCGATTTAACGTATTTGACCTCGATGGGCGTGGCGTGCACGGTGCTTTCGCTCGACAGCATCACGTTGGGATTGAGCGGTGCCACCACATGCGTCTCGCGCTTGTCGCTAAACACCACCGCCGCCGCGCGACCCGTCTGGCCGTTCACGGCGATGCGCACCTGCTCGCCATCGCGGCTATCCGACGCCGGGCGATCGACAAAGTAGACCGGCACCATCACCAGGCCGTCCTTATGTTTGCGAGCCTTGCGCGCCCAAGCGCGGATGCTCTTTTTATTGAGCCCCAGGGTCGCCTCGGCATCGTTGCCGGCAATGTCGAGCGCCAGCTTATCAATGACCACCTGGTCCTTGGTGGAAGCATCGACTGAGACAACGCGGAAGTCACCTTCCTGCATGGCCGGGTCAAACGGCCCAACCTTGGCAAAGTCCCACGGCTCCAAAATGCCCATAAGGCGAACGTCCAGGTAGTTTGCCCTGGGATACGCCCAGTCGAGCACCTCGTAGTACACCAAGGTCTCCTTGCTCAAGCCCTTGCCCGGGAAGGACGCCATCATGCGCAGGTCCGCGAGCGCCATGGGGAAGTAGAAGAGCATCATGTCGTTTTGGATCGCGTCTTCCACGTCGTGACCGGCAAAAGCGTCCGGGTACTGGCGCACCAGCTGCAGCGCGTTGGCACATGCCTGCTGCGGCGAGATTTCGCAGGGAATACCCTGCTCAGGTACATACTCCGCACCAACGCCCATGGTCAGTCGCTTGCTAAACGTACCGGGCTTGAGCAGGTCAGCCACGCCAATCTTGTTGCCGCAGGACGGGCACTCAAACACGCGCTGAGTGGACTCGCCCTCAAAGGACGCGCCGCAGAAGGGGCAGGGAATGCTCACGTGCGTCGCCTCTTGGAACTCCTGCGCCGTTCCGCGATCTTCCCACAGCAGATGCTCCAGGACCGACTGATTGCGCCAGTACGAATTGAAGAAATACCAGTCCGGGTCCTCTGGGCGCTCGAGCTGCGAGACGTGCGTGAGCTTGAGCAGCCCGTCAACCACCGTCAGTGGCGTATGACGAATGCCCAGGGCGCTCTTGGGCTCCCCGGCGTCCGCTTGCCACGGAATAACCGTTTCGCAATAGGCGCACTCAAAGCTGCGCTTTGCCTGATGCGAATACATGGGGCCGCCGCAGTTTTGGCATTTAATGACAAACATCTCGTCCATGGAAACGTCCTCCTTTGCACAGGGCTGTCGACATTCAGTATGTCGAGCAAATCGGTGCGTGCCCATACCCATGTGGCCCAAAATGGAGCACTCGGTCGGACGGGAAGCCCCACTCGTTAGCGCCAGCAGACCATTGCTGCATTTTCTGAGCATCGGTACACGTTGCGTCTGCGCGAGCTACACTATCCCCTTAAACATGATTGTGAGGACGATCGTTATGCTATTTGTAAATCGGCTGGTACATACGCTTGTTCCCGGCAGCGAGGGCGAGCCGGTCGATACAACCTGTCGCACTAACGCGGGTTTTGCCGCAAGCCTCATCTGCATCGGGCTCAACATCACGCTGTGCCTGGCCAAGGGCATAGCTGGTCTGCTCGCGGGCTCCGTCTCGCTTATCGCCGATGCCTTCAACAACCTTTCCGACGCCTCGAGCAACATCGTGAGCCTGCTCGGATTTCGCCTTGCCAGCCGCCCGGCCGACGAAGGTCACCCCTATGGCCACGGCCGTTACGAGTACCTCGCTGGCTTGGTTGTCGCCGTCCTGGTTTGCGCCGTCGGCATCAACCTGATCCTGGAGTCGGTCACCAAGATCATCAAGCCCTCCCCCACCGCGTATTCGGTGCTCTCCATGGCAGCCCTTGTCCTGTCCATGCTCGTCAAGTTTTGGATGGCGGCGTTCAACCGCACGCTGGGCAACCGCATCGACTCGGAGACACTCATCGCCACGGCGCAGGACTCCAAAAACGATGTCATCACCTCGGGCTCGGTCTTGGCGGCGGCGCTTATTTCGCAAACGACAGGCTTTGACCTCGATGGCTGGGCAGGCCTGGGCGTGGGCATCTTCATCTGCATCAGCGGCATGGGCCTGGTGCGCGACGCCATCAGCCCGCTGTTGGGACAAGCGCCCGACCCCAAGCTCGTCCAGGCAATCCGCGACAAGATCATGTCGTATCCTCAGGTCCTAGGCACGCACGACCTCATGGTGCACGACTACGGTCCCGGCCGCCAGTTTGCCAGCGCACACGTGGAAATGCCCGGCGAGGGCGATGCCTTTGAGCACCACGAGATTCTGGACACCATTGAGCACGATATCAAACGGCAGATGGGCATCGACATCACGCTACACTGCGACCCCATCGCCACCACCGGCGACGACCTGCGCGGCTGGGTCAAGCGCGGCATCATGCAGATCGACCCCGCGCTCTCCATCCACGACCTGCACGAGCACGACGGGTTCGTTTCGTTTGACCTGGTGCGTCCCGACGGCTTTGACATATCCGACGAGGAGCTGCTGGCGCTCGTCACACGCATCGTGCACGAGCGCCGGCCCGATGTCTCGTGCGTCGTCACATTTGACTCGGGCTTCAGCTCGCCCGACCGTCCGGCCGAGCAGCTGTAATCGACAGCGAAACGGGACGCAGGACCGCCGACCAACGCGCCTACGCGCCCGGTCACGCGATCCTGCGTCCCGTTTTTGCTTGCACTGCTAAGGCTCTAGCCGCTCGACCGCTAATTCCCCTGTGCGCCCGAAATGCCGTTTTGCAGGGCATCCCAGGCGTTCGTTGCCATATCGCCCAGGTTCTGTGCGGTATCGCCGAGATTCTGAGCCGTGTCACCCAGCTCTTGGGCCTTGTTCCCAAGCTCCTGGGCCTTGTTGCTCAGGTCCTCCAGCGTGTTGGAGCTCGAGCTGTCCGCGCCGCCCTGGTCGCCGGACGCATCACCCGACGAGCCGTCCTTGCGCGTGAGCTGAATCTCGAGGTTACCGTTGTCGTTATAGTAGACAGACGTCACAACCCAGTTGGCATCGACAACGGGCGTCGAGCCGTCGTCGGTCAGAATCACGGCATTCGAAAGATCGGCCCCGCGCGACTTGAGGAGCTTCTTGGCGTTGGACCAGTACTGACCCGGGATATCGCTCAGGTCGACGGTGCCGGACTGGGTAGTCTCGGTCTGCTCGGCCGTGGTATCAGTCGTGGCACCCCGCTTGTTGAGCATGCCCGACACGATGGCAAACACAACCGACAAGGCAAAGAAGATCGCCAGAACGATCAGGATTTTCTTGACCACGCTCGACGAACGCGAAGGCTTCTTCTCCTCGTCCTCGCCATACTGAGGGATGGACTTGGGATACTCACGATACGGCTCGCGCGCATATCGGTCGCGCGACTCGTAGCGCGGCTGTGCCGTGCGCGGCATATAGGTCGTCTGCTGAGGTTGCGGAATGGGATTTTGCAGCAGGTCATCATAAGGGTCTGCCGCCGCGTTGCCGTAGGGGCTCTGCGACGAGGCGCCATACGGGTCCTGCGCTGCGTTTCCGTAATTCACAACGCGCGTGGGATCGGCCGACGCCTGCGTCGTATCGGGAGCAGCGTAGCCGGGATTCGGCACGACGCGGGTCTCATCGGCGCCATTGCCCGTCCGCGGGGAGTCGTAGCCACCCATTACGGTCGTCTTATCCTGGTCCATGCAACGATTCCTTTCCGTCGCCCGTAAGCATCAAGTTATCCATGCATTCTACCCGCGCAAAAGCCTATGATGGGCAAAGCCCGCCGGTATCTACAAGACATGCGCGGCCGACGGTCACAAGCGAATCGAGGATATGCCATGGCAAAAAGCAAACTCATCAAGGACACGACGCGTGCCGAACGTGAGGAGATCATCAAGCTAGCACTCGCGGGCTGCGGCAACGGCAGCTGCGACAACTGCGGAAGCTGCAGCTTGGGAGCCGGCGATCCATATGGCACCTACCAGCCCTACATTGACGGCGAGATGGAAATCGCCGACATCAACATGATGGTCGCCGAGCGCAACGCCAAACTCTTCGGCCTCCAGCGCGGCTAATGATCCCTTGGGGACGGAGGAAAAAATCCCCGGCGGCGCTGTGTTTTGCGCCACCGGGGACTGTTCAATTTATCCCTCGCGGTCCACCTTACTCATTGGGTACGTACGTGGCCTTGGCTCGCTCGGGCGTTACATCCTGGCCGCAGGAATAGCTCGAGTCGAAGGCGTGCGCAACCAAGTCGTGGGTATCCCATGCCATGCAGTCAAACTCGCCAGTATCGAGGGTGATGATATAGCCCTTGCCGTCGTAGTAGAAATGATCCTCGGTGTAGTTATCGTCATCGTCGATGTTGTCTTCGGACACAGAGTCCATATCCGGCTTTGCCGTCTTAATTGCCTGCTTGGCTTCACTCTTGAGGGTATCGAACGAGAGCCCATGCTGCGCAAGTGAGTCCTCGAGCGAAACCTGTTCACCCGTCTTGAGGTTGTAGTACGCCGACCTCGTCACCCGTTCCGATCGATACGGAGGTTGATAGCTGTCGGTAAACGTGCGCACGCAGGCAATATCGCCATCGATCGAGACAATCTCGGCGGTGTACATCATGGTCACGCGGCTGTCCTCGTCATCCATCGAGGCCTGTTTGCTCGCGTCGAGCGTATCCGCGACGAGCTGGACCATATCCTTGTTAAACTTGGCGACGCCCACGCCCTGGCCCTTTACCTGAGGATAGGTCCACGTAGCCGTGATCTGGCACGTGTCATCGGGGGACGGGTTCAGCGGGCCTTCGCCAACCGCAGCCGTAAAGTCGACATCCTGCGTGGCAGAGACGGCCTCGTAGCCCACCCGCGCATCGTCAGAGTCCTTCGACTTCAGCTGCTCCAGCGTCGTGGCAACCGTTGCGATGCTTCTGTTAACCGAGTTCTCGTCCGCATACAAGACACTATTCTCGCCTAAAAAGGCATAGTCGACTTCGTTCGAGGCAACAAGGTCGGTCATGGCTTTAAATGACTTGCCGTCATATCCAATAAAATTAACCTGGTATTCGTGGGCAGAAGGCCCACTCTCGCCAGAGACGTCGCTTTGTTTAATCGCCGTCCCATGGTCGAACCATTGTTCAAATCCAATCTTGCCTTCGTATTCACAAAGCCAGATAGACACACACGCTTCTTGAGCGGACACGTTCACCTCCGGCGAATATACCTTTTTAATATCGCCATCTTTATACGCCCAAACTTCGAGATGTGCAGCGACGGCCTGATCCTCACGGTCCACTGGCTCATCCGAATACTCAATCAGCAGTTCATCTTGGCCATCACCATCAAAGTCAATGAGCTTAGCGTAAGCCACGCCCTGGGCTCCATGCGCATATTCATCGAACTCGACAGCCTCGCCCTCGCCGTACTTTTTCTGGTACTCGAAAATCTTATCGGTGAACAGCTCGTTTGCCGTCTTGACCGCCGCCTTGGCAGAGGCCTTGGCCTCCTTCTTGGACTGCGTGAGCTCAACGTTCTTGGGAGCGTCCGAGCCTTCCTTGGCGTAGTCGACCTTCATGGTGGTCGTGCTCTTCTTTTTACCCTTGCCCGAGGTGATGGTCATCTGGTACTTCTGGTCGGGCAGCTCGCCAAAGTCCTCCATGACAAAGCCGTCCTCGCCATCCACTTTGATGGTGTAGCTCTTGCCCTTGCCAGACACCGGCGCCAGCTCGACGGTATAGCTCTTGAGCTTTTTGCCCTTGCTGTTCTTGGGCAGCACTTTAGTCTCGCACGCGCAGACAACGTAGCCCTTGCCGCCCGAAGTCACCTCGGACGACGAGCCGATGCGCGGCACGACGACGATTGCCACTACGATGGCGACAACGGCAACACCGCCGATAACGGCAGCGACGATACGGCCCCTGTGCTTGGGCTTCTTGGGCTGCGGCGTCGGAACAAACGATTGAGCGGTCTCAGCAGGCTCGGTCATAGGCTCCTCATAACGAGACTGCGCCGCCATATGAACCGGGGCACCCTGAGGAGCTTGCTGTCCCACAGGAGCGGACGACGGCGCATCCCCTACCGGAAACGCCACAGGCTCCGCCCGGTCCTCAACTCCGCCCACGCGAGCGCCGCAGCTCGTGCAAAACGTGGAGCCATCGGGTATCTGAGCTCCGCACTTGGTGCAATACATCGCATCTCCCGTCTCTCGTCGCAGCCGCAATGCGCCCGCGCAGTTCTTCCAACTACACCGTACGAGAAAAATCCCCATTCTTGTTGCGCAACATTGCCGCCGCAAAAAATGATCCCTTGGGGACGAAGGAAAAAGCCCCGCCGGGCTTTGGTAGGCGCGGCGGGGCGGGCAAGCGGCTATGAGCAGCAGACTTAGAACAGGCCGGTGATGTTGCCGTCGTTGTCGACGTCGATGTTCTCTGCCGCGGGCACCTTGGGCAGGCCCGGCATGGTCAGAACGCTGCCGGTCAGCGCGACCACAAAGTGGGCACCGGCGGAAACCTTGAGCTCGCGCACGGTGATGCGGAAACCCTCGGGAGCGCCCAGCGCCTTGGCGTTGTCGCTAAAGCTGTACTGCGTCTTGGCCACGCACACCGGCAGGTTGCCAAAGCCGTTCTCGCGCAGCTCGGCGAGCTGGCGCTTGGCAGCCGGCGTAAAGTCGACACCGTCGGCGCGATAGATCTTGGTGGCAACGGCCTCGAGGGCGTCGGCCACATCGGCGCCGTCCTCGTAGGCAAACTTGAGCTCGCTCGGCTGCTCGATCAGGCGCATGACCTCATCGGCCAGGTCGAGCGCGCCCTCGCCGCCCTTAGCCCAAACCTCGGACAGCCTAACGTTGACACCGAGCTTCTGGCACTCGGACTCGATGAGCTCGAGTTCGGCCTCGGTGTCCGTCGGGAAGCGGTTGATGGCGACCACGCAGGGCAGACCGTAGACATTCTGAATGTTGTCGACGTGGCGCAGCAGGTTGGGCATGCCGGCCTTGAGAGCCTCGAGGTTCTCCTCGTTGAGGTCGGCCTTGGCAACACCGCCGTTGTACTTAAGCGCACGGGCGGTGGCGACAATCACGACGGCGCTAGGGCGAACGCCCGTCATGCGGCACTTGATGTCGAGGAACTTCTCGGCACCCAGGTCGGCGCCGAAACCGGCCTCGGTAATCGCGACGTCGCCAAAGCGCATGGCCATGCGGGTGGCCATGATGGAGTTGCAGCCGTGAGCGATATTGGCGAAGGGACCGCCGTGGACAAACGCGGGCGTACCCTCGAGCGTCTGCACCAGATTGGGCTTGAGCGCATCCTTGAGCAGGGCCGCCATGGCACCCTGAGCCTTAAGGTCGCGGGCGCGGACGGGCTCGCCGGCAAAGCTGTAGCCGACGACGATCTCGCCCAGGCGCTCCTTGAGGTCGTTGATGCTCGTGGACAGGCACAAGATCGCCATGACCTCGGAGGCAACGGTGATGTCGAAGCCATCCTCGCGCGGCACGCCCTGGGCCTTGCCGCCAATGCCGTCGATAACATGGCGCAGCTGACGGTCGTTCATGTCGACAACGCGCTTCCAGGTGATGCGCTTAACGTCGATGCCGAGCTGGTTGCCCTGCTGAATATGGTTGTCGAGCATGGCTGCCAGCAGGTTGTTGGCGGCACCAATGGCATGGAAGTCGCCGGTAAAGTGCAGGTTGATGTCCTCCATGGGGATGACCTGGGCCCAACCGCCACCGGCGGCACCGCCCTTCACGCCAAACACGGGACCGAGCGAAGGCTCGCGCAGGGCCACGGCGCTCTTGACGCCGCGACGACGCAGACCGTCGGCCAGGCCGATGGTCGTGGTGGTCTTGCCCTCGCCTGCGGACGTGGGATTGATAGCAGTCACGAGGACAAGCTTGGCCTGGTGATCAGTTGGCTCGTTGAGCAGGGAATAGTCGACCTTTGCCTTGTCAAAGCCGTACGGAATCAGATGCTTAACGTCGACGCCGGCGTTCTTGGCCACCTCGGTAATAGGCAGCGGCGTAACAGAACGTGCGATTTCGATGTCAGTAGGCATGGGCGGTCCTTTCGTTACCGGATGAGAAAAAGACCAATCCAGCATAGCACGCGCGCGCAATGGTAAAACGCCCGCAACCGACGAACGGCGATATGTTTACCCGATACCCAGCGATAGCCTACAGATGCGCTAAAACAAGCCCATTCCTAAACGGTCGGTTCAATACCCAAATGCTCGAATGTGCGAAGCGTTGCCTGGCGGCCCTGCGGTGTGCGAATCATCAATCCGCACTGCAGCAGATAGGGCTCGTAGACATCCTCGAGCGTTCCCGGGTCCTCGCCCACCGCACTGGCAAGCGTGGTCAAGCCAACGGCACGGCCGGAGAACGTCTTGGCAAGTGTCTCCAAGATGCGAATGTCCATCCAGTCCAGGCCGAGCTCGTCGATCTCGAAGAACTCGAGCGCCTGACGGCAAATATCAAGCTCAATAGGACCGTTGCCGCGCACCTGCGCATAGTCGCGCACGCGTTTGAGCAGACGGTTGGCGAGGCGCGGCGTACCGCGCGAACGCGAGCCGATCTCGAGCGCGCTGGGATGGTCAATCGTCACGCCCAGGATGGTTGCCGAGCGTGTCACGATCTGGGCGAGTTCCTCGACGGTGTAGTAATCCAAGCGATACGAGATGCCAAAGCGATCGCGTAGCGGGCCCGTGAGCATGCCCGAACGAGTCGTGGCCGCCACCAGCGTAAACTTGGGAATATCCAGGCGAATCGAACGCGCCGCCGGACCCTTGCCGATCACGATATCGAGCGCAAAGTCCTCCATCGCGGGATACAGGACTTCCTCGACCGAACGGTTCAGACGGTGAATCTCGTCGATAAACAGCACGTCACCCGGCTGCAAGTTAGTCAGGATGGCCGCCAGGTCGCCGGTACGCGCAATAGCGGGGCCGCTCGTCGTCTTGATCTGAGCGCCCAGCTCGTTGGCGATAACGGTGGCCAGCGTGGTCTTGCCCAGGCCCGGAGGACCCGAGAAGATCACGTGGTCGAGCGTCTCGCCGCGACTCTGCGCCGCCTCAATGAGCACGCGCAGGCTCTGTTTGATATGCTCCTGGCCGCAGTAGTCATCCAGGCGCTGGGGGCGCAGGGTACGGTCGACATCGAGGTCCTCGGGCGTCAGCTCCGAGCCCACCATACGCTCGCCATGCGCCATGGATGCCGCCGGCGAGTTGCCGGGCGTCGCCCACAGGTCCTGAGAGTCATCGGCTTCCCACATCACGCATCCATTCCGAGTCGCTTAAGCGCCGCGCCGAGCAGATCCTCGACACGCATATTCTGCCCATCATACCCGCTCAGGGCAACATCGGTCTCCTGCGGGCTAAAGCCCATGGAAAGGAGCGCCGCACGGGCGTCATCGATCGCCGCAGGCGCGGCGGCAGGAACCGGCATCGCAACCTGGCCGGGAATCACATCGACCGGCACAAAGCCCTTGTCCTTGGCAAAGGTGCTCTTGAGCTCCAGGATCAGACGCTGCGCAGTCTTTTTGCCCACACCGGGAACCTTGGCCATGCCTTTGTCATCCTCGGCCATTACCAGGGAATACAGCTGGCCCACGGTATAGGTGGAGAGCACGGCAAGTGCCAGGCGCGGGCCAACGCCCGACACGGACACGAGCCGGTCAAACATCGTGCGCTCGTCTTTAGAGGCAAAGCCAAAGAGCGTCATGGCGTCCTCGCGCACCTGCATACGGGTATAGAGGCGCACCTCGCCGCCGGGTGTAGGCAGCGTGGCGGCAGTGCTGCCCGAGATGCCGAGCTCAAAGCCCACACCCGATACATCGACAACGGCCGAGCTCATCGTGGCCTCGACAAGCGTTCCATGGAGCTGGGAGATCATCAGTATCCGGTTCCCCTCTGTTGATAGAACTCGCCGCCGGTAAGCGCCCGGGTGCGGCTGAGGTTAACGTGGCAGATGGCGCAGGCCAGGGCATCGGCGGCATGGTCGGGATGTGGGTCGTGATCGAGCTGTGTGAGCGTACGAACCATATACGCGACCTGCCGTTTGTCCGCGGCGCCGGTGCCCACAACAGCCTGCTTAATCTGCATAGGCGTGTACTCGCCAATCTCGAGCGCGCATTCCGAAAGCGCCACGAGTGCAGCACCGCGGGCGTGCGCCGTAGGGATGGCCGAGCGAACGTTGGCGCCAAAGTAAATGCTCTCGATAGCAGCGGTATCGGGTCGATAACGCTCCACGACACCCTTGAGGTCGCGGGCGATATGCGACAGGCGCACCGCGAGCGGACTGCCCGCGCTGGTCTCGATACAACCGTAGGCACGGCAGCGAACCTCGCCGCGCCGCTCCTCGATAATTCCCCAACCCGTATGGGCCAAACCGGGGTCGATACCCAAGATAACCAAGCCAGCCTCCCCTCGCCACAAGCACATCGCAAGGCAAGGCCCCGCGCACTATTCACGAACGTCTGTTCTAGAATAACACAACAGGGCCGAGGTGCTTAGTTGAAGTATCGGGGTTGGGAGCGAATCCCATCCCATAGTTAGTTTTGGCTAAAGAATGGGAACTGTCGGGGATCCATCGGCGGTTGCGGCATCGGCGTGCCCTGGGGCCCACCCTGCGGACCACCCTGGCCGCCCATCATCTTATCGATGGCGTCCTGGACCTCGCCCTCAAACTTCTTCATGCCCTCGTGCAGGCGGCGCTGGCCGTCCTCGGAGCGCAGCTCCTCCATCTGCTCGGGCGAAATACCCAGCAGGTCACCCAGTATGCCCATCATCTCACCACGCATGCGCTCGCTTGTATCCTCGTCAGCAAAGCGGTTCACCTCGGCGCGCGCCAGCGCATCGACCGTCATGCGTTCCTTGCCGCTCAGTCCCAGGTCGGACCACGCGAGCATATACGGCCAGGCGCGCTCGACAAACGAACGGGCCGAGACGATCGGCGCCGTCGGCAGCATGCGACGAGCAGCCTCACCCTGGCGCACAAGCATCAGCAGCAGCGAGCAGGCCTCGGGCTTGCCGGCGGCCATCGGGATGTCGTCGAAGGGACGGTTGCGGTCGACGTGTGACTCGAGCGTGCCATCGACCTCGCCCGGCTCAAGTCCGCCGAGCAGCTGCGCCGCACGATCGAGCATGTCGACCGGGCCGTCGAGCGTCGAGAGCGCCCGCGCCAGCACGCGCTCCATGCAATCCTCCACCGCGTTGAGCGTCACGAGCTCCTGCGGCACCACGGCGGACGTGCGGTTACGCACACGCGCCACAAACTCGAGCGTCGACAGGTATACGTCACCAAAGGGCGCATAATCGCCCTGGTAGCCACCGCAAAGCGCGGGCGCCGCCAGCGCGTACTCAGTTTTGGACAGTGGGCTCAACGCCATCGCACCCAGCTCGAGCGCCGTATCCTCCAGCATGAGGCCCAGCGTACGCGAGCGCAGGCGCTCGGCATCGCCCGCCGACACGTCGCGATCGAGCACACGCGCCGCATCCGGTGCATCGCGCTCGACAGTGCGAATGTGCAAACGCTCGGCGATGGCACGGACGGCGGCACAGCGGGCAGCCTCGGCCTCCTCCTGCGCCGGCGTAAAGATACGGTTGCGCCCCAGCACCAGGCCAATTACGTTACGCGGACCCAGAGCGTCAACGGCCAGCGCCGCCAGCAGGGATGACGGCAGGTCACCCTCGAGTGCCACCACAGCACGCGACGCACCGTGGGCCCGAGCGTTGTCGCGCACGGCGAGCACCAGCGCCTGCCACAACCACTCCTCGGAACGGAACTCGGGCAGTTCGTGATCTTCCAGGGCATCGAGCATCACGCCGCGCTGAATCTCCTGAACCAGCAGGCTCTCCTCAAAACACGGCGCCTGGGCCACCACGCGACCGCAGTCGTCGAGCACAAACGACCCGCCGGTATACACCGATTCGTCATAGGCACCGACCGGCGCCATGCAGGCAAACCATACGCTGCGCTTGGAGGCGATCTTGCGGTAGGCTCCGCTGCGCACGGCGGCGATCGCAGCGCTCTCGCGATCGGTCATGTCAAACGCGTTGAACTGGAAATAGGCGATGAGGTCGACGCCGGTCGGCAGCATCTCGAGCTCGCGGTCCAAGTCGAAGATCACGGCGATACGCACGCCGTCCACGTCGAAGACCGGCGGGGCCCAACGGGCATCGCCGTTCCCACCGCGCTGCAAGGCAATGCTCGAACGGGCCGGCACCACATGGCCGTCTTTGAGCATCATGTAGTCGAGCAGGGGCTGGCCCTCAAACGAAACCGCAGCGGGCACGATGCAGATCATATCGAGTTCTTGGATACGCTCGGCAACACCGGTCAGGCCCATCAACATATCGTGCTCAAAATCGGCAGCGCCCACCAGGCTGCCCGGCATGGCACCCATAAAGAGCGGGGCCGGAACGCACAGCACGCGCGCGCCGCGCTCATGGGCCAGGCGAGCCTGGTCCTCGATGCGGCCGCAAATGCCCTCGATGTCACCCAAGCGCATATCGATCTGTGCAAGTGCGAGCTTCATGGCCCAGCCTTTCCGTCGTAAATCATCGTTGCCGTAGTAAAAGCGCCGGCCGCATAATGCAGCCGGCGCTCGCATGTGCATATGCTAGCTATGATACCCCGAGCGGGGGCGCGCTCCTAGAACGTCGCGGACCACAGCCCGTGCAGGTTGCAGTAGGCATAGACGGTACCGGTCTTGGAGCCGCCAGCGAAAAACGTCGTGGGCTTCATGCCGGGCTCGAGGTAATGGACCTCCAGGCGCCCCTCGGCCTCAAGCGCAATCCACTCGATGTAGTGCTCGGGCAGCATAGGATGCTCCGTCGAGCCCACGCGCGCGCGAATGACGTGGCCGTCGCGCTCGATCTCGACAACAGGCACGTGCTTCTCGTGCGCCGCATCCTCGGTGTTCGCCGTCAGCTCCGTGCAGCCGGCAGGGGTCGCAACGCCGTCGCCAAGGGCGGCAACAAGCTTGCCGTCGGAGTCCTTAAAGAATTTCGCCATGATGTTCTCCTTTGCTGATGTGCCAATGTTCTCGATGGTTCTTATGCCCAAAGGCAGGCGAACCATCCACGGCATGGCAAATGAACA
The DNA here is from genome assembly GCA_900542305.1 of uncultured Collinsella sp. Classification (GTDB taxonomy): domain Bacteria; phylum Actinomycetota; class Coriobacteriia; order Coriobacteriales; family Coriobacteriaceae; genus Collinsella. The sequence goes on along the minus strand of UQMU01000005.1, from coordinate 28,345 downwards.
CATAACGAGCGAGGCTAGCGACCGTCACCACCGAGCAGCGCCAGAACATCCTCGCGCGTGAACAGCGCCGACGAGATACCATCGCCGCCGAGCACGCTGTTGACCAGATCGCGCTTGGACTCCTGCATCTGCATAATGCGTTCCTCGATCGTGTCCTTGGCGATGAGCTTGTACACGGTCACGGTGTGCTGCTGGCCAATGCGGTGGGCGCGGTCGGTCGCCTGGTCCTGCGCCGCCACGTTCCACCACGGGTCGTAGTGGATGACCACGTCGGCAGCCGTCAAATTAAGGCCCACGCCGCCCGCCTTGAGCGAAATCAAGAACACCGGCACCTCGCCCGCCTGGAACTGCGCGACCATCTTGGCGCGGCTCTCCTTAGACGAAGCGCCCGTGAGCTTAAGAAAGGCGATATCCTCCTTGGCCAAGCGCTTGCCGACGATATCGAGCATGCCCGTAAATTGGCTGAACAGCAAGATGCGGTGACCGCCGTCGAGTGCTCCGTGGACGAGCTCCATGCATGTATCGAGCTTGGCGCTTCCCGCCTTGTAGTCCGCATAGTGCAGATGCGGGTCGCAGCAGATCTGACGCAGCTTGGTGAGCTCGGCAAGTACCTTGAGCTTGTCTTTCTTAAACTCCCCGGCCTCGCGGTGCTGCACTTGCTGAGCGATGCGGTCTTGGTTGGCCAGGTAGAGCTTGCGCTGTTCGCCGGTGAGCTGCGCCATCACCGTATCCTCGATCTTCTCGGGCAGGTCGGCCACCACGTCTTCCTTAACGCGACGCAGCACAAACGGCGATACGAGCGCCTGCAGACGAGCGGCACTATCGCCCTCGGCATGCTCGACGGGGCTTTCAAAGCGCTTGGCAAATGAGCCACGCGTGCCCAGAAGGCCCGGCATCAAAAAGTCGAAGATGCTCCAGAGCTCGGACAATCGGTTTTCGATAGGCGTGCCCGTCAGGGCAAAGCGCACGCCGGCAGGCAGGCGCTTGGCGGCGCGCGCCACCTGCGTGAGCGGGTTTTTAATGTACTGGGCCTCGTCGAGCACCACACGGGCAAAGTCCTGCTCGGCATACTCGTCGATATCGCGCCGCATGAGGTCATACGACGTTACAACCACGTTATGCTCGTCAGCGCCGGCTATCTGCACGCGGCGCTGCGCCTTGGCGCCCACGATAGCGCACACGTCGAGCGAAGGCGCAAAGCGCTCCAGCTCGGCGGTCCAGTTATACACGAGCGACGCAGGGCACACCACGAGCGTGGGCTTGGCATCCCCCGCCTCCACGCGCGCCAGGATATGCGCGATCATCTGCAGTGTTTTGCCCAAGCCCATATCGTCGGCCAAGATACCGCCGAGGCCCAGGTGCTCGAGCGAGCCGAGCCACTGGTAGCCGTCGACCTGATAGCCGCGCAGTGTGGCCTTGAGCGAGACCGGCACCGTAAAGTCCATCTTGCCGAGCGTATCCAAGCGCTCGACGGTGCGACGGAACGCAGCGTCGCGATCGGCTTCGAGCTCGGGCGTGCGCGCAAGCATGCTGTCGACAAACAGGGTACTCGACGCGGGAAGCGACACGCCGTCGAGCAGGTCGACAGCATCGACCCCCAGGTCCTCGGCAAGGCCAAACGCGGCACGGGCACCCTCGTCCAGGCGCACGATGTCGCCGGACGTCAGGCGCGCAAACGTCTGATGGCGCTTGTATGAGTCCAGATAGATGGCAAGATCTGCCGCTGAAAGACCGCTCGCGCCCAGTTCGACATCGAGCAGGTTGCTCTTGACGGTCGCGCGCACCGAAAGCTTGGGCGCAGGGCGGACCGAGATCTGGCGTAGGCGGTCGCTGAGCATGACCTCGCCCAGCTCGGACAGGGCAGACAGGCCCTCGGTGAGCAGGCAGAACAGGCTCTCGTCGTCGCGCTCCTCAAACGCCAGGCCGCCCTCGTAAAAGTCGAAATACAGGGCCGCCGTGTCCATAACGCGAAACTCTGCTATCTCGTCGCGCGGCGGCACGCCCGGGCGCTGTTCTTCGAAGGGGCTGCCCGGGGCACCCAGGCTAAAGAGATCTGCCGACCAATCGCCGTAGCTAACCGTAATCTTGCAGGTCACAAGCCCATCGTCGACACCGATTGCCATGGCAAAGCTCGGCTCGGGCGCCACGGTGTCGAGCACGGCGGGAGCGGTGAGGTCAGTGTATTCGCGCAGCACGGGCAGCGCCATGCGGCAGAATTCGCCCACCTGTTCGGCGGCGATATGGACCGGCGTGCGACAGGGCAGCAGACGCGACAGAAACGGTGCGGCATGCTGGGCAAACGCCGCATCGGCGCGGCGCGCGCGGTGCGTGTCGACCAGATAGGCAACGTCGCCCGAGACAAAGCAGTACATATCGGCGGGCAGACGCAGGTCGTAGCTGCCACCGGCCGCCGGCGCGATCTTGGCGGCAAGGAGCGGCGGCTGTTTTGCCGAGGCCTCGTCCTCCCCCACCGGCGACAACTCAACCGCTACCTCGTAGGAACGATGCGTCGTCGTTCCCCGCGACCAGGCGGGCTCAAAGGAAATGGTCCGGCCACGCAGCAAGTCCAGCATGTATACGATGTCATGCTCGGACAGCGGCAGTTGACGCTCGGCGACAAAGCCGCTGCGTGCAAAATCGTACGACGCCGAACGCGAACTCGTGATGTCGCTCAGATACACAACCGTTGCCACAACAAGGTCGAGCAGACGCACCGAAACCTCGTCAAAGGCCTCGGGCGTATGGAGGAATGTGAGCTTCTTGCCGTACGAGAACGTGCCGCCGCGCACGTAGGCGGCGGCCATGCCGTCGATGTCCTTGACCACGTAGGACACCGAGCCGCATCGGATGCGAAGCTCGAGCGCCCAGCTAAAGCGGTCGGCGAACAGCGGATTGTAGTACGGCACCAGCGAGGGCTCCAACACCGCCTTGGGGGCATCGGGGTCGACAGTGCCGGCGAGCTTGCGGCGCATGCCCGCCAACTCATCCATGCGCGCGTCCGAAAGATCGGAGAGCGCCTTCATGAGGCTCGGGCTCGTGGGAACTGGCGCCGGGAAGGGAAAGTTAGGGTTGACCGCCGGTGCGGCAGACGCAGGACGCGCGGCTTGCTTGGGCGCCGCCGTAAACGTGCGGACCGGCGTGCGCAGCCCCTCAACAGGCTCAATGCCGCTGGCGTCCAGGTACGCTAGCGCCGTGGCGATGGCGTGCTTGCACATGCCGGGGTAGCGATAGGCAGCGGGGCAATCGCAGTCGTAGTCGATCACCTCCTGCTCGTCCATGTCGAGCGCCACGTGCGTCTTGTACAGGTCACCGCGCGAGCCGCGCACTGAGCCCTCAACCGTCACGTTTTTGGAGAAGCGCGAGCCGCTGTCCTCGATCGACAGCACGGCGCCGTTGAGCATGAGCGAGCGGCCCTTCATAAAGGTGCCGCTCAGCGCCGCCTCTTTCCGGAGCGCCTGCACAAACGTCCCCTGCGCCATCACTTCCTCCAATCTCGCACCGAGTACCTCTCAGCAACGCCGTCCCTAGATAACCGTCACGCGGCCTTGGTTACCCACAATGGCCTTGGCCTCGGCCAGCAGCGGAATCGAGCGCGCGTTGACCTTGGCAGGCACCTCGGCGCGCAGCACGCGCCCGTCCACCTGCTCGATAAAGATCTCCACGCGGTCGCCGCCCGGGTTAGCGGTGAGCACCGTGGCCAGGCGCGCCATATTGCCCTGGCTAAAGCGGCTGTTGGGCACCATGACCTCAAAGACCTTGGGCTTGTTGTTCTCCTCGCTAAGCTCCAGCGGCACAATCTCCTGCGCGATGATCTGGTCGCCGCGGTCCGAGCGCTCGAGCTTGCCCTTAATGCGCACAAACGCGTCGGACAGCTGCGCGCCGGTCTCGGGATCGACCTCGCCGTACAGATACCCCTCGGCCTCCTTGTAGGTCTTGGGGAACACCACGACCGTGGCCTCGCCTTCCATGTCCTCGAGCTGCACGATGCCCATGGGGTCGCCGTTTTTGGTCACGCGCTTGGACACGCTCGAGACCATGCCGGCCCACCACAGCGCCTTGCCCTCGGGAATCTCCTGGTTGATGGTGCCGCCCGTAGGATTCTGAACTTCGTAGCCGGTGTCGATCTGCGAGAACGAAAAATCGCGCGCCTTGGCTAGTGCATACTCAAACGGACGCAGCGGGTGGTCCGAGACATAGATGCCCAGAACCTCTTTCTCCTGGCTCAGCTTAAGGTGGCGGTCCCATTCCTGGCCATCCGGATCGGGCACGCTCACCTCAAAGCCCGAGCCCTCAACGTCGCCAAACATATCGAAGAACGACGTCTGGCCGCTCGCGCGATCTTTCTGGCGCTTTACTGCGGCATCGATGATGTTCTCGGGGTTGTTCTTGTCCACAAAGTGCATCATCTGGCGACGCGGATACCCCGTGGAGTCGAAGGCGCCTGCCTTGATGAGCGATTCGATCACGCGACGGTTGGCCTGGCTCGAGTCCACGCGCTCGACAAAGTCGTGCAGCGTCTTAAACGGACCGCCCGCCTCGCGCTCGGCGATAATCGCCTGCGCCACGCCGGTGCCCACGCCGCGGATGCCGGCCAGACCAAAGCGCACGCCTTCCTTGGTAGCCGTGAACTCGGTGCCGGACTCGTTGACATCTGGCGAAAGCACGGGGATGCCGTCGTGACGGCACGCCGAGACGTAGTGCACGATCTTGTCGGTCTTGCCCGTATAGGACGTCAAAACGGCCGCCATGTACTCGTGCGGATAGTGCGCCTTGAGCCACGCCGTCTGCATAACCAGGATGGCGTAGCCGGCGGAGTGCGACTTGTTGAAGGCGTAGGATGCGAACTCGAGAACATCGTCCCAAATCTTCTGGGCGACCTCGCGCGTGTAGTTGTTCTTGATAGCGCCGTTCATCCAGTGGTCGTAGGTGGTCTCGTCCGAGCCATCCTCCCAGTGCAGCACCGTCGACGTGAGCAGCTTAATCTTTTTCTTAGCCACGGGCTTACGGATACGTGAGTCCGATTCGCCCTTGGAGAAGCCGCACATCTCGACGGAGATGAGCATAACCTGTTCCTGGTAGACCATGGTGCCGTAGGTTTCGCCCAGGATGTCGTCCAGGCGGTCGTCGTAGGAGACGGCCGGCTCCTTGCCGTTCATACGGTTGATGTAGGACGAGACCATGCCGGCGCCCAGCGGGCCCGGGCGGTACAGAGCGATCAATGCCACGACGTGCTTGTACTCGGTGGGCTTCATGTTCTTGATCGTGGCCGTCATGCCGGCGGACTCGACCTGGAAGACGCCGGCGGTGTGGCCGGAGCCCATGAGCTTAAAGATCTCGGGATCGTCAAAGGGAATCTCTTCCTCTTTGATGTCGATGCCGAAGTTCTTTTTGATGTTTGCCTTGGCCTTAGAGATAACCGTCAGCGTGCGCAGGCCCAGGAAGTCCATCTTGAGCAGGCCCATGTCGGCAACGGTATGGCCCTCGTACTGGGTAATCTCGACGCCGCCCTTGGTGTCGAGCTTGGTGGGCACGTGCTCGTTGACGGGGTCGCGGCAGATCAGAACGGCGCACGCGTGCACGCCCTCGCCACGGGTGAGGCCCTCGATCGAGAGCGCCGTGTCGATGATGCGGCGGGCGTCGTCGTCCTTTTTATAGGCCTCGGCAAAATCGGGGTTAAACAGATCCTCTTTGCCGGGTTGCTTTTCGAGCACCTGCTTGAGCTTGACCTTGGGATCGCTCGAGACCATCTTGGACAGGCGCTGGCCCATGTAGACCGGGTAGTCCAGGACGCGCGCGGCGTCGTTGATGGCCTGCTTGGCCTTGATGGTCGAGTAGGTGATGACGTGGGTGACCTTCTCGGGGCCGTAGAGCTGGCGAACGTGCTCCACGACCTCGAGGCGCCGTTCATCGTCGAAGTCCATATCGATATCGGGCATCTCGGTACGCTGCGGGGACAGGAACCTCTCGAACATCAGGCCGTTCTCGAGCGGGTCGAACGCGGTGATGTTCATGGCGTAGGCGACGATAGCGCCGGCGGCCGAGCCACGGCCGGGGCCGACGCCGATGCCGTTGTCCTTGGCCCATTGCACGTACTCGGCAACGATCAAAAAGTAGGCGGCAAAGCCCTTGTCGCAGATGACCTTGTATTCGTACTCAAAGCGCTCTTTGATGTTGACGCCACCGATCTCGCGCGTGGCCCAGTCGTCACCGTAGTGCTGGCGCAGGCCCTTCTCGCACTCGCGGCGGAACTGGCTCTCGTGCGTCTCGCCGGGATCGAGCAACGGAAAGCGCGGCAGGATGATAGAGTCCCAGTCCAGCTCAACGTAGCACTTGTCGGCGATCTCGAGCGTGTTGTCGCAGGCCTCGGGGCAATACGGGAACATCGCCCGCATCTCCTCCTCGGTCTTCATGTAAAACTCCGAGCCGGTCATGCGCATGCGGTTGGGGTCATCGACCTTGGCGTTCATGCCAATACACATGATGACGTCCTGCACGGGCGCATCCTCGCGGCGCAGGTAGTGGAAGTCGTTGGTGGCGATGACCTTGACGCCCACCTGCTTGGCGATGTCGATGAGCGTGCGGTCCATCTGCTCGTCAGTCAGGCCGTTGTCGGTGGTGATGCCGTGTTCCTGGATCTCGATGTAGAAGTCGCCGGGGTCGAAGGTGTCGCGGAAGGTCTCGGCCCACTTGATGGCGCCTTCCATATCGCCGCGGTCGATGTATTTGGGGATGATGCCCGCGATACAGGCGCTCGTGCAGATCATGCCCTTGGCATGGCGGCGCAGGTTGTCGAGCGTCACGCGCGGCTTGTAGTAAAAGCCCTGCACGGCGGCCTCGGAGACCGTCTGCATCAGGTTGACGTAGCCTTCCTGGTCTTTGGCCAGGAGGATCATATGGTAGAGCTCGGGCTTGTGGTCGCGGGCAAGGGTCTCGTCCGGCGTAAAGTAGACCTCGCAGCCAAAGATGGGCTTGATGACCAGGGGCGGCTTGAGCTCGTCGATGTTGCCCTTTTCGTCCCACATGGCCATGTCTTTGACGTACTGGGCGTGCTCGCGCGGGTTTGCCTCGGGGTCGGGCTCCACCAGCTCGTCGCGGCGGTCCTTTTCCAAGAAGGCCTTGTCGTGGCTCCAGGTTTTGTACTCGGGCGTGTTGTGATTGACGGCGTCGCAGGCCAGCGCCAGGTCGGGCACGCCATACATGTAGCCGTGGTCGGTAATGGCCACGGCGGGCATGCCAAGTTCAACGGCACGATTGACCATATCCTGGATACGGGTTGCGCCGTCGAGCATGGAGAAAACAGTGTGATTATGCAGATGGACGAATGCCATGTGATGAGCTCCGATGCGGGTTCGTGTTCTGACTGAACGATTTTACCGCACGGCGCGGACGGCACCCGAACCTAGCCAAACCAACACGGCTCCTCTTGCAGTTGCGGTGAAATACGGACTGTTTGGCGGCTTTTTTGGCCAAAACAGTCCGTATTCCACCGCAAGTTATCTGAGGGCTAGAAGTTGTAGGTGACCACTTGAGGTTCGGCGGGTTCGACGAAGAGGGTCGGATCCGGCTGCTCCACGCGGACGAACTTAACGGTCACGGCCTCAAAGCCCGCCTTGTGCAACACGTCGGCGTAAACGCGCGCCTGCAGGGCGTGCTTCTCGAGCAGCTGGTCCGGCGTCTCGTCCGGCGTGCCGCCCGTCTTGTAATCAATGACCAGGGCGCGCGACGGATCGGCCGGGTCGGTGGCCAGTGCATCGATGGCGCCCTCGGCATAGGCACCGTAGCGAGCGATGTCCTCGTCCTCGCAGCCCAGCGAAAAGAACGGCACCTCGGCGCGAACGCACGGCCACGCGAGCAGGTCGGCACGAACAGCCGACTTGAGCCAGCGGTCCAGGGCAACGTCGAAGCGTTCGCGCTGCTCCGGCGTCAGGCGCCACAAGCGTGCCAGCGCATCGGCACGCGCGGCGGGCAACGCGTCGGCACCCATCTCGATGAGCCACTGGCAGGCGGCGTGGAAGGCCGAGCCCAGCGCCATGGGATTGCCGGCGGGCTCGACAGCGGCCACGTCTGCATCCGTCATCTCCGAGCCATCCGACTCCGCATCATCGCCAGCCTCGTCCATGGGAACACGAGCCTCGGCGGCACGGTCTTCCGTCTCGGCATGGAGTGCCGCGGCGATTGACGAGTAGCTATACGAGTCACGCATCGGATACGGACAGATGCCCATGCGCACGCCCACCGCCTGGGGATACACGAGCTCAAACGCATCGGGCTTGGGGTCGGCAGGACCGGGGACGATTGTACTGGCCGAATCGTCGGCAGCATCTGCATCGGCATCGCCACGAACAAGCCTGCCCTCGGCATCCAGCGAAGCGTTGGCCTCAAACGCCTGCTCGCCAAAGGTAAAGCCCGCGAGCGAAATGAGCTCGTAGTCGCCCAGATGGGAGTTGTCGAACACCAGGCGGTCGGCATCGAGCTGCGGCATATCCAGAGCGTCGGTCGGCAAAATACGGCGCAGCACGTCGTAGGTCAGATCGGTCTCGACGTCGAAGGTCGGCGCCGTCACCTTGCCACGGCTCACGCCGGCATCCATCGCCAAGATCACCAGCTCGCGCGCACGCGTCATGGCGACATAGAGCAAGCGGGCCCGCTCCTCGAGCGAAAGCCGCAGGTCGTCGTTGCGCAGGCGAGCAAATGCCTCGGCGGGAGAACCCGTCGCACAGACGTCCTCCATGAGCTCCGGCGGCAGCCACAGCGACGTGCCCTTGCCCTTAAACGCATGCTCAAACTGCTTTTTGACGTCGTCGCCCTTCACAAAGGTTCCGTCGGCGAGCTTAACGCCGTCGAAGCGTGCCGGCAGTGCCACGACCTGTGCTCCGCCCTCGACGCGACCCATCTGTGCCGCACCCGAGGACTTACGCACGCCAAAGCACTCGGCGACCGCCACGACCGGATATTCCAGACCCTTGGAGGCATGAACCGTCATGATGCGCACCGCGCCGTCGCCCTCCTCGTTGAGGGCACCCGGAGCCTCCTTGCCCGCCAAGAAGCGGTCGAAGGCCAGCGCGATGGAACGCGGCGAGTTGCCGAACTCGGCCTCCTCCTCGGCCACGGCGTCGAGTGCCTTGAGCACGTTGGCGGCAATGGCCTTGCCCTCGGGACCACGCTGTGCCAGACGTACAAACCAGCCGGAGGCGTTGACCACGTCGTGCGCGATGGCGGCGAACGAATCGCGGCCCACGCGACGAAGCGCATACCGCAGCACCTCGCGGGCGCGCGTCACGAGCGGCAAGTCTTGCAAACCCGGCACATCGGAATCGCTCATGATACCCGCGTCGATATTCCGGCGCGAGGTCTCCCCCGTCTCGCTATCGAGCTTGGTCGCCAGCGCCAGGAACTCCTGGGCGCCGAGTGCAAACATCGGCGAGGCGAGCAGCGGCATAAGGCCCTGCGCCGTATCGGCCGGATTGGCGAGCGCACAAACCAGGGCGCGCACCGTCTGCACCTCGGCTGCTTGGGCAAAGACCGAGCCGCCCGCGATGACGCAGTCGAGCCCCTGGTCGCGGAAGGCCTGGGCGTAGACGTCGGCGTTGGTCATGCGGCCCAGCAGCAGCACCATGCCGCCCTGGGGCTGGCCGGCATCGGCAAGCGCGCGGAATCGCTCGGCGATCGCACGGGCCTTGGCCTGTGTGCGTTCCTGCGTACTGCCGCCGGCAACAAAGAGGGCCTGGCGACGCGAGGCGTCTGCCACCAGCGTGTCCTTGCGGCCGTCGCTCGCCTCAAGATCCAAAAAGCCCTGCATCAGGCCGCCGTCATCGCCGTCGAAGACGCGTGCCACGTAACGCAGTACCTCGTCGTGGCTGCGGAAGTTGCGCACGAGTTTGACGAGTTCGCCGGCAGGGGCGTCGACCACGGCAGTCGCCTCGGGCGCGGCAGACGAGCCCACCTTGCGCTCCTGACGACAGAACACCTCGACCTCGGCGCCACGGAAGCGATAGATGGACTGCTGCGCATCGCCCACGGTGCACAGCGCGCGCTCCCCCGCACCCGTCAGGTAACGGATCAGATCGACCTGCATCTGGTCGGTATCCTGAAACTCATCGATCATGACCATCTTAAAGCGGCCCTCGTACGCAGCACGGATGGCAGGGTAATCGCGCAGGGCCTCGTAAGCCATACGCAGCAGGTCGTTATTATCGAGGGCGGACTGGGCAGCCTTCAGCGCGCGATACTCGGCCTCCACGGAACGGGCCAGGCCCACCAACGCATCGAGCGCCGGGCCACCACAGGCAAGCACGATATTGATAAACGCATCGGCGGCCTCGGCCTTGAGCAGCTCGACCTGCTCCTTGGGGAACGCCTTGCTCGCGCGCGGCATGGTGCACGACATCATGAGTCGCGCCGCATCGACCATGGTCTTGTCGCTCGCCTCGAACGCGTCGATGGCATCGAGCGCCGCCTGCGCCTTCTCGGTCGAGGACTTGCTTGCGCCCAGCGCCGCGCGATAGGCATCGGCGAGCGCCGAGGTATCGGCCTGGCCGCGCGCCACGCGCACGTCGTCCATACCGCCCGGCAACTGGCTCGACAGCTCCAGCAGGTCGCGCACCAGGCCCTTGATGGTCGTGCCGGTGCCAAAGGAACCGCCCTCGCCCGTCATGGGATACCAGGCATAGAGGGCCTTGAGCGATGCCGCGAGCTCGGGGGCGGCATCGGGTGCCGTCGCGCGGGCCAGCACGTGCTCAACAGCCTGGTCCATAAGCTCGTCGGTATCGGTGAGCACCGTGAACTCGGGGTCGATGCCCAGCTCCAGCGCATGCGCGCGCAGGATACGCGAGCACATGCCGTGAATGGTCGAGATCCACGCGTCGTCGACGGTCAGTGCTTCCTCGTCCATGCCCTCGTCGATAAGCGCACGGCGCACGCGGTCGCGAATCTCGGCCGCGGCATCTTTGGTAAAGGTAATGGCGAGCACCTGGTCCAGATGCTCAACGAACGGACCGGATTCGGGCGAGAGCGCGTAGACGATGCGGCGCGTGAGGGTAAAGGTCTTGCCCGAACCGGCGCCCGCCGAGACAAACAGCGGACGGTCGAGCGTTTTGACGATCTGCAGCTGTTGCGGCATCAAAGTCGAAAGATCCATGGTCTACACGTCCCTCCTTACAAACGTTCCTTCGTGGTTATACGAGCAGCGTGCATGCGCGGCCTGAGCCGACGTCGGGTCGACGGCGGCAACGTCGCCCGCCTCGAGCTCGCGCAGGCGCTCGGCAATGCCGGCCTCCACGCGATCGAGCAGGGCGTCGAAGTCCATGCTGCCACCCTCGCCGGGGAAACCTTTCTTAAGGCCCGGGATGCGACCGTCGCCGCGCTCTTCCTCGAGCAGCTCTGCGCTCGCGGCACCGCGCAACGCCGGCTTGCCGCCCTTGGTCGAAAAGTAGAGCGCCGCGCGGGTGTCCAAATCCAGCGCCCGGCGCATGGCCTGAGCATAGATGAGCGTTTGGGTATGTGGCGGCAACCAGCGCGGATCGTCGATGGGCGCCGTGCCCGATTCCTCGTCGCGCACCGTAGGGTCGGCGAGCTTAAACTCCTCAACGCCCGTGCGATGCTTGTAGTCGATCACCACGGCACGATTCTCGGCGTCCACGTCCACGCGGTCGATACGCCCGCCAAGCGGCCAACCGGCATACTCGACCTTGAGCTCGTTGAAGGCGAACTCCAGGTAGCGCGGGACAAAGGGGGCAAGTGCCTCGGACTCGTAGGCAAGCACGCCCTCCAGCTGCGGCAAGATCTCGGCCACCTGGCGCTCCTCCACCGCAGAGAGCGGCACCAGCGGGCCCTCCGTGCCTCGCTTGCCGGCGTGCTCGGCCAACGTCTCGTCAAAGATCTCGCGCAGCAGCTCCTGAGCGCGTGGCAGATTCTCGGGCGTCACGCGCTCCATGCCCTCCTGGGGCAGGCGGGCATGCAGGTGCTCCAGCACGTCGTGGACAAAGTTACCCTTCTCCATGTTGCCAAAGCCCGCGTCGATGGACTGGGGCTTCACGCGATACGACACGAACCAGCACAGCGGGCATGTCGAGTACGCCTCAATCTGCGAGGCGGACGTCAGACGCGGCACGAGCGGCGCGTTCTCGCCATCGCGGCGGCGCAGGACCAGATACGGAATGGCTTCATCGCTCAGATGCTGAGGAGCTTCGCAGGTCACGCGCTCGCGCCTAAAACCTTCGCCTGCAGCGGGATCAAAGTCGGCGATGATATCGCCCTCGCCCACGCGCGTGGGCTTGGCAGCGCCAGCGGCCTCGGCATGTGCCCGCAGCTCGGTCCATACGGCTGCCGGGTAGCACTCGCGCGCCTGGCGATCGTGCGTCACGCGGGCGAGCGCGACCGGACCGCTCGCCGCCTGCATCGCACGGCCAAAGCGCACGCGCAGCAGGGCGGCGGGCTCCAAAGACACGCCGTCGCGGCGCAGCTCGGCCGTCAATGTGGCAAGCGGGCCCTCTTCGTGCGAAAGCGGATAGCTGTCCAGGTCGACATCGGCAAACAGCACGGCATCGTAGCCGCCAGGACGCAAAACCGACGCATCGGCAAGCGACACGAAGCGCACTTGTGCCCGTGGCGTGCGATCGACCTCGTAGGTCGCGTAATCGTAAGCGGTACTGCGCTTGTCCACCTTGGTTCGAACGCCGTCGAGAACCGGCACGGTCGCGGCCTGCGACACGTCGAGTGCGCGAGCATCGTTCATAAGGATGTCGATGACATGACGCAGCAGAGCCGTCTCTGCCTGGCGACGGGCCTGGCCGTCAAGGCCGCCTAGGGCGCGATCGGGCAGCGCCTCGGCAACGGCGAGCATGGCCTTGAGCGCCGTCACGGGTTTGTCGCGCCACAGCGCCTGAAACACGTCCGAGACCACGCATGGCACGTTCTTAAACCAGTTATCTTCGCTAGCGGCCTTGCGGGCGCCCCTCACCTGGCCCTGCACGCTCTGCAGCAGGCTCTTGACGCCCGCAGTGGTTTTGTTGCGCGACAGGCGCATGTTCTTGTCGAAGCCGCGGGCGCTCGCGGCGTCGGCACCCGAAAGCGGGCTATAAATCCAGTCGGTAAGCTCTGAAGCGGGCCACCACTCGGTCTTGGAAGCGGTGCCCTCGTCGGCGGCTTTCATACGCTCGATCAGGTTGGCGAGCGCCGTAAACTGCCTGCCCGCGATGGACTGGGAAAACGCCGTGAACTCAGTCGTCTCGGCCGCAATGTGACGCGCCGCCAGACGAGAGGCGAGTTCGCCGAACAGCTGGGGTGCCCGGGCAGAAACAACGAGCACGCGCACGGGGTCGGCAGAAGCGCCGTCGACCTCGGAACCCCGGCACGTTTTTACCAGATCATCAATTGCGTCCGCATAAGCATGAGCACGGGCATGGGGGCCAGCGACCTCAATAAAGGCAGGCTGAGCGGCGGTCCCGTAAGCGGCATCAGACGCGCCGACACCCTCCCCTAGCGGCGCGATCTCAAACAACACATCGCGGGCATCAAATGCCGTGGCAAGCTCCTCGCGCATCGCCGCCTGCTCGCGGGCAAGCAGCACGACGACCTCTCCCCCATTGTTCGCCACGGCAGACAGCAGCTCGAGCAGACCGTGCGTAAACGACGTGATACCGCGCACGCATACGGCGCGAGTGCACGCCGGCAGGCTATCGGCCAGGACACTGGTCATAATGTCAGCTGCCTCGCAGGGCTCAACCATATCTCGACGGTCCAAACCGCCCGCGTAGGCGCGCAAAAGCTCGAACAAACGAGCCTCGGCATCGCTTTTTGGCTCAGGCTGGCAGTTGTCGCCACGGCATCGTTCGGCACCCGTCCCCGCAACGCCCGGCAACACGTCGCGGGCCATGCGCGCGAGCATGCGCACTGTGCCCTGGCTGCGCGAAAGCGGCTGCAGGTCGGCATCGTCGAGACGCGTGACCATGTCCGAAAACAGCATCTGGCGCTGCAGGTTGTCGACGAAACCGCGCCCGTCGCCCATAAGCTCCCAAAGCGAGCGAAGCCACGATGTAGGCGTCTTGTAGTCGATACCCAGCGAAACGCCGGCTTCCGCCGCATCATGACGGCACAGGTCGAGCTCGGCAAACGTTGGTGCCAGCAACACGGCACGCCCGTGACGGGCAATAAGGTCGGCAAGCAGCGCCGACTCGGCATCGCTCAAATCCGTGCCGGCATTGGTGGTATAGATTCGAACAGGCATGGTCCTCCGCTCAAACTGTTCGCAATAATCAATGCATCCATCCTACCCGCCCACGCGGACAGATTTGCCCCACGCCAACAGATTTGATCCCTTGAGGACGGAGGAAAATGGATCACAGAGGGGGTCAGTCTAACCCGGTGATCCGTTTTCCTCCGTCCCCAAGGGATCAAAAAACCGCCCCCGGAGGGACGGTTCTTCGTAATTCAATGTTGTCGCCGGCCTACTCGCCATCCTCCAACTTAATGAGGATCTTGCGGTAGCCACCGTACTCGCCGTTCAGCGCCTTTGAAACGCGGCTCACCGTGGTGGACGAAGCGCCGGTACGGGCCTGAACCTCAACATAAGGCTCGCCCTCGTCCAAATAGCGCGCAACCTGCAAACGCTGAGAAAGGTCGCAAATCTCGCGCGGCGTGCAGATATCGGTCAAAAACGCTTGGATATCCTTCTCGTCGTCCAAAAGGCTAAATGCGTGGACCAGCTGCTTGACATCAGGCTTGTCAAACATGTTCTCGATATTCATCGATCACCGCCAAACCCGCCAAAAGGCATCGAAGTTGATACTGACATCGGGCATCGTTCGCCCGTTCTATGCAATAGGGCAACGCCTGTGGCTTTTGCCCGTAGCAGTGTAGCACACCACCAAACTAAAGCGACAAGACTCTCTGCCAGCGGCGCGTTTTTCAGGACGAACGCCGTTTAGAAATCATATGCGCACGTAAGCTCCACGAATATTTGAGACAATGGGCGCCCAAACACCGCGGCGCGCCCGCGCAACCATCCAGGTCGCCGCCGCAAGCCGCTTCACGCGACGCCAGCAACCCCGGCGCAAGAAAGGATTCACGCCATGCGCTTTATGCTTAACTGGCTCTTCACCTCGATCGCCATCGCGATCGCCACGTTCCTCGTCCCCGGTATCCAACCCTTCGGCTTTGCCGAGACCTGGGTCTGCTTTGCCTTTGTGGGACTGTTCCTGAACATTGTCGATTCGTTCGTCAAACCGTTCCTCACGGTCATCTCGCTGCCGCTCACGATCATTACGCTGGGCATTTTCCAGCTTGTCGTCAACAGCTTTATGCTTGAGCTCGCGAGCTACCTGTCGGTCAACCTGCTGGGCGTCGGCATCTCCATCGCCAGCTTTGGATCGGCCTTTATGGGCAGCATCCTGGTGTCCATCACGCGCAGCATCCTCGACAGCATCGCCGAGGACTAAAACGGCCATTCCGACCGTGTCCGTCTCAACAGCCCAAAACGAAGGCCGCCCATCGCAAAAATGGACGGCCTTCTTATTTTTCAAGTCTCAAAGGGCGAGAGAATCTACCATTTCCACCCCGTCCCCAAATGCAGGTGTGGGTTAGATGACGTAGTCGTAGCCATGGTTGGGAGCGACTAGTTGATCGAGCGTCACACCGTCGAGGTAGTCGTTGATGAGCTTGTCCAGGTTCTTCCACACGTCGAGCGTGGGACACTCATCCGAACGCGAGCAGCCCTTGCAGTCGCCATCCAGGCAGGCGACCGGCGCCAGACTGCCCTCGGTCAGGCGCAAGATCTCGCCCACCGTGTACTGCTCGGGCGGGCGCGTGAGCACATAGCCGCCGCCCTTGCCACGCATACCCGAAAGCATGTTGGCGCGCACGAGCGTAGCCAAGATGTTCTCCAGATATTTCTCGGAAATCCCCTGGCGCGCCGCGATCTCTTTGAGCGGGATGCGACCGGCTGCCTGGTGCTCGGCCAGGTCGACCATAACGCGCAGGGCATATCTGCCCTTAGTAGAAACCAACATGTATAGTGCTGCCTTTCGGTCATTTAGTCCGTAGAAATTCTAGCCGAAAAATTTGTTTTGAAAATACCCGTTCCGGTCAAGATGGTTAATCGACTCGTAATAATCTTCTATTTCCTATTGCGTTACTAGGCTTTACTGTCTACTATGCTTGCCAACAGCAAAACGAACAACCTATAAGGTTTGTGGGTTTCGTTGCTACACACACCGTAAAACCACACGGTATCCAGTCATTTGAACACTTTGGAGGTTCATCATGAGCAAGGTTTACGCGTCCATCGATCAGCTTATCGGCCACACCCCGCTCCTGGAGCTCACTCACTTTGAGGCCGATGAGGACCTCAAGGCCCGCGTGCTCGTCAAGCTGGAATACTTCAACCCCGCCGGGTCCGTCAAAGACCGCGTCGCCAAGAACATGATTGACGAGGCCGAGAAGGCCGGCAAGCTCGTGCGCGGCGGCGGCTACACCATCATCGAGCCCACGAGCGGCAACACCGGCGTCGGCATCGCCTCGGTGGCGGCGGCTCGCGGCTACAAGGTGATCATTACCATGCCCGAGACCATGTCCGTCGAGCGCCGCAAGCTTATGCAGGCATATGGCGCACAGCTCGTGCTCACCGACGGCTCCAAGGGCATGAAGGGCGCCATCGCCAAGGCCGAGGAACTGCAGAAGGAGACCCCCAACAGCATTATCGCCGGCCAGTTTGTGAACCCCGCCAACCCCGCCATCCACAAGGCCACGACCGGCCCCGAGATCTGGGATGACACCGACGGCAAGGTCGACATCTTCGTCGCCGGCGTCGGCACCGGCGGCACCGTGACCGGCGTGGGCGAGTTCCTCAAGGAGCAGAACCCCGGGATCAAGGTCGTCGCTGTCGAGCCCGCCACCTCTCCGGTGCTCTCCAAGGGTCAGGCCGGTCCGCACAAGATCCAGGGTATCGGCGCCGGCTTTGTGCCCGACGTCCTCGACACCCAGGTCTATGACGAGATCATCCCCGTCGAGAACGAGGACGCTTTTGCCACCGGTCGCGCCGTGGGCAACAAGGAGGGCGTGCTCGTGGGCATTTCGTCCGGCGCCGCCGTGTGGGCCGCGCTGCAGCTGGCCAAGCGCCCCGAGAACGAGGGCAAGACCATCGTGGCCCTGCTGGCCGACACCGGCGAGCGCTACCTGTCCACGGCACTCTTCCAGGACTAGTTCCTGCTGTTGAACGGATGAGCTCGAGGCAGCCGGTCTCCCCTCTCTTCTGGCGGCCTGAGCCCATCTCGTTAGGGTGTCCCACGAAGCACTCGAACTTGCTACAATGTCTGCGGCGCGGAACCAGCCTCCCGCGCCGCTTTTCTTTTTTGGCCGCATGCCACCAAGGAGAACCTCCCCATGCACAACAAGCGCGTGCTCGTCGCCATGAGCGGCGGCGTCGATTCCAGCGTGACCGCGTACCTGCTCAAAAGCCAGGGCTACGAATGCGTTGGCGCCACCATGCGCCTCACCTGCCCTGCACCCGATCCCGTCACAGGCATGAGCAAGGTCGACCGCGACATCGCCGACGCGAAGGCCGTTGCCGAGCGCATCGGCATCCCCCACCACGTGCTCGACCTGCAGCAGACGTTCGACCGCAGCGTAATCGAGCGCTTTGTGACCGCCTACCAGGAGGGACTGACGCCCAACCCCTGCATCATCTGCAACCGCCACATCAAGTTTGGCGCGCTGCTGGACGCTGCGCTGAACATGGGCTGCGACTATATCGCCACGGGCCACTACGCCAAGACGAGCCAGGCGCCCGACGGCACGTGGCAGCTGTACCGCGGCGAGGACCCCAAAAAAGACCAAAGCTACTTTTTGTATTTGCTTACGCAGGAGCGCCTCGCGCACACGATCTTTCCGCTGGCAGGTCTGGACAAAGAGCGCGATGTGCGCCGCATAGCTGCCGAGCAGGGCTTTACCAACGCCAAGAAGGCCGAAAGCGAAGACATCTGCTTCATTCCCGACGGCGACTACGCAGGCTATATCGAGCGCCGCTGCGGACATCCCGCTGCACCGGGTAACATCGTGTGGCGCGACGGCAGCGTGGTCGGACGCCACAACGGTGCGCTGCGCTATACCATCGGCCAGCGCAAGGGTCTGGGCGTCGCGATGGCGCATCCCGTGTATGTGACGGGCGTCGACGCCGCCAGCAACACCGTGCACCTGGGCGAGGCAGAGGACCTGGCGGCCACAGCGCTCACGGCAAACGACTGGATCTGGAGCGCTCCGGCAGAGCGCATGGAGGCGGAGCTCGACGCCGGCGGCATTCGCGTAGGTGCCAAATACCGCTACCGTCAGAAAGACCAGGCGGCGACCCTTACGCGTGACGAAGACGGGCAAATGCTGCTAACTTTTGACGAGCCGCAACGAGCCATCGCCCCCGGCCAGGCAGTCGTTATCTACCGCGGCGACGTCGTCTTGGGCGGCGGCACCGTGACCGGCGCACTTAAGTAGCTGCGGGTTTATCGCTGCACGTATCGAAGCACCTCAACAGAGGCGCTAACCTCGATTACGCGACGCTCGAGGCCGCGGCGAATGGACTCGAGCCGGCCCTCCGCCGTGGCCCACTTGCTCTGCGAAAGAATCTCTATCGCTTCATCAACAAATCCGTTGAGCCGCGATGAGTCGAACCAATCGAGCGAGTCCGCAAGCGCCAGTTGGACGGAAGGATTGGGTCCAAACGGCTTAGCGGCAAACCCAAACTCCCCAGCTGCGAGCACAGCAGTTGGCACGTTATACCACAGACAGTTGCCGCTATCGAACAGCGGTGCATGCCTTATCTCCAAGGTATCGACATTGCGGATGATGCCGAAGTTTCGCCAATGGCGATCGCTGTTGGCCAAAAGGGCGTCGCAAACGATCATCTGCGACATAGACCTTCTCACGGCAACCTCGTCTGCTCCATGCTTACCAAGGAAGCGGCAGTACCGGTCGTACGTCGAGTTTCCTCGCTGGCCGCCAAGGGCGTTCTTAACGTAAACAGCCGGAACATATTCCTCGCGGCCGTCAAGAAAGTCGTCGCACAGACACACAGGGCCATCGAACATCCGCTCAACCGCATAAGGAACAAACTCACCCTCTGACAGCAAGCGACGATGTAGAGCCGTTGCAACCGCCTCGTTAAAGGGACGTTGATCGTCCATGCCGCATCCCTTGACCAGAACGCGAACGTCGTTGCGAATCATCCACGATTTAGGGAGCTCACCCTCGGACGTGTTATCCGGATTTTTAAGACCGATGCCTTCCAACCAACCCGAACGCTCTTCGGGCGCCGATCGCTCAAATTCGTTCTCGAAGTAATTGAGGTTTCGCCATTCGAGCCCGTCGCATTCTGCCGGCCGCAGCCAATAGCAATCCGAAAGCGAGAGGCCCAGGCACTGAACCGGCACCTCAACGCCGTTGACAATCCCTAGCTCGCGGTAGCGCGAGATAAGCCCAGGGCGAACATCGGGCACCGACCGATGCCCCCACCACGCGTTGAGCTCCCGCTTATTCACCGTTGGAGAAGAACTCGAGCATGTGCCAAACGGCATTCG
Organism: uncultured Collinsella sp.; assembly: GCA_900542305.1. Lineage (GTDB taxonomy): Bacteria > Actinomycetota > Coriobacteriia > Coriobacteriales > Coriobacteriaceae > Collinsella. The sequence goes on along the minus strand of UQMU01000005.1, from coordinate 8,786 downwards.
TTGCGCATCGAGGACCTCGGCGATTTCGAAGGGAAACTCGCGCGTCGGATCAAATGAGACATGCGCGACCTCATGGTCGGCCGACATCAGCGTAAACTTGCGTCCCACATCGGCTGCAGGACGGCGCCCTCGTTTGCGGACCTTTTGATAGGCGATCGCAGAATTGTACTCGACCATCTTCCGACCGCCCACAATATCGCACGCAAGCGTCCCCGATGCGGCAAGTTGCGATATGCGGGCTTTTGTAACGCCCAGCAAGCGGGCCGCATCACCCATAGACAAGTACTCAGATGTATTCATATGCCGCATCACCTCGTTAAGTATTCCAAACGTAAAGTTAATTAGTTACATACAGCATAATACTAAACAGACTGAAGCGAAAAAAGGCCCGAGCAATCGGGCCTTAGAGCAATTGGTCAGCCGAGTCGCAAGCTACTCCCCTAGCGCTGAACGTAGGCGCGAACCAGCTCGTAGGTATTGCGCACGCCGTCGATGTGGCTGCGCTCGTAGTTGTGGCTCGCGTACACGCCGGGGCCGATCAGACCATGGCGAATGTCGTAGCCGGCCGAGAGCGTGGCCTCAACGTCCGAGCCGTAATGCGGGTACACGTCGATGGCGTAATCGAGCTCAAGCTCGCGCGCGATATTGGACAGCGTGGTCACCAGATCGTAGTTGTAGGGGCCGCCCGAATCCTTGGCGCAAATCGACACCATGCGCTCGGTGCAGCCCAGGTCGTCGCCCACGCAGCCCATGTCCACGCTGATCATCTCGCGCGTGTCGGCCGGCACAAAGGCACCGCCATGGCCGACCTCCTCGTACACGGTAAAGAGCAGCGAAACCTTACGCGAAAGCGTCACCTCGCCAGCGGCGACGGCGCGGGCGAGACCCAGTAGAATCGCCGCGGACAGCTTGTCGTCAAGGAAGCGACTCTTGATGTAGCCGCTCTCCGTCACCGTGGTACGCGGATCCATAGCGATGATGTCGCCGGTCTGAATGCCCAGCTCAAGCACATCGTCCTTGCTGTCGACATTCTCATCGAGCAGGATTTCCATGTTCTTCTCGATGGTCTTGACCGGCTCGTCGGCCACATGCGCCGAAGGCTCGGTATTGAGGACCACGCCCGTGTACACATTGCCGTCGCGCGTGTAGACGGTGCAGTTCTCGCCATCGGCCGTAGACCACTGGTGCCCACCAAGCGTCGTGGGACGCAGGCGGCCATTGTCCTTAATGGAGCGCACCATGGCGCCCAGGGTGTCGACATGGCTCGCCAACACAAGCGGCTCGCCCTCGCCGCCAAGCTCAACGAGCACGTTACCCTTATTAGAACGCTCAGGCCCAAACCCCATATCGCGCAGGGTCTCCATCAGATAATCAGTCGCCGCACGGGTATAGCCCGTCGGCGAAGCAATAGAAGTCAGCGCCTTCAGCTGGTCAGTAATATAGGAGAGCGTAGAATCCATCTTGGACACCAAAGTCACCCTTTCATATCGAATTAAACCCACAGCAACAATACCACCGCGAACCATCTTTTTACTTAGCGAGATAACCCATTGAGCTCCTCAGAACTGCGCCCGCCACGATAACGAGCCGGCGGGCCCCTGCCCGTTAGCCCCACAATCTTCCCGCAGGACGGAGGAAGCCCCCGCCGCACGAAGTGCGCAGCGGGGGCTTCCGACATGTCCGAGGACGATTGTGGGGCTAACGGGCAGGGGCCCGCCGAACCAAGTTAGGCAGCCGGGCAGATCTTCTTGAAGAGCTCGATGACGTCGTCGAGCGTTGCCTCGCGCGGGTTACCCGGGAAGCAGGCGTCGGCCATGGCGTCCTTGGCCAGAACCTCGATCTCGTCGGCCTTCATAGCCTCGCAGACGTGCGGGATATTCACGTCGGCGGAAAGCTGCTTGACGGCGGCGATAGCGGCGTCGGCAGCCTCGTCGGTGCTCATGCCCGTGGTGTCAACACCCATGGCAAGGGCAACCTTGGCCAGGCGCTCAGCGCAAACCGGCTTGTTGAACTCCATGGCGATCGGCAGCAGCATGGCGCAAGCGACGCCGTGCGGGGTGTCGTAGTGAGCGGACAGGGTGTGAGCCATGGCGTGGTCGATGCCCAGGCCAACATTGGAGAAGCCCATGCCGGCGACATACTGGCCAAGGGCCATGCCCTCGCGGCCGGAGCCGGGCTGGCCGGACTTGGCCTCGGCAACGGAGTCGCGTAGGTTCTCGCTGATCAGCTTGATGGCCTCAAAGTGGAACATGTCGGAGAGCTCCCAAGCGCCCTTGGTGGTATAGCCCTCGATGGCGTGGGTCAGAGCGTCCATGCCGGTGGAGGCGGTCAGGCCGGCGGGCATGGAAGCCATCATGTCGGGGTCGACGACGGCGACCTCGGGGGCGTCGTTGGTGTCGACGCACACGAACTTGCGGACCTTCTCGGGGTCGGTGATGACGTAGTTGATGGTCACCTCGGCAGCGGTACCGGCGGTCGTCGGCACGGCGATGGTGAACACGGCGTGGTTCTTAGTGGGAGCAACGCCCTCGAGGCTGCGGACATCGGCGAACTCGGGGTTGTTGATGATGATGCCGATGGCCTTGGCGGTGTCCATGGAGGAGCCGCCACCGATGGTCACGATAGCGTCAGCCTCGGCGGCCTTAAAGGCCTCGACGCCGTCCTTGACGTTCTGGATAGTGGGGTTGGGCTTGATCTCGGAGTAGAGGCTCCAAGCGATGCCGGCGGCGTCGAGCTCGTCGGTCACCTTAGCGGTAACGCCAAACTTGACCAGATCGGGGTCGGAGCAGACGAAGATCTTCTTGTAGCCACGACGCTGGAGCTCGCCGGGGATCTCCTTGATGGCGCCGGAACCATGATAAGAAATGGTATTGAGAACGAAACGATTAGCCATTGATAGCCTCCCATCGTGTGCGGGGCACCCATTACGCCCCACGCTATGAGTCCCATCCTAACGCTTTTGAAACGAAAAACACGTGAGAACGTCAAATTAGTTAAAGCGTTTCAACATGATAACGGAGTCCTAGACCTTCCCTCCCGACAGCAGCGAAGGCTAGATTATAGAAGCAATCGCCCAAAGGATACGACCACTCAGTCTATAAATTGTTTCTGTTTTAGCAATATATGTTTGACAATACGTTTATAAATGGTTACCTTATAGTAAACATCTTAGTTCACTAAAATAACATTAGTGAAATGAAAAAGGCGGTAGAGATGTTAGTTCTACCCATAAAGACCCTCTTGGGCCACTACATTTATGATGCCAATCGAAACGAGATACTTGCAGTAAGCAAAGATCTCTTCAATTACATCTCAGAAGTCCAAGCAGGCGAAGTTTGCCCCGACTCCTATAAATCAGACCAAGAATTCCAGTTACTACAATCATGTGGCTACTGCTGCGATTCGCCATTGCAGGATGTCGCTTATCCATCAATTGACCTTTTGAAAGTTAAGCTGGAAAGAAATTTACGGATGATAACCCTTCAGCTGACTCAATCTTGCAACTTCCGATGTGATTACTGTATCTATTCCGAAAACTCCTTATACAACAGAACCCACAGTCATAACTCTATGTCTGTTTCGACGGCCAAACATGCAATCGAATTCTTTAAGATGCACTCGATTGACAACCCAAACCCGGTCGTAGCATTTTATGGAGGAGAACCTCTCCTTCGATTTAGTGAAATTAAGCTAATTACTCAATATGCAGAACAGGTATTTGAAGGAAAACACATCTCATTTCGAATTACAACCAATTGCTCTCTTTTATCTGAAGATATGGTTAAATTCTTCTTCGATTCTGGACATGAATTCTATTTGCTAATCAGTCTTGACGGGCCGCAGCAAATCCATGATAAGTCTAGGCATTACGCTAATGGTGAGTCCTCATACCAAGCAGTTATAGACAATGTTCATATGATTTTAGACAACCATCCTGAACGCAACAAATATATTCATTTTAATGCCGTAGTCGACACGAACAACATCTATAAAACAGTCTCTTCCTTTATAAATGATAAGGATATCGAGGCTTGCGATGTTCAATTCAACTACTTGGAACGCAACGGACGTATCGCCCCCTACAATGACAAGTTCTCAAGTCAACTGAATTACGCCTTATTTAAAGCAAGAATTATGGACGAGCGCAAGATCGAAAAAGGAAACTGTAGCGATAGGCTCGCTTCATATACGCTTGCAAGCATCAACCAAGACATTAAGCGATTTGCACCTTCGAACATCCCAACAAAAGCTATACCCGGTGGTCCATGCGAGCCAGGAGTTACGCGTCTATTTGTGACAACAGCAGGAGCGCTTCTTCCTTGCGAAAGGGTCAGCGAAACAACCAAGGACATGTATATCGGTACATTGGATTCAGGATTTGATTTAGGTCAAATTGAAAAGATGATCAATGTTTCAAAGCTGACCAGCGATTCATGTAAAAAATGTTGGGCATTTCAGCTGTGCACTCAATGCATTAAAAGCGCAGATTGCAAAGGAGTAATTAGCCCTGATTACAAACGAACAGCATGCGACAACTCAAAACGAATTGCCTTTGATCGACTTAATCAGAAAATACTTCGCTTTGAGCTTCATAGACACGAAGTGTCCATTACAACGGCTCTTAAAAGGAACAAGCGATAATAATCATGAAGACAATTGGACTTATATCTTTCACGAGAGCTGACTATCCTCTTCTAATTGGATTGCTAGGAGTTGGCTACAATATTCGGGTATCAACACCATGCGGCATTCTACCGGACGGCGTAGATGTTGCCAACCTTGTTAATTGCAAAGAAATTGGCATAAGAAATCGAATTAACTATGTAACGACAATCGATGAATCAGACCTGGTTGTCGTTTTATCGACGAAAGAAAGCGCCACAGGACTCATAGAATTTAGTAAACACGCTGAAACCTATGCACATTCTGTAAATAAGAAGGTTGTCAGTCAACTCGCCACTGAACAAATTGAGTCTAGCAAAAGCGACATGCAGGAATTAGCCCTGATACCAAAAATTGTTGTCGGGAATCTATATACACCCGCCGATTCAACAATTACGTTTAGTAGCATCGTTAGCGAGATGAGAAAGCACCATCCCAATCTATGCGCTTTGAGCTTCAATCCTTTAAATGAAATCTGGGGCTGCAACACCCTTAGTTTTGATGGTGGCCAATCCGCCGTCATCAAAATGAATGAGCAGATCAACATCATCATTGAGAATGATAAATCCGACCTAGCTCTATTAGAAACGCCCAATGTGCTTATGAAATACGACGACCACATTTACGGAGATTACGGATTAGGATCGATTGCTGCATGTCGAGCTTTCTGCCCTGACTTGGCCATTATCAATATCCCATACACGATAGCCGACTACGACATAATGCTTGGACTCATGCCCATAATTGAAACGCTAACGCAAGCAGAGAAAGTTCAATTTGAAATTACAAACGAAGTACTTGACGCCACTGAAGGGTTGGAGACGCATAGGTTTCAAATAAGCTATTCATCTAGCGATAAAGCAATTCAAGCAGCAAGAGAACTTCGACTAAGAGGAATGCCCTGTTTCTCAGCCAGCTTAGATCCAGAAGAATCATTACTATGCTGCAAAACAATCGAGAACGAGTTGTTTGATTTCGATATTGGGGTGCTGAAATGACAGCATATCGTAAAGATGAAACCATCTACGCAGAAATCGAAAAAGCGATAAGCAATATTAGAGATTTGGATTTGACTCAATTTGACCAAAATCTAAGAAATCAGCAATTGACCGACCCGCCATTCAACTTGTCCTCATCAGATTTAGTTCGACTGCTTATTTATCTTGAAAGCAGGTTTTCTGTTTACGTTGAGTACCCGTCGATTGAAAACCTAGGGTTCAACAGTGTTGAGGAGGTGAAGAAGGTAATAGAACAGTCAGAAACAATCGAACAATGGGAGGCAGATCATGAGAAGTATTCGTCCATTTAACATGCATGCAGTAAATAGCGTCATTCATTTTGTTAGAAATTGCCCATGCGGTTATTGCAGCTGCATGTACTGCAACATACTGCGCAATTCTCCGCACGAAGCAGAAGTCGGTTCCAATTCGATCGAGGCGATGACGCGTGGTGGCTACTGGTCCTAAATCGAGCAAGACGGTTACAAACGAATATCGAATCTCAATTGAAGGTAACCCTTATCCGCATGCTCTAGCTCTCATCAACCCAGCCGGAGACAACCTCAATATCAAAAGACATGGGTTCACGGGTCCACTAGGACAGCTATTGAGTCTAAAATATACCGTTTATGACGATGCAAATGAAAAACTCTTTACTGTCGTCGACGGTGGTTTTAGTAACATGCCCAGGGTTGCGCTCATCATCGAACACAAGGAAGTTGCGGTGTTCGATTATGGCCTAAACAGACTTGAGATGAAGTGCGTAACGAACATACCGAATTACACAATAAAAGGTAACTTCCTATTTGGGGATTACGACATATTCAGCCAACGGGAAGTGAAGCTATCTTCAGTTATCGTCCTTCAATGTGATAAACAATCGTGCTTTAGCATACAGGTTTTGGATAAAGCCGAATTAGCCGCCGCAATTGGAATACCCACAGCCATTGCCCTTCTGAGGGCTCGGATTGAAGAGCATCTCGAATAAATCGCAAAAAGCAGTTCGTAGCAACGTTCAGGAGCTAGATAGTTTTTTTCTGGCTCCTGAAACTGTATTACATAGTCCGCAAATTGTTCGAAACCATGTCCATGATCCGCAATGATGACGATTCGCTCTTTCATCTCCTGCGCAACAACCACCTTCAAAAAGGATATCGAAGCATTATCTAAATTGTTGCAAGGCTCATCCAAAATAACAATAGAATAACTGCTCAGAAAGGCCCTACAAAGTAATAGAGAAGCCAGTTCTCCGCCAGACAAATTGTGTCCCCTAGCTCCAATGATGGGATTTGATTCAAATAATTTATCGAGGCTAAAACCCCTCAAAAGATAGATGAGTTTTTCAGAGTCAATATCTACAAGACCATAGTAAAGAGCCTTCCTGAAAGTTCCCCCCATTATCAAATGTCTTTGCGGCATAGTTGCGCAGGGTAGCTGGATTAAAGTCGAACCATCGAAAATGACAGTAGACTCATTAACACACAGTCTGCCAGCAACTGGAGACAATAATCCATTCAATACTTCCAGAAATGAAGATTTACCGCATGCATTAGGGCCGCTTACTAAAACCAGACAAGGTGCCTGTATCGTGCAATCTGGAATTGTTATCCTCTCATTAGTTTCGTTCGACGAAAACGAGAGACTGATTCCTTTCCAACTAATTCGATCAGCGTGATCGAAGCATATCAAATTAGGTTTTTCAGCTTCCAAAAGACGACGTAATTCCAAGACACGGTGCAACGATCTAAACGACGGCTGAAGCTGAGCCCAACAATTCAGAACAAGAGGAAAAGGAGAATAGCATAGAAGTACAAGTTGATAACTCTGCACTGCAATCCCGACCGTCAGCCCGCGCTTTAACACAAGGAAAATAAGCAGCAGAACTGAAAGCAAGCCAGTAATGATGTTGCCAGCGTCAACTATTTCAGTTGCCAATCTCGCAAAGACGCTCTCCTCAACTCGAGAGTTCCTGCAGGCTTTAAGCATCTTTTTATAGTGAAGTAATTCCAAGTTAATTGAACGAGAAATACGAATGTAAAGTCGACAATTTATTAGTTGGGCTAAATAAGCAGAACCCCTCGCCTGGGCCTCCAATGCCTTTTCGCTCTTAGTCGATAGCTTACTAAGAGCGAACGGATATAGAAGCGAAATAAACAATGCCGAAACACAAACAGGAATCAAAAGCAACATAGAGATATTAGATAGCGCCACAAACGATACCAAACCCGTCACTAGGCACGGAAGAAACGCAGTTGTAAATATTCCAATCATCGGCTGTAGGTTCCCGGCCTCTTCAATGCGCGATAACAGGTAGTCACTGTCTTTTGCTAAAACTAAGGGCCGCTCTAAAGCATGGCGGGCAAGCAATCTATAGAAGCAGTTAGCACCATCGGAAGCCAATTGCTCCGCATATTTTGATCTGAACAGATTTGTCACCAGCTCAACTGAGAGCAATACTAGCAGGCCTAACCCAATGCATAAAACGTTGCGATAATTAGAGCGAAGCAGGCCATAGTCTATTATCAACGATTCAGCTTTAACAACAGACAGCTCCACCAGGGCAGATAAAATGCAGAGCGCCATCAACTTGATTACTGTCGTCTTATTTTGAATAAAAAGCTCTGGCATATGTCCATCCCCTCAACTAATAATTATAGCTAGAAAGATGACATTTTTATTCTATAGCCTTAAGCAGCACGCTTTGCTGACGTCAAACCTTGATTATCGACTTCATCCGAACACCTCCCACATTCATCCGCACATGTGCGGATGAATGTGGGAACCCGATACCCTGAGGGCCGGACCGGCCGGCCCCGGAAGATCGGAGGACGGCATGTCCGGAAAGAGGAAGAAGGGTTCCGCGAAAGCGGCCCCGAGGGCCTACGGAAGGCTCACGAGGCACGAGCGGGACACGGTCCAGAGGATGCTGGAGCGCAGGGCCTCGTGCAGGGAGATCGCGAGGGAGCTGGGCAGGTCGCCCTCGACGGTGAGCGCCGAGGTGGCGTCGCACAGGTTCGTGACGGCGCCGAAGCCCAGGCGCGGCGAGCGCGTGGGCGCCGACACCGACCTGTCGTCGGCCTGCCCGCGCCTGGCGGCGTGGCCGCGCTGCTGCAACGGGTGCGGCCG
>UQMU01000004.1 GCA_900542305.1 uncultured Collinsella sp. | reverse complement strand
ACCGCAGGAAGCTTGGATACGCCTAGGCGCGGTCCAAGAAATCGTCCGCACCCCCAATCGCAGGTGCCGTCGCATAAGTCAAGAATCTCTTTAGCGACCCTGTTGAGGATCGTATAGATTTGTTTCCCATCTGAGCTTAGGACGCTCAGGCGGTTATTTGGTTCACTGCGAAGGTAGCTTGGGTCGAGGGGGATAGGGATGACTCCAGGCAATGATGAGATTTGCGCGCTCCAAACATTCACGGATTCCATTGATCTCCTTTGGTTGTGGCCTATCTTCCTCGAATAGCAACTCGTTCGATAAAATATCACAAATCGAAACGATATATAAAAGAATATATTTATATCGATATACAATATTAGGTTAAAAAAAGTTTTGATGTTTGTCGATAGGGCTGGTATTGAAGGAGTGGACTGGAGTGATGGCGATGTCGGACGTTGTGGTTTCAATGGTGGGGTCATGCCTGCTGCTGTTGTTCGGAATAATGATATATCGAGGCAAGCTCACGGGATTGCTTGCCGGAATGCCATTGCTATCGGGAGAGCGTTTAGAGGAGGCAAAGCGGACGGCCGAGTCTCTAGGCGCAAACCGAGTGGTGGGGGCGTCTATAGTTTTCTCCGCAATATGCCTTTTTCTCTCGTCCCTTTTTCCGGACAAAAGGGCTATTCTCGGTCTGATGGTGGCTGCTGTTATAATCGCCGCGCTTGCCTATGCAAATAGGGGGCTTATTCGTATGTATATAAAGGTGAAATGGAATCCTGGGCACCGCAACCCGAGATAATGTCTTGAGCAAGGATTAACAACAAGGGATATATGGGAGCGATTAAGCGGCGAGCAAATTCAGTTTTGGATAAAAGGCCGCTTGATGGGAGCTGGCATGTTTAAGAAGACGGTTCACGAGTTGTTTCGGTGTAAAGGGTCACGGCTTTTCGTGATTCTCATGCTGGTGAATTTTGCTCTCTCGTGCGTCATGCCCGCCTTAAACGGTGGGTTTGTAGACTTTCTCGTGACGAATAGGGATCCATCTCGCGTCGTGTGGTTTGCGGCCTTTGTTGCGGGCATAGGGATATCGGCCTCCTTCATGTCGTATGCGATGGGTGTGAACGTATCGCGCGTCATCTTGGAGATGACGACGAGACTGATGGGGACCACGTGTGAGTCGTTTGAACGGGGGCCCCTGGAAAAGGGGGAGCAGGCGGATCCATCCTATACAACGCAGAGGGTGTATGCGGATTCGAATGCGGTGTCATCGTTTGTCGTGAACAACTTCCTGACGATCGGGCTTAACATCGTTCTGGTTGTGTTGATATGCATCATCCTGTTTTCGATTAATCCGGTGTTCCTGGTGTTAAGTGCATGTTCGCTTGTTGCGTACTTCATTTTATTCAGGGCGTTGAAAAAGCCGTTGTACAACAGTTCGCTTGCGAACAAGGAGGGTTTGAGTAAGCTTTTCGCGTCCGTGAGCGGCGAGCTGTCGCAGTTGTTTGACATTAAGTGCGATGGCGCATATAACCAGAGCGCTCGGACGCTCAAAGGGGTATTCGAGGGGTACTACCCGATTTACATGAAAGCAAGTAGGGTCTCGAATCTGGCCACATCAAGCGACGGCCTGATCTCGTCTGTGTTTCGGGGGGCACTGCTCGTGATCTCCGGGATGGAAATATTGAGCGGAAGAATGAGCTTAGGCGAGTTCACAATGGTGAACTCGTATTACTCGATGGCGTTCGGATGCTTCAAGTATTTTTTGAATTATTTCAAATCGTATCAGGACGCAAGGGCCTCGTTCGACCGATTGGGGGCTCTGACGGAGGACGCCGAGGACCGCGGCACCCTCACGGTTGGGCACGTGGAGAGCATATCGTTGTCCAACATCGCGTACCGATACGCGGGAAAGCCCTACTTATACCGCGACCTCTCCGTGGAGGTGGAGGAAGGAAAAACCTATGCCATTACCGGGCCGAACGGATGCGGAAAAAGCACGTTTCTGAAGGTGCTCCTTGGACTATATTCTGCTGGGGGACATCGGGCTTTGGGGTCGGTGCCATATGAAGAGCTCGATATGGAGACGATCCGACGGGACCTGTTTGCGGTGTGCCCGCAAAAGCTCTTTATTCCGAACGAAACGGTGGAGAATTACCTTGAGAGGACGTCGATTCGGGGATCGAGCGAAAACCTCCGAGAGCTTGTGCCGAGTTTCTATCGAACCGTCGAATCGTTAAAAGGCAAGAATTGTAGAGACCTTTCTGGTGGAGAGTATCGAAAGCTAAGGATATTCGCAGCACTTCGCAGGCAGCCGGAAGTGCTTGTGTTCGATGAACCAACGAACGATTTAGATGAAGAAAGCCGTCGGGAGTTCACGGAGTATATTCATCGAAATCCCTTCGATCAGCTAATTCTTGTTGTAAGCCATGATCAGGATTTGATTTCAGCATGCGATAGGAAGCTGGATTTGGATTTCGATCCGAAAAATGGGCAATGCTGATGGGAAACGCTTAGAGTTCGGGCTTGCGCGTCATGGAGTAATCTTTCCTCTTATCGAAAATCGTTACAATATAAGAAAAACAGTAAGCAAGAAGAAATGGCTCGGGGAAGAGCTCGCTGCTGTCAGTGATATTGGGTCTATATCCAGATAACACGGAAGGGGCCGTCCTCTACAACGGGGTATCACAGCGTCGCATCGACCGATACGCATTGCGGCGGTGCCGAGTTGGCATTACGGAGCAAGAGCCCCCTATTGTTGGGGGGGGGGGACGATCCTCGATAATCTTACGCTGCTTTCTGATGATTTCGAGGCCGACAAACTGAATCGGATGCTTGCCATATTGGGGTTAGACAAAATGATTGCCGCTGCGGAGAACGGGGCGGCAGCGATGCTTGGCAGCAAGAAAGGAGGGGTGTCCGGCGGGGAGAAGCAGAACATCGCAATTGTGCGGCAGATGTTGAAATCGCCGGACGTCATGTTGTTTCTTGAGTCAACTTCAGCGCTTGATGCGAAGAGCCGGAGCGCGCTAATTAAATTGCTTCATGAGGTTAAGAGAGACCATATTGTAATTGTTGTCACTCATGACGAAGAGATGCTTGCGGCTTGCGACGAGGTCATTCCGATGCCCGGATGCTTATCGGGACGTGGCGTTGAAGGCCCAGAAGATCGAAATGGCGTGGGTGTTGGGTAAGTCCCTACGCGTACGACGTTGGGTTTCTGATCTTCATCGTCTTGCAAAGAAGGCTTTGTAACACGTTTCCCCTGGGAGGCCCCTTTTGTCCGTAGTGGCAAAGAGGGGCTTTTTCGTTTCCCTCTTGCGGCGGAGGGGGACACCATGCGCCTATACAGGACGACCTGCGCGCTTTCGTCGGATGACGGGCTATGTGTCGAGATGGGGGTCTCGGGTGGAGGCCGCGTCGCGGTCGCGGTCGGCCAGCGACCATCGGTACGGCTCAATCGTATTACCAGAACTAGTAAGGAGCCGCCCTTTCGGACGACTCAAACTGTAATGGGGCTTTTTTAGCTACCCCGGCCGTTACTCCGCCAAAGCATTCGCGCTATCTGCCGGGGTGGCTAAAATAGCCCCGTCCCAAATTAGCTACTCTGACCAAAATCCCTGGGACAAATACTTCTTATAGATTTTGTCTTTCTTGGCTATTGCGTAGTTTAAGAGATTCCATTCCAATAATTACAGCTTTTTGCTAAAGCGTTTTAGCAGTTTATACCGCTTTTGACCTGCGACTACGTTGTACTGGTATCTTCATAAGGTAACCACCTTTACCTACCGTTTACCGCCAGTTTTAGCACGTTTACCAAACCGCGCAGCCTCTGCTCAAGCCCGCCCAAAACCCGCCGTATAGTTCCCTCACGGTCCGCATCCGGCGGGTCGATTCGTTACCACGGTCGTGTGTGCGAACACATAGAAGGGGAAGTATCGTGAGCGATTGCAAGAGGGTTTACCGTTTTGGAACCGACGCCCAGGGCACTTGTGTCACCGAGGGCGACAAGTCTTTGAACTTTGTGCTTGGCGGCAAGGGCGCTAACCTTGCCGAGATGAGCCGTATCGGCCTGCCGGTCCCCGGTGGCTTTACCATTACCTGCCAGACCTGCGTTGAGTACTCCGGTGCCGGCAATGTTTGGCCTGCCGGCGCACTCGACGAGATCGTTGCCGCCGAGGCCGACCTCGAAGCCCGCTGCGGCAAAAAGCTCGGCGACGCCAGCGACCCGCTGCTCGTATCGGTGCGCTCGGGTGCTCCGTTCTCCATGCCCGGCATGATGGACACGGTCCTCAACCTGGGCCTCAACGACGATTCCGTCCAGGGCCTCATCGCCCAGACACAGAATCCGCGCTTTGCCTGGGATAGCTCTCGCCGCTTTATCCAGATGTTCTCCAACGTCGTCATGGGTGTTGACGCCGACTTGTTCGAGAACGCCCTGACGCAGGCTCGCCTGGTCGCCGGCGTCCGCGTCGATTCCGGGCTTTCGGCCGAGGACCTGCAGGAGCTCGTCGAGACCTTCAAGGGCATCTTCTCCGACAACGTCAAGGCCGCCCTGTACCCCGAGCTCGAGGTTGCCGCCGGCAAGCCCGTTTTCCCGCATGATCCGGAGCTCCAGCTGCGCCTTGCCATTCAGGCCGTCTTTGGCAGCTGGATGAACGAGCGCGCCTGCATTTACCGCAAGCAACACGGTATTTCCGACGAGCTCGGCACCGCCGTCAACGTGCAGGCCATGGCATTTGGCAACAAGGGCGAGACTTCCGCGACCGGCGTCGCCTTCACACGCAACCCGGCTGATGGCACCAAGGAATTCTACGGCGACTTTCTGGTCAACGCCCAGGGCGAGGACGTCGTCGCCGGCATCCGCAACACCGAGCCCATCGCCGACCTCAAGACCACTCCGGGTCTTGAGTCCGCAGGCGAGGAGCTCGAGCGCGTGTTCCTGACGCTCGAGGACCACTACCGCGATATGTGCGATATCGAGTTCACTATCGAGCAGGGTAAGCTCTGGATGCTCCAGACCCGTGTGGGCAAGCGCACCGCCACCGCCGCCCTGCGCATCGCCATCGAGATGGTCGAGGAGGGCCTCATCACCCGCGAGGAGGCCGTGAGCCGTATCGACCCGGCGCAGCTCGACCAGCTCCTGCACCCGCAGTTCGATTCCTCCAAGAAATACGAGGCGCTCGCACGCGGTCTCAACGCCAGCCCTGGTGCCGCCGTTGGCGAGGTCGTGTTCTCGAGCGATGACGCCGTCGCACGCGCAAACGAGGGCCACAAGGTCATCCTGGTCCGCTGGGAGACCAACCCCGATGACCTCAAGGGCATGGTCGCCGCCGAGGGCATCCTGACCAGCCACGGCGGCAAGACGAGCCACGCCGCCGTTATCGCCCGCGGCATGGGTACGCCCTGCGTCTGCGGTGTCGAGCGCTTCCACATCGATGCCGCCGAGAAGGTTGTGCGCATTGAGGGCAGCGACCGCGTGCTGCACGAGGGCGACATCATCTCCATCGACGGCACCCAGGGCATCGTCGTCGACGGCGCTGTGGACCTGGTCTCAGCTGAGCTTACCGGCGACTTGGACACCATTCTGTCCTGGGCCGACGAGATTCGTCTGGACGAGACTTGCGGTCACGCCAACCACGTGCGCGTCAACGCCGACAACCCCGAGGATGCCGAACTCGCGCTTGAGTTTGGCGCCGAGGCCATCGGCCTGTGCCGCACCGAGCATATGTTCCTGGGCGACCGCAAGAACATCATCCAGAGCTTCATCCTATCCGACGACGAGGCCGTGAAGCAGCAGGCGCTCGCCGATCTGCTCAAGGTTCAGACCGAGGACTTCCTTGCCATGTTCAAGACCATGTCCGGCCGCGATGTGGTTGTTCGCCTGCTTGACCCGCCGCTGCATGAGTTCCTGGATGATCCCCGTGAGCTCGAGGTCGCCATCACTAAGAAGGAGGCCGCTGGCGCTCCCGAGGAGGAGCTCGCCGCCTTGCGCGCCCGTCTGCGTCGCATCGACGGCATGGTTGAGTCCAACCCCATGCTGGGCTTGCGCGGCGTGCGTCTGTCCGTCGTCTTCGGCGACCTGCCGCTCATGCAGGTTCGCGCCGTGGCGACCGCCGCCGCCCGTCTCATCAAGGAAGGCGTCGATCCGCGTCCCGAGATCATGGTTCCGCTTGTCTCTATCACGGCCGAACATGTCCAGACCCGCGAGGTCATCGAGCGCGTGATCGCCGAGGTTTCCGCCGAGGAGGGCGTCGAGCTCAACATTCCCGTGGGAACCATGCTCGAACTGCCGCGCGCCTGCATGGTCGCCGACGAGATCGCCCATCATGCCGACTTCTTCTGCTTTGGCACCAACGACCTCACCCAGACGACCTTCGGCTTCTCCCGCGATGACGCCGAGGCCAAGTTCATCCCGCTGTACCTGCACAAGAAGATCCTGAAGGACAACCCCTTCGAGACCATCGATTCTGCAGTACTTGAGCTGGTGCGCATGGCCGTCGAGAAGGGTCGCGCCACCAACCCCGGCATGCACTTTGGCGTGTGCGGCGAGCACGGCGGTGACCCCAAGTCCATCAAGGGCCTGTTCAACGTCGCCGACGTGGACTACGTGTCCTGCTCGCCCTACCGCGTGCCGCTCGCGCGTCTTGCTGCCGCTCAGGCCAAACTCGAGGCCAAGCGTAACGCTTAGCGTTTTGTGCTCAGACGCTTGACGTAGCCCCCCCTTCATGCCGCCTGTCTCATTCGTGAGGCGGGCGGTTGTCATGTGCGGGTTTTGTCTTTTTGTCTTCGTAAAAAATTGTTCTTGCAGCAGAAACGCGCGCGTGTATACTCGAATACGTTTGTTCAACTACGTGCCGGCCAAGGTGGTACGGCACCTCTAGAAGAGTAAGGAATTGCACATGGATTATATCCGCGCAATCGAGCGCCAGCAGATCCGCGAGGACATCCCGCAGGTTCGCGTCGGCGACAACGTCAAGGTCCACTACCGCATTAAGGAAGGCGACCGCGAGCGCATCCAGGTCTTCCAGGGCGACGTCATCCGCATGGCTGGTGCCGGTTCCCGCGAGACCTTCACCGTCCGCAAGATCTCCTTCGGTGTCGGTGTCGAGCGTACCTTCCCGCTTCACAGCCCCAAGATCGGCAAGCTCGAGGTTGTCCGTCATGGTCGCGTCCGTCGCGCCAAGCTGTACTACCTCCGCGACAAGGTGGGCAAGGCTGCTCGTATTCCCGAGAAGCGCTAAGACGATCGCAGCGTCTGTCCGCTCATTTGGACAAAAGGGTCACCTTCGGGTGGCCCTTCTTTTTACTGATCCGCATGCAAGGAGGCCCCGGTATGGCCAACATGACAAGCTCGGTTTCGGCGTCTCAGGTTGCCGGCGAGCTGGCGAGCGCCACGTTTGAGGAGATTCCCGCCCTCGTGGAGCATTATCGCGAGGACCCGCGCCAACAGGTCATCAAGGCCTGCGAGCGCGCCATGAAGCGTCATGCCAAGGAACTCGCCGAACGCGAGCGCGTCAATGGCATGTACGAGCTGATGCATGAGCTGGGCGGCGACGGCGTTGTCGTGGGCGTTGACGAGGTCGGACGTGGTTCGGTGGCCGGGCCCCTGACGGTATGTGCGGTGTGCCTGCCCATGGAGCCGCGCGTTTGGGGCATTAACGATTCCAAAAAGCTCACGCCTGCCCGCCGCGAGCTGCTGGCCGTAAAGATTGCCGAGGTGGCAACCGCCATCGGTTTCTGTCATATTCCGCCGGCGGATATCGACGAGATGGGCATGGCGCGCGCCATTCGCGCCGCCGTTGCGGGAGCCGTTGCCGATACGGGCCTTGAGCCGGATTGTGTGCTCATGGATGGCAATCCGCTGGGCGCCGTTCCCAACGAGCGCGACGTGGTCAAGGGCGATGCCAAGATTGCCTGCATCGCCGCGGCGTCCATTATGGCCAAGGTCACCCGTGACGAGATGATGGTCGAGTACGATGCCGAGTATCCCGAGTACCATCTGGCCGAGTCGAAGGGCTACGCGAGCCCCGAGCACATCGAGGCCATTCGCAAACATGGACTTTGTCCGCTGCACCGCGTGAGCTTTTGCGGAAACTTTCTGCAGACTGAGCGGCTTTTCTAGGTCAATTGTGGAGACAGGGACCTCTGGGGTTTTATAAACCTGCTGGTAGCGGGCCATGTGCAACGCGATTGTTGCGCATGGCCCGATTTTTGTCGGCATTTGGTCAGCTTTTGGTTTGCTTCCGGTACTTACCCGCATGAAACGTGCCCTCATCATCGGGGCAATGCAGTGTGCGGGAAAGGAGACCCCATGTGTGCCGCAAGCAAAAAGAGCAAGACGCAACAGCTCAAGGAACGTTGGCAAGACGGCGAGCTCGACTGCGGGGCGATTACGCCCGAGTTTATCAAGGCACTCAGCCCCCGCGAACTCGGCATGTTGGGTGAACTGATCACCATCGATTACTTTAACGAGCGCGGCTACACCTTGCTGGAGCAGGGCTATCGCTGCGCCGAGGGCGAGGCCGACTTGGTGCTGCTCGACGAGCTCGATGACATCGTGGTGATGTGTGAGGTCAAGACGAGGCGTGTTGCCCTGGACTGCACCACACGAGTCTTTCCCGAGGAAGCCGTGGATGCCCAAAAGCAGCGCCGGTATCGTCGCATCGCAAGCTGCTATCTCATGGAGCACTATCCGCTCAAGGCGATTCGCTTCGACGCCGTGGGCGTGACCATCCGCGGCGGGCATATTGCCGAAATCGAGCATCAGTACAACGCGTTCGATTGGCAGGTGTCGTGATGGCGTTCGATACCTTTGCCGTCCACGCCGCCTGCATCCGCGGCGTCGAGGCGATTCCCGTCACCGTCGAGGTCTCGCTTGCCGGGGGCGTCCCGGGCATTCAGATGCTCGGTATTCCCAGCATGGAAGTGATGGAGTCGCGAGGGCGCATCCGGTGCGCTATGCGCTCAGCCGGTTTTGAGATTCCGCGGTCGGGTATTACCGTCAATCTGGCACCCGGCGATATCCGTAAAACCGGCAGCGGCTTTGATCTGCCGATTGCCGTCGCGGTGTTGGCCGCCGACGGGCAGATTCCCCGTGACAACCTCGATCGCTGCCTTATCGCGGGCGAGCTTGGCCTGGACGGTACGGTGCTGCCCGTCAAGGGCGAGGTGGCGTTTCAGCTGTTGGCACGCGATATGGGGCTTTCCTTTATCGCCGGCAGGTCCGATCAGCATGTGCCGCTCGCGGGCGTGGACTGCGGGTTTATCGGCCACCTGTCCCAACTTGCCCAGGGCATGGGGGAGGCTGCGCGACATTATCTGGACTCCGAGGGCGTGGAAGTCACCTTTGAGCCCGAGCTCGATTATGCCGACGTGCTGGGGCAGGAGGTCGCCAAGCGCGGTATGGCGCTTGCGGCGGCGGGCGAGCTCGGCTTGCTCATGATCGGCTCGCCCGGTTCGGGCAAGACGATGCTCGCACGGCGTATGACCGGCATTCTGCCCGAGCTTTCCGTTGAGGACCAGCAGGAGGCGCTGTGCATCCATTCGGTTTTGGGTGAGAACATTGATGGCTTGTTGGCGGGACACCGGCCCTTCCGCAGTCCCCATCACAGCATTTCAACGGCGGGCCTCATTGGCGGAGGACGCCCGGTGCATCCGGGTGAGATCAGCCTTGCTCATGGCGGCGTGCTCTTTTTGGACGAGCTTGCCGAGTTTCCCACGGGTGTGCTGCAGACGCTGCGTCAGCCCATCGAGCGCGGCTATGTGAGGATCGTACGCGTCGACGGGGCCTTTACCTTCCCGTCGCGCTTTCAGCTGCTGGCTGCGAGCAATCCCTGCCCCTGCGGTTTTTTGGGCGATCGCGAGGTACCGTGTCGCTGCTCGGCGGCGATGGTCGAGCGCTATCGGTCTAAACTGCGCGGCCCTTTGGCCGACCGTATCGACATGATGATCGATGTGACCCGTCCCGACCCCCAGGTGATTATCGAGGGCGCCGAAGGCATGTCATCGGCTGAGTTGCGCGATTACGTCGTGCGCGGCCGAGCCTTCCGTGCCTGGCGCGAGTCACATATGGACGATGCGGACGCCGAGGCCGAGGATGACGAGTCCCGCTCCATTGACGGCGTCGTGTCGACTTTTGCGCTCGATGAGGCGGCAGAGAAGTGCGTCCTTGGCCTGTCGAAGCGCACGCATCTTACGGGTCGCGGCATCGTGCGTCTTGTGCGCATCGCGCGCACGATCGCCGATGTCGCCGAGAGCGAGCGGGTGACGCAGGACCACGTGCTCGAGGCGGCGATGTATCAGGGAAGGAGGGACCAATAATGGCTGAGGGAACCTTTGAGCTTCATCCCGGTGATGCGTTGTATCCCAAGACCGTTCTGGAGCTTTCGGATGTGCCCGAGACCCTCTACGTTCGTGGCGACCCTGCCGTGTTATCGACGCCCGCGCTCTCCATCATCGGCGCGCGCAAAGCCTCGCCGTATGGTCTTGCCGTGGCAGAGCTTGCGGCAAAGGTGGCGGTCGAGGCGGGAGTGACGGTAGTTTCGGGCGGCGCGGTCGGTTGCGACCAGGCCTCGGGTTGGGCTGCGGTCAACGCTGGCGGCAAACACGTCGTGGTGCTGGGGACGGGCGCCGACGTGGTCTATCCGCGCTCGAGCGCGGGGCTTATTACGCGCACGCTCGATACGGGTGGCGCGGTCGTGTCGATCTCCCCGTGGGGCATGGGTCCTCGCAAGTTTGCCTTTCCGCGCCGCAATCGCGTGATCGCGGCCCTGTCGCAAGCCCTCTTTGTATCCGAGGCGGGTATGCCTTCCGGGACGTTTTCTACAGCCGAGGCTGCTATGAATTTGGGGCGAGAACTTCTTGCCGTACCGGGGTCGATCCTATCGCCCGAGTCGCGTGGCACGAATTACCTCATTGCGAACGGTGCCTGCTGCATCATCGACGAGGAATCTATCGAGATGGCTATCTCACGCATCTATGGAACCCTGCGCTACTCGCGCCCCGATGCTCCCGGCATTGCCGACCTGGATTCAACGCAGCAGACCGTGATGCATGCGCTCATCGCCTCTCCGCTCAAGGTCGACGACATCGCGGCGCTCGTCTCGCTCGATGCTGTCGGCGTACTCAAACTCTTGGGTTCGCTTGAACTCGAGGGCCTTATCGAGCGCATGATGGATGGAAGGTATGCGCCCTCCAAGTTTGCCCTTCACGCCCAGACACCCTTCGGTCACAATGGAAAACGTGTCAATTAGAAAGGTGTTTGCAGATGCAGTTCGATCAGGTGACAGTTATCGGTGGCGGTCTGGCGGGTTCGGAGTGCGCGATCCAGCTGGCAGATCGCGGGTTTGCCGTAAAGCTGTGCGAGATGCGCCCCCAGGTGAGCTCCCCGGCCCACCATACCGATCACCTGGCAGAGCTCGTCTGCTCCAATTCGTTTAAGTCGATCCGTCCGGATTCCGCGGCTGGTTTGCTGAAGGCCGAGCTTGAGCGCATGGGTTCAGTTCTGCTCGATTGCGCCCATCGCGCGGCTGTTCCCGCCGGTGGCGCCTTAGCGGTCGATCGCGTCAAGTTTTCCGAGCTTGTCGAGGCCGAAGTTGCCGCTCGTCCCAATATCGAGGTCGTCCACGGCGAGGTCACGCAGATTCCCGAGGGCCACGTGGTCATTGCCGCGGGCCCGCTGTGTTCACCTGCGCTGAGCGAAGAGGTCATGAAGCTCGTCGGTGGCGACGCCCTTGCGTTCTTCGATGCCGCGGCGCCGATCGTCGATGCCTCCACGCTCGATATGGACGTGCTGTTCTCGCAGTCGCGCTACGAGGAGCAGGGGAGCGGCGACTATCTCAACGCTCCGCTCAACAAGGAGGAGTACGAGGCCTTTATCGAGGCGCTTACCACGGCCGACCGCGTGGTGCTCAAAGACTTTGAGGGCGGCGATCTGTTCCAGGCCTGCCAGCCCGCCGAGGAGGTCGCGCGCACGGGCAAGGATGCCATCCGCTTTGGTGCCATGAAGCCCGTCGGCCTCACCGACCCGCGTACCGGACGTCGCCCCTGGGCGGCGATTCAGCTGCGTGCCGAGAACAAGGAGAAGACCGCCTATAACCTGGTGGGCTTCCAGACCAACTTGACCTTTGGCGAGCAGAAGCGCGTCTTCCATATGGTGCCGGGCCTGGAGAACGCTGAATTCTTCCGCTACGGTGTCATGCACCGCAATACCTTTGTCGACGCCCCGAACGTGCTCGATGGCACCTTTGCCGTGCCCGGTACCGGCGTGCGCCTGGCCGGTCAGATTACCGGCACCGAGGGGTACATGGAAGCCGTGGCGACAGGTCTGCTCGCGGCGCTCAACACCTATGCCGAGGCTATCGGTGCCGCGGGCGTCGAGTTGCCGCGTGTGGGCGCCCTAGGTGCGCTCGTGGGCTATGCGACCGATCCTGCCACCGTGGGCTATCAGCCTATGCATGTCAACTTTGGCCTGGTGCCGCCACTCGAGGATGGTAAGCGCCGCGGCAAGCGCGACCGATATCAGGCCTATGCGGACCGTGCGCTCGAGGCCCTCGATGCCTACTTGGCCACGCGTTCCGACTTGTTTGGAGGCGACCGGTCATAGCCTTTGACCTGTACGACACCGTCGACTCGTTTATCGCCTATATCGCACGCGTCGAGGGTCTTTCTCCCAACACGGTGACGGCCTATGGCTCGAGGCTGGAGCGCTTTGCTGCCTGGTGCGAGCGCGAGGGCATCGACGCTCGCGCCGCCGACGTACGGACCGTTCGTTCCTATTTGGCCGAGCTGTCGCGTGGCCAGGCGGCGGCTCGGACCCTTGCGGCACACCTGTCTGCCATTCGCTCGCTCTATCGCTGGATGGCTGCCGAGGGGATTGTCGAGGGCGATGCGGTCTCGGCGATCGCATCGCCCAAGCTGCCGCGTGACCTGCCGGGCGTCCTTACGACCCAGCAGGTTGAGGCGCTGCTCAAGACGCCTGATACCTCGACGCCCGCGGGACTGCGCGATGCGGCGATGCTTGAGTTGCTCTATGCCTCCGGCGCGCGAATCTCGGAGCTCGCGGCGCTCAACGTGGAGGCTATTGGTTGGTCCGAGCGAACGCTGCAACTTTGGGGCAAGGGGAGCAAGGAGCGTATCGTCCCTCTGTATCGTCGTGCGCTCGAGGCGACGCGTCTCTATATTGAGGAGGGGAGGCCGGAGTTGCTCGCTCAGGCAAAGCGCCGTGACCCCGCTACCGGGCCGCATCCGCTGCTTATATCGGCGCGCGGCAATCGCATGAGTGCCGCCATGCTCAGGCGGCGGTTCCATATGCTGGCGACGCTCGCCGGCATTCCGGCCGACATTGCCCCGCATGCGATGCGCCATACCTTTGCGACCGACTTGCTCGAGGGCGGTGCGGACCTGCGCTCGGTTCAAGAGCTGCTAGGCCATGCGAGCCTGTCCACGACGCAAATCTACACGCATCTCACGCCCGATCGGCTCAAACGTGCCGTGTCTCAAGCCCATCCCCGCGGCGAATAGTGGCTGGGACGTCCCGCGCCGCACTCAGGTGTGTGGTTTTGATTGCGGGTTGGCAGGAAGAAGCATTCCTGCTATCATTCATCGGGTTGCTTCACGGCAACATGTTTTTATCACGCACGCGCGGCTACTTCATACCGTGGTGCCCGGGCTTTGGTAGCACATGTCCGGGTTGGTTTTGGAGGATGACCCCGCGCGGAGGCAAACCACAGGAGGTTTAACATGGCTACCAAGATTAATATCCGCACCCTGCTCGAGGCCGGCTGCCACTTCGGTCACCAGACCCGTCGCTGGAACCCCAAGATGAAGCCGTTCATCTTTGGTGAGCGCAACGGCATCTACATCCTCGACCTCAAGCAGACCATCCTCGACGCCGACCAGGCCTACACCTTCGTCAAGAACGTCGCTAAGGGCGGCAACGTGCTGTTCGTCGGCACCAAGAAGCAGGCTCAGGAGGCCGTCAAGAACGCTGCTGAGCGCGCCAACATGCCTTACATCAACCAGCGTTGGCTCGGCGGTATGCTGACCAACTTCGTTACCATCCGCTCCCGCATCAACCGCATGGAGGAGCTCGAGGCCATGGTCGAGGACGGCCGCATGGCAGTGCTCCCCAAGAAGGAGCAGGCTGTTCTCGGTAAGGAGCTCACCAAGCTCCAGACCAACCTCGGTGGCGCCCGCGACATGAAGGGTCTGCCCCAGGCTCTCTTCGTCATCGACACCAAGCGCGAGGAGAACGCCATCAAGGAGGCCCAGCGCCTGAACATCCCCGTCGTCGCCCTGATCGACACCAACTCCGATCCCGACGAGGTCGAGTACGGCATCCCCTGCAACGATGACGCTATCTCCGCTGTCACCCTTATGTGCGAGCTCATGGCTGACGCCTGCCTCGCTGGCTCCGGCAAGGAGCAGGTCTCCGAGGCCGAGATGGCCGCTGAGCCCAAGGCCGAGTAAATCAGTCTTAGTTAATTCTTTTTCATCTCTTTGAAAGGAACCACAATGGCCCAGATTACCGCCGCTATGGTCAAGCAGCTCCGCGAGATGACCGACTCCCCGATGATGGAGTGCAAGAAGGCTCTCGTCGAGGCTGACGGCGACATGGACGCCGCTGTCGACGTTCTGCGCAAGAACGGCCTTGCCAAGGCTGCCAAGAAGGCTGGCCGTGAGACCAACGAGGGCGCTGTCGCCGCGTTCGTCTCCGAGGATGGCAAGACCGGCGCTCTGCTCGAGCTCTCCTGCGAGACCGACTTCGTTGGCTCCAACGCCAAGTTCACCGGCTTTGCTTCCAAGGTCGCTGAGGTTGTCGCTACCACCGAGCCTGCTGACGTCGACGCTCTGCTCGAGAAGCCGATGGGCGAGGAGACCGTTTCCTCCGAGCTCACCGAGATGATTCACATCATGGGCGAGAACATGAAGATCTCCCGCTTCGCCGCCCGCAAGGCCGAGAACGGCGCTCTCGCTTCTTACATCCACATGGGTGGTAAGATCGGCGTCCTCGTCGAGTTTGCTTTCGAGAAGGCCGAGACTGCTCAGGCTGAGTCCTTCAAGGCCTTCGCTCACGACGTTGCCCTTCAGGTTGCCGCCGTCGCCCCGATCTGCGCTACCCGCGATCAGGTTCCGGCCGAGACCGTCGAGCACGAGAAGCAGATCTACATGGCTCAGGCTGCCGAGTCCGGCAAGCCCGAGGCTATCCAGGAGAAGATGGCTGTCGGCCGTCTGGAGAAGTTCTACAAGCAGTCCGTGCTCACCGAGCAGGAGTTCATCAAGGACAGCTCCCTCACCATCAAGAAGTACGCTGAGCAGGTCTCCAAGGAGCTTGGCGACACCATTACCGTCGTTGCCTTCGACCGTCTGGTCCGTGGCGAGTAAATAAGCTCTTGTAGTTGGTAATGAGCAGGCTGTGGGTTTTACTCACAGCCTGCTTTTTCATGGCTCTTATCAGAGCCTTTGATATCATATTGAGAGTCTAATTAAAGGAGGATCGCTTTGTCCGACATCCGATATAAACGCGTGCTTCTTAAGCTTTCCGGCGAAGCACTGATGGGCGATGGCCACTATGGCATCGACCCCAAGGTTACCGACCATCTTGCCAAGCAGGTCAAGGAGCTGCTCGCCGTTGGCCATGAGGTCGGCGTCGTTGTCGGCGGCGGCAATATTTTCCGCGGCATGGCCGGTGCTGCCGGTGGCATGGAGCGTGCTCAGGCCGATTACATGGGTATGCTGGCAACCGTTATGAACGCGCTTGCCCTTCAGGATGCTTTCGAGCATAACGATGTTCCTTGCCGCGTTATGAGCGCTATCCAGATGAACGAGATTTGCGAGCCCTATATTCGTCGTCGCGCCATCAACCACCTGTCCAAGGGCAATGTCGTTATCTTCGCCGCCGGTTCGGGCAATCCGTACTTTACGACTGACACCGCCGCGGCCCTTCGTGCCTGCGAGATCGGTGCGGAGATTCTGATTAAAGCCACCAAGGTCGACGGTATCTACGACAAGGATCCCGTCAAGTGCGCCGATGCCGTCCGTTTTGACAAGATTACCTATCACGAGGTTCTCGTCCGCGGTCTGCAGGTTATGGATTCCACGGCTACGGCACTGTGCCAGGATAACCGTATGCCGATTTTGGTCCTCAACATCGATGGCGAGGACACCGTCAAGCGCGCGCTTTCGGGTGAGCCCGTCGGCACGCTCGTCTATCAGGAGGATTAAGCATGGCAGAGAACATCACCGCCCATATGGACAAGTCGCTCGAGTCCCTCAAGCATAACTTCTCCAAGGTCCGTACCGGCCGCGCCAATGCCAACATTCTGTCCGACATCACCGTCGATTATTACGGTGTTCCCACGCCGGTCACGCAGGTTGCCGCCGTCAAGACCCCCGAGGCCCACATGCTGCTCATCGAGCCGTGGGACAAGGCACTCATCAACGCTATCGTCAAGGCCATCGGCGCTTCCGATCTGGGTATTACCCCCAACTCCGATGGCACCGTCGTTCGTCTGCCGTTCCCGGCTCCCACCGAGGAGCGCCGTCGCGAGCTCGTCAAGGAGTGCCGCGAGTACGCCGAGCAGGCCAAGGTGTCTATCCGTAACATCCGTCGCGACTTCAACAACAAGCTCGAGCGCGATGAGGAGCTCACCGAGGACGATGTCCGTCGCGAGCAGGCCAAGGTCCAGAAGCACACCGATGAGTATGTCTCCAAGGTCGAGGAGCTTCTGAAGGAAAAAGAAGCCGAGGTCATGGAGATCTAAGGTGCAATACGACGAGCATAAACTGGTCGAGTACTTTGCCGACGCCCCTGCGGGCGTCGGTTTTTCCGACCTTGACCTCAATAACATTCCGCACCATATCTCGTGCATCATGGACGGCAACGGTCGTTGGGCCACGTCGCGCGGTCTTGCGCGCACTGAGGGCCACAAGGCGGGTATCGTCTCCCTTCGCGAGATCATTACCGCCTGCGTGCGCCTGGGCGTCGACGTGCTTTCTGCCTATGCGTTTTCTACCGAAAACTGGAACCGTCCGCAGCATGAGGTAAACGTCTTGATGCATCTGTTTGCCAAGACTTTCATCGACGAGCTGCCGCTTCTGAAGCGCGAAAACGTGCGTGTTGTCTTTTTGGGTGACATTTCTGCGCTGCCCAAGAAGACCCGCGACGTTTTTGAACGCGGTCTTGCCGAGTGCGCCGATCACACCGGTATGACGCTGGCGCTTGCCGTCAACTACGGCGCGCGTGCCGAGATTACCCGCGCTGTCCGTCAGATTGCACTCGACGCTGCCGCCGGTAAGATCGATCCTGCCGCAATTGATGACGACATGGTGGCTTCCCATCTCTATACCGCCGGCCTTCCCGATCCTGAGCTTGTGATTCGCACCTCTGGTGAGCTGCGCCTTTCGAACTATCTGCTGTGGCAGGTGGCTTATTCCGAATTCTACGTCACCGATACCTATTGGCCCGACTTTGATCGTTGGGGCCTTGTCGACGCCATTTTGGCCTATCAGGGCCGTGACCGTAGGTTTGGTGGACTGAGCAAGACCGAGGAGGCTTAATCGTGTCCGATCGTCCCAAGGCATCTGCTCCCAAGACGCCCGCGCGCAAAGCTGCCACTGCGGGAGCGCCTGCAGCGAAGAGCGGCACCGGTTCGTGGCTGGCGGGCTTTATTACCCGTGCCGCCGCCGGTATCGTCTACGCCGTTGTCTTTATCCTGTGCCTGGTTTTGGGTATCGTGCCCACGGCCATCTTTGTTTCTGTCATGAGCGGTCTGTGCTGCTATGAGTTTTTCCGTATGACAAGGCTCGATGGCAAGATGGCTAACGAGCGCATGGGTATCGCTGCCGCCGTACTCTTTCCGCTGTCGGCGTTGGGCGATTCGATGTTGCTGAATGCCCTGCTTTTTGCCCTGATGCTCGCCGTGGGCATTTGGTATGTCTGGTCGCCGCGTACCCGCATCTCTGATGTGGCAGTGACGCTCATGGGTCCCATCTACACTGGCTTTATGCTGTCGGCTATCGTGCTGCTGCGCGATGCCGTGCCCGGTTTTGCCGGTGCCTTGCTTTCAGTGGGCGTTTGCGCGTCCCTTTGGGTCTCCGATTCGTTTGCCTACATCGTGGGCAGCCGTATCGGCAAGCACAAGATGGTTCCCAAGATCTCTCCCAAAAAGAGCTGGGAGGGGTTTGCCGGCGGCATCCTGGGCTCGGTTTTGATTTGGCTCATCCTGTGGGCGACGCACTTCTACAAGCTCAGCCTGCCCTATGCGCTGCTGTGCGGCGTGGTTGTGTCCATTCTGGGCGTTATCGGCGACCTTATCGAGTCGCGCATCAAGCGCGGTGTGGGCGTCAAGGATTCCGGCAACCTTATCCCGGGCCACGGCGGCATGCTCGATCGTAGCGACTCGCTTATCTTCGGCTGCATCACCGCGCAGCTGTTGCTGATGATCGGAGGCGTGCTGTAATGTCCTTCCAGACGACGTATGGCCCCGATGGACGCCTTCGCGTTGCCATCCTGGGTTGTACGGGCTCTATCGGCACCCAGGCGCTCGATGTGTGCCGCCAGCATGCCGATCGCCTGCAGGTGACGGCGCTGTCCGTTAACTCCAGTACCTCCGAGCTCGTTGCCGCTGCCCGCGAGTTCTCGGTTCCGGCGGTTGCCGTGGCCGATGTCGATCATGGCGATGACGCCGTGCTGCAGGAGTTGCCCGAGGGAACGAAGCTCGGCGTTGGCGCGCAGGCGGTTTGCGAGCTCGCGTGTCGCGACGATGTCGACTGCGTGCTTGTCGCTATTGTGGGCGCCGCCGGTCTCGAGGCGAGCCATGCGGCCTTGACCTCGAATAAGCGCCTTGCCCTTGCCAACAAGGAGTCCCTCGTCGTCGGTGGCGACTTGCTTATGCCGTTGGCACAACCGGGCCAGCTTATTCCAGTCGACTCTGAGCACTCCGCCATTTACCAGTGCTATCTGGGGGAGAACCCGCGCGAGACTCATTGTATTTGGCTCACCTGCTCGGGCGGTCCGTTCTTTGGCCGCACGCGCGACGAGCTCGATCGCGTGACGCGTGCCGATGCCCTCGCGCATCCCACGTGGGCCATGGGTGCCAAGATCACCATTGACTCCGCCACCCTCATGAACAAGGGCCTGGAGCGCATTGAGGCCATGCATCTGTTTAACTGCGACCTCGATTTCATTAACGTGGTCGTGCAGCGTCAGTCCAAGATTCACTCTATGGTCGAGTTCGCCGACGGCTCCGTGATGGCGCATCTCGGTGCTTCCGACATGCGTATTCCCATCCAGTTCGCGTTCTCGTATCCCGAGCGTTGGGATACCCCGGCGCCTCGTATCGATTTCCGCGAGCTGGGGCAGCTCACGTTTGATGCTGCCGACATGGATACCTTCCGCGCTCTGGCACTGGCCGAACGTGCCGGCAAGACGGGTGGCACCATGCCGTGCGTGCTCAATGCCGCCAACGAGGTCGCCGTCGATGCCTTCCTGAACGATGGCTGCAGCTTTACCGATATCGATCGCATTGTGGAATCCTGCATGGATTCCCACGATATGCAGGCGGTCGATTCGTTTGAGCAGCTTCGCGACATCGATGCATGGGCGCGTGAAAAGGCTGCGCAGGTGCTCGCCGCAACCCGTTCCTAACCCATAAGGATTGCTTTTTCGTTTTATGGATACTGTTCTGAGCGTTCTCTCATCGGTCTTTTGGGGCCTGCTGATGCTTTCCGTCCTTGTGTTTTTGCACGAGGGCGGCCACTTTTTGGCGGCGCGTGCCTGCGGCGTCCGCGTGACCGAGTTCTTTTTGGGCCTGCCGTGTCGCTTTGACATCCATTACACGTCACGTCGCATTGGAACCAAGTTTGGCGTGACCCCGCTGCTGCTGGGTGGCTACGCTGCCATCTGCGGTATGGATCCGACCGACGTCTCGTGTGCCGACCGCGTGCTTGCTGCCATCTATCGTCACGGCCGGGTGACGGTGGCCGATCTTGCCGTCGAGCTCGAGCTGTCCGAGGAGGATGTGCTCGAGGCCTGTGCTTTGCTGTTGGGCTGGGGCTCCATCGCTCCCTGGTATGAAGAAGGGGAAAAGCCTTCGCCCAATTACTATCCCACCAAGTACCAGACCCTGCCGCGTGACGCGGCGGGTTATACCACCTTTGACGGCCGTCGGTTCGATCGTGAGCACGCGACTGCCGAGGGCGATGTATGGGAGCTGCCGTGCGCCGAGTCTGAATTCCTTGCACGCGAGCGCTCGCACACCTATTTGGGCCAGGGCTTTGTCAAGCGTTCCTTTATGCTGCTTGCGGGCATTATCGTCAATATCCTGACGGGCTTTTTGCTCCTTATGAGCATCTATTCCATCGCGGGCGTCACGGTGCCGGTGGATACCAATGTGATCGGCCAGGTTGACGAAGGCTCGATTGCCGCCGCGGCGGGAATCGAGGGCGGCGACGCGATCCTTTCGGTTGACGGAGTATCGTGCTCTACCTGGATGGACGTTTACGATGCCATCGGCAAGGCCGCCGGTAAGGACGATATCGCCATTGAGTATGAGCGCGACGGCAAGCAGCATTCGACCTCGGTTGCGCTCAAAGAGGACGAGCGCCTAGGTGTGTATGCCTCTACGCAGGTGGTCCGTTTAGACCCCATCACGTCGGCGCGTCTGTCATTCTCCTATGTTGTGCAGACCGCGGAGGGCGTGATGCGCCTGCTCCAGCCGCAGCATACGATGGAGATTCTCGATCAGTCTTCTTCGATCGTGGGTATTAGCGTTATGTCCTCACAGGCTGCTGCTGCCGGTCCTGCCACGTTCCTTTCGTTTGCCGCCCTCATTTCGTTCTCGCTTGGCTTTATGAACCTGCTGCCCATCCCACCACTCGATGGCGGCAAGCTGGTCATCGAGATCATTCAAAAGATTGTGGGCCGCGAGCTTCCGCTCAAGGTCCGGACGATTGTGAGCTATGTGGGCATCGCGCTCTTTGCGCTGCTGTTTGTCTATATGCTTCGTTCCGACATCCTTCGATTTATTCTGTAGGGGAGTGTTTGGATTGTCTTTATCCCATCCTTTGCCTCGCGATTTGACGCGCCCCGTGCATGTGGGCGGTGTGCAGATCGGTGGCGGTGCGCCGGTGGTGGTCCAATCCATGACCTGCACCGATACCGCTGATGCCCAGGCAACGCTTGCGCAAGTGTACGCGTTGGCGCAGGCTGGCTGCGATATCGTGCGTGTGAGCGTGCCCACCGAGGCCGCGCTTGAGGGTTTCCGCACCATCTGTGCCGAGTCTCCGGTGCCAATCGTTGCCGATATCCACTTTAACCACAAGCTGGCCATTGGCGCTGTGGAGGCCGGTGCCGCCAAGCTCCGCATCAATCCCGGTAATATCGGCGATTGGGCCAAGGTCGATGCTGTCATCGATGCCGCGGGTGCTGCGGGCTGCGCAATTCGCATCGGTGTCAACGCTGGTTCGCTTGAGCAGGATATCGCCGAGCGCGACGACCTCACGCAGCCCGAAAAGCTCGTGATGTCGAGCGAGCGCTTCGTCAAGCACTTTGAGGACCGCGGCTTTACGAACATTGTGCTTTCGGCCAAGGCCCATAGCGTGCAAACGACGCTCGATACCTATCGAGCCCTGTCGCGTGAGATTCCCCACGTTCCTCTTCACCTGGGCGTGACGGAGGCGGGGACCAAGCTCCAGGGCACCATCAAGAGCTCTGTAGGCTTGGGTATCTTGCTTTCCGAAGGCATTGGCGACACCATGCGTGTGTCGCTCACAGCCGATCCGGTTGAGGAGCCGCCGGTTGCCTGGGGTATTCTGCAGTCGTTGGGCCTGCGTCGCCGTGGCCCCGAGATTGTCTCGTGCCCCACGTGCGCCCGCTGCCAGGTTAACCTTATTCCCATTGCCGAGGAAGTAACCGAGCGGCTTAAGAACTATACCGCGCCGCTTTCGATTGCCGTTATGGGATGTGCCGTTAATGGCCCCGGCGAGGCTTCTGATGCCGACCTGGGCGTTGCTTGCGGACGTGGTCAGGCCTTGCTCTTTTCGCATGGCCAGATCATTGGTAAAGTAGCTGAGGACCAAATTGTCGACGCGCTTATGGCAGAGGTCGACAAGCTTATTGAGGAGAAATAAATGACCCGAGCAATGTATATGTCTAAGCTCTATGCGCCGACGCTTAAAGAGGATCCGGCGGACGCTGAGCTCGCCAGTCACCGCCTGCTGCTCCGTGCCGGCATGATCCGCAAGGAGGCCGCCGGCCTGTATTCCTACCTGCCGCTTGCCTGGCGCTCGATCCGTAAGATCGAGAACATCGTGCGCGACGAGATGGACGCTGCCGGCGCCCAGGAGCTTATGATGCCTATCATGGTCGACGCCGAGTTGTGGCGCGAGTCCGGCCGCATCGACGCCTATGGCAAGGAGCTTGTGCGCTTTGACGACCGTCATGGTCGCGAGTTCGTCCTGGGCCCCACGCACGAGGAGACCGTCACGGCCCTGGTGCGCAACGAGCTACGCTCCTATAAGCAGCTGCCCGTCAACCTGTATCACATTCAGGACAAGTTCCGCGACGAGTTCCGTCCCCGCTTTGGCCTGATGCGCGGCCGCGAGTTCATCATGAAGGACGCCTACAGCTTCTCCGCCACGCAGGAGAGCCTGCAGGAGGAGTACGACAAGATGAAGCAGGCGTACGCCAATATCTGCGAGCGCTGCTACATCAAGGCTCTGCCCGTCGTCGCCGATTCTGGCGAGATCGGTGGCGATACCTCCGTCGAGTACATGGCTTTGGCTGACGCCGGCGAGGCTTCGCTCGTCTACTGCGACGATTGCGGCTTCGCTGCCGATGACGAGGCTGCAAGCACCAAGGTCGTCGTGACCGAGGGTCCTGGTGACGGTACGCTCACCAAGGTTGAGACTCCGGGCATGGGCACCATTGAGGCTGTTGCTAAGTTCTTTGGGTTCCCCGAGAACGGCACGCGCAAGTCGCTGGCACTCATCGACGCCGAGGGCAAGCCGGTCGTGGCCATTGTTCCGGGCGATCACGAGCTCAACGATTGCAAGGCCGAGCACGTCTTTGGCAAGGGCTATCGCATGATGACCGACGAGGAGCTTCAGGCGAACGGTCTGCACAAGGGCTTTATCGGACCGGTTAACCTGCCCGATGGCATTCGTCTGGTCTGCGACGAGAGCCTGCGCGAGTCCAAACAGTGGGCCTGCGGTGCCAACGAGGTCGATTATCACTTTACCGGTGCCTGCCCCGAGCGCGACTTTACCGTCGATGAGTGGGCCGATCTGGTCACCGTTGTCGCCGGCGACCCCTGCCCGCACTGCGGCAAGCCGCTCTCCGCTGCCCGCGGCATCGAGGTTTCTCAGGTCTTCCAGCTGGGCACCAAGTACTCCGAGGCCATGGGTGCCACCTTTATGGATGAGGACGGCAAGGAGAAGCCGCTCATCATGGGTTGCTACGGCGTGGGCGTGTCCCGCTCGCTTGCTGCCGTCGTGGAGCAGCACAACGACGAGCACGGTATCGTCTGGCCGGTCTCCGTTGCCCCGTACGAGGTCGCGGTGATTCCGCTTGATCCCAAGAAGGAAGAGTGCGCTACCGTCTGCGAGCAGATTGTTGATGGCCTGTGTGCCGAGGGTATCGAGGTCGTCGTCGACGATCGCGATGAGCGTCCGGGCTTTAAGTTTGCCGATAACGACCTCATGGGCTTCCCGTATCAGGTGGTTCTGGGCAAGCGCGGCCTTAAGAATGGCACCGTTGAGCTCAAGGACCGTGCTACGGGCGAGCGCGAGGACGTGGCGATCGACGAGGTCGTTGCCAAGGTTGCCGAGCTTGTTAAGGCAGCCCGCCGTTAATCGACGATTTCGCTTGTAGTTCGATATGTGGGACGGCCCCGCATTTCTCCAATCGGGGAGATGCGGGGCCGTCCTATTATCTTGTAGCATCCTCGATATCTAAAAGGAAAACCCCACAGCCCATGCGAGCTGCGGGGTTTTCCATTATGCCTCCGATGCGAAATAAATCGCTCAGATATTACTGATAATCGACGACGTCGATCCAGTTCTTCAGGAACTCATCGTTCACGTTGCGCTTACGAGCGAGCTCGGAAGCGGCGACGATGCTCGTCCACTGACGCACGACCTGCATGGGCATGTCGGCACGGTCGCAGTAGAGCTCCAGGTAGGCCTCGGCCTGGTCCTTGCTGTTGAGGGCAAAGAGCAGGTAGGTGGTGGCAACGTCGGCAGCAGGGGAGCCCTGGGTGGCGTGTGCCCAGTCGCACACATAGAGCTGGCCGTCGTCGCCGACGATGACGTTGGAGGGGTTGAAGTCGCCGTGGCAGACCTTGAACTCCTTGGTCATGCCGTCCAGACGCTCCTGAAGGTTGTAGCGCGTGGTGGCATTGAGCTGATCAAGGCTGTCGATCATGCGGGCGAACTTGTCGCGCTGACGGTTGAGCAGCGGGGAGGTGTAGCCGTGGATCTCGATCTGGAGGTCGACGAACATCTCGAGGTACTCACCAAAGCGCTGGGGCTCGGCAGTCATCTTCTCGGCAAGGGTGGTGCCCGGAACCTTCTCGGTCACGAGCGCCCAGCCGTTGGCGTTCTCGAGCTGGGAAACCTCGAGAGCCTTGGGGCTGCGGATGCCGCACTCATTGATGCGGGCAAGATTCAAAGCCTCGTTGAACACGTCGGAGACAGGCTTGGTCTCGTTAAAGACCTTGACGATCTTGTCGCCCAGGTCGTAAACGACCTTGTTGCCACGGCGGACGAGCTCGGTCTTGGAATCGGGTAGCAGCATGGTTGCATCCTTTCAACGATGCGATAGAAGCGACGGCGGGGGTGTGTGAAACACCCGTGCACCCCCGCCGCAAAAAACCGTGCTAAAAACTAGCAGACGGCGTAGTCCTGGGGCTCGCGGCCGTAGTAGGCGTCCAGGTAGAGCTCCTTGATCTCGCTCATGAGCGGGTAGCGCGGGTTAGCGCCGGTGCACTGGTCGTTGAATGCCTGCTCGGTCATCTCGTCGAGGGTGTCGAGGAAGTACTGCTCGTCAACACCGTAGTCGGCGATGGTCTTCTTGACACCGATGAAGTCCTTGAGCTCCTCGAGCTTCGTGATGAAGTTCTCGAAGACCTCCTTGTCGTCCTTGCCCTCGATGCCGCAGTACTTGGCCATCTCGGCGTAGTTGTGCAGCGCGTTGGGGTAAGGATACTGGGAGAAGGTACCCATCTTGACGGGAGCCTCGGCGGCGTTGTAGCGCATGACGCGGGTCAGGATGACGGCGTTAGCGATGCCGTGGGGCAGGTGATGGAAAGCGCCGAGCTTGTGAGCCATGGAGTGGTTGAGGCCCAGGAAGGCGTTGGCGAAGGCCATACCGGCCATGCAGGAGGCGTTGTGCATCTCCTCGCGGGCGTGCGGGTCCTTGGCGCCGTTCGTGAAGCTGGAGGGCAGGTTCTCAAAGACGAGCTTGGCAGCGCGCTCGGAGAGGCCCTTGGTGTAGTCGGAAGCCATGATGGAGACGTAGGACTCGATGGCGTGGGTCATGACGTCGATGCCGGAGGCAGCGGTCAGGCCGCGCGGGGCGGTCATGCAGTTGTCGGCGTCGACGATAGCCATGTTGGGGAGCAGCGCGTAGTCGGCGAGCGGCCACTTGATGCCGGTCTCCTTGTCGGTGATGATGGCGAACGGCGTGCACTCGGAGCCGGTACCCGAAGAGGTCGGGACGGCGACGAAGTAGGCCTTCTTGCCCATCTCGGGGAAGGTGAAGATACGCTTGCGGATGTCCATGAAGTCCATGGCCATGTCCTCAAACTTGCACTCGGGGTGCTCGTACATCATCCACATGATCTTGCCGGCGTCCATAGCGGAGCCACCGCCGACGGCGATGATGACGTCCGGCTCAAAGAGAGCCATCTGCTTGGCGCCGCGACGTGCGCACTGCAGCGACGGATCGGGCTCGACGTCGTAGAAGCAGTCGTGGGCGATGCCCATCTCGTCGAGCTTGGCCTCGATGGCGCGGGTGTTGCCATTCTTGAAGAGGAACTGGTCGGTAACGATGAAGGCGCGCTTCTTGCCCATGACGTTGCCCAGCTCGTCGAGGGCGACGGGCGTGGAACCCTTCTTGAAGTAGACCTTCTCGGGAGCGCGGAACCACAGCATGTTCTCACGGCGCTCGGCCACAGTCTTAACGTTGATCAAGTGCTTCACCCCAACGTTCTCGGAGACGGAGTTGCCGCCCCAGGAGCCGCAGCCCAGGGTCAGAGACGGCTTCATGCCAAAGTTGTACAGGTCACCGATGCCACCGTGCGAGGACGGGGTGTTGATGACGATACGGCAGGCCTTCATGACGTGCTCGAACAGGCTGATCTTCTCGGCCTGGGCGGGGTGCACGTACAGAGAGGCGGTGTGGCCCGGGCCACCGGCGAGCACCAGGTGCTCGGCCTTGTCGACGGCCTCCTGGAAGTCCTTGGCGTGATACATGGCCAGGACCGGGGAGAGCTTCTCGTGGGAGAACTCCTCCTTGGCGGGGTCGGTGGAGGTGACCTCGGCGATCAGGATCTTGGTCTTGGCGGGAACCTCGATGCCGGCGAGCTCGGCGATCTTGGCGGCAGCCATGCCGGGGATGCGGTGATCGAGGGCGCCGTTCTTGAACATGGCGGCACGCAGGGCCTCCATCTCGGCACCCTGCTTGACGAAGTAGCAGCCGCGCTTCTGGAACTCGGCCTTGACCTGGTCATAGATGGTGTCGATGACGGTCACGGACTGCTCGGAAGCGCAGATCATGCCGTTGTCGAAGGTCTTGGAGTGGATGATGGAGTTGACGGCGAGCAGCACGTCGGCGGTGTCGT
This sequence comes from uncultured Collinsella sp., assembly GCA_900542305.1. GTDB lineage: Bacteria > Actinomycetota > Coriobacteriia > Coriobacteriales > Coriobacteriaceae > Collinsella. The sequence goes on along the minus strand of UQMU01000004.1, from coordinate 59,311 downwards.
CGATGACGACCGGGGTGTTACCGGCGCCAACGCCCAGGGCGGGCTTGCCCGAGGAGTAGGCGGCCTTGACCATGCCCGGGCCACCGGTGGCGAGGATGATGTCGACGTCGCGCATGACCATGTTGGTCAGCTCGATGGAGGGGACATCGACCCAGCCGATGATGCCCTCGGGGGCGCCGGCCTTGACGGCGGCGTCAAGCACGAGCTTGGCGGCGGCGATGGTGCACTTGGCGGCAGCCGGGTGCGGGGAGATGATGATGGCGTTGCGGGTCTTCAGGCTGATCAGCGTCTTGAAGATCGCGGTGGAGGTGGGGTTGGTCGTCGGGATGACGGCGCCCACGATGCCGATGGGCTCGGCGATCTTGGTGATGCCGTAAGCCTCGTCGCGCTCCAGGACACCACAGGTCTTGGTGTTCTTGTAAGCGTTGTAGATGTACTCTGCGGCGTAGTGGTTCTTGATGACCTTGTCCTCAAGAACGCCGCGGCCGGTCTCCTCGATGGCCATTTTCGCCAACGGGATACGAGCCTTGTTGGCGGCCATGGCGGCCTCATAGAAGATCTTGTCGACCTGCTCCTGCGTGTACGTAGCAAAAAGCGCCTGGGCCTCTCGCATCTGAGCGAGCTTAGCCTCAAGCGCCTCTACGTTGTCCACAATTGCGGGAGTAGTGTTTTCCGGTGACTTTTTCACCATTTGTGTCTCCTTGCGATCGGAGATTTACCCTACAAGATGCATGATAGCAAGAAATAATTCGGTGAACGGTCAGATTCCCGTAAAAGACAAACTAAAACGCTTCAATCAAATGAACCGTTTCAACTAAAACTATGCCCAATGCATCGCCCTGCTCATTGGGGACAGACTCTCATGAGTATTTCAATGGGAAAACGGGACATCTGTTTGATAATCGCTATTCGCGGGTCGCGGTTGAGTCGGACACACAGGCGGTGCAGCTACTCGATTACATCCATTTCAATCCCGTGTAAGGTGCGTCCGACTCGCTCGAGGCGTACCGTTAGTTACAAGGCATACCAGCTGCGCTATGATCCCTTTGACATCTGCAAACCCTCATATAAGTCTGTCCCCAATGAGTGCAAAAAGGCGCCCTCCGTAGGGGAGGGCGCCTTTGGTAAGTTCTATGTGAACGCGAGGTCTTTGACCCGGAGAGTCCGAGGTACTTGTTGGTAAGACCTTATTTAGGAGCGCGCAACCTTGCCGGACTTGAGGCAGGTGGAGCAAACGTTCATCTTGCGACGGTGACCATCGACGACGACGTAGACGCGCTGGATGTTGGGGCGGAACTTACGGTTGGTGACGCGGTGAGAGTGGCTGATGGAGCGACCGGCAACGGGGTGCTTACCGCAAACTTCGCAAACTTTGGACATAACTGACCCTCCTTGGGCGACAAACGAACATGTCGCGTTAACAAACAAGCCTGAACTATAGCACAGAAGCAGCTCCCTGTGCGTAATCTACACAGAGATATTCCTCTTTTGGCGATAGTGCTCACGCCACGGCCCTGGACGTAGATCCGATTTGCGTGCAGCAGAGGGGATTATGCCAGCTCGTGCGTGTGTTTTCAAGCTCGTCCCACAAATATATAGGTTTATTGAGCATTGGGCTCCGTTTACGGATTGCTCTGTATTAATGCTCGCAATTAAGCTCGAGGTTGGCTACACTATCCCATGACCATTAAAGGGGTACGAGATACCCACATGGAATTACATAGCTGCCAAAGAGCAGCCCTTCCTGTGGGTGTCTGGTCCGCTTTAAGCGGTCGGGCATCTATTTTTTTTGACTGTGTCAGCAGTCAAGACATGTGAGGAAGGAGATCGATGGGCACGACTTCCCCCAAGGCGGTCATCATGGACGAGACCGCCGTCAATCGAGCGATGACCCGCATCGCGCACGAGATTCTCGAGCGCAACGAGGGCTGTGAAGACCTCGCTCTGGTCGGCATCGTCACGCGCGGCGACCTTCTGGCAAAGAAGCTCGCCGAGGAGATCAAGGAGATCGAGGGCGTCGACGTTCCGCTCGGCAGCCTCGACATCAGCTTCTACCGCGATGACTACGCGACCAATTTCGCTCCCGCGATCCACGCTACCAACATTCCCTTCAGCGTCGACGGCAAGCGCGTCGTGCTGGTGGACGACATCCTGTATACGGGCCGTACCATCCGCGCCGCTCTCGACGCCGTCATGGACCTGGGCCGTCCGAGCCGCATTGAGCTGGCAGTCCTCGTTGACCGCGGCCACCGCGAGCTCCCCATCTCGCCGGACTTTGTCGGCAAGAACGTTCCCTCGTCGCATGAGGAGAACGTGCACCTATATATGAAGGAAGTCGACGGCCACACCGCTGTCGAGATTAATGACGTCGCGCCGGGTTCCCACGTGGGCTCCGCGCCGCTGGGAGGTGAGTAGTACCGTGGCGTTCAACCATAAGCACCTGATCGACATTACCGAGTACTCCGAAGAGGATATCAAGCTCATCCTCGAGACCGCCAAGGCGTTCTCCGAGGTCAACGAGCGTGCCATCAAGAAGGTCCCCACGCTCAAGGGCAAGACCATCGTCAACATGTTCAACGAGCCCTCGACGCGCACCCGCAGCTCTTTCGAGCTCGCCGAGAAGCGTCTTTCGGCCGACAGTCTTAACTTTGGCGGCTCCTCGACCTCCACGGTCAAGGGCGAGAGCCTCGTCGACACCGTTGAGACCCTCAACGCTTATAAGATCGACTGCATTGTCGTGCGCGACAAGCACGCCGGCGCTCCCTACATCGTCACGCAGAACTCGCCCGCAAGCGTCATCTGCGCCGGTGACGGCAAGCACAACCATCCTACGCAGGCCCTGCTCGACCTGTACACCATCTGGGAGCACAAGGGTGACTTCCACGGTCTGAAGGTCGCCGTCGTCGGCGATATCGCCCACTCCCGCGTTTGCGGCTCGCTGATCCCCGCCCTTAAGATCATGGGCTGTGAGACCTACGCCGTCGCCCCCGGCACGCTGCTGCCGCCGTCGCCCGAGGTCCTGGGCTGCGACCACGTGACGAGCGACCTCGATTCCGTCCTGCCCGAGCTGGACGTCGTCTACATGCTGCGCGTGCAACAGGAGCGCCTCGAGGGTGCCCCGTTCCCGACCATTCGCGAGTACCACAAGCTCTTCGGCCTGACCAAGGACCGCGAGAAGCTCATGAAGCCCGACGCGATCATCTGCCACCCGGGCCCCATCAACCGCGGCGTCGAGTTCGACTCCTATATGGCCGACCACCCGCAACGCTCCGTCATCCTGGAGCAGGTCTACGCCGGTATCTGCGTGCGTATGGCTATCCTGTATCTGCTGCTTGGAGGTGCCGATAATGGCCTTGCTTCTTAAGAATGCCCACGTCGTCGACCCGTCCGTCGAGCTTGACGGTGTCGTTGACGTCCTGATTGACGGCGACAAGATCGCCGAGGTCGGCGAGAATCTCGCCGTCGAGGGGGCCGAGGTCCGCGACCTTTCCGGCAAGTACCTCGTCCCCGGCCTGGTGGACATGCACGTTCACCTTCGCGAGCCCGGCTACGAGGTCAAAGAGGACATCGAGAGCGGCACCCGCGCAGCTGCCAAGGGCGGCTTTACCGGCGTGTGCGCCATGCCCAACACCGATCCCGTCACCGATAATGGCACTGTCGTTGAGTTCGTCAAGTCCCGCGCTGCCGAGGTCGGCCACTGCCGCGTCTATCCGTCGGGCGCCATGACCCGCGGTCTTAAGGGCGAGGCCATGTCCGAGATGGGCGATATGGTCGCCCACGGCGCCGTCGCCTTCACCGATGACGGTCGCGGCGTGCAGGGCGCGGGCATGCTCCGTCGCTGCATGGACTACGGCAAGATGTTCGGCAAGGTCTTCATGAGCCACTGCCAGGACGAGGACCTGGTCGGCCATGGCCAGATCAACGAGGGCAAGGTCTCGACCCGTCTGGCCCTCGAGGGTTGGCCGGCTGCCGGCGAGGAGCTCCAGATCGCCCGCGACATCGAGATCGCCAAGCTGACCGGCGCCAAGCTGCACATCCAGCACATCTCCACCGCCCATGGTCTGGAGATCGTGCGTGCCGGTAAGGCCGCTGGCGTTCAGGTTACCTGCGAGGCCACCCCGCACCACATGTTCCTGACCGAGAACGACCTGGACGAGACCTACAACACCTCGCTCAAGGTCAATCCGCCGCTGCGCACCGACGAGGACGCCGAAGCCATTCGTCAGGGCGTCATCGACGGTACCGTCGACGTGATCGTTACCGATCACGCTCCGCACACCCCGTGGGAGAAGGCCCGCGAGTTCGAGCTCGCACCCTTTGGCATGATCGGCCTCGAGACCTCGTTGTCGCTCGTGCTCACCGAGCTGGTCAACACGGGCAAGATGAGCATGGGCCGCATGGTCGAGCTCATGGCCATCAAACCGCGTGAGATCCTGGGTCTCGACCAGGTTCAGGTCAAGGCGGGATCCGTTGCCGACCTGACCGTGTTCGACCCCTCCGCAACCTGGACGGTTGGCGAGGACGGTTACGAGTCGCGCGCCGAGAACTCCGGTTTTGCCGGCCGCACGCTCACCGGTCGTGCCACCGATGTATTTGTCGGCGGTAAACAGACGCTTGCCGACGGCTGCATCTGCTAGCATAGCCTTATCGCTTTTGTGCGCGGCGCCCTTGCGGTGCCGCGCTTTCTATTCGTTTGGACCATGCAACCGCATGGGGGATTGGAGCGTTTATGCCCACACCTTCCACTGCACGCATGCACGACTTCGAGGTCGTCTCGAACCGGGAGATTGCCGACGGCGTCTTCTCGCTCGTCATCTCGGCCCCCAAGCTTGCAAGTGCGCTCAAGCCCGGTCAGTTTGTGAACATCGCCGTACCCGGTGATGCGTCCTCGCTGCTTCGCGTGCCCCTGAGCTACTACCGCGCCGACGCCGAGGCCGGCACCGTCGAGCTGTGGTACGCCGTCGTGGGCGACGATACCCGTCGTTTGTCCCAGATGGGCCCCGGCTCCACCTCTAACCTGTTGGGCCCTGGCGGCCGCGGCTGGCTTGTTCCCGAGGGCACCAGGAAGGCGCTGCTCGTGGCGGGCGGCATCGGTGTTCCGCCCGTGCTGTGCCTTGCCGGCAAGCTTGCCGAGCAGGGTGTGGCCGTCGACGTGTGCCTGGGTTTTGGCACCGCTTCCAAGGCCGTGGGCATCGATGAGTTCCGCGCGCTGGGCGCCACGGTCAACGTTTGCACCGACGACGGCTCGCTCGGCACGCACGGTTTTTGCACCGATCCTGCCGCCGAGCTGCTCGGCGAGGGCGGCTACGACTACGTCGCCAGCTGCGGTCCCGCCGTCATGATGAAGAAGGTCGCCGCTGCTGCCGCCGAGGCCGGTGCGTACTGCGAGGTGTCCCTCGAGCGCATGATGAGCTGTGGCTTTGGCGCCTGCAACACCTGCAATGTCGAGACGGTCGACGGTATGAAGGGTGCTTGCATGTGCGGCCCCGTGTTCGATGCTTCCAAGGTGGTGGTCTTCTAGTGGGTACCGTGAACATGGCCGTCGATTTCGGCGGCGTCAAGATGCAGAACCCCATCAACACCGCAGCCGGTACTTTTGGTTACGGTTGGCAGTTCCAGAACTTCTTTGATGTTTCCCAGCTGGGCGCCATCACCACCAAGGGTTGCGCAGCCGAGCCCTGGCCCGGCAACCCCGCGCCCCGCATGGCCGAGATCCCGGGCGGTATGATCAACTCCGTGGGCCTTCAGAACCCCGGCGTGGCCGCCTTTGCCCGTGAGTCAGGCCCGTGGCTCGAACAGCTGTCCAAGGACGGTTGCCAGGTCATCTGTCAGGTTGCCGGCCACTCCGTTGACGAGTTTGTGCGCGCGCTCGAGATGTATGTCGAGCTATGCCCCTGGGCTGCCGGCTACGAGATCAACGTGAGCTGCCCCAACATCGCCGCCGGCGGTGCCGCCATGGGCTCTACGCCCGAGGGCGCCTCTTCCGTTATGGCTGCCTGCCGCAAGGTGACCGATAAGCCGCTGTTCGTGAAGATGGCGCCGGTCAACGTCGCCGAGATCGCCAAGGCCCTCGAAGCCGCCGGCGCCGACGGCCTTTCGGTCATTAACTCCATCCAGGGCATGGCCATCGACGTCCATACCCGCAAGTCCCGCGTGGCAAAGCCCAAGGGCGGCCTTTCGGGCCCGCTGTGCCACCACATCGCCGTGCGCATGGTCTGGGAGGTCGCCCAGGCCGTCGATATCCCCATCAACGGTGTCGGCGGTGTCATGACCGGCGAGGATGCGGCCGAGTTTATCCTGGCCGGTGCCACCTGCGTGTCGGTTGGCATGGCCAACTTCGTCGATCCGTGCGCTTCGCTCAAGATCGCGCACGAGCTCGAGGCCTGGGCCGAGTCCCAGGGCGTAAAGGACATCAACGAACTGGTAGGTGCGTTCGAATGCTAGAGACCGATGCCCGCGACCGCGTAATCGTCGCCCTCGACTGCGATCGTGAGCGTGCGCTCGAGCTCGCCCACGAGCTTTCGGGCCATGCCGCTTGGCTCAAGGTTGGTATGACGCTCTATTACGCCGAGGGTCCCCAGATCGTCAAGACCTTTAAGGACCTAGGCTTTAAGGTCTTTCTTGACCTTAAGTTCCATGATATTCCGCATCAGGTTCGCGGTGCCGCCCGCTCGGCCTCGCTTGCCGGTGCCGACCTGCTCTCGGTTCACGGCTTGGGTTCGGGCGCAATGCTTGCTGCCTGCCGCGAGGGTGCCGAGGAGGCGCGCGACGACCGCGCCAAGCTCGTCGCCATCACCGTGCTCACGAGCATGAATCAGGATGCCTTGAGCGAGATCGGCGTCGAGTCGCCCGTGGCCGAGGAGGCCGCCCGCCTGGCAAAGCTCGCTCAGGCCAACGGCATCGACGGCATCGTGTGCTCGCCGATGGAGGCTCACGACATGCGTGAGCTGTTGGGTCCCGATGCCCTGATCGTGACTCCGGGTGTGCGTCCGGTTGGTGCCGCCCTTGGTGACCAGTCCCGCGTGGCGACGCCTTCCCAGGCTATCGAGCGTGGCGCAAGCCACATTGTGGTGGGCCGTCCCATCACCGGTGCCGACGATCCGGTTGCCGCCTTTGACGCCATCGTCGCCGAGCTGGTCGAAAACGTCGCGTAAAAGATTCCCCTAAGTCACCACTTTTGGGTCTCATTAGCACAAAATAGCCCCTGTGCCTGCGTAAACTTTCCCATCCTTTGTGTGGAATCGCAGGTCAGGGGCTTAACTTTGGGCGCAGTATATTGCACTTTTTGCGGGTATCGTCTAACCTATGGAGCCGCGATTGGGCATTTTGTACGTTCTACGTGCTAAAATGCCAATTATTGAATCAGATATAACCCAACTATTTGGAGGTACGAATGGCACTCCCTCAGCTTACCGATGAGCAGCGTAAGCAGGCTCTTGAGAAGGCTGCTGCCGCACGTCACGCCCGCGCTGAGCTTCGCGAGCAGATCAAGAAGGGCGAGAAGTCCCTCGAGTCCGTGCTCAACTCCGATGACCCCATCGCTTCCCGCATGAAGGTTTCCACCCTCATCGAGTCTCTCCCTGGTTATGGTAAGGCCAAGGCCGCCAAGATCATGGAGGAGCTCGGCATCTCCGCTACCCGTCGCGTTCAGGGCCTTGGCGTCCGTCAGCGCGAGCAGCTCCTCGAGCAGCTGACCAAATAAGTGAGCGCTCAGGATTCCAAGCTCTTTGTGATTTCTGGACCGTCAGGCGCGGGCAAGGGCACGCTCGTCACTCGTGTGCGCGAGCGTCGCTCTAACCTGGGCCTGACGGTTTCGGCTACCACGCGAGCCCCACGCAAAGGCGAGGTCGATGGCGTCAATTACTTTTTCCTGACGCGTGAGGAGTTCGACCGCCGCGTGGCAAACGGTGAGTTTGTTGAGTGGGCCGAGGTCCACGGTAACTGCTACGGCACGTTGGTGAGCGAGGTTCAGTCCAAGCTCGCCTCTGGTTCGTCTCTCATCTTGGAGATCGATGTCCAGGGTGCCCTGCAGGTGAAGGAGCGTTTCCCCGAGGCCGTGCTGATCTTTATCAAGCCGCCTTCGCTTGAGGTACTCCGCGAGCGTCTAGTCGGTCGCGGTACCGAGACGCCCGAGACGATTGAGCTGCGTATGGCAAACGCCGCCGATGAGCTTGCCCTTGCCGACCGCTACGACGACGTCGTGGTAAATGACGATCTCGACCGCGCGACCGATGAGCTCGTTCGCGTTCTCGATATGCATGAAAGGATCTGAGGTCCGTGTCCGTTGTAAAGCCTTGCATTGACGATCTTCTGGAGAAGACCGATCACAACCGCTTCCTGCTCGCTTCGCTTGCCTCCAAGCGCGCCTGCGACATCAATAGCATGCTGCGTGGCCAGCACAACCGCGTGCTTGCCGTCCAGGATGTCGATGACATCACCATCGGGCTTTCCGGTGCCGATACCATTTCGATGGCTATGGATGAGATTATCGACGGCGACATCTCTTACGACGAGGCCCGTTATGAGAAGGCGCTCGGCCACAAGGTTGCTGAAGCCTAAATGGCGGCTCGCGTCTGCCTGGTCCACTATCACGAGGTTGGACTTAAGGGTAAGAACCGCGCACATTTTGAGCATATCCTCATGGATAACATCAAGGCGGCCTTGGCCGCCTTTTCCGTGAATGCCGTGTCTCGAATTTCCGGTTATATCCTCGTGACCTTTAACGAGCATCAGGCCGACGAGGCGGCTCGTGTCATTCGCACCGTTCCCGGCGTTGCTCGCGTGTCTTTGGCGTATCACACCAATCGCGACCCTCAGGAGTACTGTGCCGCCGCCGTGAAGGCGCTGCGTGAGTTTGGCCCCTTCGATTCGTTTAAGGTGCACGCCAAGCGCTCCAATACCGACTATGAGCTCACCTCGATTGATATCAATCGACAGGTTGGCGAGGTGCTGTGCGAGGCGTTCCCCGATAAAAAGGTTCAAATGCACGATCCCGACGCGATGGTTCACGTACTGGTTGTTCAGGGTAGCGTTTATGTGTACGCGCGCTCCGAGCGCGGTGTGGGCGGTCTGCCGGTGGGCTCTGCCGGTAAGGTCGTGACCCTGCTGTCATCGGGTATCGACTCGCCGGTGGCGACCTGGATGCTCGCGCGACGCGGAGCCGTGTGCGTGCCGGTGCATTTTTCCGGTCGTCCGCAGACGCCAGATACCAGCGAGTATCTAGTGCAGGACATCATTCGCGCCCTTGAGCCGGGTGTCCAGATCGGCCGTCTGTATGTTGTGCCGTTTGGCGACTGCCAGCGCAAGATTTCGGTGACCTGTCCCAGCAACCTGCGCGTGATCATGTATCGCCGCATTATGTATTCGGTTGCCGAGCGCATTGCACACATCGAGGGCGCCAAGGCTATCGTGACGGGCGAATCGCTTGGGCAGGTTGCCTCCCAAACGCTTGAGAACATCATGGCCGTCAACGAGGCCGTGAAGATCCCCGTGTTCCGCCCTCTCATCGGTTCGGACAAGCAGGAGATCATCGCGCGCGCCGAGGAGATTGGTACGTTCGATATCTCGACTGAGGCCGCTCCCGACTGCTGCACGCTGTTTATGCCGCGCCGTCCCGAGACGCACGCTAAACTCGATGCCGTGCATGAGGCCTGGGAGTTGTTCGATCACGAGGAGATGATCGAGCGCCTGCTCAAGCAGACCGAGTACATCGACTTTGAGAGCAACACGTATAAGGCCCCTAAGACCTTAAAACGCAAACATTCGGAGCTTGCTCCGCGTGAGATTTACCAAGATCACGAGTAAATTTGTGCATAGACCGACGATGCGTCTGCATCGTCGGTCTTTTGCTATCTGGGCATTTTGCGACTAAGTGTTCATTTGCTGACGTGTGCCTGAATAAATGGACAGATTTGTGCAAGATTTTGGTCGGCTTTTGGTTTGACCGCGAAAACCGGTTTTGGAGCGCGGCTGTTGCAGGGCTCTTTTCCTGACACGATGTTGTTGGGAGGTTTTGCTATGGCGCAGCGCGAACAACACGAACGGGTCAAAAAGATGGACCGCTGGGCGGGCAAGCTGCTCGGTCATAAGGCAGTGGTGGTGGCGATGCTGGGCGTCATTGCGATGGCGAGCGGTTTGGCGATGGCGAACCTTGGCGGCGGTGCCGGCGGCGTGTCGTTTGAGCGCACTGATGGTTCGGGCTCGTTAGTGGAGCCGGGATCCGGCGATGCCTCGAGCGGAAAGACATCCGAAGGCTCTTCGCCTAAGGCGTCTGCCGCGGCAGAGGTCTATGTCGATGTTGATGGCGCCGTTGTGTCGCCCGGTGTATATCGCCTCAAGGATGGCGCGCGGGTGGCTCAGGCGATTGATGCCGCCGGCGGGCTGGCGCCCGAGGCAGACGTTACGGGGCTCAATCGGGCATCTAAAGTCATCGATGGACAGAAGATTCACGTTCCAACGGTAGGGGAGCAGCAGGCGTCCATTGCGGAAGCCGATGTTGATGGTGGGGCTTCCGCATCGTCGGGCGTGAGTGGCGCTACAGGCCTAGTAAACATCAATACGGCAAGTGCGGCGGAGCTGCAGACGCTTTCGGGCATCGGGCCTTCTATGGCCCAGTCGATTATCGATGAGCGGACAAAGAACGGTGCTTTTGCCTCGGTTGACGATCTGATGCGTGTGTCGGGAATCGGCGAGAAGAAGCTTGCCAAAATCAAAGATTGCATCTGCGTATGAGTGCGACAGAGCGCGAGCATGTGATGCCTCCGCGGCCCTTGATGCCGTGGACGATGGCCCTGTGTGCCGGCATGTGCGTGAGCTGCGCTTTGGTGCTTAACGTGGCCGCTGATGCGCTGCTGAGGGAGCGGGTGCCGGCGGTCGGGCCGCTATGGGCCATTCCCATTGCGGCGGCGGTCTTCGTTGTGCTGGCTCAATCTTGTGCGCGGCTTGCCCCTTTGAAGCGGTGGCTGTATGCCGCGTCCGTCGGTCTCGTGGCGGGAGCGGTCGTCTCGGCGTGGTGGGCTGTGGGCACGCTAGGCGCCTCGAAGGCGCTCGACGGTCGAGCGGCAAGCAGCCTCGAGTTTGTCGTGCAGGGTGATCCATCCATAAACGACGACGTGTATTCCTATACCTGCGAGGCACGCGCGGACGGTAAGAACTTGGCAGCGGTTCGCCTATCGTGTGACCGCGAGCTCAAGGTCGGGGCGCACGTGCGTGTTATCGGTCGCGTTTCACGTTTTGAGAACGATGCGTTTGGACGATCGCGCGCGCTCCGAGGCGAGGTACGCAAGATAAAAGCCGTTCGGATTGTGTCGATCGATGAGGGTTCTCCGGGGCCGCTGCTTCGGCTGCGAAATGGGCTGCTTGCGTCCATCGCGCCTGCGACCGACCCGGCGCGTGCGCTCATAGCCGGTGTCGTCTGCGGTCGTTCGGCCGAGCTACGCGCCCAGCCGGCGGGCGACTGGTTTTCGGTAACGGGAACGGCGCATCTTATCGCCGTCTCGGGCAGCCATTTGGCTATCGTGGGGTTTGTAATCGAGGGTGTATTGCAAAAGACTCGGTGCTCACGTGGTCTTCAGCGGGCGATATTGGCGATAACGCTTGTGGGCTACGCTGCCTTTACGGGCGCGTCTCCCTCGGCCGTGCGCGCGTGCTGCATGGTGTTCGCGACGCTTGTCGTAAACGGCGTGGGGCGTCGCCGGCACGGCGCATCGGCACTCTTCGTAACCATGTCCATCTTTGTGCTACTGCGACCGACGGTGCTGTTCGAGATGGGCTTTCAGCTTTCATGTGTCAGCGTCTTTGCCATTCTGTGCTTTTGCCCCTATGCGACCTACGCTTTGGGTGAGCTGGGTGTGCCATCGGGCGTTGCCAGCATGCTTTCCGTCACGCTGTGCTCGCAACTGGCGACTCTTCCCATTACCATTCCCGCCTTCGGTACGTTCTCGCTCATTGCTCCGTTGGCAAATGCGGTCATCGGCCCGGTGGTGAGCGTACTGCTTGCTGTGTCCATCGTGCTGGTTCCCTTTTCGCTCGTGGGACCGTTGCGGACTTGGGCGCTCGTGGTGCCCATGATTGTCGCTCGCTGCGCCCTGTTCTTTGAGCAGCTCTTTGCTGCCGTTCCGGGCGCATCCGTGAGTGTGTCGCCCGATAGCGTGTGGATTTACCTGGTGCCGTGTTTGCTGGCGGTTCTGCTGGTCTGGTGGCCGCGTCCCCGTGCACGTCCTATGGCGGTGGGGCTTGCATGCCTGGTGCTCTTGGCTGCTATTCCGTACGTCTACTGGGATCGATTCGCTCCGCCTTCGGTGACGGTGCTCGATGTGGGCCAAGCCGATGCGATTCTTATCCGCCAGGGCGGCGTAGTAGCGCTCGTCGACTGCGGGCTCGACGAGCGCGTGGTAGCGGCGTTGGTTCACAATAACGTGCACCATATCGATGCCGTCTTTGTGACGCATTGGGATGAGGACCACTGGGGTGGTCTGCCTGCCGTGCTCGAACAGTTTTCGGTCGGAACGATTGCCGTGGCGGCGGATGCGCTGGAGGATGCTCCTGCCGAGGTATTGAACCGACCTGGCGTGGAGTATCGGCAGGTGCGCCGTGGGGATACGGTCGACATCGGCCCATTTTGCGGCCGCGTGATGTGGCCATTCAAGTCCGTGGATGGCGAGGGAAATGAGGACTCGCTTGTCCTGCTGCTCTCTTATGTTCAGGAAGGCAAGGGCCTGCGTATGCTCCTCACCGGTGATGCCGAGCTCGATCAAGAACGGGAATTCGTGCAGGAGGTGGGGGATATCGATGTACTTAAACTTGGGCATCACGGCTCTAAGGTTTCAGTCGATGGTGAGTTGCTGGACGTCCTGAAGCCCGAGCTTTCCCTTGCGAGTGCGGGTGAGGGGAATCGATACGGCCATCCGTCCGATGCCTGCATCGATGCCGTTAAGGAAGCGGGTGGTGTGTTCGCGTGCACTATCGAACACGGCGACATTACCGTCACGCCGTCTGCGAATGGCTTTGCGATGCGATGCCAGCGACCGTGATGCTGCCGTTGGCGCGGGACCAACCCCTGGGCTAAAATGGCACGGTACGAATTCGAGAGTCTGCGGGAGGGGAGCGCAATGTCCGAAACCGGTCTGCTGCCGGCATATCTGATCGTCGGTACCGACGGAGTCAAGCGCGATCACGCCGTCTCGCGTATGAAAGCGCGTCTGGAAAAGTCGGGTATGGTCGAGTTCAACCTCGACGAGCGCGATATGACCAAAGACCCCGATATCGAGTCGATTATCGGATCGCTCAACACCTTTCCCATGGGTAGCGAGTTTCGCCTGGTAATCCTTGACGGCTGCTCAAAACTCGCCAAAGCGATCTCCGAGCCGCTTGTCGACTATCTGGCGAGTCCCAGCCCCACGACGGTTTGTCTCATCATCGCCGACTCGCTTGCCAAGAACACGCGCCTGTATAAGGCGATCGCCAAGATCGACAAGAAGGCGGTGATCGATTGCTCCGGTACCAAGCGCTGGGAGCTACCGCGCCGCGTGCAGCAGATGGCGACGCAGCACGGCAAGTCGATCTCGACGTCGGCCGCCGAGGAGCTCGTCTCGCGTTCGGGTGAGAACACCCGCATGCTCGATAACGACTTGGCTAAGCTTGCCCAGATGGTCGAGGCGCCCCAGATTGAGCTTGCCGACGTTGAGCGCTGGATTGTACGTACGGCCGAGGTTCAGCCCTGGGACTTTCTCAATGCGGTCTCGGCCCGTGACATGCGCCGCTCGCTCGAACTCTTCAATCTACTGCCCGCCAAGAGCTACGTGTGGACTTACACATTGCTGTGCGGCCGCATCCGCGAGCTTGTCGTTGCCAAGGCGCTCGATGCGCGCGGACAGGGTCGTGAGTTGGCCGCAACACTTAAGCTCCAGTCCTGGCAGGTCAAGAATCACCTGACCTGGTCACGTCGCTTTTCGATGGCAGAGCTCGTCGCAGCGCTCGAGGGCGCGGTCGATGTGGAGCTCGCGCTGAAGGGTTCGGCCGATTCTCAGACCGCGCTTTTGCTCTGGATTACGAACATCTTGAGAAAATCGTGATGATACCTGCCTATTTGACAAATTCGTTCTATCCCTTTGAGGGGGAGCGTGCTATAGTAGGCGCTTGCATGACCTCACCGTGTCTCAGAGGTGTCATACATTTTTTGCAAGGAACTCGAAAGGAACTCCAGAAGTGGCAAACATCAAGTCTCAGAAGAAGCGTATCCGCACCAATGAGGCAGCTCGCATGCGTAACAAGGCTGTCAAGTCCGAGCTCAAGACGCTGACCAAGCACGTCCAGTCCGCCGTCGCCGAGGGCGACGCCGAGAAGGCCCAGGCTGCCCTCAAGACCGTCACCAAGCGTCTCGACATGGCTGCCGCCAAGCATGTTATCCACAAGAACCAGGCTTCCAACCGCAAGTCCGGTCTTGCCAAGCTCGTGAACAGCATCAACGCCTAAGTTGTAAATTTCACACCACACAGATTACGCGCATAAATGGAGCCTGTTTTATGGAACAGGCTCCATTTTTTGTATCGCTCGGGTAAGATAGTCCGCATGAATACTTCAATTGACATTTCCCACATCCGCAACTTCTCAATTGTTGCGCACATCGACCATGGCAAGTCCACGATCAGTGACCGTATCCTCGAGCTCACCCATACCGTCGACGAGCGCGACATGGAGTCGCAGCTGCTCGACACCATGGATATCGAGCGCGAGCGCGGCATTACGATCAAGTCCAATGCCGTCCGCGTTTCCTATGACGCCGACGATGGCGAGACGTATCAGTTCAACCTGATCGATACGCCGGGCCACGTTGACTTTACCTACGAGGTCTCGCGCTCGCTGGCAGCCTGTGAGGGCGCGGTGCTCGTTGTCGACGCCACGCAGGGCGTCGAGGCGCAGACCGTCTCCAACGCGACGCTCGCTATGAACGCCAATCTGGATATTGTTCCTGCCATCAACAAGATTGACCTGCCCTCGGCCCATCCCGACGAGGTCAAGACCGAGATCGAGGATGACCTGGCGATTCCCGCCGATGATGCCGTGTGCGTGTCGGGCAAGACCGGCGAGGGTATTCACGATCTGCTAGAGTCCATCGTCTTTTTGATCTCTCCGCCTAAGGGCGATGCGAACGCGCCGCTCAAAGCGCTCATTCTGGATTCGTACTTTGACGAGTATCGCGGCGTGGTGGCCACGGTGCGCGTCTTTGACGGCTCCATCAAAAAGGGCGATACCCTGCGCATGATGCAGGCAGAGGGCGACTTTTTGGTCGACGGCGTGGGCGTCAAGCGTCCTGCCGAGACCCCGGTTGACGCGCTGACGGTTGGCGAGGTCGGCTACGTGGTCACGGGCCTGAAGGACCCCGAGGCCGTTCGCGTGGGCGACACCCTTACCTGGGCGTCGAACCCCTGCCCCGAGCCGCTTCCTGGTTACCGCGAGGCCAAGCCCATGGTCTATACGGGCCTGTTCCCGATCGATAACAAGGACTACGAGAACCTGCGTGACGCCCTCGATAAGCTGCACGTCAACGACCCGTCGTTGGTGTGGGAGCCCGAGACCTCGGTGGCGCTCGGCTTTGGCTTCCGCGTGGGCTTCCTGGGCCTGCTGCACATGGAGGTCGTCAAGGAACGCCTGGAGCGCGAGTTCAACTTGGACCTCATTGCCACGAGCCCCTCGGTGGACTATCACGTCTACAAGACTGACGGCGAGATGATTGATGTCCGTAGCCCGCAGGATCTTCCCGAGGCCACGCGCATCGAGCGTATCGAGGAACCCTACCTCAAGGCTAAGATCATCTGCCCGCCCGAGTATACGGGTGCCGTCATGCAGCTCGCTATCGAGCACCGTGGCATTACAACCGACATGATCCATCTCACGAGCAAATCGGTCGAGATGCGCTTTGACATGCCGCTCGCCGAGCTCATCCTGGACTTCTTTGACCAGCTCAAGAGTCGTACCAAGGGCTATGCCTCGCTCGACTACGAGTTCAACGAGTACCGTCCCTCCGAGCTCGTTAAGCTCGATATCTTGCTTTCGGGCGACGAGGTGGACGCGCTGTCGTTTATCGTCCACAAGGACAAGGCCTATGGTCTGGCCCGTGGCCTGTGCGACAAGCTTAAGGAGATCATCCCGCGTCAGCTGTTCGAGGTGCCCATCCAGGGTGCTATCGGCAATAAGATCATTGCCCGCTCCACCGTCAAGGCGCGTCGCAAGGACGTGCTTGCTAAGTGCTACGGCGGCGATATCTCGCGTAAGCGCAAGCTGCTCGAGAAGCAGAAAGAGGGCAAGAAGCGCATGAAGGCCATCGGATCGGTCGAGGTCCCGCAGGAGGCCTTTATGGCGATCCTCAAGGTGGACGAGTAGGTCTATGGCGCTTTCTGAATACAGCAAGCGGCTGCTGGGCGCCTATGCCGAGCAGCCGTTCCTTATGGCTCCCATGGCGGGCGTGACCGACCCTGCCTACCGCATCATGTGCCGCCGTCGCGGTGCCAACCTTGCCTACAGCGAGATGGTGAGCGTGGCGGGCCTTGCCTATGCCAGCAACAAGACCTGGCGCCTGGTGCTACCGGCCGACGAGGAGCAGCAGATTTGCGTGCAACTCTTTGGCTCCAAGCCCGATCAGTTTGCGAGCGCCGTCGCTGCCGTCGAGGAGCGCGTTGGCGATCGCCTGTCGCTCATCGATATCAATATGGCATGCCCCGCCCGCAAGGTCGTTACCAAGGGCGAGGGCTCGGCGCTCATGCGCACGCCCGACCTGGCGGAGAAGATCGTCGAGGCCACGGTGGGCGCGGCGCACGTGCCCGTGACCGTCAAGATTCGCAAAGGTTTTTATGCCGAGGACCGCAATGCCGCGACATTTGCCCAGATGCTTGAGGGCGCAGGGGCTGCCGCAGTCGCCGTGCATGGTCGTTGCGCCACGCAGCTCTATACGGGCCAGGCCGATTGGTCGGTCGTCGATGAGGTTGCCGACGCCGTTGAGATTCCCGTGATTGGTTCGGGCGATGTGTTCTCGGCCGAGGATGCCGCGGAGCATCTGCGCAACTCGGGTGCCAGCGCGGTGTTTATCGCGCGCGGTATCTACGGTAATCCCTGGGTCTTTGGTGATGCTCGCGCTCTTGCGCTCGATGGCATACCGGTGCCGCCGCGCAGCTCGGTCGAGCGCCTGGACGCCCTGCGTGAGCACCTAACGCTGACGCATGAGCTCCTGCCGCTCATGTCGCGTGCCCGCACGTATGCAAGCTGGTACTTAAAAGGCATGCCCCATGCCGCCGCTTGGCGTGCCCATGTGGTGCGCTGTTCCACTTACGAGGAGTTTATGGCACTGGTCGATGAGATCGAGCGCGATGTGGTGGCCTGCGAGGCCGCCCTTGCCGCCGGCGAATCGGTGCCCCCTCATCCTCTGGAGGCTTAAGGGTGGCCGTTACCGCGCTGTACGTGCACGTGCCGTTTTGCGCCCAAAAGTGCCGGTACTGCGACTTTGACTCGCGCAGTTTTTCTCCGTGCGACCTGAGTGCTGCGCTCGATGTCTATTTTGAGCAGTTGTTCGCGCGCCTCGATGCTTTTGGCAAGGCTGGGGCCCTTGACCATATCCGCACCGTCTATGTTGGCGGCGGTACGCCGTCGCTGGCGGGGGAGCGCCTGGTGGAGCTGGCGCGGCGTATTCGTGCGTGGTGCGCCCCCGTTGAGTTTACCTGCGAGGCCAATCCCGAGTCGCTGACCGCCGAGCTTGCCACTGCGCTTGCCAAGGTTGGTGTCACACGCGTCTCTCTGGGCGTGCAAACGCTCGATAACACCGAACTTACCGCCATCGGCCGTATTCACGATGCCGATCGGGCGTTTGCCGCCATCGCGACGGTCAAGAACTCTGGGCTTGACGTGTCGTGCGACCTTATGTGCGGACTTCCCGGGCAGACCGCAGCGAGTTGGAAGCGCACGCTCGATGGCGTGCTGGCGGCGGCTCCGCATCATGTGTCGGTCTACCCGCTCACGCTTGAGGAGGGGACTCCCCTTTATCGCATGGCGTGCCGCGACGAGTCGGTCGAGCCCGACGAGGATTTTCAAGCTTCGTGCATGGATGTGGCGCGTGAGCGTCTGGGTGCGGCCGGCTATCACCCGTATGAGGTGGCAAGCTATGCGCTCGACGGACATGAGTGCGCCCATAACATTGCCTACTGGACCGGCCAGGGCTATTTGGGCCTGGGTCGTTCCGCCGCGGGCATGCTCGACGCCGAGGATTTCGACCGTCTTGCAGGTTTGTTCCCCGGCGTGTCTTCTCGAGGCGATTCGTACCGCGTGCGTCTGGTGCAACGTGACGATGACGCGACGGCGTTTGAGGCCGAATATCTGTCGCAGCGTGAGGCTGCGGCTGAAGACCTGATGCTGTCTTGTCGCATGACGGGCGGTGTTGCGTCCGACCTGTTGGTTCGTGCAGCTTGCGTCATCCCGGCCGATGAGCTGGCAGCTGCCTGCGATCGCGCGCTCGAATTGGGTCTTGCCACTTGGGTGCCCGAGACGCTCGGGGTCCATGAGGGACCTTTCACTTCGGCAGATGTCGTCGCGGGCTATGTTCGAGCTCGTCTGGCGCCGACACACTTGGGCTGGCTCGATGGAAATGTTCTGTTCGAGCTGTTTTGGGATCTAGCTTAGGCCGCTCGGGTAGAATTACCGGAATATATACGCTGCTGTGAGCAGGAGGTTGCCGCGCATGGCGACGATGAACGAAAAAGATTACTACGAGATTCTGGGTGTCTCCAAGGACGCCACCTCGCGTGATATTCAAAAGGCCTTTCAGCAAAAGGCCCGCAAGCTCCATCCGGACGTCAACAAAGAGCCGGATGCCGAGGAAAAGTTTAAAGAGGTTTCCGAGGCCTACGCCGTGCTTTCGGATGAGCAAAAACGTGCGCGCTACGACGCCATGCGCTCGGGCAATCCCTTTGCCGGTGCTCCTACGGCTTCGCCCTATGGTGGCGGCTACGCCGGCAACACAGGCTATGGCAATCCCTTTGAGGGCGGTTTTCCCTTTGGCGGCGCTTGGGGCCAGCAGCGTCGTGGGCAGGCTGCTTACAATCCCGAGAACGGCGCCAATGTGGTCGTCGATATCAAACTCGACGCCAAGGAGGCCAAGGGCGGTGCCCACAAGACCGTCCGCTATACGCGCTTCGATACCTGTGGTCACTGCGGTGGTTCGGGCTCTGTTTCGTCCGAGCATGCACATACCTGTCCGAGCTGCGGCGGTCGCGGTCACATCGATGTCGACCTGTCCTTTCTGTTTGGTGCCGGCACGTTCCAGTCGGTCTGCCCTGAGTGCGGTGGCTCCGGTAAGGTCGTCGCCGACCCCTGTCCCGATTGCGGCGGCAGCGGGCGGACCCGTGTGACCTCCGAGCAGACGATTGAGTTTCCCGCCGGCACGCACGATGGCGACGAGGTACGTATTGGCGGCATGGGCCACGCCGGCACCAACGGCGCCTCTGGCGGTGATCTGGTCGGTCGCGCCCATGTTGAGGCCGAGCGCCTGGAAGGCAAGGCCCGTACCGGTTTTTACCTGATGGGCATCGTGGCGCCGTTTTTGGTGCTATCGGCCATCTCGGGCGTGTTCTCGGCCTTTGCCGTGATGTGCTTTATTCCGTTTGCCATGGGCCTGTTCATGGTGCTCTCGGACGGCGTGCTGCACCGCAGCCTGCTGTGGTGGAAGCGCGGCGCGATGCAGTTTGCCAACGGTTTTGCCAACGGATTTATGTTTGCGCTCGTGTCGGTTTGGTTTGCGAGCTGCTCGCAACGTGCCATGCTTTCACCCTACGCAATGCAATAACATCAAACCCTCTGTTTGCGGCCGGCCCAGCTTGGGTATAGGACGCACTGTGACAATAATGAAAGTCGGAAGGATTCGGTCGTGTCGGAAAATAGGGATTACTACGAGGTGCTTGGCGTCGACAAGGATGCCGACGCGCGGACGATTAAGCGCGCGTTTCTAAAGAAGGCCCGTACCGTACACCCGGACGTTTCGGACGACCCCGAGGCCGAGGCCAAGTTCAAAGAGCTCAACGAGGCATATTCCGTTCTTTCCGATGAGCAGAAGCGTGCTAACTACGACCGTTACGGCACTGCCGACGGCCCTGGTGGTTCGGGCTACGTCGACATTAACGATATCTTTGGCGGCATGGGCATGGACGACCTCTTCTCGTCGTTCTTTGGCGGCGGTGCCGGCGGTGGCGCCCGAAATCGCCGTGAGCGTCGTCGCGGCCGCGACATGGCCATCTCCCTTTCGGTGACGCTCGAGGAGGCGGCACTCGGGTGCAAAAAGACGATCAGCTATGACCGCCTTGCTCCCTGTGAGGATTGCAATGGCACCGGTAGGGCCGAGGGCGCGCAGGAAAAGCAGTGCAGCCGCTGCCACGGCACGGGCTATGTCACGACGGTCCAGCGTTCGTTCCTGGGCCAGGTTCAGTCCTCTTCGCCTTGTCCCGACTGCCACGGCGAGGGCACGGTCATCGATCATCCCTGCGAGACCTGCGACGGTCAGGGCCGCACGCCTTCACATGAAAAGATCGACATCGATATCCCCGCCGGCGTTTCGACCGGTCGCCAGCTGCGCGTGAGCGGCTTTGGCGAGGCTGGCCTTCGCGGCGAGCCCTCGGGCGACCTGATCGTCAACGTGCGCGTCGCCGACCACGAGCGTTTTAAGCGCAACGGTGACGACCTGTACCTCGTGAGCGATATTTCGATTGCGCAGGCAGCGCTCGGCTGCGAGATCGAGGTCGAGGGCATTATGCCCGATGAGGTCGTCAAGGTGACGGTCCCTGCTGGTACACAGTACGGCGACACCGTGAGCGTCAATAATTACGGCATGCCGCGCATTGGCGGTGGCGGTTCGCGTGGTCGCCTGATCGTGCAACTGCGCGTGGTCGTTCCCACCAATCTTTCCAATAAGCAACACGAGCTGCTCCGTGCTTTTGCCGATGAGATGGGCGATGACGTCGCTTCCGGTAAGAAGTCGGTGACCGACCGTATCAAGAGTGCCCTCGACGATATCCTCGATTAAGGAGCCCGCGTGCTCGCACCCCATATTTCCGTCGTCAACCTCGGCTGCCGCGTCAACCGGGTTGAGTCTGACCGTATCACTGCCGATCTTATGCGCCTGGGCTTTGCTATTGTGGATCCCCAGGATGCCGATCTGATCGTCATTAACACCTGTGCCGTTACGGGCGAGGCCGAGGCCAAGACCCGTAAGGCCGTCCGTCATGCGCTGGCCCATCCTAACGACCCTTACGTGGTCGTAACCGGCTGCGTCGTCAACCTGCATCCCGAGGAGTTGCTGGAGCTCTCCGATCGCGTGATCGCCGAGCCGTCCAAGATTGACGTCGCCGAGCGCGTCTGCGAGGTGCTGGGTGTCGAATCCGATAGCGTTCCCGCCTGCAGCGATGGCGAGGTGGTCGATGCGCTCGGTCGCTCTCGCCTGGGCGTGAAGATTCAGGACGGCTGCAACCATCGCTGCACCTATTGCATTGTGTGGAAGGCACGCGGCCCCGAGCGCTCCGTGCCCGTCGAGTCCGTGCTCGAGCAAGTTCGCGAGGCCCAGGAGGCCGGCGTGCCCGAGGTGGTGCTGACCGGTGTGAACCTGGGTGCCTACGATGGCAAGAGCGCGACCGACGAGCACGTCGAAATCGATGAGCTGCTCGAGGCCATCATGGAGCGCACGTCTATTCCGCATGTGCGCATTTCCTCGGTCGAGCCCATGGATATCTCTGAGCGCCTGCTTAAGGTTATGGCGCGCTATCCGCAGCGTATCGCCCCGTTTTTGCACCTGCCCGTGCAGTCCGGCTGCACGGCGACCCTGCATCGCATGGGCCGTCCCTATAGTGCGGAGGCCTTTGAGGACACGGTGCGTATGATTCGCGCCAATCTGCCGCAGGCGTCACTTTCTTGCGACGTTATTGTCGGCTTCCCTGGTGAGACGGACGAGGAGTTCGAGGAGTCGCTGGCGCTGTGCCGCCGTGTGGGTTTCTCGCGTATGCACGTGTTCCGCTACAGCAAGCGTCCCGGTACCCTTGCTGCCGACATGCCCGACCAGGTTCCGCCCGAGGTTATGGCCGAGCGCAGCCGTCGTATGCGGGCCGCTGCACAGGAGCTCGCTATTGCCGACGCTCGCCGTCGCGTGGGCACGGTCGAGCGTGCCGTGCTCGAGTATGGCGACAACCTGACGCTCGGCTCGTTCCATCATGCCCGTCTTGACGATACCTGTGGACTTACAGCCCCGTGCCTGCTCGATGTTGCTATCATCGGAGTCGATGATTCCGGCTTGGTCCATGCACGCAGGGAGGTTCATGGAAGCCTCGAAGATTAGACTTACCGTTCCCGAGGGAATTGATCCCTCGTGCGTTTTGGGCGCCGGCGACGGCGTCCTTCGCGTGCTCGAGAGCTTGGTTCGCGCTCACGTGGTCGCCCGTGGCGATAGCATCGCCGTGAGCGGCGACCCGGACGAGGTCGAACTCGTGGTGCGTTTTTTCGAACATGCCTTTCGTGAGGCTGCTGCCGGGCGCACGCTTTCTGCCGACGATGTCTCGCGCTGTCTGGCCGTTCTGCGCGACGGTGAGCACGAGGCTACGTCGCTTCGCGATGACGTGCTGCTTTCGTATCGCGGCCGTGTCATTCGTCCCAAGACGCTCGGGCAAAAGCGCTATGTGGATGCCATTCGCTTGCATACCATCACCTTTGGCTTGGGTCCTGCCGGTACCGGTAAGACCTATCTGGCCATGGCGCTCGCCGTTGCCGCGCTCAAGCGTCACGAGGTGGGCCGTCTGATCTTGACGCGTCCGGTTGTCGAGGCGGGGGAGAATCTGGGCTTTTTGCCCGGTACTCTTGAGGAAAAGATCGATCCCTACATGCGTCCGCTCTACGACGCCCTTTTTGACATGATGGATCGCGAGCGCACCGATGAGCTTATGGAGCGCGGCGTGATCGAGATCGCCCCGCTTGCCTACATGCGCGGCCGCACGCTGAGCGATGCCTTCGTGGTGCTCGACGAGGCGCAAAATACCACGCCCGAGCAGATGAAGATGTTCCTGACGCGCTTGGGCTTTAACTCTAAGTTCGTGATTACCGGCGACCTGAGCCAGCGTGACCTGGTGGGTCGTCGTGGTGGCTTGACGGATGTCGAGAAGATTTTGGGCCGTGTTGACGATGTGGCGTTTGCGCACCTGGAGCGCGCCGACGTGGTGCGCCATGCCCTGGTGGGTCGTATCGTCGAGGCATATGAAGCTTATGATGACGTGCGCGAGCAGCGCCCGCGCGACCGAAAGGAGTCCCGTTGAGTGTATTGATCAGCAACGATGCCGAGCTCGATACGCTGCTCGACGCGCAGGAGGTGGAGCACATCTGCGAGGTTGTGCTTGCCGCCGAGGGCGTTGAACGTGAAGTCGAGATTTCCCTTTCGTATGTCGACGAGGACGAGATGCACGAGCTCAACCACGAGTGGCGCGGTATCGACCGCACCACCGATGTGCTCTCGTTTGAGTGCGATTCGGCCTTTGACGATGACATTCCCGCCGATGAGACGCTCGAGCTCGGCGATATTATCCTTGCCCCGCAGGTTATTGCCCGTCAGGCCCCCGGTTTTGGCAATAGCCCCGCTGACGAGTGCCGTCTGATGCTCGTACACGGAATGCTGCACCTGCTGGGCTATGACCACATCGAGGACGACGAGGCCGAGGTCATGGAGGCCCGCGAGGACGCCATCCTGCGCGATCTGGCGCTCGAGCGCGGCGAGGACCCCAAGCTGGTCCACGTCGGCCCCATCACCAACCACGCCCACGACTAGGAGCCGTCTATGATTCCCGGATCGAACAAGGACCATCCGTCCTTCTTTAAGTCGTTTTCCTACGCCATGGAGGGCTTCGTTACCGCCGTCAAGACCGAGCGCAACATCAAGGTCATGCTCGTTGCGGGCGTGTGTACCGTCATTGCCGGCTGCATCGTGGGACTCGACATTGCCGAGTGGGCCACGATTATCATCTGTTGTGGCCTGGTGATTCACGGCGAGCTGTGCAACACCGCTATGGAGGCCATCGTCGACCTGGCGACCCAGGAGCTCCATCCGCTGGCCAAGCGTGCGAAGGACATCGCCGCCGCCTCTGTATACATTCTTTCCATCACCGCCGCGATTGTGGGCGTGCTGGTATTTGCCCACGCGCTCGGCTTTATTTAGAAAGGGATTCCCATGTCCGACAATATGCAGCCTATCGATGAGATTTTGGATGACGAGGCCGAGGAGTTCGACCCGTTTGAGGGCATGAGCGACGAGGAACTCGACGCCCTGTGCGACGAGGATGAGAACCTCGCGGGCTTTGGTGACGTGGAACCCGGTTTCCGCAGCGGCTTTGTGGCCCTGGTCGGACGCCCCAACGCCGGCAAGTCCACGCTGCTTAATGCCTGCTATGGCAAAAAGGTCGCCATCACCTCGCCGGTGGCACAGACGACCCGCCGTCGCATGCGCGCCGTCGTCAACCGTCCCGGCTACCAGCTGGTCTTTGTCGATACCCCGGGTATTCATAAGCCCAAGGACGGCCTGGGGTCCGAGCTCAACAAGAGCGCACTGTTCGAGTTAAACGATGTCGACGTCGTCGCGTTTTTGATTGATGCCACCAAGCCGATCGGCAGGGGAGACGCCTGGGTTGCCGAGCGCGTCAAGAGCGCTCGTTCCAAGAAGGTCCTGGTGCTCACCAAGGCCGATGAGGCCGACCCCGCACAGGTCATGGAGCAGCTTAAGGCTGCCCACGAGCTTATGGAATATGACGACGAGATTGTGACGTCGTCGGTCAAGAACTTCAACGTCGATGCCTTTATCGAGACCGTTGCGCACTTTTTGCCCGAGGGTCCGCGTTGGTTCCCCGAGGACATGGGTACTGACGCTTCCGATGAGACGCTCGTTGCCGAGTTTGTGCGCGAGAAGGTCTTGCGCCGCACCCGTGATGAGATTCCGCACTCCGTTGGCGTGATCTGCGATGCGCTCGAGCAGACCAAGAAGGTACTGCGCGTGCACGCCACCATTTACGTCGAGCGCGAGGGCCAAAAGGGCATCATCATCGGCAAGGGCGGCGAGATGATCAAGCATGTCGGCATTGATGCCCGTCGTGACCTTGAGCGTATCTTTGGCACTCAGGTCTTTTTGGAGCTCGACGTGAAGGTCAAGGCCGGCTGGCGCGATGACGAGGCGCAAATCCGCCGCTTTGGCTATAACGCCGAAGATTAAGCCTCGGCGTTCATGGCAGGCTCTCGCACATATCGCACGAAGGTGCTCGTCCTCGACAAGACTAAGCTCAAGGAAACCGACCTGATCTTGACGATGCTCGACGAACGGGGGCGGCAGGTGCGTGCCGTGGCCAAGGGCGCACGTAAGCCTGGCGGTCGCCTTGCGGCCCGCTGCGAGCTCTTCTGCACCGTTGATATGCTGTTGGCGCATGGACGGTCGCTCGACGTGGTTTCTCAGGCCGAGCTTATGGAGGCGCCGCTCGGTGCTGCTCCTGACTACGAGACGACCTGTGCCGCCAGCGCGATTGCCGAGGTTGCGCGCGTGTGCTCGTTCGAGGATGCCGAGGATCCATTTACCTTTGCCATTACACAGCGGGCGCTCACGCTTGTCGGCAGCGGGCTCGACTCGGCACATATGGACCTGCTCGTGGCGGCCTTTGTCTTTAAACTGCTGTCGCACGTTGGTTACCGACCCGATTTCTCGGCATGCGTGCTATGCGGAGACCCCATGCTGTCGTATTTTTCGCCCCAGGCGGGCGGCCTCATGTGCGGCTCATGCGCGTCGAGCGTTCCGGGCGCCGAGTTGGTCTCAACCGGCGAGGTCGCATGGCTTCGCGCCCTCATGTCCATGACGTTCGATTCCCTTATGGACGAGCGGATCGATCCGCATACGGCTGCGTTTTTGCTGGGGCTTTCGCATGTTTGGGCCGCCACGCACACCGATCAGCGGCTCCGTGCGATGGAATTCATGTTGGGTCGGTGATGATGCGCAGGCGCGCGTCGCTTGTGGTAACATACCGACCTGTTGGTACCTCGACCTTGGATGTTCGCTCCACCGGCGGCTTCTCAGTCCGAGGCGAATAGAGTCGCCCACGGGCGACGCGAAACGAAAGGTGAAACAATGACTGTTTCCAAAGAGCGCAAGGCGGAGCTGACCGCCCAGTTCGGTAACTCCCCGGTCGATACCGGTAACCCCAAGGTTCAGGTCGCCATCCTGTCCGAGCGCATCAAGGAGCTGACCGAGCACATGAAGTCCCACCAGAAGGACTTCCACACCCGTCGTGGCCTGCTCATGCTCGTTGGCCGTCGTCGTCGTCTTCTCTCCTACATCAAGAAGAACGACATCGTCGAGTACCGTGAGCTCATCAAGGCTCTGGGCATCCGCGACAACATCCAGTAACGGATTTGTACATGCTAAGAGCGTCCTGCGCAGCGGGGCGCTCTTTTTGTGTAAGGGCGTGAACAATCACGCTCTGAAGCGTGGCGGGGGCAGGGGGCCCGCGTCACATGAGAAGCCCGCAGGCAAGGGGCCTGTGGGGTAAAGGAGAACAATGACACTCGTATCCAAGACCTTTGAGCTGTACGGCAAGACCTACACCTTCGAGTCCGGCGAGCTTGCCAAGCAGGCCACCGGTGCTTGTCTGGTCAAGCAGGGCGACACCACGATGCTCGACACCGTGGTCGTCTCCAAGGAGCGCAAGAATTACGACTTCTTCCCGCTGACCGTCGACTTCAACGAGAAGATGTACGCTGCCGGCCGTATCCCGGGTGGCTACCTCAAGCGCGAGGGCCGTCCCAGCGAGAAGGCCACGCTCACGGCTCGTATGATCGACCGCCCGATCCGCCCGAGCTTCCCGGACGGCTTCCGCAACGAGGTCCACATCGTCGCCACCTCGCTCGTCGCCGACCAGGTTAACCCCTTCGACGTCATCAATGTCATGGGCGCCTCTTTGGCTATGACGCTCGGCGGCGTGCCCTTCGAGGGCCCGCTTGCCTGCGTGCGCATCGGCCGTAACGTGGAGACCGGCGAGTTTATCGTCAACCCCACCTATGAGGAGCGCGAGAACTCCGACCTGGACCTGGAGCTGGGCGGCTCTGCCGACTTTATCTCGATGGTCGAGGCCGGCGCCGAGGAGATCTCCGAGGACGACATGCTCGCCGCTATGAAGTTTGGCCAGGAGGCCCTCGCTGCCTTCTGCCAGGCTCAGGACGAGTTCGTCGCCGAGTGGGAGCAGGTCAACGGCGCTATCGTCAAGAAGGAGTACCCGCTTGACCAGCCCGTCGAGGAGGTCCAGGAGCGCATCTTCGCCCACTACGACGAGATGGCCGCTGCCCTGCGCGACGCCGACAAGCTTTCCCGCATCGGTAAGGTCGAGGCTCTGAAGGAGTCCATCCGCGCCGAGTTCACCGACGAGGAGCAGGCTGCCTGGGAGCGCGAGATCCCCGTGGCACTCAAGAAGCTCGAGAAGAAGGCCATGCGCACCATGGTCGTCGAGACCGGCGAGCGCGTCGACGGTCGTGCCGCCGACGAGATCCGTCCCATCATGGTGAAGGACAACTACCTGCCGCTCGTTCACGGTTCCGGCCTGTTCCAGCGTGGTCAGACCCAGGTGCTCTCCGTCCTGTCGCTCGGTATGCTCAACGAGGGCCAGCGTCTGGATACCATCGAGCCCACCGAGGGCAAGCGCTACATGCACCACTACAACTTCCCGCCGTTCTGCACCGGCGAGACTGGCCGCATGGGCAGCCCTAAGCGCCGCGAGATCGGTCACGGCAACCTGGCCGAGCGCGCTCTGCTTCCGGTGCTTCCCGACGAGAACGAGTTCCCCTACGCCATCCGTGTGGTCTCAGAGGTCATGGAGTCCAACGGCTCCTCTTCGATGGCTTCGACCTGCGGTTCCACGCTCGCCCTTATGGACGGCGGCGTGCCCATTAAGCGCCCGGTCTCCGGTATCGCCATGGGCCTGATCCAGGAGGAGGGCAAGACCGTGGTCCTGTCCGACATCCAGGGTCTCGAGGACTTCCTGGGTGACATGGACTTTAAGGTCACCGGCACCACCGAGGGCATCACCGCCCTGCAGATGGACAACAAGGCCACCGGCCTCACCTTCGACATCCTGGCCCGAGCCCTGCAGCAGGCCAAGGAGGGCCGCGCCTTCATCCTTCAGAAGATGCTCGATGTGATCCCCGAGCCGCGTCATACCACGCGCAGCACCGCTCCGCGCATCGTCTCCATCCAGGTTCCGACCGATAAGATCCGCGACGTCATCGGTTCCGGCGGCAAGGTCATCCGCGGCATCCAGGACGAGACCGGCGCTTCGGTCGACATCCAGGAGGACGGCACCGTCTTTGTCGGCGGCACCGGCGAGTCCGTCGATCAGGCCGTCGAGCGCATTAAGCTCATCATCAAGGTTCCCGAGCCGGGCGAGGAGTACACCGGTCGCGTTGTCTCCATCCAGCCGTTCGGCGCTTTCGTGAACCTGCTGCCCGGTAAGGACGGCCTGCTGCACATCTCCCGCGTCGCCAAGGGCCGCGTGGAGAAGGTCGAGGACGTCCTCAACGTGGGCGACGAGGTCAAGGTCGTCGTCATCGAGGTCGACGATCGCGGCAAGATCTCGCTCGATCGTCTTGACAAGCCCGAGGCCCCGGCTCGTGCCGAGGGTGCCTCCGAGGGTGACGGCGAGCACTTCCAGCGCCGTGAGCGTCCGCGTCGCGAGCGCTCTGAGCGCAGTGACCGTCCGCGCCGTCCCGGCGACAACGGAGGCCGAAAGCCTCGCCGTCACCACGACGCCGAGTAACAGCCGTACATAAGCAGCTCAACAAGGGCGACTCCTAAGGGGGTCGCCCTTTTGCTATTCTCGGCGGGGCCGCAGGTAAAGTTTCCTGCTCTACAGTCCTGCTCGCACGGAGAGCATATTAAGTGCTTTCCTTTGCGTGCGGAACTCGCGATAAACTTCATATGCGTCCCTCCCGGGCGCAAGCAAAAGGGCTGGTTAATGCCGCTCGCTATTTAGTTAGACAGTCTATTCAGTAGTCAGATTACAGATCTGTAGATAGCCGCAGCAGCATCTTCCCAGATAAAACCGACCAAAATAAACCTGTCTCTATTTGGCAGGTTTCCCGTGGGGCGGGCACTGATGAAGTTTATCGCGAGTTCCGCACGAACAGGAGGCCACTTAATGTGGCCTCCGTCGTGAGCAGGACTGTAGAGCAGGAAACTTCATCAGTGCCCGCCCCACGGGAAACCGGCGGGATGGACCAGTTCAGATGGGGCTTTGATGCATGGGTGGTCTGTTGGTGGGCAAATGGGTATCATACTGAGGTTACTGCGTCGACTCTATGATGCATGTTTGTACGTTCCCGGCGGTCGGTTTGCCAGAAGCGCCCCGCCGGTTGTTCCAGACCCGTTTCGAAGAAAGGAAACCACACTAACCTATGGCAGCTAAAAAATCATCTCCCTTGAAGATCATTCCGCTCGGTGGCCTTGACGGCATCGGCAAGAACATGACGGTCTTCGAGTGCGGCGACGACATGGTGCTCGTCGACGCCGGTCTCATGTTCCCGGATGACTCCCAGCCTGGTATCGATCTGGTACTCCCGGATTACACCTATGTTCTGGAGAACGAGGAAAAGCTCCGCGGCATCGTCGTCACTCACGGCCACGAGGACCACACCGGTTCGCTACCGTATCTGCTGCAGGACCTCAACAACAAGGTGCCCATCTTCTCGAGCAAGCTGACGCTTGGCTTTATCGAGGGTAAGCTCTCCGAGTTTCGTATTCGTGCACCCAAGTTCCGTGAGGTCAAGGGCGGTAGCCACGTCAATCTGGGTGGCATTTCGCTCGACTTCTTCTCGATGACGCACTCAATCCCGGGCGCTCTGGGCGTGTTCATCCGCACCAACCAGGGCACCGTTATGCACACCGGCGACTTTAAGCTCGACCAGACGCCCATCGACGGTGTCACGCCCGACTATGCCGCTATCAGCCGCTTTGCCAAGCAGGGCATCGACCTGCTGCTGTCCGACTCCACCAACGCCACGGTCCCCGGTTTTACCAAGTCCGAGGCCGAGGTTGGCCCCAATCTGCTGCATGCCATCAAGAATGCTCCGGGCCGCGTGTTCGTCGCGTCGTTCTCGAGCCACATCCATCGTCTGCAGCAGATCTGCGACGCCGCCCGCAAGTGTGGCCGCAAGGTCGTCGTGACCGGTCGCTCCATGCTCACCAACACCCGCGTGGCGCGCGAGCTCGGTTACCTCAACATCGATGACGCCGATATCATCGATGCCTTCGATATCGACAACCTGCCTGACGACAAGATCGTCGTCATGTGCACCGGTTCGCAGGGCGAGCCCCTGTCGGCCCTTTCGCGCATGGCCAACGGCGAACACAAGACGCTCTCCATCCACGAGGGCGATACCGTCATCCTCTCGGCAACGCCGGTCCCCGGTAACGAGAAGGCCGTCCAGCAGGTCGTCAACAGCCTGGCCAAGCTCGGTTGCGACGTGTGGGATAAGAACCGCGCTCTTGTCCACGTCTCGGGCCACGGTAGCCAGGAGGAGCTCAAGCTCCTGATGGCCATGGCCAAGCCCACGTACTTTATGCCGGTTCACGGTGAAGCCGTGCATCTGCGCGCCCATGCCCAGCTGGCTCGCAAGATGGGCATCAAGGACGATCATATCTTTATCCTCGATAACGGCGACACGCTCGAGATGCGCGGCGGTATCGTCAAACGCGGTACGCCCGTCGAGTCCGGCGTCGTCTACGTCGACGGCCTGCGTATCGGCGATACCGACCCCATCGTCCTGCGCGATCGTCAGAAGCTCGCCAACGACGGTATGGTTACCGCTGTTGCCATCGTCTCGCTTAAGCATAAGAAAATCGAGGCCATCGAGTTCTCGGGCCGCGGCGTCTCGTTTGCCATCGACGACCAGTTCTCCGAGGATGCCTCCGCGTCCATCATGAAGACGATCGAGAAGGGCAAGTTCAGCTTTACGAGCAGCGGTTCCGATGCTATTCGTAAGGCCGTGCGTGATTCGCTTTCTAACTTTATCTGGAGCCGTACGCGCACCCGTCCGATGATCATCCCGGTCGTCATGGAGGTTTAGTTTGGCGCGCGGATCTGCACAAAACGCCAAAGGTAATAAGGCCAATAACCAACCGGCATCTGCTAAGGGTGCCGGTTCCCATCTGCGTGCCAATAAGGGCCACGAGGCGGACTTCGACGATTTTGAGCCCTTGGTGGAGCCCTCGGCCAACCGCGATATCGCCGGCGTGGTCATCGCCGTTTTGGCGATTGCGTCCTTCATTGCCGTGATTTCGCCGGCGACTGCACCCGTTACGGCTGCGGTTGCCGGTTTCTACCACCTGGGCTTTGGTCTGGGCGCCTACGTGCTGCCGATCGTCATTTTGCTGTTTGCCGCCACGCTCTTTTTAGGCGAGGACTCGCCGCTCAACATTCGCTCGGTCGCGGGCGGAGCCGTGGTCTTTATCGCCGTTGTCTCCATTCTTTCGCTGGTGGTGCCGGGTACGAGCGACTCGTGTGACCTTATGTTCACGCCGCAAAATCTGTCCGCCTCGGGTGGCTACATCGGTGCGTTTATTGCGAGTGCGCTGCAGAATGCCCTGGGTAAGCCTATCGCGATGGTGGTCCTGTTGGGCCTTGTCGTCGTGGGCTTGGTCATCATCGGCTTTTCGGTTGGCGGCGTTTTGCGCTCTGCTCGCGACCGCGCGGCCGATTTTGCCGAGCGCCGTCGTGCCGATGTCAACGCCAGCCCGTGGGGTGACGACGAAGCCCTGTCGGTGCCCGGCGTTGCCCGTCCGCACCTGAGCATTCTTCGTCAAAAGGGCTCTGATGCTGCCGTGACCACGGTCATGGGTAACGATGTAGACCCGGTTTTGGACGATGACGACGAGGACGAGGATCCGTTTGTCGACGTATCCGATGCCGTGGAGGCCGAGCGCGCTAAGACGACGCTGATGCCGCGCCGTCATGTCAAGAAGGGCAAGGCCACACCCAAGTTGAATACGAGTGAGCCTGACCCGTCTTGGTCCGATAGCGAGATTGAGCTCACCGAGGGCGATGACGAGGACGACGAGGCTCCGATTGAGACCGCAAAGACAACTTTGCTGCCGCGTCGCCATGCAAAGCGCGACCAGGTAACCGGTCAGCTTTCGATGGAAGACGACCCCGATAAGATCGACGAGTCCGAGCCGCCGTTTGCCGTGAATCCTGTTTCGGCAGCACCTCAGATTCCCGACTTCTTGAAGCATTCCAAGGTTGCCGATGTGCCTGCCTCGAGTGCTGTCGAATCGGCTGCGGCTAGCGATGGGGGAGCGGATGGCGGCACCGCAGATAACGAGGGCGAAGAAGAGGACGGCCTCAAGCTTCCGCCGCTCGAAATCCTGCATGCCAACCCGCAGTCGGCATCCTCCGCGTCTTCTGACAAGGAACTTGAGCAGACTGCCGAGTCGCTTCAGTCCACGTTGCTTGAGTTTGGCCGCAGTGCCCGCGTGGTCGGCTGGATCGCCGGCCCCACGGTGACGACCTTTAAGCTGCAACCTGGCGAGGGCGAGCGCGTGAGCAAGATTTCGAGCCTCGAGGACGATATCGCGCTTTCGCTCGCTGCTCAGTCGGTGCGCATCTTTGCCCCAATCCCCGGCACCTCGCTCGTGGGCATCGAGATTCCCAATCGCAAGCGCCAAAACGTCAATTTGGGCGACGTGCTGCCCTATGTGAAGGGCGGCCCGCTCGAGCTGGCCATCGGCCGCGATGCCGAGGGCACGCCGGTTGTCGCCGACCTCGCCAAGATGCCCCACCTGCTTATTGCCGGTACGACCGGTTCTGGTAAGTCGGTGATGATCAATTCCATCATTACGACCCTGCTCATGCGCGCCCTTCCCGAGGATGTTCGCCTGATCATGGTCGACCCCAAGCGCGTCGAGCTTGCGGGCTATAACGGTCTGCCGCATCTTTACGTGCCTGTAGTGACCGAGCCCAAGCAGGCCGCGAGCGCTCTGCAATGGGCCGTGTCCGAGATGGAGCGTCGCCTGAAGGTCTTCGAGCGTCTTAACGTGCGTAAGATCTCGACCTACAACGAAAAGCAGGCTGCCGGCGAGTTTGAGCATTACGACAACCCGCCGCAAAAGATGCCCTACCTGGTCATCATCATTGACGAGCTCTCGGACCTGATGATGGTCGCCGGTAAGGATGTCGAGGCCTCGATCGTGCGTATTGCACAGCTGGGCCGTGCCGCCGGTATTCATCTTATCGTGGCCACGCAGCGCCCCAGCTCCAACGTGGTGACGGGCCTCATCAAGGCCAATATCACCAACCGCATCGCCTTTAACGTCGCCACGGGCATCGACTCGCGCGTCATCATCGACCAGATGGGTGCCGAAAAGCTCACCGGTTTGGGCGACATGCTGTTCTCCAAGGTCGACTGGGGCAAGCCCCGCCGTATCCAGGGCTGCTTTGTCTCGGATGACGAAATCAACGAGATTGTCGAGTTCGTTAAGTCGCAAAGCGAGCCCGACTACCATGAGGAGATTCTCTCTGCCGTGGCGCCCGCTTCCATGTCCATGGCTGGTGGCGGCATTGTTCGCACGGGCGTTGCCGAACCGCAAGATGACGACCCGCTTATCTGGGAGGCCGCCCATATTGTGGTGGAATCGCAGCTGGGCTCCACATCTGGGCTGCAACGCCGCCTCAAGGTTGGCTATGCGCGCGCCGGGCGTATTATGGACATGCTGGAAGAAAAGGGTGTCGTCGGCCCGCCCGATGGTTCCAAGCCGCGCGAGGTCCTGCTGGACGAGGAGGGGCTTGCCGCGTTGGAGTCTGTCGACGCCGAGATGGCACGTGAAGATCGTGAGTTTGGAGGATTCTGATGGCTGCACGCTTTGGTGACATGCTGCTCGAGCAGCGTCGCCGGATGGGCCTTTCCATCCAGCAGGTCGCCAACACCATCAAAATCAGGCCGCAGATCATCGAGTTTTTCGAGACCGGTAACTTTGCATCGATGCCTCCGCGCGGCTATGCGCAGGGCATGATTTCGAGCTATGCTCGCTTTTTGGGGCTTAACCCGCGCGAGGTCGTCAACGCTTATTTTGATGACCTCATGGCATATGAACGCGAGACCTCGCAGCAGGGCGGTCGTTTTCAGGATGCTGCCGGCTACGTTAACTCGCGTTCGTCGGTCGATAACGGACGCTTTCTGATGGTTCAGGGTGGTCGCTCGACGCGGTACGGCCAGCGCCCTCCGCAGGCGGGCTATATCACCGAGACGGGCTCCAGCGAGGAGATTCGTTCTCAGCGAGATCGCTTTCGCAGTACGCCCATGCCGGATGATCGTGCGCTTCCCGCCGCTCGCGGGTTGAGTCGCGATCCCCGCGCCGGTTACGGCGACGGTGGCTACTCCGGTCGTGGTTATCGCGGAGTTTCTGCCGGGCGTTCCCACGGTGGATATGCCGACGCCGATACCACGCAGGTGACGCCGCGCCTCCGTTCTCAATCGCAGCCTTACGGGCAACGCTCTTCGGCGCCTCGCTCTGGCCAGCGTGGCTATCAGAACCGTGGCGAGCTTGCGCCGCGTTCGGGTCAGCGCGGCTCGCAGAGCCAAGGCGGATATCGTGGTCGTCCCGATAGCAGTCGCGGCCGTATGCCGCAGGTAAACGGTCGCGGTGGCTCTAATCGCGGACGCGGCGGTGGACGTGCCCCCCAGAACAATGGACTCGATCCGCGCATCATCTACGCCGGCATCGGTGCCGTGGCGCTTTTGTTGATTCTGCTCATCGTGGTCCTCCTGCGTGGCTGCGGCTCTTCTGCACCCGAGTCGACGCCCGAGACGCCCGCGGCCACCAAGACGACGACCAAGAAGTCTTCCAAGACGACCGAATCTGTTGACGAGGATGAAGGCATCGACGAGGCGACGGATTCTGCCGATTCCGATGCCGCCAAGGCGAACGCGAAAAAGAAAGAGGACGAGGTTATCAAGGTCAAGGTCTCCGTTGCCAAGGGCAAGACCGCCTGGATCGAGGTCAAGGTCGACGGTAAATCGGTCTTTGGCGCCCAGGCAACCGGTCCCTTTGAGCAGGAGTACACGCCCGAGTCCTCGATCGAGATCACCACGTCCAAGCCCTCCGATGTCACGGTTACCAAGAACGGTGAAAAGGTTCGCTACGACACCAAGACATCGGGCGTGGCGCGCGTGACCATTACCGTTCCTAAGAAGGAGACCACTGACTCCGAAGACGGTGAGAGTGCCGACGGCACCGATACCGCCGACGGCACCGACGCCCAGTCTACCGACGGCACCGACGCCCAATCTACCGACGGTACCGACACGGCATCCGACGGCCAGACTGCAAACGATTCAGATGACTATTCGTACGACAGCTACTAAGGCTCCCCGTACCGAAAGGAAGAACCATGGCTAAAGATTCCAGCTTCGACGTTGTGTCCGAGGTCAATATGCAGGAGGTCGATAACGCCTTCCAACAGACCACCCGCGAGATCTCTCAGCGCTATGACCTCAAGGACTCCGGCGCCACCATCGAGCTTTCGAAGGGCGACAAGCTCTTTACGATCAATGCCCCGGCCGATTTTGTCTCCAAGCAGATCATTGACGTGCTGAGCTCTAAGCTCATCAAGCGCGGCATCGATCTTAAGGCTGTCTCTTGGGACGCGTCGCAGGCGGCTTCGGGCGGTACCGTGCGCGTGCTCGGCCATATCGTCGAGGGCATTGACCAGGCGACCGCCAAGAAGATCAATAAGGACATCAAGGATCAAAAGCTCAAGGTCAAGGTGACCATCGAGGCCGATAAACTGCGCGTTACCTCGGCCTCTAAGGATGCGCTTCAGACGGTGATCCAGTTCCTGCGCGACCAGGACTACGGCCAGCCGCTGCAGTTCACCAACTACCGCTAATAACATTCGAAAGGACCGCTCTCCAACATGGATACACCTTTGGGCTCCGTGCTCTACATCACCCTCGGGTGCGCTAAGAACGAGGTTGACACCGACCGCATGCGTTCTCTTTTGACCGCTGCGGGCTACGAGGAGGCATTCGACCCGCAGGATGCCGATATCGCCATCGTCAATACATGCTCGTTCCTCGCCTCCGCAACGTCCGAGAGCATCGAGACCACGCTCGAGCTCGCCAATGAGGTGCAGGACGGCGTTCGCGCCTGCCCCATCGTCATGTGCGGCTGTGTGCCGTCGCGCTATGGCGATGACCTGCCTGACGAGCTGCCTGAGGTCGCTGCCTTTGTGAAGGCCGACGAGGAGGACGGCATCGTGGCGGTCATCGATGGCGTGCTGGGTTTCGAACGTGAGATCGCGGCCTATATCCCGCAGGTCAAGCGTACCGTCGAGGGCGCTGTTGCCTACGTCAAGATTTCCGATGGCTGCAATCGTTTTTGCAGCTTCTGCATGATCCCCTACATTCGCGGTCGCTATCATTCGCGCAATGCTGAGAGCATTATCTCCGAGGTGCGCGACCTGGTTGCCGGCGGTGTGCGCGAGATCGTGCTGATCGGCCAGGACACGGGCATTTGGGGCACCGACTTTGCCGACGAGGACGTCGCCGAGGGCTCGCCGCGCAATCTGGCGCAGCTGCTGCGTGCCGTCGCCGAGGCTGTGCGCCCGCATAACGTCTGGGTCCGCGTGCTCTATCTGCAGCCCGAGGGCATGACCGACGAGCTTATCGAGACGATTCGCGATACGCCCGAGGTGCTGCCCTATATCGATATCCCCGTACAGCACTGCGATGCGCGCATCCTCAAGGCCATGCGTCGCTCCGGTTCGCGCCAGGAGCTCGAGGATCTGTTCCGCGACCTTCGCGAGCGCATCCCCGGTATTGTGATTCGCTCCACGGCCATGGTTGGCTTCCCGACCGAGACCGACGACGAGTTTCGCGATCTTATCGACTTTATGGACACCGTCGGCTTTGACTACACGAGCGTTTTCGCCTACTCGCGTGAGGAGGGCAGCCTGGCCGCCAAGATGGAGGGCCAGGTCGATGAGGAGGTCAAGCTCGAGCGTGCCCAGGAGGCCATGGATCTGGCCGAGTCGCTCGGTTTTGCCGCCACGGCGGCCCATGTGGGCGAGCGCGCCCAGGTGATCGTCGATGGCATCGAAGAGACTGAGGACGGCGCCGAGCTGATCGGTCACGCCTGGTTCCAGGCGCCCGATTCCGATGGCGCGGTGCATCTGGACGCCAGCGAGGCGTCCGTGGGCGATATTCTGACCGTCGAGTTTACCGATAGCTTCTGCTATGAGCTTATCGGTCATGTTGTGGAGTAGGAGAGCGTCGTGGCAAACGAGAGCAATAAGGAACTGACGAGTGTTTGGACGCCCGCCAACATCGTGACGTGCGTTCGCATCGCCTTTATCCCGGTGTTCATGATCGTGTCGGCGCTTTCTCACACGAGCGTTGCCGGTACGGACTGGAGCACCTTCGACGGCCCGCTCGCCGCCGCTGCCTTCATTCTATATGTGATCCTGTCGTGCACCGATAAGGTCGACGGCTATCTGGCGCGCTCGCGCAACGAGATCACCGATTTTGGCAAGTTCTTGGACCCCATCGCCGATAAGCTGCTCGTGTTTT
This sequence comes from uncultured Collinsella sp., assembly GCA_900542305.1. Taxonomy (GTDB): domain Bacteria; phylum Actinomycetota; class Coriobacteriia; order Coriobacteriales; family Coriobacteriaceae; genus Collinsella. The sequence goes on along the minus strand of UQMU01000004.1, from coordinate 21,667 downwards.
CGGCCCTGCTGCTGTTCCTTGATTTTGGCGCGGTGACCGTGTGGTCCGTGTTCATCATTCTGTTCCGTGAGCTGCTGGTGAGCGCCCTTCGCATGGTCGCGAGTGCTGCCGGTGTAGTCGTTGCCGCCGATAAGCTCGGCAAGTACAAGACGGCGACCACGATGGTCTCTATCTGCGGCTATCTGTGCGTCTTTGCGATGGCCGGTCTTCAGCTGGGGCCGGTGTCGCTGCTGCTCGGTGTCTATTCGGTGTCGCGCTTCCTGTACGTCATCGCCGTGATTTTGACCATTGTCTCGGGTGCCCAGTACTTCTGGAACTGCCGTAAGATCGTCTTTTCGGTCTAGGTCCTGGTGGATATGACGGAGTCTTATTTGCAGATCGCCGCAAACAACGAGGAGTTGGCGCGCGATATTGTCGAGCACGCGAGTGCCCGTGGTGTGACGGTGTCGACGGCGGAGTCGCTGACGGCGGGCATGATCGCCTCGACGATTGCCGATATCCCGGGTGCCTCGGCGGTGCTTCGTGGAGGTGCGGTGACCTACTGCGATGAAATCAAACATCGCGTGCTTGGCGTCGAGCAGGAAACGCTCGATCGGTTTAGCGCAGTGTCGCACCAGACGGCGCGTGAGATGGCCGCGGGCTCGCTGGACCTTTATCAGAGCGATATAGCCGTAAGCGCAACGGGCTATGCTGGGCCCGGTGGCGGCACCGAGCAAGACCCCGCCGGTACGTTCTATATTGGCTGGGCGTATCGCGCGGCCGATGGGGGAGCGCCGGTTGTCGAGTCTGCGCGCTGTCATTACGAGGGCGATCGGTCGTGCGTTCGTGCCCATGCGGTCGCGGAGGCTTTGGAGCGCATTGTTCGCGTGCTCAATTCTATGGAATAGACATGGTTTAAGGGGCCTTAGGGCCCCTTAATTGTGGAGATAGGGACCTTTGACGGAATTGGTGTTTGCGCTGGTATAAGGCCTAAATTTATTCGTGCACCTCTATTTGTGATTGGCGTGGTCAAGCGTTTGGTCGGTGATTGGTCGGCGTTTGGTCGGGTTTTGGAATGGTCGGGTACATATGATGAATCTGAACGGTTGACCACGAACAGCCGTTCGTTTATTATCGTTTCAGGTTGTTAAGAGGAGGGCTATTCATGGCCAAGAATTCAGGTCCCGTACGTACCGTTCATGCACGCACGACGGGTAAAGAGCGCGATGAGATGATCGCCACCACCAAGGCCGAGATTGAGAAGAAGTTCGGCCAGGGCTCTATTATGAGGTATGGCGACGGCGGTCCCGAGCTCGAGGTCGAGGCTATTCCGACGGGCTCTCTGGCGCTCGATGCCGCCTTGGGTATCGGCGGCGTGCCGCGCGGCCGTATCGTCGAGATTTATGGCCCCGAGTCCTCCGGTAAGACAACGCTTTCACTCGAGATCCTTGCAGAGGCGCAGGCCATGGGCGGCGTTGTTGCATTTATCGATGCCGAGCACGCGCTAGATCCCACCTATGCCGCGCGCATTGGCGTCGATATCGACGAGGTCCTCATTTCCCAGCCCGATACGGGCGAGCAGGCGCTCGAGATCGTCGATATGCTTGTGCGCTCCGGTGCCATCGACGCCATTGTTGTCGACTCTGTAGCCGCCTTGACTCCGCGTGCCGAGATCGAGGGCGAGATTGGTGACACGACGGTGGGTCTGCAGGCTCGCTTGATGAGCCAGGCGCTCCGCAAGCTCGCCGGCTCGCTTTCCAAGTCCAACACGACCTGCATCTTCATTAACCAGCTGCGCGAGAAAATCGGCGTCATGTTCGGCAACCCCGAGACCACCACGGGCGGCCGCGCACTCAAGTTTTTCTCTTCCGTGCGAATCGATATTCGCAAAATCGATACCATCAAGCTCAAGGACGAGGTTATCGGTAATCGCGTTCGTGCCAAGGTCGTTAAGAACAAGGTGGCCGCTCCGTTCCGCTCGGCTGAGTTTGACATCATGTACGGCACCGGCATCTCCAAAGAGGGCTCGATTCTGGATATGGCCGTCGAGTGCGGCATCTGCAAAAAGATGGGGTCCTGGTTTGCCTATGGCGAGGATAAGCTCGGCAACGGTCGCGAGGCCGCCAAGACGTTCCTGCGCGAGCACCCGGATTGCGCTGACGAGATCGAGCACAAAGTTCGCCTTGCCTGCGGTCTTGAGTATGACGATGATGCCCCCTCCGAGGTTGAGTTGACCGACCAACCCGCACCCGAGGAGTTTGATGAGCTGTACGCCATCGATGGCTCCGCGATGCTCGACGATGACGATGAGTAGCGGATGCCGACATGTCGTATACGGTGACCGAGGCCACGGTCGTCTTTCCCGATAAGAAGGCGGCTTCCTCGTTCTCGAGCGGTTATGCGTCTAAAAAGCCCTGCGCGCATATCGATTGCGATCTTGAGGGCGGTTTCGAACGTTCCATTTGGATTCCCGTGCGCGTGGCGCGCCTGTACGTTAAGAACCGCCCCGACCTTCCCTGTGATTGGAATGACTTTCGCGAGGCGGTGCAGCTTATCGAACGTAAATGTGCACTCACCATGGTGACCGAGATGCTTTCGCGCCGCGATCATGCCACGGGCGAGGTGCGCGATAAGTTGGCGCGCTATGGCTTTCGACAGCCTGCGATCGATTTTGCGGTTGCTCGAGCGACCGAGTATCGGTTTTTGGATGAGAACCGCTTTTGTTCGTACTTTATCGAAGAACGCAAACGTCGCGGCTGGGGACAGCGCAAGATCGAGGTTGAACTCAAGCGCCGTCATGTCGTACTTGACGATATCCCCGGGTATCCCGAGGCTTATTTTGCTGTGGACGACGACTTGGCCCGCGCTTCGGCTTTGCTCGCTAAACGTCGCGTTCCCGAAGTACGTGCATTCGAAAAGCTCGTCAGATTTTTGATGGGTAAAGGCTTCTCGTATCACATCGCCGCCGATGCCGTTAAGGCGCGCCTCGATGCCTCAAGCGAGGAATGCGCCGTGTAAGCGTTCACCCGTTACGCCCCTGCCGTTCACCGCTTGATTGGCGCCGTGCCGGGTGCGTTTATTTGACAGTTGTTGCGGTTCAACGTAGGATAATCACTGTCATTTGCTTTGTGATATGTGCTCATCTGTGATGAGTTTGTTTATATGTTTATCTGTATCCGACCCGTATAAGCTGCGCCCATATTACTCAAATGTCGCGAGCCGTTCGTAAGGACGGTTCGCTTTGCTGTGTAACGAATCCATAAAAAGGAGTGAGCATGCCTATCATTGCAGCGCTCGTTGGCATCGTTTTGGGTGCCATCGCCGCCATTGCCTACATGCGCACCGCCAAGCAGGGTAGTCTTCACGAGGCCGACGAAAAGATTCAGTCGGCACACGCGCAGGCAGAGTCCCTGATCGGTGATGCAAAGCGTCAAGCCGAGACCCTCAAAAAAGAGGCTCTGCTCGAGGCTAAGGAAGAGATCATTAAGAACAAGCAGGCCGCCGAGGCCGAGGACAAGCAGCGTAAGAGCGAGATTCGCACGCTCGAAAATCGCGTGATGCAGCGCGAAGAATCGCTCGATCGCCGCAACGATGCTCTTGATAAGCGCGAGCATCAGCTGTCCAGCCAGGCCGGTCAGGTCGAGAAGCGCTCTCGCGAGCTTGAGGAGCTCTGCGCCAAGCAGACTTCCGAGCTTGAGCGTATTGCCGACCTTACGCGCGAGGACGCTCACAAGGAGCTGCTCGACAAGGTCCGCGGCGAGGTTACCCACGAGGCGGCCACCATCATCCGCGAGTCCGAGCAGCAGGTCCGCGCCGAGTGCCACAAGACCGCTCAGGAGATTCTCTCCCTGGCGATTCAGCGTTGCGCCGCCGACCATACCGCCGAGGTCACCGTTACTTCCGTGCACATTCCCTCCGATGACCTCAAGGGTCGCATCATCGGTCGCGAGGGTCGCAACATCCGCACCTTTGAGCAGGTGTCTGGCGTCAACCTCGTGATTGACGACACCCCCGAGACCGTCGTGCTTTCGAGCTTCGATCCGGTCCGTCGTGAGACTGCCCGCGTGGCGCTCGAGAACCTTATTGCCGACGGCCGCATTCACCCCGCCCGCATCGAGGAGATGTATCACAAGGCTGCCGACTTGGTTCAGCAGCGTGTGCGCGAGGCCGGCGAGCAGGCCGCCTTCGATACCGGTATCCACGACCTGCACCCCGAGATCGTCAAGACCCTGGGCGCTCTGCGCTACCGCACCTCGTTTGGTCAGAACGTGCTGCAGCACTCGCTTGAGGTTTCCGACCTTTGCGGCGTGATGGCCTCCGAGCTTGGTTTGGATGTTGTGACCGCCAAGCGCGCCGGTCTTCTGCACGACCTGGGCAAGGCCATCGACCACGACGTTGAGGGCCCGCATGCTGTGATTGGCGCCGAGCTTGCCCGCCGTTATGGCGAGAAGCCCGTTATCGTTCACGCGATCGAGGCCCATCATGCCGATGTCGACCCCAACACGGTGCTCGACGTTCTGGTCCAGGCTGCCGATGCCGTCTCCGCTTCTCGTCCCGGTGCCCGCCGCGAGTCGGCCGAGAACTACATTAAGCGTCTTGAGAAGCTCGAGGAGATTGCCAACTCTCACGAAGGCGTCGAGCGTACCTATGCCATGCAGGCCGGTCGCGAGGTTCATGTCATGGTTCAGCCGGACAAGATCTCCGATGCCCAGTCCACGGTGCTTGCGCACGATATCGCCCATCAGATCGAGGAAGAGATGGAGTATCCCGGTCAGGTGCGCGTTGTCGTGATTCGCGAGAGCCGTGCCGTCGATATCGCTAAATAACATGAACGACGCGAACGAGCTCATCTCATTTATCGCGTCGATGTCGGGGGAGGGCAACCTTCGCGTCGAGGAAAACCTTGGCGAGGGGTATGTCCGCCTCCGCGTTTCGGAGGCCGAGCGCCGTCAGGCCAAGCATGACATTCAGCATGTAGAGGACATTGTCATCGAGATGCTGCGTAATGCTCGCGATGCCGGAGCCGATAAGGTCTATCTCGCCACGACCAAGGAGGAGGGTGTTCGCACCCTCCTCTTCCTGGATAACGGTTCGGGTGTGCCGCAGGACATGCAGGAGCGTATCTTCGATGCCCGTGTCACCTCCAAGCTTGAGAGCATGAAAATGGACCGTTGGGGTGTTCACGGTCGTGGTATGGCGCTGTTCTCTATCAAGCAGAACACGGATGAGGCACGCGTTGTTACATCGGGCGTCGATTTGGGTTCCGCGTTTAAGGTGTGCGTTGCCACCGATCGCTTGAGCGAGCGCGCCGACCAGTCGAGCTGGCCCCAGGCGGTTAAAGACGTAGACGGTCGCTATGTATGCGCTCGTGGACCCCATAACATCATTCGCGCAGCGTGCGAGTTTGCCCTTGAGGAGCTGCGTGGCTGCGATGTGTATCTGGGCTCTCCGTCCGAGATTGCTGCGACCCTGTACGCTCAGGCTTCGAGCCGTCTCGATACGTCGCGCTTGCTCTTTATCGATGACGAGTGCGAGCTTCCGGTTATCGATCGTTTGGGCCTTGCCTCTGATGCCGAGGACTTTATCCGGATCTGCTCCGGGCTGGGCCTCGAGATGTCCGAGCGCACTGCCCACCGTATTCTGTCGGGACAGATTAAGCCCGTCCGCGGCGTGACCGCGCGTCTGCTGCGCGAGCGCGATTCCACCTCGCATGCGCCGGCTCCCGTCGATCTTGCCAAGGACCGTCGAGGCCTTCGCATCGCCAAGGAAGACATGGCGCAGTTTTCGCGTGCTGTCGAGCGTGACTTTAACGACCTTGCCGCCCGGTATTACCTCAATCTGTGCGGCGACCCTAAGATTCGCGTTTCGCGTGATCGCATCACGGTGACGTTCGATCTCGCCAAAGAGGAATAAAATCTTTACCGAGTCCGCTCGGTACGATACAGTTATTGCAGTTAAAACGTACTTTTAAACGCAGGAGTTTCTTCATGGATTGCCTGAAGGTATCAAGCAAATCATCGCCCGCGTCCGTTGCCGGCGCCATTGCCGGCATGGTCAAAGATGGCGTCCCCGTCAACATTCAATGCGTCGGCGCTGGCGCCGTCAACCAGGCCATCAAGGCCGTCGCCATTGCGCGCGGCTTTCTGATTCCGACCGGCTTCGATGTCTCCTGCGCGCCGGTGTTCTCCGATATTCTCATTAACGGAGAGTCGCGCACGGCAATTCGTCTCTCTATCTACGTTCACCAGATTAATCGGGCTGCTATGGATAATGTCGTCATGGACGACGTTAAGCCTGTTGCGTAAGCGAGCCATCTGCACGCTCGTAGCACCTATGCGCCCGTCGATACCATCGTTAGGATGTAAGCTCATGGACCAGCGTTCCGTACGCGATATTCTTGCCGGTAAAACCTACTTTATCCGCACATTCGGCTGCCAGATGAACCAGCACGACTCCGAGCGCGTGAGTGGCCTGCTCGATTCGTTTGGCTGTCTTATGGCGCTCGATCCCGAGCATGCCGATATTGTCGTGTTCATGACGTGCTGTGTACGCGAGGCTGCCGATACGCGCCTGTATGGTCAGTGCAATTCCTGCAAGAGCCTTCCTCCTTCGCCTTCGGGTAAGCGCGTGGTCGCCGTGGGCGGCTGCATCGCCCAACGCGATGGCGAGGGCTTGCTCACCAACGTCGATAACGTCAACGTCATTTTTGGCACCCATTCTATTGCGCACGTGGCCGAGCTCATTGCCGAGGCGTTTTTGGATGGCAAGCGCCATATCCGTACGAATGAGCATGAGGATACCGACGCCATGAGTATGCCGTGGCATCGCGAGACGCAGTATCACGCTTGGGTGCCCATCATGACGGGCTGCAACAACTTCTGCACGTACTGCATCGTGCCGTACGTCCGTGGTCGTGAGAAGAGCCGTCCCTTCGAGGAGATTGTCGACGAGGTGACAGGTCTGGTGCGTCAGGGCGTGCGCGAGATTACGCTGCTGGGCCAAAACGTGAACTCCTACGGTCGCGATCTCTTTGGCAAGCCGCGCTTTGCCGACTTGCTGCGCGCTGTGGGCGATACGGGCGTCGAGCGTATCTTCTTTACCTCTTCGCATCCTAAGGATCTGCTGCCTGAGACCATTGACGCCATGGCCGAGACACCTGCCGTCATGCCGCAGCTCCACCTGGCCGTTCAGTCGGGTTCCACGCGCATCCTTAAAGAGATGAATCGTCGTTATACGCGCGAGGATTATCTGGGTCTGGTCGATCGTATTCGTAACCGTATGCCCGATATTGCGCTTTCGACCGACATCATCGTGGGCTTCCCGGGCGAGACCGAGGAAGACTTTGAGCAGACGCTCTCGCTTGCCGAGACGGTTCGTTATGCCCAGGCCTACACGTTTATTTACTCCAAGCGCGCCGGTACCCCGGCAGCTGAGATTTATGATCCCACCCCGCATGAGGTTATCCTTGAGCGCTTTAACCGTCTGGTCAAGGTTATCGAGACGACGGCTCACGAGTATAACCAGGGCGAGCTTCACACCGTGGTGCCTGCGCTTATTGAGGGTACGAGCAAGAAGAACGACGCTGTTCTTCTGGGGAAAAGCCCCAAGAACCAGACGGTGCATGCGCCGATTCCCGCTGGCTATAGCATCGATCAGCTCGTCGGCAAAATCGTCGACGTTGATGTTGATGTCGCCAAAACGTGGTATCTGTCTGGCTCCGTCGTGGGCGAGCCTCGCTAATGATTTCCACCGGTGCAAGCCTTTCTGCCGTAGCGATTGTCGGTCCGACGGCGGTCGGCAAAAGCGATGTTGCCGACCGCCTGGCCGCTCGTCTTTCGTCCGAAGTGTTGTCTTGTGACGCGATGCAAATCTATCGTGGCATGGACATCGGTACGGCCAAGATGATGCCCGAGGAGTGCTCGGTGCCGCTGCGCCTTGTCGATATCGTGGATCCGGGCGTCGCGTATTCAGCTGCGCTCTATCAGACGGATGCCCGGGCGCATATCGAGCGTTTGCTTGGCGAGCAACGTCTTCCGGTCTTTTGCGGCGGTACGGGCCTGTATCTCAAGGCTGCACTCGATGAAATGGATTTTCCTTCGGGAGAACTCGAGGACGAACGCCGCACGGGCTATCAGGAACTTGCCGAGCGTATTGGCGAGGAGGCGCTGCATGCCCTGCTTGCCGAGCGCGATCCGGAATCTGCTGCCGTGATTCATCCCCATAACGTGCGTCGTGTGATTCGTGCGCTCGAGATGCATGATGACGGTGTGTCGTATGCCGAGCAGAAGTCGAAATTCAGCGTCCCGCGCGAGCGTTATCATGCCTTGTGGTTTGGTCTGACGCGTAGCCGTGAAGTGCTCTATGAGCGCATTAACATGCGTGTCGACCTTATGTTTGAGCAGGGGCTGGTTGATGAGGTCCGTGGCCTTATGGACCAGGGCTTGGGTGATGCGCTCACATCGATGCAGGCAATTGGTTACAAAGAGATTATCGATGCCTTGCGTGGCGCTATTACCATGGATGAGGCCCGTGAGCTTATCAAGATGCGCTCACGTCGCTATGCCAAGCGCCAGCTTTCCTGGTTTAAACGTGACGATCGCATTGTTTGGTTCGATATGGATGAGTTTACGATCGATGAGGTCGTTGATGATATCTGCCGTCGTATCGAGGCTGTCTAATGGCACGTTTTCCCTTGGTCTCTACGGCGCCTGAACCTGAGCGTGCCGTCTTGGTTGGTGTTGAGTGGCGCGATAATGCCTGGCCGCTCGACCGTTCGCTCGATGAGCTCGAGCGCTTGGCTCACACTGCTGGAGCCCAATGCGTGGCACGCTTGTCGCAGCGCCTGGTCAAGCCCTATCCCAAATCGTTTATCGGCTCCGGCAAGGTCGAGGAGCTGTGCGGTTTGGTTCATCGCATGGATGCGGATGTTGTTATCTTCGACGACGACCTGACGCCTTCACAGCAGTCCTATCTTGAGAAAGCCGTGGGCGAACCGGTTAAGATTATTGACCGTACGGCGTTGATTTTGGATATCTTTGGCCTGCATGCCCAGACGCGTGAGGGCCGCTTACAGGTGCAGCTGGCACAGTTGCAGTATCTGCTGCCTCGTCTGCGAGGTATGTGGAGCCATCTTGCCAAGGAGCAGACGCGTGGCGGCATTGGATCGCGTTTTGGTCAGGGCGAAAGCCAGCTCGAGGTCGACCGTCGCCTGATTCGCAATAAGATCGCAGCTCTTCGACGCGAACTGAAACAGGTTGAACAGCGTCGCGACGTGCAATCGAAAAGCCGTATTGAATCGCCGGCGTTTCGCGTGGCGTTGGCTGGCTACACCAATGCCGGTAAGTCGACGTTGCTTAATCGATTGACGGGATCCACAGTACTTTCGCAGGATAAGCTGTTTGCCACACTCGATCCCACGACGCGCTCGTACCGTTTGCCCGGTGGCCGTGGCATGACGATCACCGATACCGTTGGCTTTATTCAAAAACTGCCCCATGGCCTGGTCGACGCGTTTAAATCTACGCTTTCCGAGGTGCTCGGCGCCGATTTGATTCTTAAAGTCGTGGATGCTTCCGATGAGGATTACGAGCGTCAGCTCGAGGCGGTTGATCGTGTCCTGGACGAGATTGGTGCCGGTGAGCGCCTAACGCTTACCGTGTTCAATAAAATTGATCTGCTCGATAGCGTCGACCGCTTGAGCTTTCGCCGGCGTTATCCCGAGGCGGTTCTGTTCTCGGCTCAGACGGGTGAGGGTCTTGATGACTTAGTCGACCGCATCGCTCGTGAAGCGGCCGCTACGGACGTGTTGCTCTCGGCCGATATCCCGTATCGAGAGGGCGCGTTAATCACGCTCGTGCACGAACAGGGAACCCTTCTGCACGAGGAATACCTCGAAGATGGCGTTCGTATTGTGGCAAAGCTTCCGGCCCGTATCGCAACGCGTCTCGAGCGCTACCGAACAGAGTAAATCAGCTCCAGCACGCCTAAGATAACGGGTTGATGAAGTAGGTAGAACGGCAGCGCATGGCGTCCGAGGCTTGCGAGCATCGGGATGGGATTCTCATAGGCCCATGCTGGCGCTTCAAGGTTTGCTTTTTGTGCCGTGCGGGCGGCAAAGAAGCCTGCGAGGTACATAAATAAGAAGGGTATGAGCGGATAGTAATCACCGGAGACAAATTCTGGACCTGGGAATCCCAGCCAAGCTAGATAGGGGATAGGGTAGACCGCTTTAGGAATGCTCCAGGTACAGGCAAAGAGTATGAGGCAAATTGTTATACCCCATACTGTCGGCACCCTATCGAGAACCGGGCGCGCGAGTGCAACAATGGCGGTGCACGCCGCCATGCAGAAAATGATGCCGAAGTTCACCGAGTCATCGACTGTGACGAGCGTCGTTGCGACCCATACAACTAAAGCGGCAGCGGCATATTTGACGGCACGCTTGATGTTGTTGCGCGAGAGGGTGCACATCCAGCCGGCAATAAACAAAAATACCCAACTGATGCTGGCACGCCAGATGTCCTGGAAGATGGTCTGGGTAAACCAGGGCATCTTCCAACCATATAGGTAGGCAAGGTCGTAGCAGGCATGAAATCCCGCCATCGACAGCATGGTAAACCCGCGAATAGTATCAAAGACAGTGATGCGTTTTTGCATTACGAAAACCGGCGCATCAAACCGACGACCTTGCCCAGAATCGTGGGATTCGTCGCGTAGATGGGCTCCATGGTGTCGTTTTCGGGCTGCAGACGAACGCGTCCCTGCTCCTTGTAGAATGTTTTGACCGTTGCAGAGCCATCGATCATAGCCACGACAATCTCGCCATTCATGGCACTCTTCTGCTCACGAACGATGATGTAGTCGCCGTTATAAATGCCGACGTTAATCATCGAATTGCCGTGGACCTCGAGGATAAAGGACCCCTGGTCCGTTGCGATCTCGGTTGGGATGGTAAAGGTGTCTTCGATATTCTGCTCGGCAAGGATGGGAATCCCTGCAGCGACTCGGCCTACGAGAGGCAGCGATACGGTGCCACGGGGCGCCGCGGACTCATCGGACTTTGAGATGGAGACGGAAGATCCGTCCTCGTCAAAGAGCTCGAGAGCGCGAGGCTTGGTGGCGTCACGCTTGAGCAGGCCTCGTGCTTCGAGTGCGGAGAGATGCGCATGTACAGTGCTAGGGGAGGAAAGGCCCACAGCCGAAGCCATCTCGCGTACACTGGGCGGATAGCCCTTCTCCTGCTGATATTCCTTGATGAAGTCGTAAATTTGCTGCTGACGCTTGGTAATTTTGCGAGCCATCAGGGATTCCTCTCTACCCATACCAAACAAATGTTCTATTTTTGCTTGACAGGAACAACTGTTCGAAGATAATAATAACCGAACACTCGTTCCCGCGCTAGACTTTTTTGTCCCCGCGGCTTGATAAAACAGTTCTCGTCAAAACAAACGAGAGGAGAACAGAATGAACGCAGCGGATATGGTCCAGGGAAACCTCGCTCTTAAGCTTGAGGTGCCCGCATCGCCGGCCTTTACGGTCGTGAAGGGTGGACGTTCTCATTTTCAGACCGTGGCCACTAAACCCGTTCGCACCCAGCGTGCGTCCGTTGCTTTGGCTCCTGTTGCCCTGAAGGCCTCGACGATTGTTGCTGTTGCCGTGGCGTTTACCCTGTTCTTTGTGCTCGCCACGTCAGTTTTTTCTGCTCGTCACGCTGCATATGCCGATTCCGTAGCCAACGTTACCTACGAGACGGTTCGCGTGCAGTCCGGCGATTCCCTGTGGTCGCTTGCCCAGGAGCATCCCATCGATGGCCTTTCCACACAGGAGACTTCCGACATGATTCGTAGCGTCAATCACCTCGATCGCGGCTCTCTTGATGCTGGTGCAGTTCTGAAAGTTCCGGCCCGTTCGTAAGATTTCGGGTCGGTCGCATGGTACCCTTGTTATCGTTTAAGAGGAGGTTCCATGCGCTGTCCCAAATGCGGCAAGGCACATACCCGCGTCGTAGATTCCCGTATGCAGGAATCGAATAATACTATCAAGCGCCGTCGTGAATGCTGCTCGTGCAATTATCGCTTTACGACATTCGAGCGTTGCGAAGATCCTATCGAGGTTATTAAGTCAGACGGAACCAAGCAACGATTCGATCGCAATAAGCTGCTTGTCGGCTTGATGCGCGCTACGATCAAGCGCGATATCGACACGAAGAAGCTCAATGAGATTATCGACGATATCGAGGTTGAGCTTCGTTCCCGCACGCTTACGGCCGTTACGTCCCATGAGTTGGGTGACATGGTGCTCAAGCGCTTGGCCAAGATCGATAAGGTGGCCTATATCCGTTTTGCCTCGGTCTACCGCGATTTCAAAGACGTCGATGAGTTTCTGCAAGAGCTCGACAAGCTAAGGTGATTTCATGTCCAACATTACCGTCAACATTAAGCGTCTCGACCCCACCGTCGAGCTTCCCAAATACGCTCACCCCACAGACGCCGGCCTGGACCTGCGCTCCAACGAGGACTGCGTTCTGAAGCCTTTCGAGCGTCGTCTGGTCTCCACTGGGCTGGCCATCGCCCTGCCCGACGGCTACGCCGGCTTCGTCCAGCCCCGCAGCGGCTTGGCCATCAAGCAGGGCCTGTCTATAGTCAATACGCCGGGCCTCATCGACGCCCACTACCGAGGAGAACTCAAGGTTATCCTCATCAACCTGGATCCCTCCAACAATATCCAAATCAACAAAGGCGACCGCATAGCCCAACTCGTCATCCAAGAAGTCCCCACGGTCAACCTCGTAGAAGTAGAAGAACTAGACGAAACCGACCGAGGCAAAGGAGGCTTCGGCTCCAGCGGCGTCGCCTAGGGGCGCTCATATCCCTCCCGCCCGCCTCTCACACATATCATTCCATGCTCAAACATTCTCGCTTCGCTTCGCTCGCTGCGAAACTGCGCGTGGAACGATATGTGTGAGAGGCGGGCGGGAGGCTACTCGCTTGAAACAATATTTACTTTTCTAGTAAGCCGACGCTACAAAGGGACCGTCCCTTTGTAGCGTCGGCTTACCGTATTTATATTTTCTGGTTCCCCTTTGCAGATTTTACTGGTGGGGAATCTGGTATAGCTGCTAGTACGTTAACGCAGCTAGCCTGCGGGAGGCCCTATATATCGTCCCGCGCGCAGTTTCGCAGCGAAGCGAGAATGTTTGAGCACGGGATAATATATAGGGCCTCCCGCAGGCTAGCGGACATTAAGACCCTAGCGGATATGCGCGGGCTTTCCTCCCCAGTAGAAGCGGCAGAAGGCTCGTTTGCGCTTTTGGGGTTTGCCTACGAGCTCCATGGTCGCGATGGCGATGTCCTCGGCTGCGTGGGGGCGGCGTAGTACTTCGCCGTTGATGAGTAGGGCTTTGAGTGATTCGGGATGGTCGTGCAAGTGACGTAGGGTTACGATGAGTTCTCGTGCGGTGGTGACATGCATGCTGGCGCCCATGCCGGTGAGCATCGTGGTGTTGGCCTTTTCCTGGCCATAGGACTTGCCCAGCAGGATCATCGGCAGATGCGCGCACAGACACTCGGTGACGGTGAGTCCGCCCGATTTGAGGATTGCCAGGTCGCAGCCGTGCATGAGGGCCGCCATGTCGTCCACGTAGTCCAGAACCGTGACGTTTTCGAGCTTCATGGCGTCGAAGAGCGTCTTGAGCCGAGCGGCGTATTCCTTGTCCTTGCCGGGCAAAAAGACAAAGTGCATGTCTTCGAAGCTGCGCAGGAAGGGGAGCGTGTGATCCATCGCTGCTCGGAAGCGAACGTAGGGCTGCGGCAGGCTGGCTCCGGCCATTACCAATACAACGGTCTTGTCTACGGGAAGATTGAACTTGCTCAGCTCATCCTCACGCTTGTAATCGGTGTCGAATCCGGCTCGAATGGGTATTCCCGTAATGCGGATCTTTGTCTCGGGCACTTTGCGCGGACGCAGCGTTTCGGCCATAAACTCATTAGCCACGCAGAACAGGTCAGTGTCCTTGTGGGGCCAAAAACCCTCAACTTCATAGTCCGTTGGCACGCAGATGACTGGGTAATCGATGCCCGTGATGACGCGGGCGCCCACAGCAACATTGGCTGCCGTAATGTGTGTTGCGACCACGGCAATGGGCCTGCGGGTGCGGACATATTCGTTGAAGGCGGGGAACATGATTCGTGACCATGCCGTGCCTCCGCCCCAGAGCAGATGTCCCGTAAACGTGTATCGCCAGGTTAGGTCATATATGGGACGCGTGGCGCCGGTAAACGAAGCTGCTGTTTTATTACCATCGAACCTAATGCGTCCAAAATCGAGAATATCCAAGACTTCGATCTCAACATCCTCAGGGATTCCCTTGGTGCCGCGGATAAGATCAAATGCTTGTGCAATCGCGTTGGCGGCGGCTCTGTGGCCCGATCCAACCGATGCGTGCACAATGGTTACTAGGGGTTTTTGTGCAGGTGAAACGGTCATTTGCTCCGGTTGGGGAGTGCTTTGCGTTGGCAGGGGGGCGTCGTTGCTCGTCTGCGTTTGATCCATCGATAACTCCCCTTCAGCTTTGATACGCGGTTTATCATTGTAGTGCATGAGTGTCATGTTCACGTAAATTTGGGTATGAGCGCAAAGAACGACAACGTTTCGACGAGAGGATTCTTCATGACTACCGATCAGTCAATCGATGTTGCGATTATCGGTGGCGGCCCTGCGGGCTATGCTGCGGCCATTTATGCGGCGCGCTCCAACCTAACGACGACTGTCTTTGAGCAGGGCATGTCGGGCGGACAGATCGCCACGACCAATGAAGTCGAGAACTATCCGGGCATTCCGCTCTTGAGTGGCGCCGAACTCGGCGAGCGTTTTCAGCAGCATGCAGAGGGCCTGGGAGCACAGGTTACATGGAGCATGGTTACGGGTATCGATTACGATGCCGATGCAGCGTTGTTTACGGTGCATCACGATATGGGCGATACGCTGGCCTCGAGCGTTATCGCTTGCATGGGTGCCACGCCGCGTCCGGCAGGTTTCGCTGGCGAGGATACCTATCGCGGTCGTGGCGTTTCATATTGCGCAACATGTGACGGCATGTTCTTCCGCGGCAAACAGGTCTTTGTAATCGGTGGTGGCAATTCGGCATGCGAAGAGGCACTGTTCCTGTCAGACATTGCCAGCAGTGTGACCATCGTGCTGCGCCGCGACCAGTTCCGTGCGCCTGATGGTGTTGTTCAGAAAGTACTCGAAAAGGACAATATTACAGTTAGGTACCAAACTAGTATTGTGGAGCTCTCGGGCGAAGCCATGCCAACGACGATCGCCTTTAAGGACAATTCATCCGGGGAAATTCATACCAAGTCATTTGAGCCCGGCTCTTTCGGCATCTTTGTCTATACCGGGACGCAACCCCATACCGAACTTGTCGAGCATCTAGTCGATCTGGCGCCTGATGGCGGCATTCTGACTGATGAATCCATGGCCACCCGCACACCCGGCCTATTCGCAGCCGGCGATATCCGTTCCAAGCGTTTACGCCAGGTTGTGACCGCTGTTTCGGACGGAGCCATAGCGGCAACCAGCGCATACGCGTTTCTCCGCGGATAAGTACGATAATATATCTTATGTAAGGTTGTTATCTATTAACTAAATGGCGGGACGATGCATCAGTGCGCTGTCCCGCCATTTTCTTGCCGGCTATGTGGTATGCAAAACTAGATAACGTAGAATACAATATAGAAAATGAACGGAGGACCTTTATGAACCACGTTAAACACGTTATTCCGATGTCTGATTCGTCGGTCAGCATTAAACCTGAGGATATTCAGCCCACTGTGCTGCCTGATGCATTTATTCAGTCCGATATCGTGCGCAAACTCAATACGTTGAGTCTGCCGCGCTATGACCAGTTGCCCAATGTGACGCTCTACCGCGACCAGGTCATTGAGTATGTTGCGCTGTGGATGGAGCCGCTGTCCCTTTGCGTTGAGCAGCCTATCATTACGCCATCGATGATCAATAACTACGTAAAGGTTGGCCTGGTGCCTGCTCCGGTCAAAAAGCAATATGGCCGCGAGCAGATTGCCCGCCTGATCGCTATCTGCATCTTTAAGCAGGTGCTACCTATTGCTGCGGTGCAGGCACTCTTTAACATTCAGCGTTTGAGCTACGATGCCCCGACGGCCTTTGATTATGTGGTCGATCAGCTCGAGGCATCGATTCGTTCGGCGTTTTCCGTCGAGCAGACGCCGGTTCCCGATACGGCGCATCAGGTAACGCGTGAGTCGCTGCTTGTGCGCAGCGCGGTTTCATCCTTTGTTTCGAAGGCTTACTTGATGAGCTATCTCAAGTTCAACAGGTTTAATAGCTAGCCGACGTATAAAACGGGCGGGACAAAGAGCCATCTGTCGCTTTGTTCCGCCCGTTTTTTTTGCTTGGTTGGACTTTATTTGCCCGAAGCTACGCCCATGCCGTAGCCGATGATCAGGCCGTGCATCTCGGCGTAATAGGAATCCAGGCCGTTGCAGGGCATGATGATGGTCTTGGAGCCGGGCCAATGTTCGACTATGCGATCAGTAAGCGCCTGGGCTCCAGCTTCGTTCTCAACGTGATCGATGATGACCTCACCGCCCGTAAAGCCCTCGGCTTCCATAGTGTCGATGATCTTGTTGAGCATCTTCTTTTCGCCACGCGTGTGCCCGACGAGTTCGATTTTACCGGCCTCACTCGCCGTGCCCAAAATGCGGATATTGAGCTTGTTGGCAATGACGCCGGCTGCCTTAGGGATACGTCCGGCTTTGGCGAGGTTTTCGTAATTGCACAAACTGAAGAGGATTTTGCTGTTCTGCTCAAGGCTATCGAAGTATGCGCAAGCGTCCTCGAATGAGACATCCGGATTGCTTGCAAGATAGCGGTCGAACAGCAAGAAAATGAGATCCATTTTGCCGCCAGCTGCGCGTGAATTGACTAGATGAATCTGTCGGTCGGGCTCCTCGGCAAGAACCATATCGCGAGCCGTGGCTGCCGCATTGTAGCTGCCCGACACGCCCTCAGAGATCGGCATGCAGATGGTCTTGTCTGCCAATTTGAAGAGCTCGGCCCACTCCCCTACGCTGGGACAAGCGCTCGAAGAAGCGTTCGTCTCCGTCTGTACAGCGCAGTTGAGCTCATGCACATCGAGCGAAAGGTCATCGACGAATTCACGCTCCCCCACTCGAATTTTGAGGGGCGCAAATGCAAAGGTGGTATGGGGTGCGGTCGGTTGCCAATCGCGGAGGTTGCAGCTTGAATCGGAGATAAGTGCCCAGCTCATAGAGGGTCCTTTCTAATTGTTCCCATACAATTATAGCCATCTTGCAGACCGATTGGGCCGCTATCTAGTATTCAAAACTAGATAGCGGACTGCACTAAAGGCAAAAGAATGGACCCCATGACTCAAAGCCACGAGGTCCATATCCGTTTGCTTTATCTGAATACTTAGTAACGCACGAAGATATAGTTATTGTTCATGCCGGCGGCAACGGAGCTGATGATAACACCCGTGTTGTAGTCGGAAGCATGAATCATCTGACCACCACCGATGTAAATGCCGGTGTGGTACGAGTTGACCACAACGTCACCGGGCTGCGGATCGGACACACGCGTCCAGCCCATAAAGGTACCCGTGGTGCCCAGGCGGCAATAGCGACCAGTGAGGCAATAGCTAACAAAACCAGAGCAGTCGAAACTGTTCGGGCCAATTCCGCCCCAGGAATAGGCGCAACCAAGCTTGCTGTATGCACGCGAGACAACAGAACCGCCATCGACGGACTGGCTCGGAGCAGAAGGCGTCGGAGCCAGAGCAGGCGTGGAGGGCTGCGGCGTCGGAGCAGGTGTCGGCGTGGGCGCCGGAGTGTTGCCGCCCTGGTTGTTGTTATTGCTGGTCTGGCCACCGTTGTTGGTGTTCTCGGTCGTACCGGCAGTCTCGTTGCTCACCGTGGCCTTCTCGGCGGTGCTGGCGTTGATGCCGGCCTGCAGCGCGGCGTTGGCCTCGGCCTCTGCGGCAAGCTCGGCCTGCAGCTGCGAATCCAGGGAGTTTACGACGTTCTGGGCTTCAGCCTGCTGGGCGTTAAGCTCGTCGACCTTTTTCTGCGTAGCGGCGACGTTCTTTTCCTGCTCGGCCTGCTTATCGGTGAGCTGCTGCTTAAGCTCCTTGACCTCTTGAATGGTCTGAGCTTGCTTATCGGAGACTTTGCCGTAGTAGAACAGACGGTTGAGCATATCGCTCAGGTCATCGACACCCGTCAGAACCTGAAGCAGGCTCAGACCGCCGGTTTTGTACTCGCCGGCGACATAGGTCGAGAGCTTGGCCTGACCGTCAGCAATCTCCTGCTGCTTTTGCGTGATCTCGCCAGCAGTCTGATCGAGCGCCTGCGTCTGCGTGGCGAGCTCATCGTAAATCTGCTGGGTTTGGGTACCGATCTGCTCGAGCTTCGTACGAGCAGCGGCAAGGTCGGATGCGGTATCGGCGTAGGCAGGAGCCGCGAGGCCCAAGCCCAAAACACAAGCGAGGGTTGCCGTAGCAGCGCAGCGTGCCATGTTTTTGTGCGTGTTTGCTGTGCGCATGTAGCTTCCTTTCCAGTAACTAAGGGTAACGGCTAGTCCACCGTCACCAGGCTAAAGAGCTCAACATCGTCGTCAGTCGACGTGAGCTTCTCGCGCGGGTTGAGAAACGCAAGCTCAAGGATACACCCGTAGCCCACAAGCTTTGCGCCCATATCTCGCACCAGTTTACCTGTTGCCTCGACGGTTCCGCCCGTCGCGACCAAGTCGTCCAGAATCAACACGGTATCTTTAGAGCTGATAGCGTCGGCATGGATCTCAATTGAATCGGTGCCGTACTCGAGCTCGTAGCTCTGGCTTACGGTCTCGCGCGGCAGCTTGCCCGGTTTACGTGCGGGAACAAAGCCGGCGCCCAGAGCGACGGCCACGGGAACGCCCACCATAAAGCCGCGAGCCTCGGGACCTACGACCTTGGTGATTCCCATGCCGGCAAAGTGCTCGGCGAGGGCATCGGTCATGGCTTTGAGCGCCTCGGAATTGCCGAAGAGCGGCGTGATGTCTTTAAAGATGACTCCGGGCTCGGGATAGTCGGGGATGTCGACGATTTGAGATTCGAAGTCGTACATTGCATGACCTTTCAATGGGTTGCCGGATAAGCGGCAGCTGTTACTTGCCCGCGGTGGCGGTTCCGGAGTGCGAAGGGGCGACGACCTTGAGCGGCTTTACGAGAGAATCCTCGTGTGAAGCCGGCGCGACTGTCTCTTCGTTTTTGGCCTTGGTGGACTCGGAGCGAGTGATTTCCTCATCGAGTGCATCGATGTCGGCATCCTCGACCACGGCGTTAAGCGACTCAAAAACGCGGTTCTTGAGTAGCGCAGTGTGCACGCCTTCGGTCAGGTCGTGAAGCTTCTTAAATGCACGCTCGAGCTTGGCGTCGCGTTCGTCATCGGAAGTATCCATGCCGAGCATGCTCACGAGCACCTGCTCAAACATCGAGGACTCGCGGTTGGCGGAAGACACGTACTGACGCAGGTTGCGCGGCTCGATATGGAAGCGTGACAGCTCGGAGCAGTAGCGGATGATCGGGAAATCGCGACCATCGACGAGCTCACGATTCTGCGGACTCTTGATGATGCGAATGAGGTCGTTCTCGGCGAGCGAACGGATAAACGAAATCTCGACGCCCAGCATATCGGGAATGGTCTCGATGGGATGCAGCTTTTGCTTAGTCTCCTTGGGCTCCGTCTTGAGCGGAACATCGGACAGCAAGCCCACCTCGTAGGCGAGCGTTGACAAGTCCGTGGCGTTTTCCAAGCGCTGCTTAATCACGTTGAGCGGCATGTAGCGGGTCTTCTGCAAGTGCAGGATGACCTCCAGGCGATCAACGTCCTCCTTAGAGTACTGACGGTATCCCTTAGGCGTACGATGAGGGGTAATGAGCCCCTCATCCTCTAGAAATCTAATTTTTGAGTTCGAAAGATCGGGGTATGCGCCTCGAAGTAGGTTGACGACTTGGCCGATACTCAGATAGTTGCGTTCGGCCATGCCCTACTCACCGGTTTCGATGCGCTCCGGCGTGCTCTCGTGGTAGATGAGCGTAAACGTACCGATCTGAACGGAAGAACCGTCGTGCAGCGGGGCTGCATTGACAATGGCACCGTCGACCCAGGTACCATTGAGCGAGCCCAGGTCCTCGATGCGAGCGCCGAGGCCCTCGCGAATAATGCGCGCGTGGCTGCGCGAAACAGTCATGTCGTTGAGGAAGATGCCGTTCGCGGGATCGCGGCCGATGGTGGTCACGTCGTCCTCGAGCTCAAAGGCGGCACCAGTCTGCGGACCCTTGACGATGGACAGAACGGGGGCGGTGATGCGCACGTTGGCCATGAGGTCGGGAACGGTGACGTCGCTTGAAGGCACGCGGAATACGCAGGTAGCGTCAGCAGTCTTATCATTCTGAGGCATATTGTTAACCATGTTGTCCATGACAACCCCTAACTTATCGCGGACGTGCCGCAAATAATGAACTGTACGTAATCATACCCCAACGAATCAGTCTTCGATTTCAGGGTTCAGAAAGTCGATGTCCTCGTCCTCGGGATGCGCGAGAGCCTGTTTAATGGCCACTCCGCCCTTAATGGAGTAGATGACAGCCGTGAGCATGGAGAAGATCACGCCGCCGTACACAAAGAAGATGCCGAGGGGCACCGAGCTTCCGTTGAGGCCCGGGAAGGCCGTAAGGGTTGAAGGTAAAAGGTGCAGGCCGTCAACAACGGGGAACCCGAGCAGCATGAGCGAGAAGCCGGTCATGAGCAGCGCAGTGGCAATCTTTCCGGGAAAGACGACATCGATGGGGCGACGGTGATAATGACGCACGATAAGCGTGCCGATGCCCAGATAGATGTCGCGGCCAATAATGAGCACGCAGACCCAGATGGGCAGCTCTCCGCGGACCACCAGTCCCAGCACGCCGGTGAACAGCAGCGCGCGGTCGCAAATGGGATCCATGACCTTGCCGAGCCACGAGACCGTCTTAGTCATGCGGGCGATCTGCCCGTCCATCCAGTCGGTGGAGGCGGCAACGGCGTAGATAGCGATGGCGATGACGCGGTTGTTATCCGTCACAAACAGGTACAGAAATACCAGGGTGAGGATCAGGCGCGTAAAGGTGATGAAATTGGAGATCGTAAAGATCTTATTCGACGGGTAATCGGAAGTGCCGATAAGCTCCTTTTTGATCTTCTTTTTGATGCCCACAGGACTCCCCCGCTGGTTAACGACAAAACTTTCGATACTATACCCGTTCCGGCGATGTCTATCCAGCGCAGCCATAGAGAGTCCAGACATGTGGAGGGCGTTGTTGGCGGGGCGGGAACTCACATTTATGTACATCAGCCTCCAAACATGTCGAAAAATGTCGGTTTTGGAGGGTGATGTACACGTTTTTGTTGCGCGTGTGCATCATCTCATATGTTGCCAACGCTAACGGTGAACCTGAGCGCCCGGGCACATTCTTTGTTGGCTGAAACCGGCATAGCAACTAGCGGAAGGCATCATCGAAGGAGTGTGCTGGAAAGCACCCGTCTCCTTAACTGTTAGAAATGCAAGTTAAAAATCTATGTGGTCAATATAATACCGTTGAACCCGCGTA
>UQMU01000003.1 GCA_900542305.1 uncultured Collinsella sp. | reverse complement strand
TGCCGCTGCCGCCGAGCCTGTCGTCGAGCCCGAGCCTGCTGCAGAGCCAGAGTCCGAGCCCGAGCCGGCAGAGCCCACGACGGCTGACCTCTACGCCCGTCGTCCCCGCAAGCGCAAGGCCGTCGTCGACCAGCTCGCTCGCGAGCTCGAGGCCGAGGACGAGGCTGCCACCGCCGACGCCTCGAAGGGAGGCGATGAGTAATGCCTATCGGACCTGCGCGCATGCCGCTCTTCGATCACCTGGGAGAGCTCCGTCGCCGCCTGACTATCGTGGTCGTGTCGGTGTTTGCCGCCGCCATCGTGCTGTATTTCGCCACGCCCGTGGTGCTCGACATCCTGGAAGACCCCATCCGCTCCTTTGTGCCGGACGGTAAGTTCTACATCACCACCACGCTCGGCGGCTTTGGCCTGCGCTTCTCGCTGGCCATCAAGATGGCCGTGGTCATGTGCACGCCCATGATCATCTGGCAGATTCTGGCATTTTTCCTGCCGGCACTGCGTCCCAACGAGCGCAAGTGGGTTGTGCCTACGGTGCTCGCCTCGACGGTGCTGTTCTTCCTGGGCGCAATCTTTTGCTACTTCATCATTATCCCGGCAGGCTTTGAGTGGCTCATCGGCGAGACCTCTGCCGTCGCAACCGCGCTGCCCGACCTGGAGAACTACGTCAACATGGAGCTGCTCTTTATGATCGGCTTTGGTGTGGCGTTTGAGCTGCCGCTCATCATCTTCTACCTGTCCGTCTTCCACATCGTGTCCTACGCGGCCTTCCGCGGCGCCTGGCGCTACGTGTACGTGGGCCTGCTTGTGGGCTCGGCTGTGATTACGCCCGACGGCTCGCCCGTTACGCTGGGCCTCATGTATGGTGCCCTGCTCTCGCTCTACGAGATTTCGCTCGCCATTGCCCGCGTGGTCATTACCGCGCGCGAGGGCAAGGAGGGCTTGTTTGTGAGCCGTCTGGACCTGTTCTCGGACGATGAGGACGACGAGGAGTAAATCGGTATGCACGAGGTTGGCATTGTCAACGGCATACTCGATACAGTGATTCGCGCGGCGCGTGGGGCGGGGGCCTCGCGCGCCGTTTTGGTAACGCTGCGTATCGGGGATATGACCGAAGTTGTGCGCGAGGCGCTCGACTTTGCGTGGGAGACATTTCGCGATGAGGACCCGCTCACGCGAGGCTGCGAGCTTGCCGTGGAGGAAGTCCATCCACAAAGCGAGTGTCTGGACTGCGGGGAGGTCTTTGAGCACGATCGCTTCCATTGCCGCTGTCCCCAATGTGGCGGCGCCAACGTGCGTCTGCTGCACGGCCGCGAGCTCGACATCGCAAGTATCGAAATCGAAACCCCCGACGATTAGCCCGCTAGCCATCTGGTGATGGGGTATAAAGGGGCCAAAGTAAGGAGTGCCGAGTATGGCTGAGAAAACGATTGATATCGCGTCGCCGATTCTGTCGCGCAACGAGCGCCTGGCAGATCAGCTGCGACAGCGATTTAAAGAGACAAACACCTATGTGATCAATGTGCTGTCGAGCCCCGGTTCGGGCAAGACCACCACGATCCTGGGCACCAACGAGCGCCTGCGCGACAAGGCTGGCCTGCGCTGTGCCGTCATCGAGGGCGATATTGCCTCGGATGTCGACGCCATCACCATGAAGGAAGCCGGCATGCCCGCCATCCAGATCAACACGGGTGGCCTGTGCCACCTCGAGGGCAACATGATCATGGAAGCCGTTGACGCGTTCGACCAGGCGGTGGGTCTTCAAAATATCGACGTCATCTTTATCGAAAACGTGGGCAACCTGGTCTGCCCGGTCGACTTTGACCTGGGCGAGAACCTGTCCATCATGATCCTCTCGGTGCCCGAGGGCGACGACAAGCCCATCAAGTACCCGGGCATCTTCCAACACGCCGGCGCACAGCTGCTCAACAAGGTCGACGTGGCCCCGGCTTTCGATTTTGACATGGATAGGTATACTAAGACACTCGATGACCTCAATCCGCAGGCGCCGCGGTTTGCCGTGAGCGCGCGCAAGGGCGAGGGCATGGATGCCTGGTGCGATTGGCTCATCGGGCAAATCGAGCAAGCAAGGGCGTAAGTCGGCCGCCATACGGGCGGGCGTAGCCGCAGAGACACGAGATAGGAGCCTCTTTTGAAGCTCATCATCGCCGAGAAAAACGACGCCGCGCGGCAGATTGCCGAGCGTCTGTCCACGGGTAAACCCAAAAAGGACAAGGTGTACAACACCGCCATCTACCGTTTTGAGTGGAAGGGCGAGGAGTGCGTGACGATCGGTCTTGCCGGTCACATCCTTGCGCCCGATTTTTGCGACAGCGTGCTGTTCGATAAAAAGCTGGGCTGGTATTCGGTTACTGAGGACGGCGAGATGCTGCCGGCCGACATGCCCGATGGCCTGGCTCGTCCGCCCTACGACACCAAGCGCAAGCCGTTTCTTGCCGATGGTATCTCCATCAAGGGCTGGAAGCTCGAGAGCCTGCCTTATCTCACCTGGGCGCCCGTCATTAAGCTGCCGGCCGAGAAAGAGCTCATTCGCTCGCTCAAGAACCTTGCCAAGAAGTCCGACAGTGTCATCATCGCCACGGACTTCGATCGCGAGGGCGAGCTGATCGGTTCGGACGCTCTCAACAAGGTGCGCGAGGTTGCGCCGGATTTGCCGGTCGCCCGCGCCCAGTATTCTTCGTTTACCAAGGCCGAGATCACGCAGGCCTTCGATAATCTCGTCTCGCTCGACCAGAATCTGGCCGACGCCGGCGAGAGTCGCCAGCACATCGACCTCATTTGGGGCGCGGTACTCACGCGCTATCTGACGCTCGCCAAGTTTGGCGGCTTTGGCAACGTGCGTTCCGCCGGCCGCGTGCAGACGCCGACGCTTGCCCTGGTGGTCGAGCGCGAGCGCGAGCGCATGGCGTTTGTGCCCGAGGACTATTGGCAGATTCGCGGCATGGGCGCCGCGCAAGGCGCTGCCGAGGACGATCGCTTTAAGATCGCGCACAAGACGGCGCGCTTTACCGACAAGGATGCTGCTGAGACGGCGTACGGTCACGTTGACGGTGCCAAGACGGCTACCGTCGCCGCGGTGACCAAGCGCTCGCGCAAGCAGCAGCCGCCCACGCCGTTTGCGACCACCTCGCTGCAGGCTGCCGCCGCAGCCGAGGGTATCTCGCCTGCGCGTACCATGCGCATCGCCGAGTCCCTCTACATGGCCGGCCTCATCAGCTACCCGCGTGTCGACAATACCGTGTACCCCGCGACGCTTGATCTGGGCGCCGTGGTGAGCGACCTGGCAAAGATCAACCCGGCGCTGGCGCCCGTATGCAAAAAGGTCCTCGCCGGCCCCATGAAGCCCACGCGCGGCAAGGTCGAGACCACCGACCACCCGCCTATCTATCCCACGGGCGAGGGCGATCCGTCCACGCTCGACGGCGGCCAGCGCAAGCTCTACGACCTCATCGCCCGCCGCTTCCTGGCGACGCTCATGGGGCCCGCGACCATCGAGAACACCAAGCTCGAGCTCGATGTGAACGGTGAGCCGTTCGTGGCTTCGGGCGATGTGCTCGTGACCCCGGGTTTCCGCGAGGCCTACCCGTATGGCCTTAAACGCGACGAGCAGATGCCGCCGCTGGAGCAGGGCGATACGGTCGACGTATTCGACATTAAGCTCGAGGCCAAGCAGACCGAGCCGCCCGCGCGCTACAGTCAGGGCAAGCTCGTGCAGGAGATGGAGAAGCGCGGCCTGGGCACCAAGTCCACGCGCGCGAGCATCATCGAGCGCCTGTACGCCGTGCGCTACCTCAAAAACGATCCCGTGGAGCCGAGTCAGCTGGGCATCGCCATCATCGATGCACTGACGCAGTTTGCCCCGCGCATCACGAGCCCCGATATGACCAGCGAGCTCGATGGCGACATGACCCGTGTGGAGCGCGGCGAGGATACCGAAGAGCATGTCGTGACGCACTCGCGCGCGCTGCTGGCCGGCGTGCTCGACGAGCTGCTCAAGCACACGCAGGAGCTGGGCGACGCCATCAGCGACGCCGTCACGGCCGATGCGCGCGTGGGCGCTTGCCCCAAGTGCGGCAAGGACCTGGTTATGAAGACGAGTGCCAAGACCCGCGGCAGCTTTATCGGCTGCATGGGCTGGCCCGACTGCGACGTGACCTATCCGGTGCCGAGCGGCGTCAAGGTAAGCCCGCTCGAGGGCGAGGCGGCCGTGTGCCCCGAGTGTGGCGCGCCGCGCATTAAGTGCCAGCCGTTCCGCCAGAAGGCTTTCGAGATTTGCGTGAACCCGACGTGCCCCACCAACTACGAGCCCGACCTTAAGGTGGGCGAGTGCAAGGTGTGCGCCGAGGCAGGACGCCATGGCGACCTGATCGCGCACAAGAGCGAGAAGAGCGGCAAGCGTTTTATCCGCTGCACCAACTATGACGATTGCGGCGTGAGCTATCCTCTGCCGGCGCGCGGTAAGCTCGAGGCGACGGGTGAGACCTGCCCCGAGTGCGGCGCCCCCATCGTGGTGGTCAACACGGCGCGCGGCCCGTGGCGTATCTGCGTCAACATGGACTGCCCGACCAAGGAGAAGAAGCCCGCCCGCGGCCGCAAGACCACGACTAAGGCGAGCACGGCCAAGAAGACGACGGCGGCCAAGAAGACGACGGCCAAGAAAGCAACTGCCGCCAAGAAGACGACCGCGAAGAAGTCGACTACCAAGAAAGCAGCCGCCGACAAGTAACGGCGCAGTCGAAACATTGCCCAAAAAAACGAGCGAGGACCCCACGATCCTCGCTCGTTTTTTGACCGGCAGTTAGGGACGTTCCTTTTCTGCCGGCAGTTTAGGAACGTCCCTAACTGCCGGCTCGGGAACGACAAAGCGCTAGTTCACTTCGACGGGTTTGGCGCCGGGGTAGCGCTCCTCAAAGTCTAGGCGGTACTTATTGTCATTGGTGCCCGCCACGTTGTCGCGCGACAGCGGCGCCACGATCTCATTCTTGTGATCCGCAGGCTTGGTGTATTTCAGGCTGATCTCCCAGGCATCACAGATTGCGTCAATGCGGTGATCCAGGTCGTCATACAGGGCAACGATGTCTTTCCAGGAACTGTAGTTCTTAGAGCTCGTCGGGACGTCCAGGTCCTCGACGATGTCGTAATACTGCTCGATGGTGTCCTCTGTGCGCTCGGCGACGTCGGCGAGATTTTGACGGGTGGTGCGATCTTCTTCCAGATAGCTGCCGTTGAAGTTCTGCGCGCAGCCACGGACG
This sequence comes from uncultured Collinsella sp., assembly GCA_900542305.1. Classification (GTDB taxonomy): domain Bacteria; phylum Actinomycetota; class Coriobacteriia; order Coriobacteriales; family Coriobacteriaceae; genus Collinsella. The sequence continues at coordinate 98,294 of UQMU01000003.1, read as the reverse complement.
TAGTTGTCGAGGTCTTCGAGCAAGTCGTAGTATTCGCTCAGTCGGCGGTAGAGGTTCTGCTCGGAGAGCGTTGCTTCGCCGCCATCCTCGTCGTCATCGTCATCATCGTCGTACAGGCTGTTGGGATCGCCGAGAGGCTTTAGGTCATCTTCATCGACGTCATGGTGTAGCTTAGCTACCTCGGCAGCCGTCTGCGTGGCGGCGTTGTCGAAAGGTCTGATTGCAAAGAAGATGACCAGGGCGATGATGATCGCCACCAGCACAACGATAACGGCGATAAGCGGCCCGGTGCCGCTCTTTTTGGGAGCGGGGGTCTGTGGCGAAGCGGGCGCGTATGCGGGAGCCGGCTGCTGTTGGGGCGAGCCACTCGCGACGGGTATGCGCTGCGTGGTCTCGACGGCCGCGGGGCCTGCGGCGGGGTCGGGGCGATAGGCGAGGGGGTCGTCCGCCTTGGCTTGCGGCGTATCGAGGGAACCGGTCTGCTCAAAAGCGGGCTGGCTATCGCTTGCGGTTGTTTGCTCAACGGGTGCACCGCACGAGGTGCAGAACTTGGCATCATCTGCAAGAAGCTTGCCGCACGAGGCACAATACCGAGACATTGCCACTCCTTTCGCCACATTTCAATGCAATACGACGATTATACCCAGCATCCAAAATTCCCCATCATAAGTTGCGGTGAAATAGGGACTGTTCGGCGGTCTTAGAGCTTCAATCAGTCCCTATTTCACCGCAATTTTGGAAAGGCACCTTTAGCCATTGGGGACGTTCTTAAACGACTAGTCATTCAAGAACGTCCCCAATGACTAGGTGGGGTTTGGGACGCGCCTGCCCCTGGGGTATCATGGCTTGGTTGCTATAACTCGCATTTACGCGCCTTGTAGGAAGGGGCTGCGCCCATGGCTTTTGAGCCCGCTCAACATAGCTTCATTACGCTCGAGGGCGTCGACGGCGCCGGCAAGTCCACGCAGGCGCGCCTGCTTGCCCGCGCGCTCGAACTCGCTGGCCACCAGGTTGTGAGCCTGCGCGAACCGGGCGGCACTGCCATCAGCGAAAAGATCCGTGCTCTGTTGCTCGACCCCGCCAATACGGCGATGGGCGACACCTGCGAGTTGCTGCTCTACGAGGCAGCGCGCGCCCAGTTGGTGCACGAGGTCATCGCACCCGCCCTTGCTGTCGGCAAGGTGGTACTGTGTGACCGCTTCTACGATTCCACAACCTGCTACCAGGCGTTTGCCGACGGCCTCGATCGCCAGATGGTGCGCGATGCCAACAACCTGGCCGTCGCCGGTACGCACCCGGCGCTCACACTCGTCTACCACATCACGCCCGAGCAGGCGGCGTTGCGCATGGCAGCCCGTGGCGCGGCGGATCGCATGGAGGCCAAGGGCATGGCATTCCAAGAGCGTGTCTACGAGGGGTTTTGCGCAATTGCTGCCGAGGAGCCAAACCGCGTAAAGCTCATCGACGCCACTACGACCGTCGAGGAAGTCTTCGAGAAGACGGTCGAGCAGGTTCGCGCCTACGGCCTCGATATTTCCCAGGACGCCGTCACCGCCGCGCTTGCCCAGGAGGCCGAGTAACATGGCCCCCGCTCAGGCAAGCCTGCTGGCCAAGCTCGACACCCAAGAGCGCGTGCGCGACTTTTTGACCAATGCCGTCGCCAGCGGTCGCGCATCGCACGCCTACCTGTTTTTGGGCGCGCCCGGCGCGGGCAAGCTCGACGCCGCGTGGGCGCTCGCCCAAGCCTTCCTGTGCGAGCAGGATGGCTGCGGCTCATGTGATAGCTGCGTGCGCGTCGCCCGCCATACGCACCCCGACGTGCACTATTACACGCCCGAGAGCGCCACGGGCTACCTCATCGCCCAGACCCGCGAGCTGCTCGATGACGTGCCTCTGGCGCCCATCCGCGCCAAGGCCAAGGTCTACATCATTGACCGTGCCGAGCAACTGCGCGCCAACACCGCCAACGCACTGCTCAAAACGCTCGAGGAGCCGCCCGAGGGCGTTATGTTCATCCTGCTGGGCACCTCGGCAGACGTGATGTTGCCCACCATCGTGAGCCGCTGCCAGTGCGTGCCGTTTCGGCTGGTATCGCCCGCCGTCGCCGCGCAGGCCGTGAGCCGCGCCACCGGTCAGGACCCTGCGCGTTGCCGCATGGCCGTCGCCGTAGCGGGAAGCCCCACGCGTGGCATCGAGTTCCTCAAGAGCGCCGAGCGCCAGGACGCCCGCCGTCAGATGGTTCGCGCCATCGATTCGCTCATCGCCGCCGACGAGGCCGACGTGCTCAGCCGCGCCAAGTCACTCATCGTCGCCGTTAAGGCGCCGCTCGCCGAGGTCAAGTCCACACAGGAAAAGGTGCTCGAGCAAAACGCCGACTACCTGTCGCGTGGAGCATTGAAGCAGCTTGAGGACCGCAACAAGCGCGAACTCAACGCGCGCGAGCGTTCGGGTATCATGGAAGCGCTGGCGAGCGCGCGGACGCTCATGCGCGATGTGCTGCTGACACTTCAGGACGAGGCAGCCGACGTGGTGAACGAAGACGTGCGCGACACGATCGGTCGGCTTGCCGCTGCGACGAATGTTGCGGGTGCCACCCGGGCGCTCGAGGCAGTCGCGACCGCCGAGCGCAACATCGCCAGAAACGTTACTCCCCAGCTGGCCATCGAGGTCATGCTGTTCGATATCAGGAAGGCACTGAAATGCCGCTAGTCGTACCCGTTAAGTTTACCTACGCCTCGCGCGACCTGTGGTTCGATCCGCAGGATCTGGATATCCTCGAGGCCGATTATGCCATTTGCTCCACTGAGCGCGGAACCGAGATCGGCCTGGTCACGGCCGATCCCTTTGAGGTGCCGCAAGACGAGATCGGTCAGCCGCTCAAGCCCGTGCTGCGCGTGGCGAGCGACATCGACCTGCAGCTTGCCGACGACCTGGCCATTCAGGGCGACGAGGCCATGGTCGACTTCCGCCGCCTGGTCAAGGAGCTCGACCTCGAGATGAAGCCGGTGGGCGTCGAGTACCTGTTTGGCGGCGAAAAGGCCGTGTTCTACTTTGCGGCAGAGGAGCGCGTCGATTTTCGCCAGCTCGTCAAGGATCTGTCCTCGACGCTGCACATTCGCGTCGACATGCGCCAGATCGGTGTGCGCGACGAGACCCGCCTGGTGGGCGGCTATGCCCAGTGCGGCCAGGAGCTCTGCTGCACGCGCTTTGGCGGACAGTTTGAGCCGGTTTCGATCCGCATGGCAAAAGAGCAGGACCTGCCGCTCAACTCATCCAAGATCAGTGGCGTCTGCGGCCGCCTGATGTGCTGCCTGCGCTATGAGTTCGAGGCGTACAAGGACTTTAAGAGCCGCGCGCCCAAAAAGAAGACGCTTATCGATACGCCGCTTGGCAAGGCGCGCATCCAGGAATATGACACGCCGCGTGAGCAGCTGGTGTTGCGCCTGGAGAACGGCAAAGTCTTTAAGGTCAACCTGGCCGACATGACCTGCTCTGAGGGCTGCAAAAAGAAGGCCGCCGAGCAGGGTTGCAACTGCCGCCCCGACTGCGTGACGCGCGACGTGCTCGAGCGCATCGAGTCGCCCGAGATGCGCCTGGCGCTCATGGAGCTCGATCGCGAGAACGGCGTCGACGTGGGCGATGGCCTGTCGAGCGCCGACCGTCTTGCCGGCACGTCGATGCCCAAGCGCCGTCGTCGCGATGCCGATTCCGATGCCCGCGCTGCTCAGAGCCAGGGCGAGGGCCGTGGCCGCGGAAAGGGCCGTGGTAAGGCCGAGACACCCGAGGCCGAGGAGGCCGCCGGTGGCCGTCGTCGTCGCAAGCGCGCGGGCTCGGGCGATGCCGGTGAGACCGCTCCCGCAGGCAAGAATTCCCCCCGCGAGCGCGAGGTTCAGCAACCCCAGCAGCAGAATCGCGGCGGTGGCATGAATCCCACGCGCCGTCGTCGCCGTCATCTGTCGAGCGAGGAGCGCGAGGACGCCTTCCGTGCCGCAGCCGCTCGCGAGGCCGGCGCTGCCCCCAAGGGTGCCTCGGCCTCCGATGCGTCTGCCGACAAGGGCGGCAAGTCACGTGGCGAGGAGGAGCGCGCGCCGCGTCCGCGCCGTCGCCATTCCTCGGGCGCGCAACAGAAGCCCTCAGTGCCCTCCGTGGCCGATCAGGTCTCGGATGGCGAGGTCAAGGTCACGCGCCGTCGTCCCGGAGATGGCGGGGGAGCGGCTGCCAAGGCTTCGCGTGGCGCCGCTCGCGACGAGCGCGAGCCGCGCGAGGATCGCGGTGGCGAGGGCTCGGCCGACCAGGGTCAAAAGCGCCGTCGCCGTCGCCGTTCCCGCAAGCCGCGCCAGGATGGTGGCGAGGGCTCGACCCCGTCTTCGTCCGCACCACAACCGCCCGCCGGCGAATAACGCCCGCGAGCGGATTTAGCCCGCCTTGCCCCGAGCGCATCGGGGTATCATAGCGCCGAATCAACAACCCTCCCTGCGACCGAACGTAGGGAGGGTTGTGTCTTGAAGAGCCATCTGAACATATTGAGCCGTCTGCAGGGTGCCGGTGCCCTACCGTTTGCGGACGAATTGCTACCGTTTGCCGAGTGGGCGGCACGCGAGGCGCTCGAGGCATTGTCGCCAACACGATGTGCCGGCTGCGAGCGCGCCGGTGCGCTTATTTGCCAAGACTGCCTGGCCGCGCTCACGCTCATCGACCCACGTCATAGCTGCACCCGATGCGGCGCCCCGTTTGGGGATTTGCTATGCACTGAGTGTTCGGTCGAGGGCACGTCCTCGGCAATGGCGGAGGCGCTCGACCGCTGCCTGGCGTGCGCCGTCTATGCGCATCCGCTGCCGCGCATCATTAAAGCGTACAAGGATGCGGGCGAGCGACGTCTGGCTCCGTATCTGGCGGAGCTGGTCTACGACACCGCCCTGCATGCCCAGGTCGTAGCGCCCGATCGCTACGGAGGTGTGCTGTCCGGTGCGGATGCGGTGGTGTTTGTGCCTGCGACGGCGGCAGCGTTTCGGCGGCGTGGTTTTGATCATATGGAGGCCATTGCGCGCCCATTTTGCGAGCTGTCGGGTGTTCCCTTGCTCGATGCTCTCGTCAAGTACGGGCATGGCGACCAGCGCGAACTCGGTCGTGAGGAGCGCCGCGAGCGTGCCCAAGGCATGTACGAGACGGTTGAGGACGTGCACGGCCGCCGCTTGCTGCTTATCGACGACGTTATCACCACGGGTGCGACGATGGCCGCGGCTTCGGCGGAACTCAAGCGCGCCGGCGCCGCAGCAGTCGATGGCCTCGCTATCGCACGCGTTTGGTAGGGGTGGTTTTGTGGCAGTGAAAATAGCGCGGTGTGACGAGCCGACAAGCGAGCAACTGGCGGCCTCCATAATTCTGACCGGCGCCTCGGCGCTACGCATGATGCGCGCCGAGCGCCGAAAAATGGGTTACATCAGCTGGAGGGACCTCAATCCCGATGAAGAGCGCCGTGTGCTGCGCACGTCGTCGCCCTCGACCGAGGACATCTATCTTTCCGACTTGGTGCGGATTGGGGCCGCAAGCGGCGAGGTGCAAGAAGATCTTTGCTTGCTGGTGGGATCTGCGGCGCAGCGCCGCCGCATGCCTGGCGTGGGCTGGTCCGTATGCTCCGGGTTGCCCGCCGGCTCGATTCTAGAGGTGGAACCGGGGGTGTACAGTCTATCTCCCGAGGCCCTTTGTGTTGTCGTCGCCCGCGAGGTCGGCTGTATCCAGGCATTTGCCCTGGCCCAGGAGCTGTGCTCTAAGATTTCACTGAGTGACCGCGGGAAGTATCTGCCTCCCTACACCTCGCCCGTTACGAATAAACTTGCAAAGGACAAGGACCAGCCAGCAGACGTGGGCTACTTTGAGGTTGAGCCGGTGCTGACGCCCGATCGTCTGGCAGATTACCTCGCGGTATGCAAGGGGAATGCGGCCAAACAACTGCAGCGTCTGTGTCCCTACTTGTCAGAAAACCTGCGCTCGCCCATGGAGTGCATCATGCTCGCTCTGTTTTCGCTTCCGTTTTCCTATGGCGGATTTGCCTGCGGTCCCTTTAAGACCGACTACAAGATTGAGTTCGATGACCGCGCGCAGGCAATCTCGGGGATGCCGCATGCAGTTTGCGATGCGTATCAGGAGGCAGCCCGGTTTGACCTGGAATACAACGGTGAGCTGGGTCATTCCTCCCGGAGGGGACGTATCCATGATGAAAAACGCAACACGGGCTTGATTACTATGGGAATCGAGGTCGCGACGGTCAACAACGAAATGCTCCGCGACATGGAAGCGATGGAAGCGCTCGCATGGCGCATCTACCAACGCATGGGCAAGCGCTATCAGAATCGCGTAGAGGCTCGTCGAAAGAAGCAGGATGCGCTGCTGAACACGCTTCGAGCGTGTTTTGGGCTTAAGCCAGCATAAATCTATGGCTTTATAGGGGGCTTGTTATAGGCTCCGTGCAAAAAATGGCAAATATGAGTACTGTTACTAGATTAGTGACAGCGAAAACGAAGAAATCCGATCCTGAAATTGGTATTCATTGAAAAGATAATAAACAAATGTGGAGTATCTTGGCATCAAGCGGGCTATAAAGAGCTCGAAACCGGCGCGTGCGGAGGGAAAACGCTGCTACTAAATTGGTAACAGTACTCATATTTGCCGTTTTTTGCACACGCCACCCTAAGACGGGTGCCCCGGAGCTCCCCGTAGGGGAGCGACGGGGTCGATCAAAGCGCGTGCGGCCCGTCCCGACCTGCGAAATCTGTACTCGCGATGCGAATGACGCCCCTAACCTTAAACTTTAGCTTGAACTTAGCTATAATGCGCTTCGTTCCTACCAGGCTGTGGTTGCGGACGGACGAAATGCCCGTCCTAGTCCAAGACAGACGCGGTCAAAGGGATCCACGTAAGCGACCGCGTGCGCGCGGCGCGATCATGGCGCGTCCTAGATGTAAGCCGCACCGTCCGTTCTACTTTCTTTGGGGCAATACCGCCTCGCGGGCGAGCGGGCCAGTCGTGAAGGTGGCTGCGGCCTCCCGAGCAAACACCCCGGTGCGCAAGTGTGGGGTCAAATACCAGGTCAGCTGGTGGGAACAACCTGATATTCCGCGCAACGCACGGATCGTATACGACACAGAAGGCAGGGTAGTGGACATGGTGAGGGGCAGCTTGATGCACGCGGCTCGGTTAGGTGCTGGGGCCGCAGCGGTCATCGCCGTTTTGGGCCTGAGCGGATGCGCGTTCAACCCGCTGTCTACGTTCACGACTCCCACGATCGACCAGATCGAGTACAAGACCGTCACGCCGGCGGTGTCGGACGATGCCCTGGTTACTCCCGGAACCCTGACGGTTGCCCTCGATACTTCCGATGCGCCGCAGGCCATGCAGGGCGCCGACGGCGAGCTCGCGGGGTATGCGGTCGACGCCGCCCGCGCCCTCGCAAGCCGCATGGGCCTTAAGGTCGCCTTTGTCGATGCGTCCTCGGCAGGTTCCGCGCTCGGCGACAAAAAGGCTGATATCTTTATCGGCGAGATCAACTCCACAGACGGGGACGTTAGCTCGCTCGGCACCTGCCTGTACGATGCCGCTTCTGTGTTCGGTAAAACCAGCGATGGTGGGTCGCTAAGCGTTTCCACCGATACCCTTAACACGTCTACCCTGGGTGTCCAGATGTCCTCGGCCTCGCAGGAGGCGCTTGCTAAGCAGAGCATTACCGCCAACCAAAAGACCTACTCCAACATCAACGAGTGCTTTGAGGCGCTCGAGTCCGGCGAGGTCGACTATGTGATCTGCGACTCCACGGCCGGCGGCTACCTTGCACGCCTGATGAGCGAGGTCTCCTATGTCGGTGCGCTCGAGGCGCCCTCGACGCTTGGTGTTGCGGGCCTCTCGTCCAATGACGAACTGTGCCGTGCCGTGAGCGATGCCCTCGACGGCATCACGGTCGACGGTACGCTCGAGGCAGTCCACTGCGTATGGTATGGCACGATGCCCTACGACCTCACCACTAAGACGGTTTCGGGCGCTAACGTGCAGCCGGGCGACTCTGAGTCCAGTGAGACCACGTCCTCCGGCAGCGAGTCTTCCGATTCCAACAATGAGACCGCATCCTCCGAGGACAAATCGTCCAGCCAGGAAGGCGCCATCACTGACGACGACATTAACAAACTCAATAGCTAGTTATTGCTAGGGGTGGTGTCTCCTATACGTTGGAAAGGACACCTCTTCACGGTTTCAACACGCACTGCCGGGCTTCCCCAATAGGGGAGCCCGGCTTTTTCATCCCTGTAAAACCAGCAGGTCAAAGCCAATTTTCGGGACCAAATACAAATCCGTCGGCTCCCTCCTATAGCGCACTTTGCCATGGAAAAGTACGAGACTTCGGTATGCGGTATCAAGCAATCGTTATTCGGGTCTTTAGGAATCCGCGTGATTAAATGCACGGCAATGGGTACATAGCCAGTACAGTAAGTCCCCGAGGCAGATTGGAGCCACGTATGGATATCAAGGTTTCTGGACGCAAGACGACGGTAACCGATGCTCTGCGTGCGCATGTGGATGAGAAGATCGGCGAGGCGCTCAAGGTTTTCGATATCGAGCCCATGACGGTCGACGTTGTACTTCGCTATGAGAAGAACCCCTCGAACCCCAACCCGGCAATCGTCGAGGTTACGGTTCGTGCCCGCGGTTCGGTGATTCGCGTTGCCGAGCACGGTGCGGATATGTACGCCGCCATCGACCTCTCCGCCGATAAGGTCACCCGCCAGCTGCGCAAGTTCAAGACCAAGGTCGTGGACAACCGCCAGGGCGGTGCCAGCGCAGCGGATGTCGCGCCGGTCGAGCGCGTCGAGGATCTGGCCGACCTGCTGCTGCCCGAGGAGGACGACGACCTGCTCGTCCGCGAGAAGGTCATCGATGTCACCCCGATGACTGAGGAGCAGGCGCTGGTGCAGACCGATCTGCTGGGCCATGACTTCTACGTGTTCGAGAACGCGACGACTGGCCTCATCAATGTGGTGTATCACCGTAAGAATGGTGGATATGGCATCATCAAGCCCCGTATCGAAACACTTGACGAGTAAAATACGTTAACTTGCATGAGTTAACGGTTGGCGGCCATCCCATGCGGATGGCCGCCTTTTTACGTAAGGAGTCGCTTTGATGGACAAGACTGCATCTACCGGCCATTCTGACCGCTGCCGCATCGTCGTCGATACCTGCTGCGACTTTAGCCCCGAGGTCGCCGCGAACCTCGATGTCGATATCTTGGGCTTCCCCTTTATCATCGATGGCGAGGAGCGCACGGACGATATCTGGTCGAGCATGAGCCCTAAGGAGTTCTACGACCGCATGCGCGCCGGCGCCCGCGTGTCCACCTCGGCTGTGTCGCTCGGTCGCTATATCGAGTTTTTTACCGAGTGCGCCAAAGAGGGCACGCCCACGGTCTACCTGTGCTTTACCTCGGCGCTGTCGTCGAGCTACAACTCCGCGTGCCAGGCGGCGGATGCCGTGCGCGCCGAGTATCCCGATTTTGAGCTCTACGTGGTCGACAACGCTCTGCCCTGCGCGACTGGCGCGCTCTTGGCGCTCGAGGCCGTGCGCCAGCGTTCGGCGGGACTGACCGCCAAGCAGCTGGTCGACTGGGCAAACGAGGCCAAGACTTATGTCCACGGCTACTTTACGCTCGAGAGCTTTGACGCGCTAGCTGCCGGCGGCCGCATTCCGCCCGCGGCGGCGCAGCTCACGGCAAAGCTCGATGTCAAGCCCGAGCTCTCCTACGACCTTGCCGGCTCGCTGTCGCTGATCGGCGTCAACCGCGGCCGCAAGAAGGCGCTCAAGTCCATTCTCAAGTCGTTCCGCGAGAACTACGTGCCCGACCGCACCATGCCCATCGCAATCATGACGGCCGATGCCGAGAAGGACGGCGACTGGCTCGAAGCTGCCATCCGCAAGGAGGAGGGCTGCGCCGACGTCACGATCATTCGCAGCTCCGTGGGTCCCACCATTGGCTCGCACGTGGGCCCCGGCATGGTGGCCTGCGCGTTTTGGGGTAAGAACCGCGCCGACAAGGCGTCGCTTTCCGATCGCATCGCCCGCCGCGTGCGCGGTCAGTAGGCAAGTAACGCGGCCGTAATCGATCCCAACTCACAGCCCAAACGCTGGCACCGAGTATTCAACCTGGTAATAACACCCAACCCAAAAGGAAAGGTTTCATGGCAAACAAGCTCTCTGTCGCATTTATCGGCACCGGAATCATGGGTGCCCCCATCGCCGGCCACATCCTGGACGCCGGCTATTCCGTCACGGTCAATAACCGCACCAAGTCCAAGGCCGCCACGCTTATCGAGCGCGGTGCCGTCTGGGCCGATACGCCGGCCGACGCCGCGGCGAACGCCGATGTCGTCTTTACCATGGTGGGCTATCCCTCCGAGGTCGAGGAGCTCTATCTGGCGGGCAACGGCCTGCTCGCGTGCACTAAGCCGGGCGCGGTCTTGATCGACCTCACCACGAGCTCGCCCGAGCTCGCCCGTGACATTGCCGAGGCCGCCCAGGTTTCCGGTCGCATGGCGTTTGACTGCCCTGTCACCGGCGGCGAGTCGGGTGCTATCGCCGGCACGCTCACGGCTATCGTGGGCGCTACCGAGAACGACATCGCGCCGGTCCGCGATATCCTTTCCACCTTTGCGGCAAACATCTGCTGCTTCGACGGCGCCGGCAAGGGCCAGGCTGCCAAGCTCGCCAACCAGGTGTCGCTGGGCGCCTGCATGGTCGGCATGGCAGACGCCATGGCATTTGCCGAGCTGAGCGGCCTTGACCTGGAGAAGACCCGTCAGATGATCCTGGGCGGTACCGGCAAGTCCGGCGCCATGGAGAGCCTGGCTCCCAAGGCGCTCGACGGCGACTACAAGCCCGGCTTTATGGTCGAGCACTTCATCAAGGACCTGCGCTTGGCGCTCGCCTATGCCGACGATCGCGAGCTTGCGCTGCCCGGCGCCGACGTGGCCTTTACGCTCTACGACATGCTCGATGCCATCGGTGGTGCCAAGCTGGGCACCCAGGCCATCACGGTCCTCTATAAGGAGGAGGCCGACGCCATCGCCGCCGGTCTGGACTGGTCGCAGTATCGTCCTGAGGAGCATGGCGCTCACGAGGACGGCTGCGGTTGCGGCGAGCACGGCGACGACCATGAGTGCGGTTGCGGTCACCATCACGGCGAGGACCACGAGTGTTGCGGCGGCCACGGCCATGACGACGGCCATGAGTGCTGCTGCGGCCACCATCACGGGGAGTAGCGCCCATGAGCTGGACGTTCGTGGTACTAGCGCTGGTGCTCTTTCTCTTTGCGATCTACATTGGCTTTTTGTGCGGCCAGTGGGCGTGCGAAAAGCGCGTGATCACCAAGCGCGACTACTGGATCGCCAATTTTGCAGGTGCGGCGGCAGTCGTCCTGCTGACCTGGGTGTTCTCGCTGTTCCCGCTGGTGCAGTTTGCGCCGATCGGCTGGCTCGGCGGCTTTATCGCCGGCCTTAAGATGAGCTTTGGCGAGTCTGTCGGTCCGTGGCGCAAGCACGACGAGGTTTTTAACGTCAACAAGGATCACCGCGCCGCCGCCGACGCGGGCGACGCCGAGGAGCGCCGCCGCGCACGTCGCAATGGCGCGGCCGACCGACAGCTCATCTCGGTCACCGATGACAGTAAGGGTGCTGGCAAGCACGCTAAGAAATAGTAAGAAGAGGTAACTATGGCAGAAAACAAAGACGAACAGCTCACCGACGAGGAGCTGGCACAGCTTCAGCTGGCAGAGGAGAACGAGAACGCTGTCGACCGCCTGGTCCAGGAGCTCGGCTGCCCCACGCGCCGTATCCGCCAGTTTGCCGCCCGCGTGCTGCACCTGCTTGCCGAGCGCGATCCGCAGCGCGTCGTGCCCTGCGTGCCCGCGCTGATCGAGGCACTTGACCGCCCCGAGGCTCAGACCCGCTGGGAGGCCCTCGATGCCCTGACGGCGCTCGCCACCACCTGCCCTGAGCAGCTGGGCGATGCCTTTGAGGGCGCCGAGACTGCACTGTTCGACGAGATCTCCTCCACGCTGCGCTATGCCGCCTTCCGCCTACTGTGCGTGTGGGGCGCCACGAGTGCCGAGCGTTCGCGCGAGGCTTGGTCCATCCTGGACGAGGCCATCCAGTGCTACCACGGTGACCTCGAGTATCGCGACATGCTCGGTTGCCTGTACGAGTTTGGTCAGGGCGAGATTGACGCCGAGGTCGCCGAGAAGCTTGCGCTGCGCCTTAAGTTCGACGCCGAGAACGGCAAGGGCAGCTATCTCAAGGCCCGTTCGAGCGAGATTTGCGAAATGCTTGTTAAACGTTTTGGCCTGGATCTCTCCAAAAAGAAGAAGCGTGCTAGCGTTAAAAAATCTGACGACGCCGAAGACGAGGAGTAACAGATTATGGCGCACGATGTAGTCCTGATTCCCGGTGACGGTATCGGTCCCGAGATTACGCAGGCCATGCGCCGCGTGGTCGAGGCCACCGGTGTCCAGATCAACTGGAACGTCCAGGAGGCAGGTGCCGGCGTCATGGACGAGTTTGGCACGCCGCTGCCCCAGCACGTGCTCGATGCGGTCGCCGAGACCAAGGTTGCCATCAAGGGCCCCATCACCACGCCGGTCGGCACGGGTTTCCGCAGCGTTAACGTGGCCCTGCGCAAGCACTTCGACCTGTACGCCTGCGTGCGCCCCTGCCTGTCGCAGCCGGGCGACGGCTCGCGCTTCCGCGACGTCGACCTGGTCATCGTGCGTGAGAACACCGAGGACCTCTACGCCGGGATCGAGTTCGATGAGGGCGCTGCCGAGGTCGAGGAGCTCTCACAGCTTGTCGAGCGCTCGGGTCAGAAGACCTTCGCCGCCGATTCCGCCATCTCAATTAAGCCCATCTCCATCGCCAAGAGCCGCCGCATTGTGGAGTACGCCTTTGAGTACGCCCGCCGCTGCGGCCGTAAAAAGGTGACGGCCGTGCACAAGGCCAACATTATGAAGGCGACCGATGGCCTGTTCCTGCGCGTTGCGCGCGAGGTGGCCGCCAACTATCCCGATATTGAGTTCAACGACAAGATCGTCGACGCCACCTGCATGGGCCTGGTCCAGAACCCCAACGACTTCGATGTCCTGGTGCTGCCCAACCTGTACGGCGATATCGTCAGCGACCTGTGCGCCGGCCTGGTAGGTGGCCTGGGTATGGCCCCCGGCTCCAACATCGGTGCCGACTGCGCCATCTTCGAGGCAACGCATGGCTCCGCGCCCGATATCGCTGGCCAGGATATCGCCAACCCCACGGCCGAGATTCTGTCTGCGGCTATGATGCTCGATCATCTGGGCGAGAACGATGCGGCCAATCGTATCCGCGCCGCCGTGTCCGCCACGCTCGACGAGGGTAAGCAGGTTACCGGCGACGTACGTCGTGCCCAGACCGGCTCCGTCGAGGGCGCCGTGGGCACGCAGGCCTTTGCCGATGCCGTTATCGCGCACCTGGCCTAAGACATGCAGGCTGCAAACGCCTAAATAGTACTTAAGTGTTTGCGTATAACCTAAGAATCAATACGCCCGGCACTCTGTCGGGCGTATTCTATTGAAGACTATGTTTCCTAACAAGGAGTAACTGATATGGGTCTGATTCAAAAGAAGGACGAGAAGGACGAGATCGACGGCATCCAGATCATCGAGCGCGGCGAAGGCCCCGACGGTGACGAGGACGAGAAGATCGATCTGGTCGCCGGTACGTCTGCCGAGCACATTGCCGCCGGCACGACGGCCGAGGAGGAGGACGCCCGACTGGAGGCTCAGATTGCCGCGGATGCCGCTGACGAGAATCTGATGCCCGAGGCCCAGGATGAGGACGACGATATTCTGGGTTCCGATGAAGACGACCATGCATCCAGGCACAAGAAGACGATGATTGCCGCCTTTGTGGTTGCCGTCGTGATCGCCGCCGTGGTCGGCTTCTTTATTGGCAGTGGCGGCTTTGGCGGCAAGGGTGTCGGCTCGTCGACCCTGACCGAGGACCAGCTCGATTCGACCGTGGCAAGCTATAGCTACAACGGCAAGAAGAGCGACATCACCGCGCGCGAGGCCATCGAGAGCCAGTACAGCCTCGACACCGTCAAGGATAGCGATGGCAACTACACCGCTCCTTCTGCCGACGTCATCCTGTCCTACGTGCGCAACAAGATCCTGCTCGACGCTGCCGAGGACGAGGGCATTACCGTCTCCTCTAAGGAGATGAAGCAGTACGCCGAGGAATCCATCGGCACTTCGGACTACAAGACCATGGCCACGCAGTATGGCGTGTCCAAGGACCAGGCCAAGCAGATCGTCCGCCAGTCCGCGACGCTGCAGAAGCTCTACAAGAAGAAGGTGGGCGATAGCTCCGCAAGCATGCCGACCGCTCCGACCGAGCCTTCTGACGGCAATGAGGACACCGCGAGCAAGGATTACGCCGACTACATCATCAACCTTGCCGGCGACGAGTGGGATAGCTCGAAGGGTACCTGGATGGACGAGAACGGCACCTACGCTAAGGCCTTTGCCGACGATGCCTTTACGGCCGATAGCGCCACCTATAAGCAGGCCATGACCGCCTACTACACTGCTTACCAGCAGTACTCTTCGCAGGCTTCGAGCGCCAGCTCCAAGTGGACCGAGTATGCTAACGGCCTCTACGCCAAGGCCAACATCAGCATCTACGGCCTGTTTGCGTAAGGTTTGCCTGCACTACTGTGCGCTAGCCGATCTGCCTGATTGAGCCCGCTAGAACGGACAACGTTCTAGCGGGCTTTTTGCTGCCGAAACCACTGGAGTAGGCCTCGCGCCCGCGCAAGCGCTCCATTGTGTTTCCCTAATTCATCTGGGAAAACGACTGCAAACGATTGCAAGTAACCGGTGAACGGTCGAAAACTACCGTTCACCGATAATCTCAAAACTGGTTCTAACTGGTATTAAGTCAAAAAGACCAATTCACATATCTTCACAATGACCTGCAATTTTTCTACACGCTATTTTTAGCCGCCCTGCGTTGTTTAGACACAGGAAAAGATCCGATCTTTTGCCAAAGCATTTCGGAACGGTTTCAAAACCGCAGGTAGAAGTGTTAACGACCGGTAAACGGTCGATTTATCACCGTGAGCGGTGCAAAAACGTTTTACCGTATGAATCAACGAAAGCGACCTCTTCTGGGGTGATATAGTGACAACAACACGTCACGTGGTTACTACCAGTTTAGAAACCACTGGTCTTCAAAGTACGCTTTCTAAGAAGCTTTAAGGGCGAGCGCCCGCTGGCTTCCGAAAATCATCGGACTCAGATCGTACACACCTTCGGAAGGGAAATTTGAATGGTTGGCTTTATTCTTACCGGTCATGGACAGTTCGCACCCGGCCTCGCAAGCGCTATCGCTATGGTTGCTGGCGACCAGCCCGCTTTTACCGTCGTTCCTTTTGAGGGCGACCAGGCTGCTTCCTACGGTGAGGATCTCCGCGCCGCTATTACCGCCATGCGCGAGGAGTGCGATGGCGTGCTCGTCTTTACCGACCTGCTTGGTGGCACCCCGTTCAACCAGGCGATGATGATTGCCCAGGATGTCGACAACGTCGAGGTTCTGACCGGCACCAACCTTCCCATGGTTATTGAGCTTCTGTTCCTCCGCGGCAACGCCACGCTCGCCGAGCTTGGCGAGCAGGCCGTGACCGTTGGCCAGACGGGCATCACCGCCCAGACGGTCGCATCCGTTGCCGGCTCCGACGAAGAGGATATCTTCGGCGACGAGGACGGCATCTAATGGCCGATTTCGGAGCCAACGTCCTGAGCTCCTCGGTCGCCCTTTTAGGCCTGCTTGTCATCATGGGCTTGATTTACACCATCTGGTCGCAAATCAACATGAAGAAGAAGCAGAAGTACTTCAAGGAGCTGCACACCGAGCTCAAGCCGGGTCAAGAGGTTCTTTTCGCCGGCGGTATCTACGGAACCGTCAAAGGCATCGAAGGCGAGAAGGTCCAGATCAAAGTCCGATCCGGAGCCGTCGTAGATGTTTCGCGTTACGCGATTCAGGAGATCAAGTAACTGTCGTCAGCAAATAACGAAAGGAAGCTGATCAACATGGCAGAACCCAACATTCTTCTTACCCGCATCGATAACCGACTGGTTCATGGTCAGGTTGCCACCCAGTGGAACTCCACCCTGGGCTCCAACCTCATCCTCGTCGCCAACGACGACGTGGCGTCCAACACCATGCGCCAGAACCTCATGAAGATGGCCGCTCCCGCCGGCGTCGCTACGCGTTTCTTCTCTCTGCAGAAGACCATCGACGTCATTGGCAAGGCGAGCCCGCGCCAGAAGATCTTCATCGTGGCCGAAACACCGGAAGACGTGCTTACGCTCGTCAAGGGCGGTGTGCCTATAAAGAAGGTAAACATCGGCAACATGCACATGTCGGAAGGAAAGCGCCAAGTCGCCACCTCCGTCGCAGTTAACGACGAGGATGTCGCTGCGTTTAAAGAGCTGCAGGAATTGGGGGTGGAGTTGGAGATCAGGCGCGTTCCGAGCACGCCTGTTGAGGACACGAGCAAGCTCTTCTCGTAATCCTCGTGATCCACGTTGTCAGGAGTGAAACCCTGACGTTCTGTACGTGAAATCCAAAGTGCGTACATACATTTTGAAAGGAGGAGCAAGATGGAATACTCGATCATCCAGATCGCTCTGGTCTTCGTCGTCACGTTCATCGCGGCAATCGACCAGTTTGACTTCCTCGAGTCTCTCTATCAGCCCATCGTCACCGGCGCCGTCATCGGTCTTATCCTTGGCGACCTCAACACCGGTCTTCTCGTGGGTGGTACCTATCAGCTCATGACGATCGGCAACATGCCGATCGGAGGCGCTCAGCCGCCTAACGCCGTCATCGGCGGCATCATGGCAGCCATTCTCGCTATCGCCACGGGCCTCGAGCCCAACGCGGCAGTCGGCCTCGCCATTCCGTTCGCTCTGCTTGGCCAGCTTGGCGTTACCCTGGTCTTCACGCTTATGTCCCCGCTTATGTCCACGGCCGATAACATGGCTCACAACGCGGACACCAAGGGCATCGAGCGCCTGAACTACTTCGCCATGGCTCTGCTCGGCCTGATCTTCGCTGTCGTCGTCACCCTGTTCTTCATCGCTGGCGCTACCATTGGTCAGACCATCGCTTCCGCCATCCCGACTTGGCTGCAGACCGGTCTGTCCGCTGCAGGCGGCATGATGCGCTTCGTCGGCTTCGCCGTCCTGCTCAAGGTTATGATGAACCGCGATATGTGGGGCTTCTTCCTCATGGGCTTTGGCCTCGCGCTCATCACCGTTGCCAACGATTCGCTGGCAACCCCTGCTCTGCTCATCCTCGCTCTCATCGGCTTCGGCATCGCTTTCTGGGACTTCCAGCAGCAGACCGAGCTGAAGGGTGCAGCTGTTTCTGACGGAGGTGACTTCGAAGATGGCATCTAATGAGTATGTGATCCCGGAGCACTACGAGGATCTCACTCCTGCTCCGCAGCTCGACCAGAAGACCCTCAACAAGATGGCTTGGCGCTCCTGCTTCCTGCAGGCATCGTTCAACTACGAGCGCATGCAGGCCGCTGGCTGGCTTTACTCCATCATCCCCGGTCTGGAGAAGATCCACACCAACAAGAACGACCTCGCGGCTTCCATGAGCCACAACCTGGAGTTCTTCAACACCCACCCGTTCCTTGTCACCTTTGTTATGGGCATCGTGCTTTCGCTCGAGCAGAACAAGGTTGACATCCCCACGATCCGCGCCGTCCGCGTCGCCGCAATGGGCCCGCTCGGTGGTATCGGTGACGCCCTGTTCTGGCTGACGCTCGTGCCTATCACGGCCGGCATCACCTCCAACATGGCCATCAACGGCAACGCCGCTGCACCGATCATCTTCCTGGTGATCTTCAACGTCGTCCAGTTCGCTCTGCGCTTCTGGCTCATGAACTGGTCCTACAAGCTTGGCACCAGCGCTATTGACGCTCTGACCGCCAACATGCAGGCCTTCACGCGTGCCGCTTCCATCATGGGCGTCTTCGTCGTCGGTTGCCTGGTCGTCACCATGGGTGGCACCCAGATCAACCTCCAGATCCCCAACGGCACCACCCGTGGTCTCTCCGCTACTACCGTGATCGTCTCCGAGAAGGAGGCCGAGAACTTCACCGGTATGGAGGGCATCGATACCGAGACCGCTGAGGCCGGTACCATCGCCATGACCGATAAGGACGGCAACGCCCTTACCGCTTCCGATGCCGACGGCAACGCTGTCGAGTGCGGCGTCACCGATCTGGGTAACGGCATGGAGTCCGTGACCTACGGCACCGTTACCGAGGATCCGGTCAACTTCTCTGTTGCCGACACCCTCAACACCATCGTCCCGAAGCTCGTCCCGCTTATGCTTACGCTGCTGCTTTACTACATGTTCGCTAAGCACAGCTGGACCCCGACCAAGGGCATTCTCCTGCTCTTCGTCCTTGGCATCCTGGGCGCTGGCCCGCTTGGTCTCTGGCCGAGCATCTGGTAAGGCTCTAGCTTGAGGGGTGTGTCCCTACGCGGCTCACACCCCGACCCCTTAAGCCATGTGTATGTTAAAAGCCGCGTGCTCGAAAGAGCGCGCGGCTTTTGTTTTCTTAATGATTCGGGTGTGGCAGACAGATAATGCATAACACCCTAGGTAGTTAGCCGAATTCGAGCAAAAGGGAGGATAGGATGGCGATCGGAGCGCGTAAGCAACCGCTGTACGATCAGCTGGTCGATATTCTGACCGATAAGATTGACCATGAATATCGCGCCGGTGACATGATTCCTTCCGAGCGCGAACTTTCGGAGCGCTATGGTCTCTCGCGCACTACGGTACGCCTGGCTCTGCAGGAACTGGAGCGTTTAGGACTGGTGGTTCGGCAGCACGGTCGCGGTACCTTTGTGACCGACTGTTCGGCAAAAGCAACCAATCTTATGCAGTCCTACAGCTTTACCGAGCAGATGCGCGCGATGGGTCGAGAACCCGAGACCACGATTCTCGAGTTTTGCGAGATGGAGGCCGATAAGAATCTGGCCGAGCATATGGGATTGCGCATCGGTGATCGCATTTTTAGGCTCAAGCGTCTTCGCTCTGCCGACAACATGCCCATGATGGTCGAACGCAGCTATCTACCGGTTCGTCAATTTCTGTCCCTAAAGCGACCGCTGCTGGAGCGTAAGCCGCTTTACGATGTGATTGAGCAGGACTTTCAGCAAAAGATTCGCGTGGCCGAAGAGGAGTTCTATGCGAGCATAGCCCGTCCCACCGATGCCCACCTTTTGGGAATTGTCGAGGGCTCGCCTGTGCTCGATTTGGTCAGGACTACGTATAACGAGTCAAACGAGGTAGTGGAGTACACACTCTCGGTTGCTCGTGCCGATCAGTTTAAATACAAGGTTTACCACCAGCGCAGTAACTAGTGCTCGCATCGTTTCCATATGGTGATTCTTTGCATTTAACTGGTTACTACCAGATAACCAACCGAAGTGTATAATTGCACGTCAGAGGATTACTTCTAGAGAGAGGTATTAGAAATGTTCGAGAAGAGTGTCGAGGAGCTCACCGAGCTCGGCGCCCAGATCACCACGGCCGAGATTGCTCAGCAGCCCGAGCTTTGGCGTGATACGCTCAACATCTATCGCGAGAACAAGGAGGCCATCGAGGCCTTCCTGGCCGAGGCTCGCGCTATGGGCGAGGGTCGTCTGTCCGTTGTCTTCACCGGTGCCGGTACGTCCGACTACGTTGGCGATACCTGCGCCCCGTACCTGCGTCACGCTGGCAACACTGATCTCTACGACTTTAAGCCCATCGCCACGACCGACATCGTGAGCGCCCCGCGCGACTTCCTGCGCGCCGAGGATCCCACGCTCGTGGTTTCCTTTGCCCGCTCTGGCAACAGCCCCGAGAGCCTTGCCGCCGTTGCCGTTGCCAAGGAGCTCGTCCACAACGTCAAGTTCCTCAACATCACCTGCGCTCCCGAGGGCAAGCTTGCCGTCGAGTCTGCCGATGATCCCAATGCGCTGACGCTGCTCATTCCGCGCGCCAACGACAAGGGCTTCGCCATGACCGGTTCTTATTCCTGCATGACCCTGCTCTCCACCCTTATTTTCGACACTGCCTCTGACGAGCAGAAGGCCGAGTGGGTCGAGACGATTGCCAAGATGGGCGAGGAGGTCATCTCCCGTGAGCCCGAGATCGCCGATTACCTGGCTGGCGATTTCAACCGCGTGACCTACTTGGGTTCTGGCTCCTTCGGTGGCCTTGCTCAGGAGAGCCAGCTCAAGATCCTCGAGCTCGCTCACGGTCTGGTCGCTACTTCCTACGACACCTCCATGGGCTATCGTCACGGACCTAAGTCCTTCGTCGACGATAAGACGCTCGTCTTCGTGTTCGTCAACAACGACGCCTACACCCGTCAGTACGACATCGACATCCTCAACGAGATCGGTGGCGACGAGATCGCTCAGCACACCATCGCCGTTCAGCAGGAAGGTGCCACCGTCTATGAGGGTGAGTCCTTCACCTTTAAGGGCTACGAGGCACTTCCCGAGGGTTACCTTGCTCTGCCGTTCGTGATGTTTGCCCAGGCTATCAGCCTGCTCAACTCCGTCCGCGTGGGCAACACGCCCGATACGCCGAGCCCCACCGGCACGGTCAACCGCGTGGTTAAGGGCGTGACGATTCACCCCTTCACCGCTTAATCGCGTCCCCCTGTAAGGGCGCCCGTCCGCTCATAACGGCGGGCGGGCGCTTTTTGTTTTACGTGAGCTGGGTATAAGCATTACCACAGTCAACTGCTTTAGAAGCGAGGAGTGCATATGAGCACGTACGCAATTAAGGCTGACAAGTTCTTCTTGCCGGCAGGCCCGCAACTGGGCGGCTATCTTATGGTCGAGGATGGCGTTTTTGGCGCCTGGCAGGCCGACGAGCCCTCTTGCGAGATTAAGGACTACACGGGATCGTGGATCGCACCGGGTATGGTCGATACTCACATCCATGGCTTCTACAACCACTCAACTACCGATAACGATCCCGAGGGCATCGATATCAGCTCAACCGAGCTCGCCCGTCGCGGTACCACCAGCTGGCTGCCCACGACGTTCACCGATGGCGTCGAACAGATCAAGGACGCCTGCGCTGCTATCGCCAAGGCGGACGAGGGCCGCGGCCCCGACTTCTGCGGTGCCCGCATTCAGGGCATCTACCTGGAGGGCCCCTTCTTTACCATGAAGCACGTGGGCGCGCAGAACCCCGCTTACCTGATTGACCCCTCCGAGGAGGTTTTCGACCAGTGGCAGGAGGCTGCGGGCGGTCGCATCGTTAAGAGCGCCATGGCCGCCGAGCGCGACGGTGCCGCTGCTTATGCGGCTGCTCTGAACGCCAAGGGCGTGGTGACCAGCATCGGTCACTCCGACGCCACCTACGATGAGTGCATCGCCGCTATCAATGCCGGTGCCAGCTGCTTTACGCATACCTATAACGGCCAGCGCGGTCTGCATCACCGTGAGCCCGGTGTCGTGGGTGCTGCCATGTCCACGCCCGAGACCTACGCCGAGATCATCTGTGACGGCAAGCACGTAAACCCTGCCGCCATCAAGGCACTGCTGCAGGCAAAGGGCTGGCAGCACACGGTGCTCATCACCGACTGCCTGGGCTGCGGCGGCATGCCCGAGGGCAGCTACACCAGTGGTGGCATGGACGTCATCATGAAGGACAACCTGTGCTGGCTCGCCGACGGCAAAAGCATTGCCGGCTCGGTGCTCACGCTTGCCCAGGGCGTCAAGAACATTGTCGATTGGGGCATCGCCAGCGCTGATATCGCCATTCGCATGGCAACCGAGGTGCCGGCTCGCTCTGCGCACATCGAGGATAAGTGCGGCAGCATCATGCCGGGTCGCGACGCCGACTTTGTCGTGTTCGACCATGAGCTCACCCTCGTCGAGACGTATGTTGGCGGCCAGAGCGTCGGCAACGCCTTTACCGATTAACGATAGAAAAAGACGGCGGGCCCGAATCTGCTCGGACCCGCCGTATGGGTTAAACGCTCAAAAGCACCTTAACAGTTACAGCTTGTTAACGATCTTCTTTGCCGTGCGCTTGACGCCGGCCACAAGACCCCCCGCGGGATGCTCCTTTTCGTATGCTAGACGCTTCTCGCGCTTGGCGTACTCTTCGACGATGATGTCGCCATACTCGTCTTCGATCTTGTCGAAGAAGTCGACGGCGCCCTTAATTTCCTCAGCGGTCGGGTGTCCCTTCTGGACGCCGCCGGTGAGTTTGAACGGCCCCCACGTATCAAAGCCGGGACAGCCGTAGACGCCCATAAAGATGGCCTGCCTCATGCGGCAGATGCCATCGATATCCTTGCCGTACCACTTGTTTTTGCCACCGTAGGTCATAAGGCCAAACACCTTGTCCTGCGGCTGCAGCACGTTCGTGAGCACGCGTGCCATGTCCTTGTCGATCTCGGAGTAATAGATGCCCGTGGCGACACCGATCAGATGGTATTCGTGCAGGTCGGGGTACTCGTTTTTACCGAGTGACTTCACGTCGAGGGTATCGATCTCGGGGTGCGCCTCGACGATGGCGTCCACGAGCTTTTTCGTATTGCCGTGGTGGTGTGAGGCATAAAGGATGATGGTTCGCATAAGAAGGCCTTTCAGCTGTAATTGCATCAATGTCTGTATGGTACCCCGTTGCATGGCTGGGAAACCGGACGCATCGATGAACGTGCGGGTTTGTCCTTTGGTCAGGGCCGAGACGGGTTCTTGCGAGCAAAAAGCAGTTGTTCGAAAGGATGGACAATGGAATACGCTCTCTCCAACGATTCGATTTCTATCAAGGTCTCCACGGCCGGTGGTTCGTTTACCTCGATTGAGGCTGGAGGTCGCGAGTACTTGTGGCAGGGCGATCCCGCCGTGTGGTCCGGCCAGGCACCGATTTGCTTCCCGATTTGCGGAGGTTTGCGCGATAACAGCGCCATGACGTTTGCCGGACATCATGTGAAGCTCGCCCGCCACGGCTTTGCGCGCAAGCAGGAGTGGAAGCTGTTGAGCCAAAGCGCAAACGAGCTGGCTATGTGCCTGGCATCCGAGGATAACGCCGCGCTGCTGAGCGATTATCCGTATCCGTTTAAACTTGTCGCCCGCTATACGCTCGAGGACGCCGCCGTGCGTGTCTCCTATGAGGTTACCAACGAGGGCACCGAGGACATGCCTTTCTTTATCGGTGGACACCCCGGCTTTAGGTGTCCGCTCGACGAGGGCGAGGCCTATACGGACTACGAGTTGCGTTTTGAGAAAGACGAGGCTGCGGAGCTCTGCACCGCCGTTCCCTCGACCGGATTGATTGACGTGACCAACCGCTCCAAGAACCCCATGGTGGGAAAGACGCTGCCTCTGTCACATGAGCTCTTCGATTTTGCGGAGACCATCTTTGACGTGCTCGAGAGCCGTCAGGTCACGCTTTCCAAAAAGGGCGAGGACAAGGGCGTTCGCCTGAGTTTTGAGGGCTTCCCGTACCTCATTGTGTGGAGCAAGCCCGAGGGTGATTTTGTGGCAGTTGAGCCCTGGGGCGGCCTTTCGACCTGCTCCGATGAGGACGACGTGCTTGAGCATAAGCGCGGCTGCCTTGTCGCCAAGCCCAAGGAGACCGTCGTTCGCTCGTTCACGATTGAGATCCTGTAATTCCGTTTTGTCGACTCGTATCGCGAGGCACAAGGAGCCTGCGAGATAAGGAGCTAAAAATGATCCTCACCGTTACGATGAACCCGTCTGTCGATACGCGCTATCAGCTCGACGAGCTCGTTATCGACGACGTCAACCGCGTGACGCCCGAAAAGACCGCCGGCGGCAAGGGCCTCAACGTGGCCCGTGTGCTGGGTCAGCTGGGCGACGACGTTGTGGCAACCGGTCTGCTCGGCGGCCACATGGGCGCCTACATGGCTGAGCTCATGGACGCCAACGGTATTAACAACGACTTTGTGCCCATCAAGGGCGAGACTCGCATTTGCCTCAACATCCTCCACGCCGGCAACCAGACTGAGCTGCTCGAGAGTGGCCCGACAATTGCCCCCGAGGAGCTCGATGCCTTTACCGCCAAGTTTACCGAGCTTGCGGGCAAGGCCGACGTCGTCACCATTTCGGGTTCGCTGCCCCGCGGTGTCGAGGCAGACTACTATGCCAAGATCACGGGCATTGCAGAGAACGCCGGAGCCAAGGTGCTGCTCGATACCTCGGGTGCTTCGCTCGAGGCCGCCCTTAAGTCCGAAATTAAGCCCGAGCTGGTCAAGCCCAACCTGACCGAGATCAACGGCCTTCTGGGCACGAGCTTTACCACCGACGATGTGGACGAGCTCCGCGCCGCGCTCGCCTCTGACGCCCGCTTCTCCGATATCCCCTGGGTCGTCGTGTCCATGGGTGCTGCCGGCTCCGTTGGCTTCCACAACGGCCGTGCATTCCGCGCAAAGACGCCCGATATCCCTGCCGTTAACGCCACGGGCTCTGGTGACTCCACTATCGCAGGCTTCGCGCATGCCATCGCTGCTGGCGCAGACGACGAGACGGTGCTGCGTACCGCCAACACCTGCGGCAAGCTCAACGCCATGGATCCCATGACTGGCCACTTGGTTATGGATCGTTGGGACGAGGTCTACAACGGCGTTGTCGTGACCGAGCTGTAAGGGCTTGGGCGTCGGCCCCGGCATCGATTGCTAGCTCATGTCGACGACAAGTGCGATAGCATTATGTCGGGGCGCGACGCCGACGTTGTCGTGTTCAATCCCGACCTTACCCTGGTCGAGACGTATGTGGGTGGCAACAGCGTCGGTAACGCGTTTGCCGAGTAGCCGCCAAAGAAGCGATCCGAGAGGGGATTTAGATGATTTACGGTGCATTGGGCGATATCGAGGAGTACCGCGGAATGCTCAAGGGCCTCGACGTGTTGATCGATTGGCTCGAGGAGAACGATCCGGCGCAGCTCGAGGTCGGCAGCCATCCGATTCTGGGCGACAAGGTCTTTGCGAACGTCATGGCTCCCACGACGCGTCCCGAGGCCGAGGCTCACTATGAGACGCATCAGCGCTATCACGACCTGCAGATCGACGTCGAGGGTCGCGAGGCCTTTAAGGTCGCTACGGGTAGCCTGACGCTGGTCCAGGAGTTTGACGAGAAGGACGACTACGATCTGGTCGAATCCGACGCCTCGATTGCCGGCGATCTTGCCGACGACAAGTTTGCGCTGTTTGTTGCCGGCGAGCCTCACATGCCCACGCTCGAGTTCCCGGGCGATGGCGCGCAGCCGGTCAAGAAGATCTGCTTTAAGCTGCTTGCAGACGCTTACTGGGAGGAGTAACGAGCTGCTCGGTTGAGCTGCTCGTATGCTGGCGTGATTCCCCTAGGGAAATCACGCCAGGACCCCGCTAAACGTGTTTCCCTAGGGGAATCACGTTTAGCGGGGTTTTCTGTTTTTGAATAGGGAAGCCTCATTTATTTGCGAAGAACATCGGCTAGCCGCAGGATTGAAATCATCGACCGATAAGTGAGTTTCACTTTTTCGCCCGCAAGCAGTCGTTTCGAGCCAATCTCATCTAGCCCCACAAGCCGAGAAAACAGCGGGCCGCTCATCGTGCCATCGTCAATTGATTCCCTTATGGTCTTCAAAACGTCCGTATCATGAAGCGATGCCGAGCTGTAGGGGGCAACACGAGCGGAACTCTCAATTAACGACGAGACAAAAGGATGGAGATGCTTTGGACATAGTCCATCAAACACCACATCCCCATTGTCGTTCGAGCCGACCAGGCGCCAAGTATAATGATCGACCCAGTCATCTCCGTCATAGATGACGTCCATGAGCAACTTCCCGTCTAGAGAGAAACCTATTTGGACATCGGGGTGCAAGACCGCAATCCATATCGGGCCTGCAGCAGCTCCAACCCAACGCACCACATAGGTTCCCTTTCGTACATGTGTATCAATCTGCCCCGAAATGCCGGTGAATGCAATTCCAGACCCGTTTGTCGGATAGCAATCGACGTATTTTTGTTTTCCGCTCACAACCTTGTATAGATATATCGTTCCAGCAAAAGAGAAGGTATCGTGACTATTTTAGATCTATATGGCCAATTCGAGCCCTCTCCATGGCAATTGTTGCAGCTGGGTTTCTTTTCATTAAAATATCACTTTGGTAAATCCCCGCCCCTAAGCATCAAACCCGAAGTCCACCGAGTGGGCGAATTCCGGCGGATGTGCGCCTGAAATCGGTAACAAAAAAGCCGCCCGAAGGCGGCTATCTTGAACAATGGAGCCAGCGACCGGGCTCGAACCGGTGACCCCCGCTTTACGAGAGCGGTGCTCTACCAACTGAGCTACGCTGGCGGCCATGTGGCGACGCAACTGAGGCGTCAACGGCTGTCTATGATACGGGACATCGCACATCCGCGCAAGGGTTCTGACGGCTTTTCTCACTTTAAATGCACTAATATTGGAGACGCGATATCTTGCTCTTACGGGTCTCAAACAGAATGGAGCTGCCATGGCTCAACCCAGGATCCTTCTTACACGTATCGATGACCGTTTCATTTACGGGCAAGATGTTGAGCTGTGGAACGAGGCCGTGGGCTCCAACCTTGTCCTTATCGTCAACGACGAGATTGCGGCGGATTCGCGTCAATGGGCCCCTATGAGAGTGGCGGCGCCAGGAGGCGTTTGGATGCGGTTCTTCTCGGTGCAAAGGACTATCGACATCATTCATACCACAACGCCGCGTCAATGGATTCTGATCATGGTGGCCTCACCCGCCGATGCACTCGCGCTGGTTAAGGGTGGTGTGCCGATTACCAAGATCAGCATTGGCCATATGCAGGCAGGGGAGGGCAAGCGTCCTGCAACGCCCGCAGCTGCCGTAGACGACGCGGACGTCGCTGCTCTCAAAGAGCTGCAAAAGCTCGGTATAGAACTAGAAATCCGCTACCTCCCCAGCTCCAACCCCGACCCCATCCAACTAGTCATGTAAGAACGTCCCCAATGACTAGGTAGCAAAACGCCCGCCGGCGGTGGTGCCGGCGGGCGCTGCTGTGCGATATGTTGCGTTGTGGGCTTAGTGCCTCATAAAGTGGTACTCGATCACATTGCTGTAGGGGTGACCCGGGCCCACAATGCCCTGCGGGAACAACGGCTGGTGCGGCGTGTCGGGGTACATCTCGGCCTCGAGGGCAAAGCCGGCGCCCCAGCCATAGTTAGCATCGTCCTTGGCGTGCTCGTCGCCCAGCCAGTTGCCGGTGTAGAGCTGCACGCCCGGGGCGGTGGTGTAGTAGTCCAGCTCACGACCGGTCCACATCTCCTCGACGTGCAGGGCGCGGCGCAGATTGCGGCCGTACTGATAGCCATCGATGCACAGACAGTGATCGTAGCCACGGGCCTGCTTAATCTGCGGATCGTCGGTCTCCATGCCAGGCGCGACGGGGCGCAGCTCGCGAAAGTCAAACGGCGTGCCCTCGACCGGAGCAATCTCGCCGGTGGGGATGTTCTGCTCGTTGATGGGCAGGTAGTGGGCAGCGTTGGCAACAAAGAAGTGCTCGCAGTCCATGCCGGCGTTATGGCCGGCAAGGTTAAAGTACGTGTGGTTGGTCATGGACACGTAGGTGGCGCGGTCGCTCTCGCAGCCGTATTCGATACGGAAGCGGCCGGTGCGTGTCACGGTAAACACGGCCGTAAAGGTGCGGTTGCCGGGCAGGCCCAGCTCACCGTCCTCAAGCGAGGTGGTCATGCGCACGGCGTTATGGACCTCGTCGAGCTCAACATCCCACACGCGCTTGTGCAGACCATGCTCAAGATCGCTGTGCAGGTTGTTGACGCCTTCGTTGGCTGGTATATGCCAGTCCGTGCCGGCGATGGTGATCGTGGCGCCCGCGGTGCGGTTTGCCACGGGGCCGATGGTCGCGCCAAAGCAGGCGGGGTTGTCAAAGTAATCCTCGAGCTTATCGAAGCCCAGCACCACATCGCGCACGTTGCCGGGAATGTCGGGCACGTCGATGCCCAGCACGGTGGCGCCATAGTCCATAATGCGAACGCAGATCTCGGGCCCGTTGAGGGTGTAGCGATGAACGGGGGTACCGCACGGCGCGGTGCCGAAAAGCTCGGAAGTGATCATTTGGTTCCTAACATCGAGGTATTTCGGACAAACTGTAGCGCGAACAGGCGAGATTATCACTACACCCCACTAAAGCAGGGGGTATTTTTCTCAAAAAAGTGATGATTGGAGTTGTGCGGGCGTTCATTTCTGACGCGCGCGAGTCTGATACAATTTGTTCGTTATTGTTTGAATTGACGTGAGCGTGGAACAGCGAGGGCTCATCGTGATTAAAGCGGAGCGACAGGATAAGGTTCGGCAGCTGCTCGAGGAACAGGGAACGGTCTCGGTCAAGGAGATTTCGGATGCGTTAGGTGTCTCGGACATGACGATCCGCCGTGATCTTGAGGAGCTTGCGAGCCTGGGCGAGATCGAGCGCGTGCACGGCGGAGCCCGCAGTGCGCAGGGCCGTCCACACGCTATGCTGCGCCATGAGTATTCGCACAGCGAAAAGCGCACGAAGCATGCCGAGGAAAAGTTGCAGATTGCGCGCCGTTCTGTGGAGCTTATCGAGGAAGGCTCGACCATCTTTTTGGGCACGGGCACCACGGTTGAGCAGATGGCCTCGATGCTGCCGGCGTTTCGCCTGCGCATTGTGACCAATTCGCTTTCGGTGTTTAACCTGCTCGAGGCGCGCGAAGACTGCGAACTGTGCCTGGTGGGCGGCGTGTACCGCCGCCGCACCGCCGCTTTTGTGGGGCCAACGGCCGAGGATACTCTGCGAGCGTTGGGTATCGATGCGGCGTTTATCGGCGCCAACGGCATTCTGGATGGCGACGTGTCTACGTCTAATATGGATGAGGGTCGTATCCAGCAGCTCGCCTTTAGCAAGGCCGACTCGCGCTATCTGATCGCCGACTCCAGCAAGATCGGCAAGCGCGACTTCTACACCTTCTGCCGCCTGGACAATTTGGACGCAGTGGTGTGCGAGCCAGGTATCGCCGCCGAGGATCGCGCCGCCATCGAGGAGCATGCGCAGGTCATCTGCTAGCTAGCGCAGCAGGCGATATCTCTGCCCCCTGCCGGCGCCTTCAACTGTCGCCAGGCCTGTCTCAACGAGTTTTTTGAGGATGCGGAGTAGCTTCGAACGACTAAAGGTGACTTTAGCCGCAAGCTCGCTTGTCGATTGAGGGTGTACTCCACTCAGCAGTCCGAATACGGTAAGTTCGTCGCCTTCGAGCCCAGGGTTATCCATGAGTAGGGGAAGTGTGACCACAATGGCGTTATCCGAAACTTGAAACCGGGGCTTTCTGACGCTGTTCTTATAGGTATCGCGAATTCGCATGATGCCCGTTCCAAAGGCTTCGATAAGACCCAGGCGCAAAAAGACTTCGGCAAGAATACGATTGCGTCTAACGGATAGCATGTCGGATAGATATTCATCGACGGTCATGCTTGCCGGCAAGCCGCCGGGCGAAGCGACTTCCACGCGGTCGTCGAACATCGAGATGCGGATGTGTGCGGGCGCATCCCAAGTCCTATGAACGACTGCATTGGTAATGGCCTCGCGGAATGCTTCGAGCGGAATGAGCTCCTTGCGGATTCGCTCCATCCCCTTGATCTCTTCGTAACAGTACTGAATTTCGAAAAGCTCAAGGGCTCCGTCAATTTCCGCTAGAACGGATGCATGCTCAAGAGTTTTGCGCTGCTTAATGAGGTTGATAGTTTCACCAAACACTGCGATGTCGATACCTGGGAAGCCATTCTCGTCCGCGAGCAGTTCTGCCGCGTTGTTGTAGGTTCCGGTTTCATCAAGCAGGCCAAGGGTTTTGAGAGTATCGGTTGTGAATGACTGAAGCGAAAGTTTTGCTGTTAGGCGATTCTCTAAAACGGTGAAAGATAAATCTTGTTTGTTTGCCGGGAGCTGCTCAAAGGAGAGATTTTGACCCTCGAGTACAAGACGTGAAAGGCCTAGGGTATCAACTGGTATGGTCGCGGTGTCATTGCGCTTGTATGCCTTCGAGCGGTATAGGTAAGGCTTTGATCTGCCGGGAAAGACCGTAAGCTCCACGGTTGCATCGGACTCGTTGATCTTTAGGGAGTAATCGGGCTGGGGGATGATCGAATCGTTAATCTTGTTTTCGATATCCAGGCAGGTCTGCTTGGGATCATCGATGCCAACGGCTTCTCCGTCGTCGTTAATTCCAAATAGAACGCGTCCTCCCGTGCCATTTGCATAAGCGGAGACGGTTTTAAGGAACGAATTGGTGACGCATTCCTTGAATTCAAGATCTTTGGATTCTCGCATCGTTTTGCTCCGTTTCGCTTCAATTTGACGTGAAAAATGACACGTAAAATTTTACACGTCATTTTACGCGTCAAAATTATGACACGAAAAAATTTGCGTGTCATTTTACGTGTCAAAGTGACGCGATATGACGCGCAAACGTGGATGCGGTGACGTTCTGCGGGCAAACGAAGTTTGTGGGCTTGTGGTTTGGCCGAACTGGCGCACCGGATTCTCTCGCATAGCCGAACGGGCTTTCGGTGTCATGTCGGCACCAAATGATACCGAAAGCCCGTTCGTGATACCGAAAACTTGAGGCTGCGCTTCATAGCTGATTGGATAGTTTGGATCCCACCATCCGATTGTCTCGATCTGTAACAGTTAGGGGAGAAAAGCTCATCTAGATGTTACAGATCGAGATTTTCTGCCTGGCCGATTCCGTTTGTCTAAATCTGTAACGGATAGGGGTGAAATAGTCGTCTAGATGTTACAGATTGAGATTAAGCGGATTGGCTTGCGCGTCTGTCTCGATCTGTAACAGATAGGCGGCCAAAACCGGGCTTAGTGTTACAGATTTAGATCTTTCGACCCGAGCGACCCCGTTCATCTAAATCTGTAACATTTAAGACCGAAAATCCCTGCTAGATGTTACAGATCGAGACAAGTGGCCCGCTCAGGCCCGGCCAAAAACAAAAAAGGCCGCATGCGATCCCGTGGAGGGATTCGCATGCGGCCGACAAGGGGTATGTGGCTGAAACTAGGCCATGAGCAGGCCGGTCTCCGCGACGTTCTTGTACCAGTACGCGCTCGCCTTGGGGTAGCGCTTCTGGGTCTCGAAGTCGATGTAGAACAGGCCGTAGCGCTTGTTATAGCCGTTGGTCCAGGAGAACTGGTCCTGCAGTGACCACACAAAGTAGCCGTCGACGTTCACGCCGCCGTCGATTGCCTTGAGGACCCACGCGAGGTGCTGACGCATATAGTCGATACGGGGGGCGTCGTCGATAAAGCCGTCCTCGAAGTCGTCCTTATAGCCCATGCCGTTCTCGGTGATGTAAATCTTCTTGTAGTTGGGGTAATCGTTCTTAATGCGGAGCAGCAGATCGTACAGGCCCTCGGGATAGATAATCCAGTCCCAATCGGTGGTGGGTACGCCTTCGCGCACGCATGACTCACCAACGCCCTTGAGGAACCAGCGCGAGGAGCCCTTGTCGCCAGTGCCATTGTGGTTGATGTCGTTTTCGCCCTCGGCGGCACGCAGGAACTGGCACTTGTAGGTGTTGACACCCAGGCAATCGTTGTAGGGGAGCGCGGCGGTCAGCGCGGCGATGTCCTCGTCGCGGACGTCAAGCTCGCCGCCGGCGATATGCGCCAGCTTGGTCGCGGCTTCCATGGTATCGGCTGCGTAATGGCCGCGGAAGGTGGCGTCGAGAACCCAGCGGTTGTTGATGACGTCGGCCATGCGGGCGGCCTCACAGTCGGCAGCACTGTTGGGATCGAGGGGATACTTGGGCTCCAGGTTCTGGACAATGCCGATCTCGCCCACAAAGCCGCCCTCGTGGAAGGCGACGACGGCCTTGGCATGGGCCACCATCATGTTGTGCATAAGCTGGAAGGCCTTGTCCAGGCGATACTTCTCGCCGTGCGGCCAGTTGCCGACGATAAAGCTGCCCTCGGCGGTCGCGGGAATCTCGTTAAAGGTAAACCAGTGCTTGACCTCGGTGAACTCGGCAAAGCAGAACTTGGCGTACTCGACAAAGGCGTCGATCGTCGAGCGCGTCAGGAAGCCCTCGCCGCCGTTCTGGTAAAAGGCCTCGGGCGTATCAAAGTGATCGAGCGTGACGTAGGGGATAACGCCGGCTTTATTGCAGGTGGCAAAGAGCTCGTGATAGAAGGCAACACCCTCGGGGTTGATCTCACCGGTGCCGTTGGGGAAGATGCGGCTCCAAGCGATGGAGACACGGATACCGTTGATGCCGAAGCGCTGGCACAGGTCGATATCGACCGGGTATTTGTTGTAGAAATCGCTTGCGGGGTCGGGGGAGAAGCGACCCTGAGCAGCCAAGAAATCGTCCCAGGGCACTTTGCCCTTGCCGTGCGTGCGGGTCTCTCCCTCAACCTGGTAAGCGGCGGTGGCGCCGCCAAACACAAAGCCGTCGGGGAACTGCATGGGATTGGTCATGAGTCATCCTTTCTGTGGGATACGAATAGGGAGAGGTGCCCGAACTGGGGATCCGGGCACCAACAGAGGGGGGAGCTAGTCGAGGTTCTCGCGGAGCCACTTGATGGCACCGGCGGGGTCGCGGGTAAGGTCGATGTATTCCTTGCCGCGCGGGGCGAGCAGCTTAATGCCCAGGCGATCGGTGTCGGCCTTCATGTCGTTGTAGTAGCTACGGACCTGCGGGGCAAGCACGATCACGTCGTACTGATCCATGATGGCGGTGTGCTGGCCATAAGCACCTGCGGAGGAAGCGATGTTCTCGCCGGTCTGCGCGGCGCCTTCCTTAATGGCGTTGGCGAGCATGGCGGAGGTGCCGGCGCCGGCGCACAGGACGAGGACCTTCAGGCCATCGACGTCCTTCTTAGCGGATGCGTCGGCGGCGGGCTCGGGCTGATCGGCGACAGGCTCGCTGTTGACGGCAGCGGCGGTCGTCTCTGCGGCAGCGGTAGTCTGCTCGACAGCGGGTGCAGGGGCGCTGGCGGCGATGGTGGCAGCACCATCGGACTCGAGACCCAGCTCGGCGGCGCGCTCGGCCTCCTGGTCGCAGAGCAGTTTATCGTATGCCTTCAAGAACGGCAGGTAGATGATGGCGTCCAGCAAGATAATGATCGCGACGAACACCAAGGCAATGAGCTGGAAGTTCGTGGTGATGAAAATGCCGATGGGGGCAGGGGTGGCCCAAGGCACCACGAAGGAGAAGCCGTTCATGCCCACGTTATCGATAAAGAACTTGGCAACACTCACGTTGACGCAGCCGGCGGCAACAAAGGGGATGAGCATGTAGGGGTTAAGGATCATCGGCGCGCCAAAGAGCAGCGGCTCGTTAACGGCGAAGGCGACCGGCACAATCGAGGCCTTGCCGACGGCCTTGAGCTGCTTGGACTTCATAAAGAGAATCAGCAGAAGCGGCACGATGAACGTGGCGCCGGTGCCGCCGAACTCACCCACGAGCGACATGTTGAAGGTGAGGGAATGGGCGGGGTGACCACCGGCCAGCAGAACCTGCAGGTTCTCGGCCTGGTTGGCAAGACGGATGGGGTCGATGCCCGGCTGGACGATCGAGGGGCCGTGGACGCCGATGAACCAGAAGAACGCGGTGGCCGCCTGGATAAGGATAAGGCCAGGATAGGTTTCTGCAGCGGTAAAGAGCGGGGAGAGCAGTTTGATAAGCAGCTCGGAGAACGGAACGCCCATGAGGTTGCGCACGACGACATCGATGATGCCGCAGATGATGACGGCGCCGCCGAAGGGGATGATGTCGCGGAAGTTCTGAGCGATGGCGCCCGGGACCTCCTTGGGCAGCTTAATGGTCAGATCGCGCGAGACGCAGAATTTGTAGACCCACACGGTAATGAACGCGGCGATATAGGCCGAGAACAGGCCGCGCGTGCCCATGCTGGTGCAATCGAAGACCGAAAGTTCGGAGCCGTTGAACTTGGTGGTGAACTGCGTGACTGCGAGCAGCAGCATGCTGCACTGGGCGGCCACCATGGTGGAACCGTCGTTGAGCACTTTGCCGGCGGGCATACGACGGTTCATGGATGCCGTGAAGTTCTTGGCAGTGGTGCCGGCAACCATGATGCCCATGACGCCCATGGTGAAGTTGTAGAGCTTGTTGCACCAGTCGATGAGCGGCTGGGGCAGCGTGATGCCGACTACGCCGGGAAGGGTGGCAATGAGCAGAAAGATCGAAGAGGTGAGGACAATGGGCATGCACCCAAGGAATCCGTCCTTGATGGCCTGGAGGTAGATATTCCTCGAGATCTTCTCAAAGAACGGTTGATGCTTTTCGAGCATCTTTACGATGGCGTCCATAGAGCTCCTTTGCTGCTTGATGCGCGATGCATGTGGATGGAACTGGTCGTCGATGGATGGTCAGGACTGCCCGGAAACCTTCCTGTTTAAGGAAGGCATTGCGAAATGACAACGTTGTCATTTCGTTAATGACAACGTAAGACATTTTTGGAAGAGCAACAAGGATTTAGGGGTGAGTGGTCGATATTGTCCGGTAAACGGTTGATTTATCAGTCAGGCAGGTAGTGTATGCTAGAACGCAAAAAGCAAGCGATGCAAAACCGACTGGAGAAGCAGTGGCAACGATGGACAAGAAAAATGTCTCAATGAATGATGTGGCGATTGCCGCTGGTGTTTCTCTCAAGACGGTTTCGCGCGTGATTAACGAGCCCGATAGCGTGCGAGAGTCGACACGCGATAAGGTTCATTCGGCCATGGAGGCGCTCGGGTTTCGAGCCAACTTTGCCGCGCGTTCGCTCAAGTTGGGCCGTTACGGGTGCATCGGCGTCGTGCTGTTCCACTTGTCGGGCGGTGCCGTGGACATGATCGACGGTATCGCCGATGCCGCCGAAGAGCGAGGCTTTGCTCTTACGATGATCAAAAAGCGGGCGGGGGAGAAGATGACCCTTGCCGAAGCGGCGCGTAGGATGTCGCAGCTTCCCGTCGACGGCATGATTTTCAACCTGCGCCAGATGGTCGATGACTTTGATACCTTTGAGGCGCCGAAAGACCTCAAGACGGTGATTATCACACCGATGGAACATCCTACCTGCTCTACCGTCAGTGACGACCAAGAGGGCGGCGCGCGCATGGCGTGCGAGTACTTCTTGAACCACGGGCACAAGAACGTGTACTTCGTCTCTGGTAAGAAAGAGTCACTGTCGAGCCAGTGCCGTATGAAAGGTTGGCGTGCGGCACTCGAGACGCGTGGCATTGAGCCGCCCGCGCCCCTGCAAGGCGATTGGAATGCGGATAGTGGCTATGCCGCGGGCCTTGTGCTTGCCGATAAGCCCGATTGCACGGCGGTCCTCGCTGCTAACGACTGCATGGCAAACGGCGTGATGATGGCTCTACGTGACAAAGGGCTCAGTGTGCCCAATGATGTGTCCGTGATCGGCTTTGATGACGAGCTTTACAAGACGATTCCCAACTCGATTCTGACGTCGGTGAAGTTTCGCCACCGCGAGCTGGGCGTCCGTGCGCTTAATGAGGTCGTCGCAGGTCTGGAAGCCCCGAGCTCCAGAAGCCGTACGCTCGTCTCGGGCGTGTTGGTCGAGCGTTCCAGCGTAAAGGACTTGCGGGCGTAGACGTGCTCGGCCTGTTCGTCTAAATCTGTAACAGGTAGGGCCGAAAATCTCAGCTAGTTGTTACAGATTTAGACAATTCGGTCCGGTATATTCCGTTTGTCTCGATCTGTAACGTCTAAGCGGTCAAAAGTGGTCTACATGTTACAGATTGAGATTTTCGGCTTGGCCTGTGCGTTCATCTCGATCTGTAACAGCTAGGACCGAAAAACTCGGCTAGATGTTACAGATTGAGATGAACAGGAGGGCGGGTGCGGTCTAAACAAAATGGCCCGCGCATCACGCATGATGCACGGGCCATTTTTTGTCTGCGAGCGGCAGGTGGCGTCAGCGTCTTATGCCTTGAGGTTTTCCTCGATCCAGGCGACGGCACCCTTGGGATCCTTAGTGAGGTCGATGTACTGTTTGCCCTTGGGCGACAGCAGCGTAATGCCCAGGCGGTCGGTGTCGGCCTTCATCTCGTTGTAATAGGTGCGAACCTGCGGAGCCAGGACGATGACGTTGTACTGGTCCATGATGGCGTAGTGGCTGCCGTAGGCACCGGCGTTGGCGGTAATGTCGATGCCCAGCTCGTCAGCGCCTTCCTTAAGCGCGTTGGCGAGCAGTGCAGAGGTGCCGGCGCCAGCGCACAGAACCAGAACCCTCAGATCCTTGCCCTTAAGGGCGGACGGAGCTGCGGAGGCCTCGGTGGCAGAAGCGGTCTCGACAACAGGAGCCTCAACGGCGGGGGCGGCAGCGGTCTTGACGGCCTTGGTCTCCTCGGCCTCTTCTTCGGCCAGGGTCTCGGCCTCCTGCTTGCACAGGACGTTGTCGTAGGCCTTGCAGAACGGGTAGTAGATCAAGAAGTCAACGACCAGCAGGACGACAACCAGGACCAGAGAGATCGGCTGGAAGTTGGTGTCGATGAAGGTGCCGATCGGTCCGGGGAGTGCCCACGGCATGGCATAGATAAAGCCGTTCATGCCCAAAAAGTCGATGAAGAACTTACCAATGAGGACGTTGGCCACGGGGGCAAACAGGAACGGGATCAGGAAGTACGGGTTGAGGATGATGGGCGCGGCGAACAGCAGCGGCTCGTTGACGGCGAACATCACGGGTACGACAGAGGCTTTGCCGACGGCCTTGAGCTGCTTGGAGCGCATAAAGAGCAGGAAGATGATCGGGACAATGAACGTGGCGCCGGTGCCGCCGAGTTCGCCGATGTAGTTACCGAAGTTCTCGGTCAGGGCGAGGGCGGGGTGACCGCCGGCCTGCAGCGTGGCGAGGTTGGTGGTGATGTTGCCAAACAGCGCGGCGTTGAGGGCAGGCTTAACGACCGAGGGGCCGTG
Source organism: uncultured Collinsella sp. (assembly GCA_900542305.1). Classification (GTDB taxonomy): domain Bacteria; phylum Actinomycetota; class Coriobacteriia; order Coriobacteriales; family Coriobacteriaceae; genus Collinsella. The sequence goes on along the minus strand of UQMU01000003.1, from coordinate 61,197 downwards.
GATGCCCATGAACCAGAACAGCGGGATCATGAACCAGATGAGGGCGAGGCCGGCGTAGGAATCGGCAGCGGCGAACAGCGGGCTCACCAGCGTGGAGATGACGTTGGCAAACGGGACGGCCAAGCAGGTGCGGCAGATAACGTCGATGACGGCGACAAACAGGATGGAGAAGCTGAAGGCGAAGATGTCGCGGAAGTTCTGGGCGATGGCGCCGGGGACTTCTTTGGGCAGCTTGATGGTGATGTCTCGCTTAATGCAGAAGGCATAGATGTTGACCGTGGCAAATGCGGCGACAAAGGAGCTCAGCAGGCCCTTGGTGCCCATGTTGTCGGTAAAGAACACCGAGACATCGGCGCCGTCGATCTTGGCACTCGTCTGGGTAACGGCCAAGATGAGCATAGCGCACATGGCGGCGACCATGGTGCTCGTGGCGTTGATGGCCTTGCCGGCAGGCATGCGGCGGTTCTTGGAGCCGGTCAGCGCGCTTGCGGTGGTGCCGGCGACCATGATGCCCACGACGCCCATCGTGAAGTTGTAAACCTTGTTGCAGAAGTTCACGACGTCGACGTTCCACCAGTCGGGCAGCGTAAAGCCGCCGACCGTGGCGACAACGCCCGGCAGGGTCGAAATAAGCAGGAAGACAGAAGAAGACAGGATAATGGGCATTGCTGCCAAAAAGCCGTCTTTAATGGCCTGAAGGTAGATGTTCTTAGAGACCTTGTCGAAGTACGGCTGACCTTTCTCCAAGAACTTAACGATCGATTCCATAGTTCACGCTCCTCTTTGCATGAAATCTTAATGGCATGGACGTTGAAAACCTATATGGTCTCCCGCTTGCTAAAAGCCCGGGTGCAGGCGGGGTCGGTCCCAGGGGGAGAGAGGGGAGCGGCTGGGTTTGTATCGCATAGGGCCGCTCCCTTCTCGGGGGAAAGCGAGGCGATGCGCTACTGCGCGTCCGCCATAGTGTCGGCGAGCTCCTTGTACCAGAGTGCCGACTGCTTGATGTAGCGTTTTTGCGTGTCGAAGTCGATGTAGAACAGGCCGTAGCGCTTGTTATAGCCGTTTGCCCACGAGAACTGGTCCTGCAGGCTCCAGATAAAGTAGCCCTGGACGTCGACGCCTTCGGCGCGCGCCTGGAGCACCTTCTCCATGTGCTGGTCGACAAAGTCGATGCGCTCGGGATCGGCGACGATGCCGTTTGCGTCGGGCTCGGGGTCCTTGTGGCCCAGGCCGTTTTCGGTGATATAGATGACGGGGAGGTTGGGATAGGTGGCGCTGATGTGCTTGAGCGTGTCGTAGAGGCCTTGCGGGTAGATGAGCCAATCCCAGTCGGTGGTGGGGATACCCGGCATATCGACCTGCTGCCCGACGCCCTTAAACTTAAAGCACGAGGTGCCCTTGTCTCCGGTGCCGTTAAAGCTGTTGGTGGACTCGCCATCGTAGGCGGCGATAAACGCCGACTGATAGTAGTTGAGGCCGAACATATCGTTGCGGGGCGCCGCCTTGGCGAGCTCCTCCATGTCGCTGTCCTCAACCGTAAGCGTGGCGTTGTTGGCACGCAGAATCTCGTTGATGAGTGAGAGGGTGCGCGCGGAGTAGTGGCCCAGGAAGGCGCCGTCCATGATGAAGTCGGTGTAGAAGGCGTTGTACAGGTCGGCGGCGTGCTGGTCGGCGGGCGAGTCGGTGGCAGGATATGCCGGCGTCAGGACGTTGACCATGCCAATGCGGCCGCCCAGGTGCTCGGTCTCGTCAAGATCCTTATACAGGTTGACGGCGCGGGCGTGGGCAACGAGCTCGTTGTGCTGGCTCTGGATGCCGCTCGTCACATCAAAGTGATGGTTGGGCGGGAAGTTGCCTTGGATGTATTGGGAGTGCGAGAGGCTGATGAGCTCGTTGATGGTGAACCAATTCTTGACCTCGCGGAACTCGCGGAAGCAGAACTCGGCATAGCGCACATAGGCGTCGACGGTCTTGCGGTTGAGCCAGTCGCCCTGGTTGAACAGGGCGGCGGGGGAGTCAAAGTGATGCAGGGACACATAGGGCTCGACGCCATACTTTTTGCAGCAGGCGAACAGCTCGTGGTAGTGCTTAACGCCCTCGGCGAGGGGCTCGGCATCGTCGCCGTTGGGGAAGATGCGGGTCCAGGCGATGGACACACGGATGGCGTTGAGCCCATGCTCGGCAGAAAGGCGGATATCCTCCTCGTAGCGGTTGTAGAAATCACTGGCCGGGTCGGGCAAAAAGCGACCCTGGGCGACAAGGTAATCGTCCCACATGGTCTTACCCTTGCCTGCCACCTTCGTGGAACCTTCCGTTTGGTACGCGGCGGTTGCGGCGCCCCAAACAAAGCCCTTCGGCAGCTGCTGTACGCGGTTTAGCAAAGACATATGCATACACCCTCTCGTCTCGCTGTTCGATATTGTGCGTTTGTGCTCAGGAGGCTCCCTGGTTAGCGTTCAGCGGTGAAAAAGCCCGATAAACACTATCTTAAAATGATTAGAACCAAAATGAGCACGTGAACATTTGACAATGAGCACGTTAACATCCGGCTGGGATGTATAGAAACAAAACAACTTCAAACAGCCGCGAACGGTTGTATTTGTTCGGTAAGCGGTTTTGATTGACAGAAGTTTTCATGTTGTGGTATATGGCTCGGGTATCATGAGCACGTTATCAATGTATGTACGATGCGCCATGGGCGCGGGGAATAGTTGGGAAGCAGGTTAGCGTGGAAGGCATGGCTCAGCGGACAAGGAATGGTCGTTCGGCGAGCGCGGCAGAGGTTGCGGCGCTCGCTGGCGTGAGCCGCCAGACTGTGTCTCGCGTGGTCAACGGTATGCCCAACGTGACGGAAAAGACGCGCAAGCGTGTGCTGGCCGCCATGGAAGAGCTGGGCTTTCGTCCCAATTTTGCTGGAACGGCGTTGCGCGGCGGGTCGTATCGTTCTATTGGCCTGTGCATGTACAACATCACACGTGTCGGTAACCTGGCGACGCTCGAGGGTATCATGCAAGCGGCGCGCGAGCACGATTTTGCCGTCACTATGATCGAGATGGGCGGCGACAAGCCCTATGCACTTGCCGATGCCTCGCGCCGCATGGTCGAGCGACCCGTCGACGGCATGATTCTCAACATGAACCGCATGGCTCCCGATTTTGAGGAGTTTGTTCCCCAGCCGGGAGTGCGAACGGTCATCCTGTCCATGTATGCGCATCCGCGCTGCACGACGATCGACTCCGACCAGTATGGTTCGTGCGAGCTGTTGACCAATTATCTGCTGGAACATGGTCACTCGAATATGCGGTTTGTGGCGGGTCCGGAAAACTCGATTTCCTCGCGTTTTCGTGAGGCCGGTTGGCGCGATACGCTGGGTCGTGCTCATGTCGATGCCGCTCCGATGCTGCGTGGCGATTGGAGTGCGGACAGTGGGTACGCCATGGGCGAGCGGATTGCGGCCGAGGTGCTTGCCGGCGGGTCGCAGGCGCCGACTGCCGTGCTTGCGGCAAATGACCAGATGGCGCTGGGCGTTATCGCCGCGCTCGAGAACGCGGGCCTGTCCGTGCCCGACGACGTGAGCGTGGTTGGTATCGACGACGCACTCGAGGGACTTGTTCCTCACAATCGGCTGACGACGCTGCGATTTGATTTGCGCGGTGTCGGTAAGCTTGCGTTTGAGGCGGCGATTGGAGAGAGCTCGTCTATCGAGGCGATTCATGTGCCGAGCACGCTGGTCGAACGCTCGACTGTTAGGGACATACGGGGTTAGGTCCTACTCCGTTTGTCTCGATTTGTAACAGGTAGACGGTCAAAAGCGGGCTACGTGTTACAGATTTAGATTCTTCGGAAAGAGCAATCCTGTTCGTCTCAATCTGTAACAGCTAGGACCCAAAAACTCAGCTAGATGTTACAGATTGAGACAAACGTGCGGTACGGTCTGCCCAAAAAAGGCCGGGGGCGGCGCGCCGTGTGACGTGCCGCCCCCGGCTGAGAAATGGGGACAGGTTATGTGGGCGGGTAACCCCGCAAGCCGCTAGTCCAGACGACGGGTCTGCGCCACGTGCTTATACCAGTAGGCGCTTGCCTTGGGCGTGCGCTTCTGGGTCTCAAAGTCTACGTAGAAGAAGCCGTAGCGCTTGTTGTAACCGTTGGTCCAGGAGAACTGGTCCTGCAGGCTCCACAGGAAGTAGCCGCCCACGTTGACGCCGACCTCCATAGCCTTGAGCAGCCAGCGCAGGTGCTGCTCGATGTAGTCGATGCGGGGCTGGTCATCCACAAAGCCGTCCTTGTAGGGATCCTTGTAGCCCATGCCGTTCTCGGTGATGAAGATCTGCTTGTAGTTGGGATAGCGCTGCTTAATGTAGACGAGCAGATCGAACAGACCCTCGGGATAGATGATCCAGTCCCAGTCGGTGGTGGGGATGCCGGGCTTGTTCACGTGCTCGCCGATGCCCTTGACGCGCCAGCGGCCGGTGCCCTTTTCGCCCGTACCGTTGTGGTGCAGGTCGTTCTCGCCATCGTATGCCTTGAGGAAGCGGCACTGGTAGTTGTTAACGCCCAGGTAGTCGTTGTAGAGCGCAGCCTCGCGCATGATCTCGAGGTCCTCGTCCAGGATCTCGATGGTGCCGCCCGAAACGGCAGCCAGGCGGTTGGCGCACTCGAGCGTGTCGGGCGCGTAGTCGCCGCGGAAGGTGGCGTCGAGCAGGAACTGGTTCTGCAGCACGTGCTCGTTGTTGGCGGCCTTGATGTCGGCAGGATCGTTCTCGTTGAGCGGGTACTTAAACTCCAGCGACTGGATGACGCCGATCTTGCCCTTAAAGCCACCGTTGTGGAAGGCCAGGACTGCCTTGGCGTGAGCGAGCATCATGTTGTGCTCGCACTGGAAGGCCTCGGCCAGGTGCGCCTTAACACCACCGGGGAAGGTGCCCTCGATGTAGGTGTTGGAGGCGTCGGCCCAGATCTCGTTAAAGGTGAACCAGTAGGTCACCTGGTCGGCGTATTCCTTAAAGCAGAAGGTGGCAAAGTCCACAAAGGCGTCGATGGTCTCACGGTTGAGGAAGTCCCCCTTTTCAAAGAGGGGAAGCGGCGTGTCAAAGTGATGCAGCGTGACAAAGGGCTCAACGTGGTGCTTGTGGCACTCGGCAAAGAGGTCGTGGTAGAACTGCACGCCCTCGGGGTTGATCTCGCCGGTGCCATTGGGGAAGATGCGGCTCCAGGCGATGGAGAGGCGAATGCCGTTGATGCCGAACTCCTCGCACAGCTCCAGATCGACGGGGTACTGGTTGTAGAAGTCGGAAGCGGGATCGGGGGAGAAGCGGCCCTGGGCCTCCAGGAAGTCGTCCCAGGCAACCTTGCCCTTACCGTGGGTGCGGGTCTCGCCCTCTACCTGGTAGGCAGCGGTGGCGCCGCCAAAGACAAAGTCCTCGGGAAACTGCGCGGGCGGGTTGGTGACGCTAGCGGGATTAACGGACATGATGATCCAATCGTCTAAATCGAAGGGCCAGCCGGCTGTGGATGGTCGGCTGGCCCTTACGCGTTACTTACTTCGAAAGCTGCTCGGAGACGAAGGCGAGAGACTTGTCGCCGTTCTGGGAGAGCTCGATGTACTGCTTACCGCGGCAGGCGACGCACTTGTTGCCCACGCGCTCGCAGTCCTTCTGCAGGTCGGCCAGGTAGCTGGCAGCCTGCGGGGCCAGGACGACTAGGTCAAAGTCGGGGAGCATGTCGACGTGGTTGCCATATGCCTCGGCAGCGGTCTCAAGATTGATGCCGCGCTCCTTGGCGGCCTTAGCCAGCGCGTTAGCGAGCAGGCCCGAGGTACCGCCACCCTGGCAGAGCACGAGCACGCGCTTGCCGTTGAGGTCGCTGGCGGTCGTAGCCTCGGCAGCGGGTGCTGCGGAAGCGGCGGGGGCGTCAGCCTTCACGGCCTCGGCGGCAGCGCCGGCGGCAACGCTCTTGGCATCGGCCTTGCCCTGGAAGGCATCGTTGAGCTTGGCGGCCTTCTCGGCGTTCTTGGCGGCGAGCTCCTCCTGGGAGATCTCGGCCTCCTCGGCGCACTTCTGGGCGTCATAGGCACGGAAGAACGGGTAGTACAGGGCAAAGTCGACGATCAGGATGATGGCGAGCATCACAAAGGCGAGCGGCTGGAAGCCCAAGCCCATGATAGTGCCGATGGGGCCGGGGACGGTCCAAGGCAGGGTGTACATAAAGCCGTTCATGCCCAAGAAGTCGATAAAGATCTTGAGGATCCAGATGTTGGCGATCGGGGCAAAGACAAACGGGACAAAGAAGACGGGGTTGAGCACGATGGGTGCGGCGAACAGCAGCGGCTCGTTGACGGCAAAGCACACGGGGACGATGGCGGCCTTACCGACGGCGCGCATCTCCTGAGACTTGGCCAGGAAGCAGAACATAAAGACCAGGACGAGTGTGGCGCCGGTGCCGCCCATGCAGACGACGAAGTACTGGGCACCCTGGGTCAGGACAGCGGAAGCGTGCTGGCCAGCCTGGAACGCAGCCAGGTTGTCGGTCATGTTGGCAACGAGGGCGGCGGCGATGGCGGGCTCGACGATCGAGGGACCGTGGACGCCGACGAACCAGAACAGGCTCATGGCGCCGTAGATCACAGCGAGGCCGATGTAGCCGTCGGCAGCGGTGAACAGGGGCTGGAACACCTGGATGACGCCCTGGGCAAAGCAGAAGCCAAAAGCAGCGCGGAAGGCTATGTCAAAGACCCAAAAGACGGTGATGCAGACGGAGAAGGGGATGATGTCCTTAAAGGTCTGCGAGATGTTGGGCGGAACCTGCTCGGGCATCTTGACGGTGATGTTGCGCTTAATGAAGAACTTGTAGATGATGCCGGTCACAAACGCAGCGATGAAGGCGGTCAGCAGGCCCTTGGAACCAAGGTAGGTGGTGTTGAAGCCGCTGGCAGCGTCCGTGGCGATCGTGTCGCTCGAAAGGAGCAAGAAGCCGATGATGGCCGCGCACATGCACGAGATAAAGTTGATCTGGTTGTTCTTGGGCAGGTCGCGGTTCTGCGCGTCGGCGAAGTGCTTGGCCGTGGTGGCGGCGCAGGCGATGGCCAGGATGCCCATGGAGTAGTTGTAGCACTTCCACAGGGCGTTGTTGATGTCATCGGGCCAGTAGAAACCCCAGATGTTGGGGACCGAGGCTACCAGGCAGAAGATGGACGAGAAGATGATGATGGGGATGACGGAGATAAAGCCGTCGCGGATCGCCTTGAGGTACTTGTTGCGGGCGATCGCGTTGAAAAAGGGCTGGCCTTTTTCGATGGTGGCGATGAGTTGCTCCATGCAATGCTCCTAAGAGTCGGTGGGTTAGCAACGATGGTAGCTTTTGGCGTTCTGTTGCCAAAATGTTGACGTTGCCATTTTGCGACACAAAAAAAGACGCGAACCGGTGGTTCCTGTGCCTGCGAACCGTCGATTCCTTATGCGTAAACGTTTGAGCCGCCCGGTGGCTCTGTGTTTGCGCAATGGCAACGTTAACATTTGGGCGCAAAAAGCCGTTTGGGGAAGCAAAAATGTCGGTGAACGGTAGGTTTTGGGTGGTGAGCGTATGGTGGGGGAGGCGTTAGATATACTTGAAGACGTTTCATTTGACTGCGTAGGGTGCCACCAATGGCATCGTTGACATAGAAAGATCGACCTATGGCCGCTGTTAAAAAATCGGTATCCGTCAAAGACGTGGCGCGCCTCGCGGGCGTTTCGGAGCAGACGGTCTCGCGCACCGTGCACGATTCGCCCAGTGTGCGCCCCGAGACCAAGGAACGCGTGCGTGCCGCCATGCGCGAGCTGGGGTATCGCCCCAATTTCGCCGGTCGATCGCTGCGCCGTGGCAAGTTTAAGACCGTCGGCGTCGCCATGTTCAACATTACCGGTACCGGCAACCTCGACCGTATGGAGGGCTTTGCCGCCGCGGCCGACAAACATGGCTATGCCATCACACTCACTAAAGTAGATGGACATCCCTATACCCTCGAGAGCGCATCGTCGCGTATGAGCGCGCTGCCGGTAGACGGCATGGTCGTGATCATGAATCGCATGCCGGCGGACTTTGGCACCTTCGAGCCGCTACCTGGCATGCAGACGGTGCTCGTTACCATGCTGGAGCACCCACTGTGCTCGACGGTCGATAACGATCAGCTCGATTGCTCACGCCAGGTTGTCGAGTACTTGCTGGGGCAGGGACACAAGACCGTGCACTTTATCTCGTGTCCCGAGCGCTCGCTTTCGGGCATGCGGCGCGAGGAAGGCTGGCGCGAGACATTGCGCGCGCATGGCATCGAGCCACCGCGACTCGTTCGTGGCGATTGGACGGCACAGAGCGGGTATGCTGCCGGTCAGGCTCTGGCGGACGATCCGACCTGTACGGCCATTTATGCTTCCAACGACGCCATGGCCTACGGCTGCATTCGCGGACTCGAGTCGCGCGGAAAGCACGTGCCCGAGGACGTGAGCGTGGTGGGTGTTGATGACAGCCTGGGCGATATCGTGCCCGACCGTCGCCTGACCACGGTGCGCTTTGACAACAAGCGCGTCGGCATGTGGGCGGTCGACAAGATTGCCGGCGCCGATGGGGGTGCGTCTGGCGTGGAGCACATGCTGATCCCCGGTGTGCTCGTAGAGGGCGATACGGTGCGCGATTTGTGTTAGGGTGCGGTCCTGTTTGGGTTGCCGATAATTGTGTTTGATATTGTTCAGATTGGTTTAAAAACCGTTCACGGGCGAAAAGTGACCGTTCATAGCTCGAAATTACGTTTTGAGCTGTTCTTTTTTGTTTGAATGTTATTGTTTCTGTCATACACAACGCAGCGCGTATGCCCGGACGCGATGCTCTCCATTGGTTCATATGTGAAAGGAACGCAATATGGCAACCAAAGAAGAAATCTCGATGGTTGGATTCGAGATCGTCGCATACGCAGGTGACGCCCAGACCGATCTGCTTGCAGCGCTCGATGCTGCTCGCGAGGGTGACTTTGAGAAGGCCGAACAGCTGCACAAGGATGCCAGCGATGCGCTCATCGGTGCCCACGACACGCAGACCAAACTGCTTTCGCAGGAGGCCGGCGGTGGCGAGATGGAGATGACCTTCATCATGGCTCACGCTCAGGACACTCTCATGACCACTATGATCCTGGAGAAGCAGACCCGCTTTACCATCGATGCCTATAAGCGCATCGCCGAGCTCGAGGCCAAGCTCGCCTAACACGCACTCACAACCAAGTCCCCTTCCAAGAGCCCTGCCGCAACCCCGCGGCAGGGCTTTTCTGTCCCTCAGCCTAAGTTGCGGTGAAATAGGGACTGAATAGGGGCCGGCGGGCACAAAACAATCCCTATTCCACCGCAACTCATCCCGTGATAGTCATTGGGGACGTTCTTAAACGACTAGTCATTGGGGACAGTCTTGGTGCGCTCCGTTGGTCCTCCCGTTCGATTTTTGCTCGGTGGGTATACTTTCTTTCGCATTAAACGCCGGACTGAGGAGGTATCCAAATGCCGGATAACGGGTCAATACAAAAAAGAGGCGCGCACGAGATGGCTCATGGGCGTCCTGTCCAGATAACCGAGCGCACGACGGTAACCGAGCTGCAGCCCAGCCTGTCCGATGTCGTGTGCGCAAACAAAAAGCTGCAGATTGGCTTTATCGTTGCGCTCGTGGTGCTGGCGCTGCTGTCGGGCTTTGTAGCTCGTCCGCATTTTGCCGATACCAAGACATGGGACTCCACCATCGAGGTCATCGATCAAAAGAAGGGCAATGTTTTGGCGCTCACGACCTCGTGCGTGGCGCTATCTGCGGGCATTACCGCGCTGCCTGGTGATACGGGAACGCCGGTCGCCGAGCAGCTCGCGCAGCTTTCGGGTAACCTGGGCATCGTGCTCGCCGTGCTCTACCTCGAGAAATATTTGCTCACGATTTTGTGGTCGGTTGGCTTGGGCATCTTAATCCCGTTTGCGTTGGTGCTCTTTGCGGTGTCGCTTGGCGTTCATGGGCGCTGGAGCACGAGCGCTGTCCTGCGCCGTGTGGCGACGCGTGTGCTGGTGGTTGCCGTGATCGGCATGGCGCTTGTGCCCGCGAGCGTATGGGTGTCGCAGAAGGTCGATGAAACGTATCGCGTAAGTATTGAGCAAGCTGAGCAAAAGGCAGCGGACGCTGCGGAAAAGACCGATACCACGGACAAGTCAGGCGAGACCAGCTCAAAATCGAACAAGAAAAAGGCCGAGTCCACAGAGTCCAAGAACGTGCTCGAGCAGTTGACTGACGGGGCCTCGAGCCTGGTTACGTCGGTAACCAGCGGTGCCAAGCAGATGACCGACGAGATCGTGCAGCAGGTGACCGACCTCATCGAAGGCGTCATCGTGATGATCGTGACCTCGTGTGTGATTCCTCTACTGGTGCTCGTGGCGTTCCTATGGCTAGGACACGTGCTGCTGGGGATCGATGTCTCCGGTCCCGCGAACTATCTGACGGGTCGTTTCTTGAGCGCTCCGTCCAAACATGCCAAGAAGAGTGGGCAGTCTGAGTAGGCGGCAAAGCGATCTTTGGAAGATCAACCGTAAGAAGGGCGGTCGAGGCACGTTCTCGGCCGCCCTTTTGTCTGTTGAACACATGGTCGCTACGTCTGCGCCGGGCTCAAACGGTCGGCAATCAACCGTGAACGGTATTTGTTCAAAAAAGAACAAAGTTAAACAAATAATGGTTGCACCCGATGTTTGAATGTGTTCAAATAAACATGAACAGTGAAGAACCGCACATTCAGATGCCCGGACCTGAGCGCGATTCAACACTTCCAAACAGAAACTACGCACCTGCGTATCTCTCAAGGAGGATGTCATGAGGGTTGTAATCGCTTCCGATGCCGACGGTATGTCGATGAAGGAGTCCATCAAGGAGATGCTCATCGCCGACGGTCACGAGGTCGTCGACTATTCCGAGACCCCTGCCGCGGACTTTGTCGATTCCGCGACCGCCGTTGCCAAGGACCTGCTGGAGCACAAGGATTCCCAGGGCTTCGCATTCGATAAGTACGGCGTCGGCTCCTATATGGCCGCCGTCAAGATCAAGGGCATGGTCGTCGCCAACATTTCCGACGAGCGTTCCGCCTACATGACCCGCGAGCACAACGGCTCGCGCATGGTCACCATGGGCCCGGGCGTTGTTGGCACCGAGGTCGCCAAGAAGATCGCCCGCGAGTTCCTGCGCGCCCAGTACGCCGGCGGCCGTCACCAGATCCGTGTCGACATGCTCAACAAGATGGCCTAACGAGAGCCACCGAGAACTCGAACTTCTACCTCAACTTGTGAATTCAGACGAAAGGACGTTCTGATGAAGAAGACCATCGCAATCGGTTGCGACCATATCGTTACGGACGAGAAGATCTATCTGGCCGACCGCCTGGAGCAGGCTGGCTACAAGGTGCTCGACTGCGGCACCTACAGCCACACCCGTACGCACTATCCCATCTACGGTAAGGCCGTGGGCGAGGCTGTTGCCAGCGGCAAGGCCGACTTTGGCGTGGCCCTGTGCGGCACCGGCATCGGCATCACCAACGCCGTCAACAAGGTTCCCGGCGCCCGCTGCGCCCTGGTCCGCGACATGACCTCTGCCCTGTACGCTCGTCGCGAGCTCAACGCCAACATCGTGGGCTTTGGCGGCAAGATCACCGGCGAGTTCCTGATGGCCGACATCATGCTTGCCTTCCTGGAGGAGCCCTACGAGAAGACTCCCGAGCACGATGCCCTGATCGCCAAGATCGATGCCTGCAATAAGGCCGATGCCGAGGCTCAGGCTGACCCGCACTTCTTTGACGAGTTCTTGGAGAAGTGGGACCGCGGCGAATACCATGATTAGCGGGTATCCGGCGTAATTTACTAGTCCGTTGACGGCTCGCGTTTCTGTGAGGGGCGCGGGCCGGTTTTCTATCGGCCCTATTGACTTGGCGGGCTGTCGTAAGAAAGGGAAGGCTCCTATGGAGTTTGTTCTTGATAACGGTTCTATCCGCGTAGCACTGAGCACGGCGGGCGGGTCGTTCACTTCTATTGCGGCCAACGGCCGTGAGTACCTGTGGCAGGGTGATCCGGCGGTCTGGTCGGGGCAGGCGCCCATTTGTTTCCCGATCTGCGGTGGCCTTCGTGACGGTCACGCAACGACCATGGGCGGCCGCGAGGTAAAGCTCGCCCGCCACGGCTTTGCGCGCAAACAGGAGTGGAAGCTCGAGGAACAGAGCGACAACATGGTTGCGCTGAGCCTAAGCTCTACCGACCATGCCGAGTTGCTCGAGCAGTACCCGTATCCGTTTAAGATCGTTGCTCGTTACACGATTGATTCGGAAAAGGTGGCCGTGTCGTACGAGGTGACCAATGAGGGCACCGAGGACATGCCGTTCTTTGTGGGCGGTCACCCCGGCTTTAAGTGTCCGCTCGACGAGGGCGAGTCCTATGACGACTACGAGCTCCGTTTTGAACAGCGTGAGGCCACCGAGCTCTGTACTGCCGTTCCCTCGACGGGCCTGATTGATGTTGAGCATCGCAGCAAGAACCCCATGATCGGCCAGAACCTGCCGCTTACCCATGAACTCTTTGACTTCGCGGAGACCATCTTCGACGTGCTCGAGAGCCGCGTGGTTACGCTGACCAAGAAAACCGAGAACAAGGGCGTGCGCCTGACGTTCCCCGATATGCCGTACCTGATTGTGTGGAGCAAGCCAGAGGGCGACTTTGTGGCTGTTGAACCGTGGGGTGGTCTGTCCACCTGCTCCGACGAGGACGATATTCTGGAGCACAAGCGTGGCTGCCTGGTGGCTAAGCCGGGGGAGACTGTTACCCGCGGCTTTGAGATCGAGATCCTTTAACGAGTTATCGTATGTTTGGGGCGGGTCATGCCGCCCCGGAACAGGAGTTCAACATGATTCTGACCGTTACCATGAACCCGTCGATTGATACGCGCTATCAGCTCGACAAGCTGATCATCGACGATGTTAACCGTGTGACGCCCGAAAAGACCGCTGGCGGCAAGGGCCTCAACGTGAGCCGTGTGCTGCTGCAGTTGGGCGACGATGTGCTCGCGACCGGTCTGCTCGGCGGCCACATGGGTGCCTATATGGCCGAGCTTATGGATGCCGACGGCGTCAAGAACGACTTTGTGCCCATCGCCGGTGAGACGCGCATTTGCTTGAATATTCTGAACGAGGGCAATCAGACCGAGCTGCTGGAGAGCGGCCCGCAGATCGCTCCGGCCGAGCTCGAGGCCTTTACGGCCAAGTTTGCCGAGCTTGCAGCGAAGGCGGACGTTGTGACGCTTTCGGGCTCGCTGCCGCGTGGTGTCGATGCCGGCTACTATGCCGAGCTCGTCAAGATCGCCGAAGAGGCGGGCGCTAAGGTGCTGCTCGACACCTCTGGTGCATCGCTGGAGGCCGCGCTGGAGTCTAACGCTAAGCCTGAGCTCGTAAAGCCCAACCTGACCGAGATTAACGGCCTGCTGGGTACGTCCTTTACGACCGATGATGTCGATGCCCTGCGCGAGGCGCTTGCCGCCGATGACCGCTTTGCCGGTATTCCCTGGGTTGTCGTTTCGATGGGCGCTGCCGGTTCGGTGGGCTTCCATGAGGGCCGCGCGTTCCGCGCCAAGACGCCCGCGATTGCGGCTGTGAACGCAACGGGTTCCGGTGACTCGACCATCGCCGGCTTTGCGCATGCCATTGCGGCTGGTGCCGACGACGTCACGGTGCTCAAGACCGCCAATACCTGCGGCAAGCTCAACGCCATGGATCCCAAGACTGGCCACCTGGTCATGGATCGCTGGGACGAGGTCTACAACAGCGTTGAAGTAACGGAGCTTTAGAGTTACGCGGTTCTACGAACCGCGTAACGGCTCGACGCTGCGCGGACCGCATTTGGACAATCTGACGTTCAACTTCAAGGGCGCGACCAGAAGGTCGGCGCCCTTTCGTTTCACGTCACCTTGTCTCAAATGCGGCCCGCTCGCTGCCGTTGCCAAAACATCGGCGTTGCCTTGCTTCGGGAATGCGGCAGATAGAGACGTTCCTTTTTTGCCGGCAGTTTGGGACACTCCTTACGGGGCACCCCCTCCACAGCGCCTATGCCAGCTTGTCGATTTGCCCAATCTCCCAGAGCGGAATATTGACGAGCGTGCCTTCGTCTCTATATGCCGCTAACGATGTTCTCACGCAGCGCTCGAGCTTGAACTTCTCGCAGGCAATCCTCAGGCTCTTTGCTTTGAGATTCTCTGCCGCCTTGACCTCGAGCGGAAGCACGGTCCCCGCATGGTCGACGGCAAAGTCAGTCTCTGCATTGCCGGAGGAGGATGACCAATACGCGGGAGTATTGCCTTGGAGCAAAAGCTCCTGTGCGACGTATTGCTCGGTCAGCGAGCCTTTGAACTCCGTAAAAACAGCGGGCCCGTTCAGAACAATGGCTGGCGTGAGGCCGGAGAGTGCTCCGAGGATGCCGGTGTCGATGCAGAACAGCTTGAAGCCCGAGAGATCCTCGTAGCTTGTGAGCGGTGCTCTTAGGGCGGAAACACGTGGTACCTTATGAACGATTCCATAGTCCATGAGCCACTGGAGGCTTTCCTCAAAATCGCGTGCGCGCGCCCCGGGACGAAGCGCGCCGTAGACGAACTTCTTGTTTTCCTTTGCGAGCTGGCCGGGAAGGGATTTCCAAACCAGCCTCATGCGCTCGACGATGCGGGCTGGCGCATGCTTGCCAAAATCGGATTCGTAAGCTTCGATGATTTGCTGCTGAAGCCTGCGGGCCTCGATGAAATCGTGGGAGGCGGCGAAAGCGGAGACAACTTCTGGCATGCCACCGACAACGAGGTATTCCTTGAGCAGGCGCTCGAGCTTTTCGGAAACGTTCGCCAGCAGGTCCATGTCTGCGGCAAGGATGGCATCTGCGAGCGGATCGCCATCGACGGCACGAACGAACTCGACAAACCCCATGGGGCGCATGGTAAGCTGGTCGATCTTGCCGACGGGGAACGACTCGTTTTCGCGTCGGAGCGCGAGCCCCATATAGGAGCCGGCTGCCATGATATGGTATTCCGGCGCCAGCTCGTTGAAGTATTTGAGCGAGGTGATGCCACGCGGTGCCTCTTGGATTTCGTCGAAGATGATGAGCGTGTCTGTCGGCGTTATGGTCTGGCCGCGCAGGAGCTCTATCTGGGAGATGATGCGTTTGGGGTCAAGGCTTCCGTCGAACAGCGAACGTGCGCCCGGTTCGAGCATAAAGTCAAAACGGATGACGTTTTGATACTGCTGGCCTGCGAATTCGTTGAGAAGCCAGGTTTTTCCCGTCTGGCGGGCTCCCTTAAGCAGGAGGGGCTTGCGGTTTGCCCTAGATTTCCAAGCGATGAGTTCGTCCATTAGCTGTCGCTGCATACTGCCCCCTAACGATCATGGTTAGTATAAGACCGTCTTGGTCTTTCCATCGAAAAATGTGGGAGTAAACCACGTTTTTCCATCGAATAATGTGGGAGGTAACCACGTTTTTCCATCGAATAATGTGGGGTTTAGGTCGGCACCTGGGGCGCTCCTTCTCTGCCGGCAGTTTGGAACACTCCTTGTTTTGGTGCAAATTAGCTACCCTTGCATCAGAAAACGGCGCCCGCCGGCGATGTTGCCGGCGGGCGCCGTTGTCGTGTAGGTGGCTATGTCGTGGGGGCTGCCGTTGAGCGTCCGGGTCTGTGCTCTACAGCGAGTCGATAAAGCGCTGCTGGGCGGCACGTCCTGCCTCGTCCCACTTAAAGACGCCGGCGTTGTCGAGCACGTGGCCAAACACCACGCCGACCTCCTCGTGCAGGATATCGATGGCGTTGTCGGCCGTAAGCTCGTCGGCGCGGCGGGCAAAGACGTCCTCAGCCCATGCGGCGTGGCTGCGGCAAAGATCATCGCCCTCGAGCGCACCGGCAAGGTCGTAGCTGGCATCGACCTTGGCTGCCAGCAGATGCTCACGGACAGCGCCAAGCTCGGGAACCAGGCGCGGCGGCAGAATGGCAAGGCCCATGACTTCGATCAGGCCGATGTTCTCCTTCTTAATGTGGTGGTACTCGGCATGTGGGTGGAAAACGCCTAGCGGGTGCTCGTCGGTCGTGATATTGCAGCGAAGCGCCAGGTAGGCCTCGTAGATTTCGCCGCCGGCATTGCCGCGGGAGTCGACGCGGCGGATGACGGGCGTCACGGTGTTGTGCGCCACGCCATCGGCTGTGTGCGCGACGACGCCGACCGACTCATCGGTCCACTCGCGCCAGGCGAGAATAATCTTCTCGGCGGCGTCGAGCAACTGGGCGCGGTCGTGCGAGCGCAGTCGCAGCACCGAAAGCGGCCACTGCAACACGGTGCCGCTGACCTGGTCAAAGCCGGGCACGCTAAACTGCGAGATCTCGGCGGCATGCATCATGGGGAACTCGTGCGCGCCGCCCTGGAAGTGGTCGTGCGACAGAATCGAGCCGCCCACGATGGGCAGGTCGGCGTTAGAGCCAATAAAGTAGTGCGGGAACAGGTCCACAAAGTCGAGCAGACAGGTCAGGCCCTTGCGGTCGACGTGCATCGGGCGATGCTTGGAGCTCATGGCAATGCAGTGCTCGTTAAAGTACGCGTACGGGCTGTACTGGAAGCCCCAGCGCTCGCCGTCGAGCTCAATGGGGATAACGCGCAGATTCTGGCGGGCGGGGTGAGCGCCGCCGTCGGCTGCAGCGGAGCGTCCAGGGTAGCCCTCGTTTTCGATGCAGAGCTGGCAGGCGGGATACTTCTCGCCCGTGTTTTTGGCGGCACCGGCTGCGGCAATATCGCGCGGGTCCTTTTCGGGCTTTGACAGGTTGATGGTGATCTCCAGGTCACCCCAGTTGGTGGAAGCGCTCCATTTGATGTTGCGCGCGATGGCGGCGCGGCGCACGTAACCGGCGTCACAGCACAGGCCGTAGAACCAGTCGGTCGCGGCGCGGGGCTCGTTGACGCCCATGCGGCCGTTGAATTCCTCGTTTACAACCGAAGGCCTCGGCATGAGCCCGCCCATGATGCGCATGGCGATCCGGTCGCGGCCCGACGCCGTGTCCTCGGCAGCACCGTTGGCCACGGCGGCCTCGGAAAGCACGGCAAGCGTGCCCTCCAGGTCAAAGTCGGGGAGTGTATCGGGGTGCAAGAGAGAAATCTTCTCGGTCTTGAGCGCCCAAGCCATGTCGAGTGCGGGACCCGTGGCGCCGATGCACTCCAGAATGGTGTTGTATGCCCAGATGCGATCGTCCTGGCCGATCATCGATCGGTGGATAGCGTACTCGATCAGGTTCTGCGCGGCCTCGCGCACGTCAGTCATTACAGCCATGCCGCGTAAGCCCCCTTGTCAGAAATTGCGTAGTGGCGGGCAGAGCCCTCGCCTAGCCAGCCGTTCATCTTGGTGATAAAGGTGTCGACCAGGTCGAGCGGCACGAAGGCCTGGATGGTGCCACCAAAGCCGCCACCGTGGATACGGACGGCGCCACGGCCGTCGAGCACGTGCTCGGCCAGTGCCAGGGCATACATCGAGGGCTGCTCGGAGCCCAGCTTGGCAACGACATTCTGTAGGTACATGGCAGAGCTGGCGCCGGACTCGCGCGTCAGGACCAGGAACTGATCGATGTCGCCGGCGTTCAGAGCAGCCCAGCGCTTGTCGACCAGGCCGTTCTCGTACCAGTAGTGGACGGCGCGCAGGCAGGCGCGGTCGCCCAGCTTGGCGCGCAGCTCGGGGAGCTTGGCGTCAAAATCGGCAACGTCGACCTCGCACAGGCGTGCCTTGCCAAACTCGGCGGCAACGTCCTGCATCTCGCGCGGAACGGCGGCGTAGTCGTCGGTGGCGGCCACGTGGTCGGCACCGACTTTAACGAGCACGAGCGCATAGCCGTGATCCTCAAAGTTGAGCTCGAGCTTCTGGGTTTTAGGCTGAGCCTGGTCCTCAAAGTCCATGTAGGCAAGGCCGCCCAGGCACACGGCGGCCTGGTCCATCAGACCGCAGGGCTTGCCGTAATAGTTGTTCTCGGTGCGCTGGCTCATCTGCGCGAGCGCGACGGGCTCGATGGCGGGTGCGCCCCAGAGGGTTTCCATGGCGCGACCGTACGCGGCCTCGACGGCGGCAGAGCTGGAAAGACCGCCGCCCGAGGGGACGGAGCAGGTGAAGGCGAAATCGAAGCCGTGGGGCTCAACGCCAAGGGCTGCAATCTCGTGGGCCATGCCGCGGACGAGGCCCGCGGACGTGCCCTTCTCGGACTCTTGAATATCCAGCGTGTCGAGCATGATTTCAAACGTAGGATAGCCCTCGTCGGCGACGCGAATCTTGTTGGAGTCGGTTGCCACGGCGATGCCGTCAACGGCGACATCGAGCGAGCCGGCGATAACGTGGCCGCCCTCGTGGTCGGTGTGGTTGCCGCTGATCTCGGAACGGCCGGGCGCGTGCACGTAGAGCACCTGGCGGTCGCCGATGGGGCCAAACTCCTCTTCGAACAGCTTGGTGAGCGTGGCGAATGTCTTTTCGTCGGGGGTGGTCATGGGAGTCCTTTCCTTGGCGCGCCCTGGTGGGTTTTGCGTCGTTATGAGTACGTTAACAACTTAAAGCGGCGTGAACTCAGCATTCACGATGCCGCACATTATGGGCTATGTTAACGTACTCATAACACAACGCTTGTCACTTTTTGAGAATCTGGTAATCGGTAGAAATTCAGCCGTGAACGGTACTGCCGTATGGACTTATAAAGCAGAAAAGATGCAGATAGAAAAAGTAGAGTACGTTAACATGCGTCCGACGATAGCGGGCCTCGGCGCGGGATGTATTACTGCCCGGGCCGGCATGCACGCTATTCAGATCTCGCAAGGGTGAAGGTGATCCTGTGGCAAGGCGCCCGTCCAACGATACCAGTTCGCGTCCGGTCTCCATGGCCGACGTCGCCCGCGCTGCCGGCGTTTCGCAGCAGACGGTTTCGCGCGTCGCCAACGGCTTGCCCAACGTTAACGAGCAGACGCGCCAGCGCGTGCAGGCCGCTATGCAAGAGCTCGGCTTTCGTCCGAGTTATGCCGGTCGCTCGCTGCGCGACGGTCGCTACCATTCGGTCGGCCTGTGCGTCAACGATGTCACCAAGTTTGGCAACCTCTCAATGATCGACGGCATCGCCAGCGCTGCTCGCGAGCATAATTGCGCCATCACGTTGGTCGAGATGTCCAAGACCGAGGAGTTTTCGCTTGCCGAGGCCACGCGTCGTATGGCCGCATTGCCGGTGGACGGCATCATCATCGGCATGAGCCGCATGGCGCCCGATTTCGAGACGTTTGATCCACTGCCGGGCATTGGCACGGTCATCGTTACCATGTACGCACATCCGCGCGTGACCACGGTCGATTCCGACCATTACGGCTGCTCGCTGTTGCTCATGGATCATCTGTTTGAGCTGGGACACGAGCAGATTCGTTATATCGGCGGCCCGTCGTTCTCGGTCGATGAGCAGTTCCGTCGCGCCGGCTGGCAGGATGCGCTCGAGCGTAAGCACATCGAGCCGGCAGAGCCGCTCGAGGGCGACTGGTCTGCCAATAGCGGTTACGAGGCCGGCAGATATCTGGCCGAGCACGACCACGCCATGACGGCGATCTATGCGGCAAACGACCAGATGGCAAATGGCGCGATTGCCGCGCTGCGTGATAGCGGCCTGCGCGTGCCCGAGGACGTAAGCGTGGTGGGCGTCGACGATTCACTCGATGATTTTGTGGCACACAACGAGCTCACGACCGTGCGATTCGATCTACATCAGCGCGGACGCGAGGTGTTTGAGCATGCGGTTCCCGAGGCGGGTACGGCGGGCAAAACCGTTGCCATTCGTATTCCCGGCCAGCTCATTATTCGACATACCACGGCGATACCACGCGTATAGTTTTTGCAGGTCAACAGCGGTATATTTCGCCTCAATAACAATCGATAAGGATGCTGACAGATAGCCGTGGCTATAAAGGCGAGTGCTATGATAGACGGGCTCTTTTGTCTATCTAGGAGGCTTTGCCTGATGGAGATCACCAAGGATATCCGCTACATTGGCGTCAACGATCACGACATTGACCTGTTCGAGGGCCAGTACGATGTGTCCGAGAACGGTATGGCATACAACAGCTACGTTATCTTGGGCGAAAAGATCGCTGTCGCCGATTCAGTCGACGGCGGTTTTGTTGACGAGTGGCTCGGCAACCTCGAGGCCGTGCTCGATGGCCGTACGCCCGACTACTTGGTTGTCCATCACATGGAGCCCGATCACTCCGCCGGTATCGCCGCCTTTATGGAGCGCTATCCCCAGGCGCAGATTGTGGCAAGCATGGGCGCTTTCCGCATGATGGTCAACTACTTTGGCACCGACTTCCCCGAGCGCAAGATGGTCGTCAAAGATGGCGACGCGCTCGACCTGGGCGGCCACAGCCTGACGTTTGTCGGCGCCCCCAACGTGCACTGGCCCGAGGTGCTCTTCTCCTACGAGTCCACCGACAAGGTGCTCTTTAGTGCCGACGGCTTTGGCAAGTTTGGCGCCAACGACATCGAGGATCCCGAGGGCTGGGCCTGCGAGGCACGCCGTTACTACTTTGGCATCGTTGGAAAGTTCGGCAAGTTTGTGCAGGCCGTGCTCAAGAAGGCCGCCGGTCTGGACATCCAGATCATCTGCCCGCTTCACGGTCCTGTTCTTAGCGAGAACCTGGGCTATTACCTCGACACCTACAACACCTGGTCGAGCTATCAGCCCGAGGACGAGGGCATCACGATTGCCTATGCGAGTGTGTATGGTCATCTGAAGGCTGCCGTTGAGGAGCTCGCTTCTGCGCTCGAGGCCCGTGGCCAGAAGGTCTCCGTCTTTGACCTAGCTCGCGACGATATGGCCGAGGCCGTTGAGGACGCGTTCCGCTATGACCGTCTGGTGCTCGCCTCCATCACCTATCAGGGCGAGATCTTCCCGTTCGTGAGCACCTTTATCCATACGCTTGCCGAGCACGCCTATCAGAACCGTACGGTGGCACTCGTTGAGGCTGGCTCCTGGGCGCCCACCGCTGCCAAGGTTATGACCAAGGAGCTCGAGGGCATGAAGGACATCACCCTGGCGCAGAACAAGGTGACCGTGCTGGGCTCGCTCAACGACGCCTCGCGCGCTCAGATCGAGGCTCTCGCCGACGAGCTTTCCAAGTAGCGATATATCGCTTTTAACGCTCAAACCACCACAAAGGGGACACGCACCTTTGTGGTGGTTTTTGTTTAAGCGCCGGCGATGACGAGATTTGGGCGGGCGTCGTCGGCGGTCTCGGCGATTGAGGTGGCGATGGCGCCATCGGGATCACGGTCCATTACGATGGTGTCGACATCGGCAAGCTCGGCAAAACGGTACATGCCGCGTCCGTTAACCTTGCTGGCGTCCATGAGGGCGACGCTTTGGCGGGCGGTACCGACCATAGCTGCTTTGGTCTCGGCCATCTGCGGAAAGTCGGTCGTAAAGCCGCAGCCGGGAACAAAAGCGCCAGGGCACATGACGGCCAGATCGGCATGGACCATTTGGAGCGCCTGCATAGTGAGCGGTCCGTACAGATAACGATGACCTTTGCGCAGCGCCCCGCCCAGCATGACGACATCGACCGAGGGCATACTCTCGTCGATGTAATCGGCAATGGTAATGTCGGCCGTGATGACGGTGATGCCGTCGCGCTGATCGAGGAGACGGACGAACTCGAGCGCCGTGGTGCCCGAGTCGACGAGCAGCGTGTCGCCGTCATTGACGAGCTCGATGGCGCTTTGTGCGATGGCCTGCTTAGCGGCGACGTTGACATTGATGCGGCGATCCTGCGTGGAGACGGTCAGACGTTTGTGGAGCGATACGGCACCACCATGTGTGCGGCGCAGCTTGCCTGCTTCGGCGAGCGCGTCCAGGTCGGCTCGGGCGGTGACGGAGGACACACCAAAGGTCTGGGCGATTTCTGCTACCTGCACCGAGGCATTATGCTCGAGCATTTCCATGATGGCGGTACGGCGTTCGTCGGCAAAAGCACGGTTGGTAGCTTGGGTCATGTCTGCTCCATTCTCGGCTAAATTTGCAGGAATTGTGTTGACTCAATTTTCGTTCATTTTCTTTTTTAGTAAGAAAACGCCTTTCGATTACTTATCTTTTCTATAAAAGAAAGACATTCGACACTCAAAACTCAATATCGAGCACGTTCGCTCGGCTCCAATCTCTTCCGTTTGCTTTTCAAAAACGAGCGTCTTGACCTGTGTGCCGGTGATATCTCATGCGTGCTACACCATCGATTTTCATACAATGGTCGCAGCAAAACGCAAGGTAAAACGCCTTGTGATCAACTACGCCCGATGTCCAGATGCGGGCGAGGGAGAGGAGCAAACGCTCATGGCACTTGTTACCACCGAAAAGATGCTCAAGGACGCTCAGGCCGGTCACTACGCCGTCGGCGCGTTCAACGTCGAGAACCTCGAGTTTGTTATGGCCGTTCTGGTCGCTGCCGAGGAGACCAAGTCCCCCGTCATCATGCAGACCACCCCGGGCACTATCAAGACCGCTGGTCTGGATTACTTCTACGGCATGGTCAAGGCCGCTGCCGAGCGCGCTTCCGTGCCCGTCGCCCTGCACCTCGATCACGGCGATGGCTATGACCGCTGCATGCAGGCTTTCCGCACGGGCTACACCTCCGTTATGATCGACGGCTCGCACGAGTCCTTCGAGGACAACATCGCCCTGACCAAGTCCGTCGCCGATGCTGGCCGCGCCATGGGCGTGCCCGTCGAGGCCGAGCTCGGCAAGGTTGGCGGCAAGGAGGACGACGGTCCCGCGGTTGAGGGCGAGAGCCCCTACACCGATCCTGCCGAGGCCAAGGAGTTCGTCGAGCGCACTGGCTGCACCTCCCTCGCAATTGGCGTTGGTACCAGCCACGGCGTGTACACGAGCGATCCGCACATCGAGCAGTCTGTGGTCAAGGCCATCCGCGACGCCGTCGACGTGCCGCTGGTTTTGCACGGCACCTCCGGTGTGCCCGATGAGCAGGTTGCCGAGGCCGTGAAGAACGGCATCTGCAAGGTCAACTACGCCACCGAGCTGCGTCAGGCCTACACCAAGGGCTTCATGGCCTACATGGCCGAGAACCCCGCCTGCTTCGATCCCAAGAAGCCGGCCAAGGAGGGCATGCGCGAGATCACCGAGCTGGTTAAGATCCGCATGACCAACCTCAACTCTGTGGGCAAAGCAGAGTAACAACAAGGGTACTCCGACTCGCTACATATCCCGGGGAGGGACGAGGGCTTAGTTCCCCAATCGTCCTCGGGCATGCAAAAAGCCTCGCTGCGCACTTCGTGCGGCGAGGCTTTTTGCCCCCTGCGGAAAGATTGGGGAACTAAGCCCTCGTCCCTCCCAGGTTGACCTACTCGAGGTCGTCGCCCTTGTGGTGTTGGGGCTGAAAGGGTTAGGCTCGGGGGTTATTTGGTTGTTAGGGTTAGTAGGTCGTTGGGGGTTTTGAGGTTGTAGGTGGCGTTTGGGATGTCTTGGTGTGATCCCCATGCCGCTCTGGCAAAACTGACCCCTGCCGAAGTTGCGCATTGTTCGTCGTAGACGGTGTCGCCAACGTAGACGACGTTGCCAGGATTCGCGCCCGTACGCCGGAGATATTCGAGCATGGGAGCGGGTGCGGGTTTATGTTCGGTTGTGTCTTCGACAAGGATGATGTGCTCAAAATACTTATCGAAGCCAAGGGGTGCAATTTCTTCTGCGTATTCATCGCGCGCACGTGAGGAGACGATGCCAAGTTTGCAGCCGTTGTCGGCGAGTGTTGCGATGACTTCAAGCAAACCTGGAAACACGCTGATGGTGCTTTTAAAGCTGGCGGCAACTTGGCACCAGCGATCCAACGTTGCCTGCGAGTAGATCCCAAGTTTCTCAAGGGCATCCTTGCCGGGTATGCCGAGGGCAAAATCAAGCTCGTGTCGGGGGAGCGTTTTGCTGGTCTCTTCTTGGACAATCTTGACAAGCGATGACAGAACGCTTTCTTCTGTATCTGCCAATGTTCCATCAACGTCAAATACGATATGGTCAAAGTGCTTCATATGATTGCTCCTCTCTGTTGTTTGCCTGCAAGTTTGATGCAGTGACAGAAGAAGGGCTAGCGGGATTTCTGCCTGGTACTATCGAGATTCTGCCTCGCTGCTCGATAGCTCGAAGGAGTGCATCCCATTTGTTCTTTAAATTCCTGGCCAAGATGGCTTGCTGTCGCAAAGCCGCATTGGCGCGCGACTGTCTGGACCGTTCGCGTGGTGTGTGCCAAAAGTTCGCAAGCACGGTTTACGCGGTATGCGCGCAGATATGCCGCCGGGGTCGTTCCTGCGCAAGCTTCGATAATGCGGTAACACTCTCTTTCGCTTACGCCGGCTGCAGATGCTATCTGGGGCACATCTACAGCGGCTGCATAGTTTGCGCGGATAAAGTCCAGGATTGCCTTGAACTGTACGTCGCGGCTGGTCATCCAAGAGGCGTTGTCGGAGGAAAAGAGCGGTTCGGCCTTGGCGTAAATCTGAATCCAGAGCTCTGACAAGCTATTCCGAAGCGCCATCTCGTTCTGCGGCCGTTGAAGGTCGTGGTTAAAGGAACTCTTTAGCAAATCGATAAAGGGCATATCGTCGGGGTTGGTGGGCGACCATTTGAGCACATCGACGCCTCGACATTGCAGCAAAGGATTGATATAGCGCTTTTGAAGGCGTCCCGCGGGATCGCCGAGCATCGACGGCTGAAAGATATGCAACATTTGAATGGCCGGTGCCGAATTGGGTGATTGCAGCGTGCTGTGCAAAACGCCGCCGTTGATAAAGCCGGCGGACCCTTCCTCAAAGCGCACGTGTTCATGAGCCGCGCGCGTTCGATAGTCAATCGCTCCCTGCTCCATGTAGAAAAGCTCAACTTCGGAATGCCAGTGCCAGGGGACGGAATTGCCCGGATAGCGAGCGAATTCTGCGCGTTCGGCAATATAGGGCCAGTCTTCGGCGGTCTCGGGAAACGCTTCCTCGCGTCCTCCGCGGTGCAATTCTATGTGATCCATGTTTCGCATGGCATCAGTATAAAGCGCGATGGGCTTAGATTGCTCTTGCCTGTTCGGGGAACGCCTTGTCTAGGGATGCTTGGAGCTTTTCGAACGATGCTCGCAGGTTGAGGCTCTGGTCGGTTGAGCGTTTGGATTTTGTGGTGGGGGAGTCGAGGAGACCGTTTCTCTGTGTCGGGGGGAAGGAGAAAAGGTCTGCATGTTTTAGGGATGGCTGCCGTGCTACGGCATTGGAAGAATGCATGCTTATGCGGCCTCCTCGATGTCCACCAAAAGGTTGCGCATGGGGTGTGCTGCTAGGTCCCGTGCGCTGGCAGTATTATGCCGCGGCTGCTGCAAAGAAGCGCTAAAGAAAGGCTTAACCTGGTTTGGTTTTACGATGAAACTGCAGGTCAGAAGTATCGAGTAACACTCTTGAAAGGTTTTGAGCTTAAGGGCTTTCTAAGGTTTGTGGTGCGGATGTGGCTCGCCTGTGCGGGGCGTGTGGATGGCTCGTTCCTAGCGCTGCGGCTCTGCGGCGCGCACCTGCTCGATGACCTTTTCCATGGTGGCGTCGATGCGGTCCTTTTTGAGTTCGCATTCCCAGATGGTTATGGGTGTCCAGCCCATTTGAGTGAGTGCTGCCACGGCAGCGCGGTCGCGCTCGACGTTGCGACGGAACTTTGCCTCCCAAAACTCAACATTGCGCTTGGGCTGGCTCGGATTGCACTTGGGGCAGCGGTGCCAAAAGCAGCCGTTGACGAAGATGGCGATCTTGCGCCCGGGAAAGGCGATGTCGGGTTTTCCGGGCACCTTCCATTCCAAGCGATAACCCGTAAGGCCCGCTGCGCGCAGGCGCTGTCGTACGAGCAGCTCGGGCTTGGTGTTGGCGCGTTTGTTGCCCTTCATGGACTTTTTGATGGCGGCGCGACGGCGCACCAGTTCGCGCTCGTCGGCGGAAAGGTCCGAAGTATCGATGCCGTCGAGCAAGCCGGGCTTGGGACGCTTTTTTCTGCGGCGCTTAGGTTTACGTTTGGGCTTGGTAGCAGATTCGTCTGCCGCGGTGGCCTCGGCGCCGTTAGCCTCGAGCCGGTCTTCCTTCAGCTCAATCAGGGCATCAATGAGCCCCTTGTCGGCGGGCATCCATTCCACCGTGGCAAGCGAGGTACGCGGAATCCAGCGGATATCGAGCTGGCGGTCGTGCTTCTGGGGCTCGCCGGACTCTTTGGCCATCGAGCAGTAGTAGCACTCCATGGAGAGATGAAAATCGGGGTAGTCATACTCAACGGTGTAGAAATCGCGCAGGTTGGTGACTTTTACCTGTAGCTCTTCCATGAGCTCGCGGCGCACGGCGTCTTCGGGCGTCTCGCCGCGCATGAGCTTGCCACCGGGGAACTCCCAAAGTCCCTGCATGTCGCCATAGCCGCGCTGCACGGCAAGCAGCTCATCGGATCCTTCCTTGCGAATGATCCCAGCGGCAACATGAACAGTTTTCAACAGGAGTCCTCTCTCAATATCAGCACATAACAGGGCGGCTACCCGTACCTTACACAACGGTAAGGCAAGCGTAAGCCATATCGATGGTAGCCGACTCGTCTTCTTGCGACTATAGATGCCGTAGACTAATCGCAAGAAAGGATTCGGTATGCAAACCACGCACATGGCGACCCCGGTACTGGAGGTCGCGCATCTCGAAAAGGTATATGGAGCGCTGGGCAACGTGACCCGTGCGCTCAACGACGTCAGCTTTACTGTCAACCGCGGCGAATTTGTTGGCATCATGGGCGCTTCGGGCTCGGGCAAGTCGACGTTGCTCAACTGCGTGTCGACCATCGATGGCGCCACGAGCGGCACCATCCGCATCAACGGGCAGGACGTAACGCGCATGAAGCAGGCTAAGCTTTCGCAGTTCCGCCGCGAGGAGCTCGGCTTTATCTTCCAGGACTCCAACCTGCTCGATACGCTCACGGCGCGCGAGAACATCGCCCTGCCGCTCACCATTGCCCGCACAAACTCGGCAGAGATCTCGACCCGCGTGCAGGATGTGGCCGCGCGCCTGTCTATCAGTCAGGTGCTCGACAAGTATCCCTACCAGATGTCCGGCGGTCAGCAGCAGCGCGTTGCCGCGGCTCGCGCACTCGTCACCGACCCCACCATGATTATGGCTGACGAGCCCACCGGCGCCCTCGATTCCAAGAGCGCCCGCCTGCTGCTCGAGAGCCTGGAGGCCCTCAATCGCCGCCTGCGCGCCACCGTGCTCATGGTCACGCATGACAGCTTTGCCGCCAGCTACACGAGCCGCGTGTTGTTTATCCGCGACGGCAAGATCTTCACCGAGCTGCGCCGCGGCGACACCGACCGCCGAGAGTTTTTCGACCGCATTATGGAGGTCGTTGCCATGATGGGCGGTGAGGGCTCCGATGCTCTGTAAACTCGCTTGGGGCAACGTCCGCCGTGCCGGCCGCGACTACCTCGTCTACCTTTTGACGCTCACCCTGGGCGTCACGGTCTTCTATGCCTTTAACACCATCTCGATGCAGGTCGACATCGCCGGAATCGATGAAAAGGGCTTGGCGCAGGTTATGGGCAGCATGCTCGGCGACCTGACGTACTTTTTGGCCGGTGTCATGGCCTTTTTGATGGTGTATGCCAATAACTTCATCATGAAACGCCGCAAGAAGGAGTTTGGCCTGTACCAGGTGCTCGGCATGGGGCGCGGACGCGTCGCCACGATCATGGCGCTCGAGACCGTGATTGTCTCGGTCGTGGCCTTTGTCGCCGGCATTGTGCTGGGTATGGGACTCTCCCAGCTCATGACGTTCTTTACGGCCTCGCTCTTTAAGACACAGATCGCCAATTTCCACTTCTTTTTCTCGGTGCATGCGTTCAACCTGACCCTTGCTTGCATGCTCGTAATGTTTGTGCTCACGCTACTGCTGAACCTTCGCGCCGTGCGTCGTACCAAACTCATCGAGCTTATGGGTGCCAAGCGTCGCAACGAGAGCATCAAGACGCGCAACCCCTGGATTGCGATTGCCATCTTTGCCGTGGGCGTGGTGCTTGTGGGCGTGGCCTATTACCGTCTGCTACGTGATGGGTTCCCGCTAACCGCGACGGACAGCAAGCTGCAAGAGGCCATGAACCAGTTTGGCATTACGACCGCTATGGTTACCGTGGGCACCTTTGCCCTGTTCTGGGGACTCTCGGGCATGCTCATCAAGCTGCTGCAGAGCCTGCGCGGCGTGTATTGGCGCGGCCTCAACATGTTTACCGTGCGCCAGCTTGCGGCCAAGGTCAACACGGTGTGCTTTTCGATGGGCGTCATCGCGATGCTCCTGTTTTTGGCCATCACCTCGGTGACGTGCGGTATGTCGATTGCCAATGTGATGAACGAAAACCTGGAGCGCTATAACCCTGTTGACGTGTCACAGACGTATGTCTATTACACGCCCGATACGCTCGACTACTACAAAGAGTACATCAATCCGTCTGAAGCCGATCGCATGGTGCTGGCCGATAGTACGGTCGATTTGTACTCCGCATGGCACGGCGATCCATGGCACGGCGACCGTAAGGGCAAGTCGGCGGACAACAACGACGAGACCGGCAAGAAGGTCAATATTGCCGATGTTGCCGGTGAGCATGTGCAGATCGATTCGTATCTGAGTTACCCGCTTGGCGGTTCGGATCCTTCGGTGACTCCAAGTGAAATGTGCAAGGCCATGGGCGAAAAGCTTCCCAAGGCGTTCGGGGGTAGCAATGCCGATACGATGGGTCTGTTTGTGACGCCGGCGAGCCAGTACAACAAACTGCGTCAGATGATGGGCGAGGAGCCGGTGCACATCGGTCACGACCAGTATCTGCTCACGTGTGATATGGGCGGCGAGCTGGTCGACCTGTACACCAAGTATATGGCTGGCGGCCATGCCCTTACCTTGGGCGGGCATACGCTCAAGCCCGCAACCGATAAGTCGGACGAAGATGCGGCGGCCATCGCCAACTCGGCGACGGGCAGTAATCCGGGTACCGTCGTCGTTGCCGACGAGCTGTTGTCCCAACTTAATCTGCAGCCGTATTCCAGTAGCCTGCTCGTTAACTACAAACAGGGGATGGATACGACCGAGGCAGACGAGAGTATTAAATACACTGTGCTCGACAATCTGCTCGTTGACGGCAAGGAGCCGGGGTCGTGGGGAACCTTCATCACACGCTCCGAGATGTACGCGCAAGCAGCGCAAATGAACGGTCTTATTAGCTACCTAGCCATCTACATCGGCTTTGTATTGGTCGTTGCATGCGCGGCGATTCTGTCGATCCAGCAACTCTCCAACGTGGCCGACGGCAGCCGCAGCTATCGTGTGCTGGCACAGATCGGCTGTGAGGACCGCCAGATTCGTCATTCGGTGATGGCGCAGCAAGCGGTATTCTTCCTGTTCCCGCTGGCAGTGGGCCTGGCGCACTCCTTTGTGGCACTTAAGGTGATCATCGAGCTGGTGAGCATTTTCGGAAATATGAGCATCGGCGGCACCGTGGGCCTCACCTGTGCAATCTTCCTGGCGGCCTACGGCGGCTACTTCCTGGTGACCTACCTCATGAGCACCGGCATGGTGCGAGCCGCCATTGCCATCCGCTACAGCGAGTAACAAGCGGGCAAAATCGTCGCAAAATCAGAGGCGTATGACCGCCGCGAAGGGACCAGGGGCCCTTTCGCGGCGGTTTTTGCCAATCTGGTGCGTCTCAGATACAAGTGAGTAGACTTTTTTGAACCTGCCGAGCACATCGCGACAAATGCTCAATAAAACCGCAGGTCAGAGCTATGTCGTTTTGGGGCGTGCTCGGCCTTCTGCAAAAAGCCTACTCACTTGGTTTTACTGCTAGAAAACCGCCGCGAGGGAAAGTAGCTCCCTCGCGGCGGTTTTTGGCGTTTGCCCAGATAAAACCTGCCAAAATAAACCTGTCCCTTTTTGGCAGGTTATCGCTTCCAAAAGTGGAGGATGAGCGTCGTGCGGTTTTGCTGTTCGGTTTTGACCAGGATGTTGTGGATGTGGGTCTTGACGGTGCCCACGGCAAGGAATAGCTCGTCAGCGATCTCTTGGTTCGATTTGCCCAGTACGACCAGACGCATAACTTCGGTCTCACGGTTGGAGAGCTTGTAGGCGTTGCGATAGAAGGGCATCTGCTCTTCGATGTGTCGATCAAGATCGCTGACGTTCTTTTCCTCGGGCGCCTCCTGCATGCGGATTGAAAGCACGTGGTAGGAGTAGATGATCAGCAGAATCGCAAAGTAGCAGGCAAAGACGTTTTCGCTAAAGTTGCGCTCGGACAGATATAGTTGCAGCCAAGAGGGCGCCAGACTCATGGGGACAATCAGAATGTTGTAGAAATCCTCGGCAACGATGCAACCGACCAGAATAGCGCCGATAATCAGGTGCTTTCGTTGGTTGTTAACGCGTGCCTTCAGCTCGACTTGCGTGCTCTTGCGTGCCGTCCAAAAGATATATAGCCCCACGAAAACAAGGAATACCTGACGCATCGTGTAGTAGAGCCATTGATGAATGGGGCCGTAGGGGACAGCGACGATAATCAGCAGCTCGCTCAGCAAGAACGTTGCGACGGGAATGACAAACTGCTTTTTTGAATGCTTGTCGAGCAAATCCATGGCAATGAGCCAAATAAAAGCCTGCGAAGCGGTCGCCACAAAGGTCCGCAACACAGGCATGGTAATTGAGTAATAGTCGCTGGCTGGAAAACTCTGGTTTTGCAGCGTGTATTCCAAAAAGAAAATCTCGGTCATCTCGATGGCATAGCAGATAAATAC
The DNA here is from genome assembly GCA_900542305.1 of uncultured Collinsella sp. Lineage (GTDB taxonomy): Bacteria > Actinomycetota > Coriobacteriia > Coriobacteriales > Coriobacteriaceae > Collinsella. The sequence goes on along the minus strand of UQMU01000003.1, from coordinate 30,295 downwards.
GCCGCTGCCATAGATAAAGAAGCGTCGACGAGACGAGGCATAGGCGGCAAGCGAGAGCACCGCCGTCACAATACAGATCACGAGTATCGCTAGGGTATAGAAGAACATCAGGGTGTTCATCTGTCACCGTCCCATCTCATTTATTCTATGGCCGAGCTCTGTATACCTTGTGGGATATAGACGTCTCAACCCTTCGTTTCATTGCGGATTAGGCGCCGAGATACAGCATAGCCGTATACCGTTCGCGGTTCTAGATAGTAAACCCCCTGTAAACTCTCTACCTGCGGGTTTATATTGGTTTAGAGGGGGTGTAACTCCGTGAACGGTCTTTAATCCCGAATAAACTAGGTAAAAATTGCATACGGGTGAATGATGGTGTTGTCAACACGAGGCGTGATGTACGAGCGCCTCTCAGTAATAGTCGGCAAGACCGGCGGAAAGGAAATCGACATGGCACTGCCTAAGGATTTCATCGACACCAACGACTTCACCAAAGAGCAGATCCTGGCTATCGAGGATCTTGGCCTGGCAATGAAGAAGGCCATCAAGGTTGACGGTTATTATCCGCACCTGCTCCGCAACAAGAGCCTTGGCATGATCTTCCAGCAGGTTTCCACCCGCACCCGTCTTTCCTTCGAGACCGCTATGACCGACCTCGGCGGTCACGCTCAGTTCTATGGCCCTGGCACCATCCAGCTCGGTGGCCATGAGTCCCTGGGCGACACCGCTCGCGTCATGGGTTCGCTGCTCGACATCATGATGGCTCGCGTTGACCGTCACAAGGACGTCGTCGGCCTCGCCGAGGGCTCCGCTGTGCCCGTCATCAACGGCATGTCCGAGTTCAACCATCCCACGCAGGAGATGGGCGACCTCATGACCATGCTCGAGAACCTCCCCGAGGGCAAGAAGATCGAGGACTGCACCCTGGCCTTCATCGGCGACGCCACCCAGGTCTGCGTCTCCCTCATGTTCATCGCCTCCAAGGTCGGCATGAAGTTTGTCCAGTTTGGACCTAAGGGCCACCAGATCCCCGACGGCGGCCTGCACGTTGGCACCGTTGAGGAGCGCGCCGAGTTCGGCAAGCAGATGATGGCCATCGCCGAGGAGAACTGCAAGGTCTCCGGCGGCTCCATCGTCATCTCCGACGACATCGAGTGCATCAAGGGTGCCGACTTCATCTACACCGACGTGTGGTATGGCCTGTACGACGAGGAAGTCTCGGGCGAGAACTACATGGACGTGTTCTATCCCAAGTATCAGGTCACCATGGACATGATGAACTTCGCCGGCGCAGACTCTAAGTTCATGCACTGCCTGCCGGCCACCCGCAACGAGGAGGTCGTCGACGAGGTCATGGATGATCCCGAGCGCTCCCTGTGCTGGGTCGAGGCCGAGAACCGCAAGCATTCCATCCGTGCTCTCCTTGCCGCCCTGGGCAAGCGCACCCCGCTCAACGACGAGGGTGTCGAGTACTCCGCCAAGGCTGAGCTCCACGCCGCTCTCGAGGCTCTCGAGCAGCTCTAAGCCTCAAGGCTTCTAAAAGCACGTTTGCGGGCGGCGGATGCTCGTCTCCTGTCGCCCGCTCACCGAGGCCCAAGCAATTGCCTTAATACCTTAGGGCCTCGGATCTGTCCAAGACTGAGCGAAGGAGCTCATCATGAGCGACGGAAAGAAAAAGCTTTCCTTCTTGACGGTCATTTCGACCATCATCTGCGTCGTCTTCGTTTGCGAGGCCGCCGCTCCTGCTGCTGCCATTGGCAACCAGCAGTTCTTCTGGTGGATCTTCCTGATCCTGACCTTCCTGCTTCCCTACGGCATGGTTGTCGCCGAGCTCGGTACCACCTATGACGGCGAGGGCGGCATTTACGACTGGGTTCGCGATGGCCTGGGCGACAAATGGGGCGCCCGCATCTCGTACTACTACTGGGTCAACTACCCGCTGTGGATCGCCTCGCTGGCTACCATGTTCCCCGACATTTTGGGCATGGTCTTTGGCGTCGAGTTCAACTTGATCGCCAAGATGGGTATCGATCTTGCCTTTGTGTGGATCGTCTACCTCATGGGCCGCTCCAAGGCGGCCGACTCCGAGTGGGTCCTTAACGGTGGCGCCATCATCAAGGTCGCCGTCGCCGTTATCGTTGGCGCTTTGGGCATTTGGTATGCCATGGAGAACGGTTTTGCGAACGACATGTCCGCTGCCACCTTCCTGCCCGAGCTCACCAACACCAACGCTCTCGGCTACCTGTCGATCATCATCTTTAACTTCATGGGCTTCGAGGTCATCTGCACCATGACCGACGACATGGCCGATCCCGCTCGCGATATCCCCAAGGCTATCATCGTCGGTGGCCTGTCCATCGCCGTGATCTACCTGTTCGCTGGCTTTGGCATCGGCGCTGCTGTGCCGGCCGATTCCATCGACCCCGACTATGGCATGATTGTCGCAGTCCAGACCATGGTGGGCGACTCCATGATCTTCAAGGTCATCTGCATCGCCTTCCTGATCACCCTGTTCGCCAACATGGCCGCCTGGTCCTTCGGCGTCAACTCCGTCGCCCGCTACGCTGCCGAGCACGGCAACATGCCCAAGGTCTTCGCCTCGATGATCTCGGATGACGACATGCCCAACGGCGCCAACCTGGTCAACGCCATCGTTGCCTCCCTGGTGCTGTGCCTGCAGCTCGTTCCCATCGACGCCATCTCCAACGGTGTTTTCTGGATGCTCTTCGGCACCTCCGTCGTCTTCCTGCTGCTCACCTATATCCCGATGTTCCCGGCGTTCCTCAACCTTCGTAAGAACGACCCCAACCGCGAGCGCATCTTCACGTTCCCGTTTAAGGGCGCCATGATGAAGGTCATGCTGGCCATCCCCTGCATCGAGCTGGTCCTGGCCATCGTTGCAACGCTGGTGCCGCTCTCTGCCGCTGAAATTGGCGACAAGCTCCCGATGATCGTTATCTTCATCGTGCTTCTGCTCATCGGCGAGGTTGTCCGCGTCGTTAGCGCCAAGGGCCGCGAGACCGAGTACAAGGGCCTCACTCCCGAGCTGGCAGCTCAGCGTCTCGCTGAGGAGGCCGCCGAGGCCGAGGAGAACTAGAGCACCCGGTTCTGGGGCTCCAACCCTCCTCGCGTACCAACGTGCGCTTCGTCGGGCTTGTCGCTCCCGACTCCGGGCACTCTAGCCTCTTCGGAGACGTGCCCAAGCGACAGGTTTGCTAACCATTCCCCGGGGTGGGTGTGAGCGATAGCTCCGGTAACCACCGCCCACCCCAATCTCTCTTCCGTATCCTTCGTGCGTTTTGTCTCCGCGCACTTGGTTACGTCGTCGCTTGCCGGTGCGACTCCGTGAAAACCGGCGCCGGGCGCCCCGACCTTTGCCGGGGAACGGGCGCCTACCATCTCTTGGTTTTAGGCTGCGGGTAACCCGCCCGCAGCAAGCGATCGTTCGATTTGGAGGAAATCTTATGCGTACGATCACCGAGTCCGAGTCCACCCCCAAGGCCGACGGCTTCTTCATGCCCGCCGAGTTCGCCCCGCAGGATCGCGTGTGGATGGGCTGGCCCCACCGCACCGACACCTGGGCCCACGGCGCCAAGCCGGCCCAGAAGCAGTATGCCGCCATCGCCCGCGCCATCTCCGAGTTCACCCCGGTCTATATGTGCGCCAACCAGGTCGACTACGCCAACTGCAAGGCCGTCTTCGAGAACGACGAGAACGTCACCGTCATCGAGATGACCACCGACGACGCCTGGTTCCGCGACACCGCCGCCACCTACGTCATCAACGGCAAGGGCGAGAAGCGCGCCAACCACTGGCACTTCAACGCCTACGGCGGCCTCGTCGACGGCCTGTACTTCCCGTGGGACAAGGACGAGCAGATCGCCCTCAAGATGGCTGAGCTCTCCGGCTGCCGCCGCTATCGTCCCGATGACATGATCCTCGAGGGCGGCTCCATCACCGTCGACGGCGAGGGCACCCTTGTCGTGACCGACCAGTGCCTGCTTTCCCCGGGCCGCACCTGCTCTGCGGTTCTGGAGGAGGAAGAGGATCCCGAGTCCATCTGGCCCAAGTACCACAAGAAGTTTGAGCCCTGGAGCGAGGAGCTTCGCGCCTACATGGACGAGCACCTCAAGGATTACCTGGGTGTCGAGAAGGTCATCTGGGTCAAGGAGGGCATCGACCCCGAGGAGACCAACGGCCACATCGACGACGTCGCCACGTTCATCGCGCCGGGCGTCATGGCCTGCATTTGGACCGACGATCCCGAGTATCCGTTCTACGAGCAGTGCCACGCTGCCTACGAGACCCTCTCCAACGCCGTCGACGCCAAGGGCCGCAAGATGAAGGTCTACAAGCTCTGCATGCCCGTGAACCCGCTGTTCATGGACCAGGCTTCCTGCGACACCATCGACGCCGACGAGAACGCCGAGCCGCGCGTCCCCGACGAGCCGCTGATCGCCTCCTACATGAACTACCTCGTGACCAACCACGGCGTTATCGTCCCGCAGTACGGCGACGAGAACGACCAGCTGGCCGTCGACACGCTCCAGAAGATCTACGACGAGGTCTGGGGCGAGGGCGTCTACAAGTGCGTCGGCGTTCAGTCCGAGCAGGTCGTCTTCGGTGGCGGCAACATCCACTGCATTACTCAGCAGGAGCCGTCCGCGTAATTGTCTGTCTTCCCGAGGCACGGCACCTTGCCCTTCAATCGTCGGGCATGACCCTTAAGGTCTATGCCCTCCTCTTTCAGGGCAATCTGCCGCACCTCGGAAACCCAGCCAATCACGCAGACGCTTAATCGTCTGGCTTCCTGAGCCGTGATGCTTCGGGAACCCAGCCGATCAATCGGACGGTCGGTGAATCGGACCATCTCGGGGCATTGATGGTCGGTTTATTCGATGTCTTGGTCGGCTGGGTTTTTCTTTGGGCACTCCGTTGCCTCCACTTCGGAGTGCCCGCCTCTTTGATTGAGTACGCGTCTGATCTGGGATTTATTGCGGGTTAGGCCAATTGTTCGCTTGAATATCCCAGGTCAGACGCGTCTTCAATTGCCAAAAGATTCCGGTCGCAATCGCGGCCGTTTTGATCGGAGTATCTATGTACCAGCGTATCGTTATCTACACGCGCCTGTTCCGCGAGCGTTGGTCCAACAATTGTATCCTCTCTTCTCTTTGGGATGGCACCTGCACCGGTGACGCGGCCTGCAACCCTACCTTGGGCTGCGCCTTCGGTACAGATGCCATCCTTTTTGCTGTAGGGGGAGCGTGTCGTGGCAGGTAAAAAGTTCTCCCTGTTCGAGGTCATCCTCTCGGTTATCTGCGTTGTCTTTACCATCGAGGCGGCCGCTCCGGCATCTGCCATGGGTAACGTGCAGTTCTTCTGGTGGATCTTCCTCATCATTACGTTTTTGCTTCCCTATGGCCTGGTGGTGGCCGAGCTCGGTACGGCGTTCGATTCCGAGGGCGGCCTGTACGATTGGGTTCGCCTGGGCTTGGGCGACCGTTGGGGCGCCCGCTGCTCCTGGTGCTATTGGGTCAACTTTCCACTGTGGGTGGCAAGTATCGCCTGCATGTTCCCCAGTGTCATCAATGCGGTATGGGGCATCGAATTTTCGCTTGGGGTCCGAATTGCCATCGAGCTTGCCTTTGTGTGGGGCGTCACGGTCATGGCAATGCAGCCGGTGGCCGAGGCCGATTGGGTCATGGATGGCGGCGCCGTCATCAAGGTGCTCATTACCGCCGTGGTGGGAATCATCGGCATCTGGTTTGCCTGCAACAACGGCTTTGCCAACGATATGTCGTTTAAGACATTTGTCCCCGATCTGGGAGACACAAACTCACTGACGTATCTTTCAATCATCCTATTCAACTTTATGGGCTTTGAGGTGGTCGCGACCTTTGCCAGCACGATGAAGAACCCATCGCGCGATATCCCCAAGGCGGTTATCGCCGGTGGCGTTGCCATCGCGGCGATCTACATTATCTGTGGCATCGGTATTGGAGCCGCGGTTCCCACCGAGCAGCTTTCACTCGATTCGGGCATTGTGGACGCGGTTGCCGCCATGGTGGGGCGCGCTCACCCGCTGACGATGGTCGTGGGCGTGGCCTTTCTGGTAACGCTGTTTGCCAACATGATCTGTTGGAGCTTTGGCGTCAACAACGTGGCGAGCTATGCCGCGCGCCATGGCAACATGCCGCGTCCCTTTGCGCTGGTGTCCAAGAAGACCGGCATGCCCAACGGCTCGGCACTCATTAACGGTTGTTTTGCCAGCTTGGTGCTGCTACTTCAGATTCCGCTGGGTGAAGGTTCCGACGTCTTTTGGGTTTTCTTCTCGATGAACGTCGTCTTTCTGCTCATGAGCTATATCCCGATGTTCCCGGCGTTTTGGCGCCTGCGTAAATACGACGACCGCCCGCGTGTGTTTCGCGCGCCCTTCGAGGGCAAGGTGCTTGCGGTAGCGCTTGCGGTGCCGGTGGTAGAACTCGTGCTTTCGATTGTTGCGACAATCGTGCCGCTTAACAGCTCGCCCGCCGAGATGTCAAAGTTGCCGATCCTCATGGGTGTGGTGATCGGCGTGTTGCTGGGCGAGGTTTCGCGCCTCATATCGCGCCGCGGCCGCAGCATCGACAATCCCGGCGTTGGCGCAAGGGGGACAGGTCGCTTTGCACCAAAACAGTAGCGCCGCGAGTTGTGCGGTGCTAGATGCATCTTGGATTACTGCTCACGCTGCTCGGGATCAGATGCGAGCTTGGGTGCAAAGTAGGGGACGTGGCCCAGGTAGGGGCAGCTGTCCGAACGCGCCTCAACGGCGCAGGGGACATTGTCGTAGGTCATGGAAGAACCGAGTCGGGTGATGGCCTTGGCGGCGGGCGCGACGAGCATCTTGAGCGGAGCGATCGGTGTCATGGCATCTCCTTTCATCGGTGAGACACAGCTTGTTTATCTAAACGATACAGTACGTTTAATCGGTGAGTCTAATCTTGCGGCAAAGAATCTGTCAACATCCTCACAGCATCTAGACAGGGGAGGCGGGCATGAGTTTCGCGTTCTATATCTACACCACGATTATCATGGGTGTGGCTCTGGTGACCAGTGCCGTGGCATTGGTGGTTTGGCTCATGACGCGCCGTCGCGACAGCCTCGTGGCCGCGGCGGGTTTTTTGCTCTATATGCTCGATATGTCGGTCATCTTTTTTGACGAGTACAATCGGCTCAAATACGACTACGCCGTTACCTTTAGCGAGCCGCTGCAGCACCCCTTGCTGCGCTGCGTGCTTGGTATTGCCATCTATGCCTGCGTGGTGCTATGGATGTTTGCGCGCTTGCGCAAAAGACCGGCGTCGCGCATGCTCGGACTCGCTATCGTGCCGTTTTCAATCTTGCAATTGCTGCTGGTGCCTCGCAGCGGCGCTGCCGGAGAGGTGCAGCAGTATCTCTTTTGGCTCACGCGTGACCTGGGCAATGTAGGATGTCTTGCCTATGCCGCCTGGCATTACCGGTACAGAGCAACGCGTGTTGAGAAACTCGACCTCGACCGCTCAAAGCTCTTTTGGAAGGCGGCCTTCGTTCTTGTGTTTTGCGTGATCGCCGAGGACACCTACATGATCTTGTTCTGCCGCCCCGACTCCCAAAACCCCGTCATCGGCCTCTTTTTGTGGTATCTGTCCGAGCGCAATATCTCCGAAAACGTGCTGCTCGTGGTATGCGCGGCTCAGCTTTTTTGCCAGTTTAGCCATATCCTGCGTGTGTATGCCCGTCATCCGCGTGCCGATGAGGACGTGGCAGCCGAGAGCGCAAGCTCTGAGGACGATCTCGCATCGCGTGTGGTGATTTATGCCGACGCCCATAAGCTGTCACGGCGCGAGCAGGAGGTGCTCACGCTGGTGCTGAAGGGCAACGACGCCCAAAACATCGCCAGCGAGTTGGTCATCAGCCCTGGCACGGTCAAGGCACACTTGCATCGCATCTACGTTAAAAGCGGCGTCTCCAACCGAGATGACCTTATAGATACCTTTTGGCGTTCCTAGCCTCATTCTTCCTCGCATGCGGGTCTTGCTGTGTGGGCGGCCACACCGTTGGGCGTAATGAAGCGGTAATAATCTCAGACAATAAACCTGCAGGTAAAGCGTGTAAACCTGCTTAAACTGACCGTTTGCGGTCCCTGGCCTTGGCACGGATTTGCCCCTGTGTATCAATGGGTGTAGCGCGAAGCCGCGGACGTGGGACAGACGTCCGAGCACGGCTTGTAGGCACGCGCCGATGTGGGAGCGCTACGCTCCCAACCGAGTGCCCACGCGGGCGGTGCGTCCGCGTTGCAACCAAAGATGCCCGAGGAGGCTCACATGGACAAGGCTGATGTAGTTATCAAGAGCGACGCCGTCTTTACCGGCGATGGGCTCGAGCCGTTTAAGGGCGGCGTTGCCGTGCGGGGCGATAAAATCGTTGCCTGCGGTGACGATGCTCACCTGGCACCGTTTATCGGTCCCGATACCGAGGTGCGCGACTTTGGCGACCAGCTCGTCATGCCCGGCCTGATCGACTCGCACACGCATTTTGCCCAGGGCGCGTTTATGACCGACCCCGATTTTGCCGTCAACCTCATCGACTGCACCAGTTTTGAGATGGCGATGGAACGTGTCGTGGCGTTTGCGGCCGACCATCCCGATAACGAGTGGATTCTGGGCTGCCAGATTATCCAGTTCCAGTGGGATGTCCCCGAGATGCCCACGGCCGCGATGATCGATGAGTACATCTCCGACCGCCCGGTATTTCTGCAGCAGGTTGACTTGCATACCTTTAGTGCCAATACCTGCGCCATCAACAAGGTGGGAGTAACTTCGCAGACGCCCGATCCCGCAGGCGGCAAGATCCTTAAGGATGCCGACGGCAATCTGACGGGCGTGTTTTCCAACAACGCCGGCGCCTTCTTTATGGACGAGGTCTACGACCCAGCGCCCGAGGTTGTTGACGCGTCGTTTGCAAAAACCGCCCGGCGCGCCAATGCCCTGGGAATCACTACGGTCGGCATGGTCAATCCTACGTTTGTGAGCATGGAAAACCCGTATGCGGTGTTGGCAGGTCTTAATGCCAAGGGCGACTTGCCGCTGCGCGTGTTCCTGTACACCGACCTGTTCGAAAACGAGTCCTTGACGCTCGAGCAGATCAAGGAGAAATATGCCTTCCCGGGTACGCAGGTGGAGTGGCACGGCTTTAAGCAGTTCCTTGATGGCGTGTGCTCCGACCATACCGCCTGGATGCTTGAGCCCTATAGCAACGCGCCCGATACCTGTGGTGAGCCCGCGGAGGAGCCGGAGCGCATCCGTGCTGCCATCCTGAGGGCGCAGGAATGGGGCGTTGACACGCGCATCCATGCAATCGGCGATCGCTCGGTGCGTTTTGTGCTCGATTGCTTTGAGGAGGGCGAGCGCTTGCATGGCAAGCGGGATTGTCGCCACTCCATGGAGCACAACGAGACGGTTCAACCCGAGGATATGCCGCGTTATGCCGAGCTCGGCGTCTGCCCCGGCATGCAGCCGTGGCACATGCTGCTCGATATGGCTGACCTTGCCAAGGACGAAGCCGTGGGTCCCGAGCGTGCCGCGCTTTCGTGGCCCCTGCATAGCCTGCTTGCCAGCGGAGCCGTGGTGCACCTGGGCAGTGACTTCCCCGTTGTGGGCTTGGAGCCCATGGAGGAGGTGTACGGCGCGGTCTTCCGCATGCTCGAGGACGGTTCCAACCCTGAGGGCTGGTTCCCCCAGGAGCGCATTACCATGGCCGAGGCTCTGCGCGCCTACACCTATGGCAGCGCCTACGCCATGCATGCCGAGGACCGCATCGGCACGCTCGCGTGCGGCAAACAGGCAGATATCTGCGTGCTCGACCGCAATCTCTTTGATTGCGAGCCGGCCGAGGTGCTCGAGGCTACCGCAGCCCTCACGATGATCGCCGGCAAGGTGGTCTTTGAGGCATAGCGCCATCGTTTGATTGGGCGGCTTGGTGCCAGTTGTCAGCCGCCTGACATCCATTCAGCACTACTCTCTCAAGGAAAGGGGAGAACAATGGCAGAAGAAGTAACCGCTGCCGTGGAGGAGGAGCGCGAGCTCGCCTCCCAACCGATTCCCGGTCTGGTGCGTAAGTACACCATCGTCACCGGCCAGGGCATGCTCGCCCAGATCATCATGGTGGTCCTTGAGGGCCTCGTGATGGGTTGGGGCCTAGGTGCCCACGGCCTGGCATGTGTCTCGATCATTATGTCGGTCGAGTACATCAACCTGGCCTTTGGCAACCTGTTTGGCACCGGCGTGCCCGCCGTGGTGGGCAACCTTTTGGGTGCCGGCGACATCAAGGGCGCAAGCAAGGCTTTTAGCCAGGGCTTTTGGCTCACCACGATCGTGAGTGTGCTGCTTGCTGTAGTGATGGCAGTGTTTACCGAGCCCATCTGCACATTCTTTGGCGCCACGCCCGACATCATGGCCGATACCGTTGCCGGCGTGCGCACCTTCGCCGTGCTGCTGCCGCTCACGGTCATTGGCCAGATGATCACCGCTGTGATGCGTGTGGACGAGAAGGTTCAGATCCAGGCCAACCTCATGACCGTTTCGGCCATCGTCGCCATCTGTTGGCTCGCGCTTTCCACGTTTGTGCTCAAGTTTGGCGTTATGGGCGCCGGCGTGTACTACGGGCTTTCCATCGGTATCTGGGCCATCGGTATCTTCTGGTTCATCGGGGGCAAAAAGTCCCAGCTCCAGATTAGCCTGGCCGACCTTAAGCTCGACCTCGCCATCTGCGGCCAGATCTTCAAGATCGGCTTCCCGTTCTTCCTGGCCCAGGGTGCGACCTTTATCTTTAATACCGTTGCCAACTCGCTTTTGGGTTCGCTCGGCGGCGACATGGGCTCGCTCTACATCGCAGCCTTTGGCGTGATCAACGGCTACATCCTCTACATTACCATGATGGTTGCCCAGTGCTTCTCCTACGGTCTGCAGCCCATCGCTGCCTTCAACGCCGGCGCAAAGGCTTGGGCACGCCTTAAGGAGACGCTCTCCTGCACGCTTAAGTACCAGGTTGTGACGCTGGCGCTGGTCACCGTCGCGCTCTGGCTTGCCGCCACCCCGGTGTGCGCCTTCTTTGCCGGCAGCGATCCTGCGCTCGTTGAGGTTGCCGCCAACGCCACGCGTACTGTCATCCTGGCTGTTGCCCTGGGCTATCTTGCCATGACCATGTCGATGTATTTCCAGGCGGTCGAGAAGGTGGGTGTCGCCACGTTTACGGGCCTGCTTCGCTATGTGATCTGCTCGGTGCCGCTTATGTACCTCCTCGGCAACATGATGGGTGTCGAGGGCGTGTGGATCGCCCTGGTGGTGGCCGATGCCATTACTGGCATCATCTCCATTGCGCTCGCCGCGCACGAGTCCAAGCGCCTTGCCACGCTCTAGGCTCGGACATGGCTCGCGTACGATAGTCGAACAAGTTAACTCGCCTGCAAGCCACCACAATGGGGACAGTCCCCATTGTGGTGGCTTTTGTTATTTAGGGTCTGAGATTTCTGCTCTATAAATAATGCTTTTGAACTGGGTTACTATAAGATTATGGTAAACGCTACTATAAGATTATGGAGAATGAAACTATTCGATTATGGTAACAGCGTAATAAGGGGCGTTGATATGGCTGAGTTCATTAACAGGGATTTGCATGAGTTGCTCATTCGCATGGCAGGCTGGTTTCCTGTTGTGTCGTTGACAGGGCCTAGGCAGAGCGGTAAGTCTACGCTGGTTCGGCATGCCTTTCCCGACTATTCCTACGTCACGCTTGAGGACCCTCAAACGAGGCGCGCGGCCTTGGAGGATCCGGTGAGTTTTATCCGCAACCGAAAGGGCGGACTCATCATCGATGAGGCGCAATACGCGCCGGATTTGTTTTCAATGATCCAGGTTGTTTCGGATGAGCGGGGAGACGCCGGTCAATACATCCTTACAGGCTCGCAAAACTTTTTGATGATGAAAAGCATCGGGCAGTCTCTTGCCGGGCGAGTCGGGATCTTAAAATTGCTGCCATTATCGTTTCGAGAAGCGGAGAGGGGCCAGCAGGGGCAGCTGGAAGTGGATTTGTTCGCGCTCGAAGGGGGATACCCTCGCCTGCGTTCCGCCGGAATGCCGTCCTCGGTTTATTTCCCCAGCTATATCGATACCTATGTTGAGCGCGATGTTGTGGGCTTGCTTGATGTGCGCAATAAGGCGGAGTTTCATAAGTTTCTGTCCATAATTGCTCAGAGCGTCGGTGCCCTCATCAATATATCCTCGCTTTCTCGAGATACGGGCGTGAGCGTATCGACCATTAAAAGCTGGTTGTCCATTCTGGAGCAGAGCTACCTGACGTTTTCGCTGCAGCCCTATTATGCAAATGCCAAGAAGCGTCTAACTAAAACGCCCAAGCTCTATTATTACGACACGGGGCTGCTCTGCTACTTGCTCAAAATTGGATCACTGGAGCAACTATTGGAGAGCCCTTATCTGGGGGCCGTTTTCGAAAACCTCATCGTTTCCGAAACGGCGAAGAGCCATCTCAACGTGGGCGAGAATCCCGAGCTGTATTTCTATAGGGACGACAGCAAGCGTGAAATCGATTTGCTCGACTGTACAAACTCAGGGAGTCCCAAGGCTATCGAAATAAAATCATCCAGAACGTATCACGATAAGTACGCCCGCCATCTACAGACTGTATGCGATGAGATCGACATTGCAAAAGATGCGCGCTATGTTGTGGCCCGCGTGGACTCAACGTATGAGTCGAAAGACTGTAGTGTGGTTTCGGCGCGTGATTGGCTTTTACGATAACAAGCTCGGCGTATTAACGGCTGCCGCGAAGGGAACCGGCCCCCTTTTTGCGGCGGTTTTTGCCTATCTGGTGCGTCTTAGATGCAAGTGAGTAGACTTATTTGGATATGCCGAGCACATCGCAACAAATACTCAATAAAACCGCAGGTCAGAGCTGTGGCGTTTTGGGGCGTGCTTGACCTCCTGCAAAAAGCCTACTCACTTGGTTTTTCTGCTAGAAGACCGCCGCGAGGGAAGGCAGCTCCCTCGCGGCGGCTGACATTTGCCCAGATAAAACCTGCCAAAATAAACCTGTCTACTCTTTGAGCCAGAGCCGACACTAATTCAAATGGCGAAATCAAAGGGCGTTCTCTGCATGGAGGGCGCCCTTTTTTATCGCGGGATGTTTTGCGTGGCAGTCATGAGGCCCAGGCGGTTGCTGACGCCGAGCTTGCGATAGATGGCGTTGACATGCTTCTTGACGGTTGACTCGCTTATGAATAGCTCGTTTGCCATCTGTTTGTTCGTTTTGCCGTCGAGCATGAGCCGCATGACTTCGGCTTCGCGCGGTTGGATATTGTGTTCTGTAATGAAAGCATTTAGCTGGTTTGTGTCTTCTGTCTGGGTGAGTTTAATGCCCCGAGGATAGAGGTTGGCGAGCGCGAGGCTCGCGTGCCGAGCGACTTCGAGCAGGATTGCGAGCTCGGTGTCGGTGAAGTCTCCGGCCGTGCGTTCACGAAACAGGGTGATGCTTCCTAGCGGGCTGTCGTTGTGCGCGAGCGTGGCCGTACAGCCAAAGTAGACGCCCTGCGGTTCCATCCATTTGCGATAGATGAGCGTGGCATCGCGTCGCTCGACGTCGACGAGGTCGAGGTCGCGGTAGACGCCGACCTTATGTAAGTCAAAGCTCCATGTTGTATAGTCCATCGCGGCGTAGCGGTTGTAGTAGTCGCTCAGTGCGCGGTCGTCCATTCCGCTGCTTGCGGGGTGGACGTAGCGTGGGGCATCACTGCCCGCTGCCTCGATCAGGTCGAACATGGCGATCCGATGGGGCACGAGCCCTGTCGTTCCCTCGAGGGTCTCCTTTTGCAGCTTATCGACACCGTGTGATGCGTGGATTGCAAGCGCGAGCTCGTTGAGAGCAGTCCAGGTCGTACTGTCCAACTCAATAGTCTGCTGATTATTGCATGGGGGCATAGGGCATCCTTTCCATTGTGGAACCCAGTATGTCATGTTCTCGGCCTGAATAGAACTTTAGGTCAGCGAATGGTATACCGTCGGTCGCTGAAAGGGGCTCGAGGGACCATTGAGAACATCTCGGTACGGCCGCATCATGGTCTCGTCAAGCAAAAGCACCGAGATTTAGGAGCTTGAAATGAAGACCATTTACGAGAGCGAGTCTACGCCAAAGAAGGACGGATTCTACATGCCCGGCGAGTACGAAGAGCAGGAGCGCACCTGGATTTTGTGGCCGCATCGCTCGGATGTGTGGCGCTGTGGTGCCAAGCCGGCGCAAAAGGTCTTTACCGAGATTATTAAGACCGTTGCACGTTTTCAGCCCATCACTGTGGGCGTCAACACTGAAGACTTCCCCGCGGTGTGTGAGATCTTCGACGGCGTTGAGAACGTGCGCGTTATCCACATGGAGTACAACGACAGCTGGATTCGCGACCCCGGCCCGGCGTTTCTTGTCAACGACAAGGGGGACGTGGCACTCTCGCACTTCCACTTTAATGCTTACGGCGGTTTCATTGACGGCCTGTATTTCCCGTGGGACAAGGACGCTTCCATTGGCCTGCAGGTGGCACAGCTCGAGCAGGTTAACCGCTATCGTCCCGAGGATTATATCCTCGAGGGTGGCTCGTTTAACTGCGACGGCCAGGGCACCGTGGTGACCACCGAGATGTGCCTGCTCAATGAGGACCGCAACCCCCAGTACACTAAGGAGCAGATCGAGGAGAAGCTTGCCGAGTACCTGGGCATCGAGAAGGTCATTTGGATCAAGGATGGCATCGACCCGTTTGAGACCAACGGGCACGTGGACGACGTCGCATGCTTTAGTGCGCCCGGCGAGGTCTGCTGCATGTGGACCGATGATCCCAACCATAAGTTCTACAAGGAGTGCCAAGAGGCGTATAAGACGCTTTCCGAGACGACGGATGCCCGTGGCCGCAAGCTCAAGATCCACAAGGTGATTATGCCTGCGACCTCGGTATATATGACCGAGGAGGAGGCCAGCACGATTGACCCCGTCGAGGGCGTGCTGCCGCGTACCCCCGAGGATGCTTTCGAGCCGAGCTACCTCAACTTCCTGCCCATCAACGGCGCAGTGCTTGTACCGCAGTTCGGCGATCCCAATGACGCCCAGGCGCTCAAGGATATCCAGGCTGCTTATCCGGACCGTGAAGTCATCGGTATCATGACTCGCGAGGTTATCTACGGCGGCGGCAACATCCACTGCATCACCCAGCAGCAGCCCAAGGCGCGCTGTAAATAGCAGTTCCATGGTGAACAGTGCTTGATTGTCCGCACGCGAAAGTCCGCCGACTTCAATGGTCGGCGGACTTTTTGTGTGGTGGTTTCAGCTGAACGGCGGGCCGTGCGGCTTGGGTGTGCGGGCACACAATCTGGGGAAACCAAACAGATTGGGGCCTTATATGATCGACTCGAAGGGAAACGTGCGACCCGAGGGCATGTTTAACAGGGCGTACCTGGCCCCCGAAGCCCAGCGCGCATACGATACGCTGCTCGAGTGCGTGCTCAACGGGCAGAAGGGTTGCGAGGCTTCGGCGCATGCGGGCATGGATACCATCAAGGCGCTCGTATAGCTTTACGCTTTCGGATGTGACACATAGGACTGCGTGCGCCGCTCCCGGCTATATTGCCCCCGAGGTGCTTCAACTCATGGAGATAGCCGGCATCAGCGATTTCGAGAGCTTGGCAGCGTCCACGAATGCCCCCGTGTTTACGCCACAGACGGATGACTTTGGACTCGCGGTCCATATCTTTAAGATGCTTAACCGCGGAATACACCCATACGCTTCTGGTGAGCTGGACTTGGACATATTTGACCTGGACGACGATGACATTCCGCCTGCACCATTGATAAACAGCTGCGTGTGTAATGGGCACAGCCCGTTTGTGGGGACGTTGGTCGGATACGTTGTCCCAAAGTACGCTCTTGAGCTCGATGATTTTAGCGGCACTATGGGCGAGGCACTCCGTCGATCGCTGTATGGCAGGGCGGAGGAGCGTCTTGACGCACGCACATGGGCGCGCCTGCTCGACCGCTATCTATCCGAGACAGTTGTGTGCAAGCGTGGCCATCTCCACCACTCGTTACAGCACGAATGCCCTTGCTGCCGAGGAGAGCGCGCCTTGTTGACTCGTCTTGGTTGATGGTTTGGGCCGTCTTGTAGAAAGCCCGTGAGGCGACATGCAAGTTAATCCTGCGTGTCGCCTCCGTACATATAGACGATAAATCCGTCGCCGGTGTCCTGGCTGTGATCCTCCAAGATGCGCTTCATGTTGAGGTGCTCGTAGAACTGCCAGTCGGAGTTGCAGTCGCTCATCAGGAAGAATTTGGTGCACCCGGCTTTGGCGAGTTCGGCGCGCGCAAGGTCGATGAGCGCACGGCCGAGCCCCTTGCCCTGCCATTCGGGCACGATGATGATCAGGTTGAGCTGGCCTTGGGCATATTCGTTGCCCGTGGCGGCAAAGCGGTCGGCTGTTGCCTTCTCGCGGCTATCGCCAAAGAGCTAGCCTTCGAGCTTGGCATCGGCGGTCTTTGCCATCTCGGTTGCCTGGACGAACATCTCGTTGTAGCAGGGCTCCCACGTGGGATTGGTGCGTGGTTTGCCGTCTTCGAAGATACCGATGCAGCAAGCGGCGATGATGCGGCCTTCAGCTTCGGCAACGAGCGCGATGGGGGAGCGCTGCAGCTGCATGGCGATGTTAAAGCGCGCACAGAAATCGGCGGCTTCGACGTCGCCTCGGTTGCGCAGCGTGTTGCACCACAGCTGGTTGTAGATGGCGGCGATGCCGGCCAGGTCATCGAGCGTGGCGGCACGCAGAGTTACGTTGTCAAGGCTCATGGGGGCTCCTTCCAAGTTGGGTCAGGCCACCCCTGAGTGTGACATGGACGCAGGACGGCCGCATCGACCATTCGGCAGGCGAGCCTCGAATCCTCGGGGACGGAGGGTCCTAAGAAGGAATGAGGGCGGATTTTCGGACACTTGCTCGATGAGAGTGGATAATCTCCCACTTTTAGCGCTGGTATAGGCCAAAAACGGGAGATTATCCACTCTCATTCTGGGTAGTCGTTGGGGACGTTCTTAAACGACCAGTCATTAAAGAACGTCCCCAATGACTACCCCAAGGAACATCCCAGACTGCCGGCAGAGACGATATGAGCAGGACATAAAAACATTGGGAGCCCCTGCTGCATGAAAGACCGCGGATTAGGCCGACAATGGTGAGTGTCTAATTCAGCCGCGGCGGCCACGCCGCATTCATGGAAGGGGCTCCCATGCTCGATACTACCACCTTCGTCGGCCTCGACGTCCACGCCCGCTCGATAAAGGCAGTCTCCCTCGACGTCATGACCGGGGAGGTGCGCTGCGCGACCTTCGGCTACGACGCCGGGGCAGTCGCGGAGTGGGTGCGGTCCGTGGACCCAAAGGCCAGGTGCGTGTACGAATCCGGGGTCACGGGGTTCGACCTGCAGAAGAGGCTTTCCGGCCTCGGGGTCGACTGCGCGGTCGGCGCCGTCTCGAAGATGATCAAGCCCAGCGCGGACAGGCGCAGGAAGAACGACCGCAACGACGCCGAGTTCCTCGCCCGCATGCTGTCGGTCGGCAACGTCGTCGAGGTGTGGGTCCCCGACGACGAGTGCGAGGCCGCCCGCGACCTGACCAGGGCGCTCGAGGACGCGAGGGACGACCTCTCGCGCGCGAAGCAGCGGCTCTCCAAGTTCCTGCTCAGGCACGGGCTCGCCTTCGACGAGAGGACGCCCACCGGCCGCAGGAAGGGCAACTGGACCCGGGCGCACTGGTCCTGGATCGAGTCGATAGGGTTCGCGGAGAGGGCCGACAACGACGTGCTCGCCTACTACGTCGACGCGGTCAGGCGGGCGGCGGAGGAGAAGGCGAGGCTCGAGGGGCTCGTCGAGGCCGAGGCCCGCAAGCCCAGGTGGAGGAGGAGGGTCGACTCCCTCCGCTGCCTCAAGGGCGTAGACACCGCGTCCGCCGCCGACCTCGTGTTCGAGGCCGGCGAGTTCTCGAGGTTCAGGAACGCCCGGTCGTTCGCGGCGTGGGTCGGCCTGACGCCCTCCGAGCACTCCAGCGGGGAGAGCGACCGCAGGGGCGCGATCACCAAGGCCGGCAACAAACACCTGAGGAAGGCGCTGGTCGAGGCCGCGTGGCACTACCTGACGTGCTCGGGGCGGCCGAAGGACCTCGCCAAGGGCCAGGCCCCGGACCGGGGCGCCCGGAGGCATGCCGCCAAGGGCGTGCGGAGGCTGGTCGAGAGGCGGGAGGCGCTGCTCGCGCGCGGGGTCCACAACAACAAGGCGAACGTGGCCACGGCGCGCGAGCTCGCCTGCTGGGTGTGGGCGGTCGGCCTCATGGCCGAGGAGGCGTAGGGGGCCGGTCCCCCGCACATAAGCCGATCACCCCGGAAGCGGTTTGATCCGAAGCCGTTGAGGCGAACCTCAGGTCCCTTTTCTGCGAGCGCCCAGGGCGCCACACGCGTGCACAGACTGTCGGTTCGACGTAGAAGCCTCAGCCGTAGCAACGGATTGCCCAGCGAGAGATCGCCACGGGCGGATATTAAACTGCAAAGACGAGCGTCGGGAAGACACGCCGAGGTCGCCGCGGACGGGTTGATATAGGGAGAGGGCCTGACCCCATATCGTTGGGGCCAGGCCCGATTTTGCCTCTTGACAATGTCCTGCTCATATTAAAAGGAACGTCCCTATCTGCCGGCTAGAGGGCACCGAAGAGAATGGCGTAGGTAGTGGATTCGCCGAGCTTGAGCTCGTCGCCGGGATTGAGTTGGGCGGAACGGCCGGGTTCGACCTGAATGCAGACGCGCGTGGCCCCGTTTACCACCACGGTTCCGTTGGTGGACGACAAGTCCTCGACGTGCCAGATATTTTGAGCATCGCACCAGATATGGGCATGGCGGGCCGAGACATCGTCGCCGACGTCGGTAATATCGCCCTCCCCCGTTGCCAGCGCGCCAATCTCAACACCCTGCTCACTCGGCTGAATCCAGCGCGGGGCGCTCACGACAAAACTGTTTTGTACGCGCAGCAAGCCCAAGGGGTGCGCCGGGGCGGGTTCGCGTTCGCCCGCGGTCATCGACATGCCAAGCGAACGCGGCGTGGAGGTGCCTCCGCCACAGGTCGCGTGCGCGTAGTCGATGGCATAGTTCACCGAGGACCGCACATCCGCCGAACAACCGACGGCGACAAACAGCACCAGCACGGCCTCGGCGCGCTCGGCGGGCATGAGTTCCGCCGCCTGGGACAGGCGATCGAGCGCGTTGCGATAGAGATTCGTGTCCTGGTGGCACTCTTCGAGCGCGCGTACCATCGGTTCACCTGCAGGACCGCACACCATATTGATCACAGCCGTGGAGTCCATGGGATTTCGCTGGCGCAGGGCCAGTTGCGACATAATACGCGCAGCCGAGGTACCGTATTCGGCAAAGTAGCGCTGCTGAAGCGTGCCGACCGGCGCGCGAACGATAAAGCGGGAAACCCAAGAGCGATCGGCGGCTCGGCTCTGCGGGCTGCGGCCGTCGGCGAGCGGACGGGACGAAAGCACCAAGCCGCACAGCTCGATATGGCTCAGATGCGCCGCGCGCTTAAAGATGTCAAACATGGCCCCGCATGGGGTGAGCTCAACTTGAGATGCCATGACCTAGGCCTCCTTGGTCGTAGAAATAGAATCGGACGATACTTCGACAGGTCCGCCAAAAGTACGGGCAGCTGCGGCTCCACCGGCAAGCGGAGTCGCCATCTGGGCTTTTGTGCGTCGCGGTGCCGAAGCGGGAAGTTCAAAGGCAAAGCCCATCGCAAGCAAAAACCACGTAAGCGCATAGGTTGCAACCAGAGCGGCAACAAGGCCGCCCATCACGGCGCGTTGGGAAAATACGCTACATGCAGCCACAACCAGCACCGGAACCTCGCAGGCAGAAAGCGCAAGCACACCCTGCAGGAAGCCCGAGCGCCGATCGCGCGCAAGTGCCCCCGCGGCAACGCCGGCTATGCCTGGCAGCGCCAACGCCAGTGCGGCAATAATACCCGGTAGCGACCCAGACCACACGAGCGATCCCAAAGTCGCCGTCACGCGAGCGCCCGACGCCAGCAGCGCGGCCGAAACCACGACCACAGCCCAAACCACGCCACAGACGACCGTCGCGCCGACCATCAGCGCGCGACGAACCGCGCGGCCGGACGCATCCATGGGGCACGGCGTGAGCGGCTCGCCGCGGAGCGAACGACCGACATTTTGCGCATAGTGGTCACAAAACGCCGAGAGCGCCGCCTCGACCGCCGCCGGCTCGGGACGATCTTTTTGATGGCTGGACAGACAGGCCATCACCACGTCGAACAGCTGGGCATCGACAAACGCCAGCGCATCGCGTAGCTCTTCGGAATCCGGCTCAAGCCCTAGCTGCTGGGCCTGCTCGGCCGCGGCGAGCGCCACATCGGGCTCACGACGAAGCAGCTGAGTCAAATCACAACCGGGCGCATGGGCACCAATGGGATAGTCGGGCCGCGTGTCCATCTTGAGACGGTAGGGGCTCGCGATGTCGCGCGTCTTTTTGCGCGAACCCGAGGTGCCCGAAGTGCTCGGCGCGGCTTCGTATGGCACGACGCCGGCAATGAGCTCGTAAACCGTGCTTGCCGCGGCATAAACGTCAATCGCCGGCGACATACGCAAAGCGCGCAGGTCGGGAATATCGTCGGTGAGCATCTCGGGCGGGGCATAGGCAACCGTCGCGCGACGCAGCGTGGCATAACGCTCCGTAAACGACGCCTTGCCGCCGGTACCGGCCACGGCCGACGCAGGCTCAAGCGCCAGCGACGAGCCAAAGTCGATCAGGCACAGGTCAAAGGTGCCCTCGGCAAGCTGCCGGTCAAGCGGTAGACGCGCCGTGCGCACCATAATATTAGCGGGCGAGATATCGCGATGGACAAAGCCCTCGCCCACCAGGCTCATACGGCAGAGCAGATCGAACAGGTCGCGACCCAGACGCGCCGCCACAAGCGGCGACAGGCGTCCGGCATCGTCCACGGCGAGTCGTGAACGCAAGCGGGCAAGCGTCTCGCCCTCGACCCATTCCATGACAATTGCAGGCACACCGTCAACCTCGCCCCAGCCATAGAGGCGGGGAAAGCCCTTGAGGCCCGAAAGGGCGCGGTGGCATTCATATTCCTCGCGAAACGCCGCCTTGAACTTGGCGACCAGCGCCTCATGAGCGGTATCGTCGTCAAACTCATCGCGCGCCGGCAAGATGAGCTGCTTGAGTGCCACGGCCTCGCCTTGGGCGTTGACAGCACGCGTCACGCGGCCGATACCGCCACGGCGCATGGTGGCATCGTCGGCAAACAGCATCGTAAAACGACGCAGATAGGCAGGCAGTTCGTCCTGACCGAGCGCAATGGCCGGCTCAAACCCGTCGACACGCGCCAGGCGCAGGCCGACCATGGGATCGCGACCGAGCGATTGTGGTGTGGTGGATGCAAGATCGGTCATCATAGGGCAAGCGCCGCCACGTTATTGTTGAAGTTACCGAGTGCGACGTCATCATCGCCGTAATGGCCGACCCATTGGCATAGGTTGGTATAACAGCCCCACAGATTGGCATACTGCTGATACCACTTTGACCGGGGCGAGAATGTCTGACGACCGAACTCGGCTCGAATGACAAACATCTCCCCGACCAGGCTGTCGCACGGCCTGGGATCTCCCGTAGAGTTATAGGTCGAGACCACGTCATTGGCACGAGAAACATAACCGTCGAGCATGTTGTACTTGGTCACAAGCCAACTGTGAATGCTCTCTTCCTCAGCAGCGGAAAGGCCACCGGAGTTTGCATCGTTGTCAGTGTTGCCGCCCGTCGAGCCGCCGTTTCCAGACCCTCCGGTAGAGGAACCCGACCCAGAGCCGCCGCCCGAACTCGATGAATCCGAGCCGGAGCCAGAAGTATCCGAGCTACCGGGCTTTCCGGACTGCTGGGCGTCCTGCTCCTTCTGCTGCTCGACCTTATTCACCGTTGCCGCCACGCTATTGTTGGACAACCGATCGATGATCTTGGTGTTGGTGAGCACGATGGTTTTGCCATTGGCAAGCGTAACTTCGTTGTCCGGGGCCTCGGCGCCATCCGCATCGTCGGTGCCAAACACAATATGCGCGACCACACTTGCCCAAGCATATCCAGTCGTGGTGCCCAGATCACTTTTGACCTCATGCCCCACGCGCGGCTCGCGTGCGGCATGCGCCTGCATCATGGACGGCACGGTCATGCCATAGGCAGAAACGCCAGCTATGACCAGCACCAGCGAGCACGACAGCAGTGCGTACGCCCGCGGTGCCAAGCCCAGTCGGCATCGCATGCGCACCGCGGCGCCGCGCTTTGTCTGAGTGCCACCGGGCCGCATGCGTTCTCCTCCAACAAAAACACGCCGCTCGGGAGCGGCGCATTCATTCGAATCCATATTTGAGTGTATCAGCGAACCCAAAAGGTTGCGCAACGAATGAGCAAATTAAGGATGCGAGTGGAAGCATCCATGCGATAAGCGGATACAAAACATCTTTGTTGCACAACAAACTTACAGTCGCACAGGGAAATTATGACTACCCCGTGCGTCGCGAGGAAAACATACGGCAGGAGCAGGCTCGCCACCTAAATCGCGCGACGGGCCTCGATGGCGCGGCCAAGCGTAAGCTCGTCGGCATACTCCAGGTCGCCGCCCACGGGAAGGCCGCTTGCCAGACGCGACACCTCGACGCCCAACGGCTTGATAGTGCGGGCCAGGTAGCTCGCCGTGGTCTCGCCCTCGATGTTGGGGTTGGTGGCAATGATGACCTCATGGATATCCTCGTGGCCCAGACGCGCCAGCAGCTCGCGGATGTGCAACTGCTCGGGACCAATCTTGTCCATGGGACTGATCACGCCGCCCAATACGTGGTAGAGACCGTGGTAGCTGCCCGTGCGCTCGATCGCCTGGACGTCGCGCGGCTCGCCCACAACGCAAATGCGAGTGGTATCGCGCATCGGGTCCTGGCAGATGGAGCACTCGTCGGCCGTGGCGTAGTTAAAGCAGCGGCTGCAAAAGTGGACCTCCTGCTTGACCTCCAGGATGGCCTCGGCCAGGCGGCGGGCCTCCTCGGCATCGGCCTCGAGCAGGTAATAGGCGATGCGCTGGGCCGACTTGGGACCAATGCCCGGCAGACGGCCCAGTTCATCGAGCAGTTTTTGCAGACTGTGATTTGCACTCATTTATATGTGTGTCTTAGAACGGCATGCCCGGGATGTTGAGGCCGCCGGTGATGGCGCCCATCTGCTTGTTGGCGAGCTCGTTGACGCCGCGGACGGCCTCGTTGACGGCAGCCATGATCATATCCTGCAGCATATCGACGTCCTCGGGATCGAGCGCATCGGGATCGATGGTGAGGTTGACGAGCTCCATCTCGCCGTTAACGGTCACCTTGACCATGCCGCCGCCGGCAGAGGCGTCGACGGTCTGGGGCTTGAGGTTCTCCTGCGCGGCGGCAAGCTGCTCCTGCATCTTGCGAGCCTGCTTCATCATCTGCTGCATGTTCATACCGGCCATGATGGCTCCTTTACGTGCGGCCGCACGCCGAGCTGCAAGGGCAGCCGGAGCACGGCGGGACTTTCAAACTCAAAAATCGTACCACGGCGCGCGGCGAGAGAGCGGGGCGGACGTGTTACCTCAGTCGATATACATGTCCTCCAATACAAACCGCACTCAAAGATTATGCAAGGTCGAATTATGCAAGGTTGCATAATATCGCACACTCAATCTAGTAGAGCCGAATCCGGCATTTCATGTGCGCCACTAAATAGCTAAATGCCGAACCGCTGCTCGAGGCGGCGCACATGGCGGCAGGGTATAATTTGATTGCCATAGATAGTAATTTGGAGGTGCCCCATGAATGCCCCCAACGCGCTCCAAAACATCCGCTCAAAACACCCCGTTGCATATGTGGTTCTCTATCTCTTTGTCGGCTGGGCATTGCTGGTTGTCATCACCCATGCCATAGCTTTTGGAGCAGAACTGCTGATAGCCAGCTCGGACCAGCCCGTCGTCAAATGGGAGACGACCGATGAGTGCACCGACGGAACCCGAACCGTCTACTACAACAGCCCGTCCCTCTATCAAGAGTTCAAGGTCAAGATAAAGGACTTCAAGATTGTCGATGCCGAGCTAGGCGTTTATTTGGCAATCGGAGCAACCATTAACGCCGAGCAAGTCGAGTACACGGACAGCCATGCGACGTATCGTATCGACCTCAGCATCCTAGGCCGACCGTCACGCACCTGTCTGCTCAAATGCGATATACGCGGCACCACGTTGCACATGTCCGAAATACAGATGCGCCCGGGCAAGGGGTTCTCTTCTTGAGCAGTATACCCGCCTGCGCAGCTACTCCACCGGTTTGAAGATGGTGGCCTGACCGAAGACGCTGCGGATGAGGTCTTTGGCCTCGTCCTCGGTCTGCGGGATGCTCGGGGCTGCGCCCTGGTGGCCGAAGGGGCTGCCGGCGCCGGGGTTGGACTCCCAGGGAGCTGCAGGAGCGTCCTCCTCTTTGGGGGCAGCTACAGCGGACTTGGGCGCGGGCGTCGCACCTGGCACGTCGAACGGAGGCAGATCGTCCCCGCTCGCATCGCCAGCGAAGCCGCCGACCATAGCGTCGTCGTAGGGCACCTGTTCGGATTCCCACGGCGCGGACTGCGCGACAGGCTGAGCCTTGGGGGCAGCCGAGCGCTCGGGCGCACGGGGTGCGGGCTCGGTCGGGAGCTTACCCATGGCAGGAGCGCCGGCGGGGTTGTCGGAGCGTAACCAGGGGGCTTTGCCCAGGTCAGACGACTTGGGCGCGGGCGAGGCGGGCTTGGGCGCGGGTGTCGGAGCAGCCGGTTTGGGCGCCGC
This sequence comes from uncultured Collinsella sp., assembly GCA_900542305.1. Classification (GTDB taxonomy): domain Bacteria; phylum Actinomycetota; class Coriobacteriia; order Coriobacteriales; family Coriobacteriaceae; genus Collinsella. The sequence goes on along the minus strand of UQMU01000003.1, from coordinate 5,296 downwards.
GGGCTTAGGCGCCGACGGGGTCGATGCCGCTACCGGCGCCGCTTGCTGCTGCGTCGCGCTGGCGCTCGAGGATGCAGGGGCCGCCGAGAACACGGGTTGCGGGTCCGCAGATGCCGCAGCCCGTGCAGATGGAGAATGCTCCTCATGTTGAGGAGCCGGCGTGCCACCCCCATCCAGGACATAGTCGACGGTACGACGGCCGAAGACTGCGCAGACCGTCGGCAGGACCACCGATTGCGTGTCAGCGCGACCGAGCATCTTAATGGCAAAAGTCGAACCCGCGGGGAACGAGACCGTGAGCTTGGAGCCGTCGTCGGCCGTGGCGCGGGCGTTGAGCAAAAGCCCTGCGTAGGAAGCCTGACGCGCCTTGACACGCTCGACGACCTCGGCCCATTTGCGCTGCAGCTCTCCGGCATCCTCGACCGCGGGCGTCTCGGCAGCACCGGCGGCGGCAACCTGGGCGGCATTGTTGGGCTGGGGCTTAGGTGCCGGAGCGGTGGCAGGCGCGGGGGCCGCAACGGGCTGAGGCGTCGGAGCCGGCGCAGGCTGAGGTGCAGGCGCTGCAGGCTTGGAAGTTGACACGGACGCAGAACGGGGCGCAGGCTGGGCAGTCGGAACAGCAGCTCCGCGGTCCCAAGGCATGCCACCCTGGCGCGCGGACGTAGCAGCAGGGGCAGCGGATGCCGCCGGAGCGGCAGCACGGGCGCCCGAAATGAGCGTCGGCTGTTGGGCAGCAGCGGATACGGATGCGGCAGGCGCGGCGGCCTGAGCAGCAGCCACGCTCGCCGGCACGGCGGCATTGGCAACCATGGCCTCCAGGCGTGCCACGCGCTCGGCCAATGCCTCAATCGTTATATCAGCCTCGGGACGTGCCAGACGCGTGCAGGCAATCTCGAGCACCAGGCGCACGTCGCTCGCGCCCCTCATCTCCAGTGCGGCATCGTCAAGCACTGTCAGCACACGGGCCAGGCGGTCGGCAGGATGCTCGCCAAAGGCAGCGGCCTCGGCAGCAAGCGCCTCGGCCTGCTCGGAGCCACCCTCAAACAGCTCGGCACGGGCACCGGCAACGCAGGCAACGTACACGTCACGCACATGCGCCACCAGGTCGCGCGTCAGCTCCAGCAGGTCGTTTCCTTCCTCGACCTGCGCACGGATCAGTCCATAGAGCTCGGCAACATCGCGATCGGCAATGGCGCGGGAAAACTCGCCCAGAATCTGGTCCGAAACCTCGCCTAAAAGCGAGCGGGCGTCGTCCGCATGCACAGAACCGTTGCCAAAGACGCTCAGCTGCTCCAGCGTGGACAACGCGTCGCGCATACCGCCCTTGGCATGGCGCGCCACAATGGCGAGTGCCTCGTCGTCGTAATCGAAGCCCTCCTGCTCGCACACGTAAGACAGGCGATGCTCGATATCCTCGTTGCCGATGCGGTGGAAATCGAAGCGCTGGCAGCGTGAGAGAATGGTCTCCAGAATCTTTTGCGGGTCGGTGGTGCACAGCACAAAGATCACGTGTGCCGGCGGCTCCTCAAGCGTCTTGAGCAGCGCGTTGAACGCCGCCGTCGTGAGCATGTGGACCTCGTCGATGATATAGATCTTGTACTTGCCGCGCACTGGGGCAAAGTTGACGGAGTTGATGATCTCCTCGCGCACGTTGTCCACGCCGGTACGGCTTGCGGCATCGAGCTCGTAGACATCGGGGTGGTTACCCTCGGCAATGAGCTCGCACTCCTCGCAAGTACCGTCGGGCATGCAGCCGCTTGCACCCTCGGCGCGCGCCGCCTCGGCATTGCGGCACAGCAGCGCCTTGGCCAGAATGCGCGCCATGGTGGTCTTGCCCGTGCCGCGCGGTCCGCAGAACAGGTAGGCGTGGGACAGGCGCCCCTCGGTGATGGCGTGCTCGAGCGTCGAGACGATATGCTGCTGGCCCACCACGGAGTCAAAGGTGAGCGGGCGATACTTTCGGTACAACGATTCCATGGGTGCTCCCCCGGGTATACTGAGTCTTGTTGCCGCGGCGGCCATGCGGTCGCACGGCATACTGCATTCCATAATAACCCGTACGGCGAGCCCGCCGCGATAGGAGTCCAAAGAGCATGGCAGACGCAGAGAGCAACCTCGTTCCCTCCGAAGCAGCCGACCAGGTCGAGGTCGCGCTCGAGGAGCAGGCCGCAGCCGATGACGGCATCCTGTACCTCAACGAGTACCAGTACGAAAACGACCTGGTCACCGACTTCGCCCGCCTGGTCGCCTCGCCCAGGCGTCGCGGCTCGCTGTATGTCGCCGCGGCAGTTGCCGCGCTCATCGGCATCGGCATGCTGGTGGCCGGCGGCAGCTGGATCAAGTTTGGCGTCGTGTTGATCGTGTTCGGCGCCTTTTTGGCCTGGTGGAGCAAGAACCTGCACCACACGCTCGCCCGCGACTTTATCGACGCCGTCGAGGCCGACGAGTCCATGGGTGGCCGCTATCGCCGCGTCGCCGCCAACGAGGACGGCCTGATGGTTTGGGGCAAGAGCGGCAAGTCGCAGTTCTTCCCGTTTGACAAGCTCGACCACGTACTCGACGGCGAGCGCATCTTTGTGGCCATGTTCGCCGACCAGGGCGTGACGATCCCCAAGGACACCTTCGTCCGTGGCGATGCCGAGCAGTTCGGTCCCTTCCTCAAGGCCCGCATCAACAAAAAACTCCGCATCGAGACCAAGAAGAAGAAAATGAAGGCCGAGAAGGCCGCCGCCGAGGCCAAGCAGGGCGACAAGCCCCAGGACAACAAGGGCAAGCAGCGCAAGCAGAAGAAGAACAAGAAGAAGCGCTAAGGCCAAGCCAGACGGGCAGCCTCGCATCCCGCTATCCTCCCCATGCACCCGAGCGTGCTACACTAGCAGCATCTATGCCACCGCGAACGGCTCGGCCCCGCGCCCGCCGCTCGCAAACGAACTTTAAACGCACGAGGGTTGGCCATGCCGCTTTTCTCGCAACATACCGCCCGGTTCTCGCCGGACGTTCCTTTGGAGGGCACCAGCTCTCGCGAGCTGCTCAAGCGGTACCAGCCGCTCGAGACACTTGCGACCGGCGGTTTTGGCTCCATCGAGATCTGCCGCGACACGCACCTGCGCCGCCGCGTCGCCATTAAGCGCATCCCCCTTATTAACGGTGTCGGCATGCCCGCCAGCGACATCATGGATGTCCTGCGCGAGGCGCACACTGCCGCCATGCTTCAACATCCCAACATCGTGCAGGTCATCGACTTTACGCACGACACAGCCTATGCCTACCTAGTTATGGAATATGTCGATGGCATGTCGCTGGCCGAGTTTTTGCACCGCGTGGACGGTCACTCACTTACCTTTGACGAGGCCGCGGCCATTGCCGATGCCCTAGGCCAGGCGCTCACCTTCGCCCATAGTAATGGCGTACTCCACCTGGACATTAAGCCCGCCAACGTGCTCATCGACCACTCGGGCAATGTAAAGCTCACCGACTTTGGCATGGCGCGACTGTCGTCCGCCGGTGGCTTTGGCGGCTCGCGCGGCGGCACCATCGGCTACATGCCGCCCGAGCAGCTCGATATCGAGACCGGCACGGTCGATGAGCGCGCCGATGTCTTTGCCCTCGCCTGTGTAATCTATGAGGGCCTGTGCGGCAGCGCTCCCTTTATGGCGGCCACGCCCGCCGACTCGCTCGACCGCATCATCGGCGGCGCCACCTATCCCAGCGAGCTGATACCACACTTTCCCCCGGGAGCCGAGGCCGCGCTCATGAGCGCGCTCTCCCCCATGCCGCAGGACCGCCCCAGCAGCGTCGAGACATTTTGCGACCAGCTCCTTGCCGGTCTGGGCAGCGTGCGCGAAGGCCGTCGCAGCCTGGAGCAAATGGTTGGCGAACTTTCGGATGACGAGCAGGAGCTCGACGATATCGAGCCGTCGCACTACGAGGACGACGCCATCGAGGTCGACCCCGCACTCGGCTGGGCGGGCACGCGCTGGAGCCATGCGCGCGACTACACCATGCGCACTATCTCGGCGCTAACGTGCGGCACCTTTAGCTTTTTGCTGATGCAAACGGCCGGGGTCGCGGCGCTTCCCGGCCTGGTCATTGCGGCCATCGCGATCGGAGTGGCGGCTGGCCTGGCCCCCCAGATTGGCTCGGCCATCTCGGCTGTGGGTTTTTTGGTGCTCATGGCCAACGCCACCATGCAGGCACAGGGCATCCTGTCGATGCTGCCCGTCGCGGTGATCTTTGCCGCCGCCATGTCCGGTTGGTGGATCGCCTGGGGTCGCACCGAGACTGCCGCGAGCGCCACGCTCACCTGTGCACTCGCGCTTGGCTGTCTGACCGGCAATACCTTCCTGGCAGCTGGGGTCGCCGCCGGCGTCGCGTCATTTTGGCTCGGCCCGGCAAGCGCCGCCGCGGCAACGGGCATGGGCGCGCTTTTTGCCCGTCTGGCCACGGTCGCGCTTTCAGCCGGAGGCGTACTGGGGCTCGGTAACGTTGCCGCAGCGCTGGGAGACCCGCTCCTTTGGGCTGCCTTTGTGCTGGTCGCGGCAACTGCCGCGGCGTCATCTGCGCTGCTCAATGCCCATGCCAAGCGTGCCAATCAGGGCTCAAACCTTGCCGCAATCGCCGCAATCGCTGTCACCGGCATCGGCTGCGCAGCGGCGTCCTGTCTTGCACACCATATGGAAATTGCCAGCCTTGCAGCCGCGGTCGTCGCCAAGGCGGCGGTTGCGGGAACCCTATCCTCTATAATCGTTGGGATATGCCTATATTTGCTCGGATACCAAAGAACCTATACGGAGAGTGATCTTTCGTGAACTTCCTGAACATCTTCGAGGACCACGTGGCCGGCATCTTCGGTGCCACCCGTGCCCCGTTCTCCTTTAAGAAGCTTGCCAAGCAGGCCGCTCGCGACATGGAGGATCAGACTCTGGTGATCAACGGCGTCAACACGGCGCCGGCACTCTATACCATCCTTATCGCCGCCGACGACGATCCCATGCTCGCCCCGTTCTACCCCGAGCTTTCGCGCGAGGTCCGCGAGTTTGTGAAGGCGCAGGCCGAAAAGCGCCGCTATGTCTTTGTCGGCGAGCCCCTCGTGCGCTTTATGATCGATCCGCAGCTGCGCGCCGGCAAGTTCTCGGTCTTTGCCGAGAACGTCGATGCCCCCACGCTCGGCCGCCTGTACGAAGAAGAGCGCGCCTATCAAAACGGCCTGGGCCAGAACAACTCCGCGGCAAGCCGTGCCGCCAGCGCCCCGCGCGCCGGCCAGCAGCAGTTTGCTGCCCCGCAGCAGCAGCGCCCC
>UQMU01000002.1 GCA_900542305.1 uncultured Collinsella sp. | reverse complement strand
CCACGGCCACCGCGATCGCCAAAGTCGCCGCGACCGCCACGGTCGCCGCCACGGCCGCCACGGTCGTCACGGCCGCCGCGAGGACCGCGGTCCTCGTCCAGGCCCATGGCGACGAGCGGAGCGATAACCTTATCGAGAGCGGCCATCAGCTCGGTGGCCTCCTCATAAGAAAGCTCGGGCAGGAGCTTCTCCTTCTTGTTGGCAAGCTCGACCAGGCCCTCAGCGGCATCCTCGGCGGCGAAGACAACAATCTTGCGCATATCGCCCTCGGCGTCGTCGATGCGGCCGACCAGATCGGCAGCCTCGGCCTCGGCCATCAGGCCATCGAGCTCACGGAGGCGCATGCCCAGCAGGTCGGACATTTCCTTCTGCTCCATCTTGGGCTTGAGGTCAAGAAGCTTGATGGCGCGCTCGATGTTCGCCATGCGCTCGGCCTTGGCCTCCTCCTCCTTGGAAATAGCAAAGCGACGGCTACGCAGCAGGCGGGCGGCCTTCTGCATCTTGTCCATCAGCTCTTCGTCATCGTAATCAACGGCGGCCTCAACAACCTCGGCCTCCTCCTCGGCGGAAACCTCGTCAGCAGCCTCAACCTCGGCAGCTTCGGTCTCCACGGTCTCGACTGCCTCAACCTCGGCAGCCATGGTCTCGTTCTCGGTCTCGTTCATGATCTCTTCGTTCTCGGACATGAGACTCCTTCTTGGCCCTCTCGGGCATCATCGCCCCATTCGCGGGGCCCGTCGCGCACTCTTTGCGCTTTAAACATTCATGCCTCTCGGCAAAACGTCCATTAGTTTATGGTGTCGCCATCCAATCTAGCTGCAGAATCTATGTGCACACATTAATGCGACATGTGCGACTCGCGACGAGCGTACACCAGCGACGTCGCGAACCCGACCACGGCAATCACAGCCGCCACACGCACGGCAGTTGCAAATCCAATCGCCTGGGCAACGTCGGTCGCAGCGCCAGCCGCGCCGGCAGTCGCCGCAGAACTCGAGAGCAGACCGATAAACAGCGATGGGCCAAACGATGCGGCAATCATGTTCCACGTGTTAAGCAATGCCGTTCCGTGGGGATGCTCAGCGGCAGGCAGCGTCTCCAAGCCGGCCGTTTGCGAGGGGCTCAGCACCAAACCGACTCCGGCATACACCACAACGGTCAGCGCCACGACGACGCCGATGTTCATACTTGCCGCCGTCATCGAGATGGCAGTCTGCCCCACGGCAATCAGGGCAAAGCCGACCGGCAGCAGCGGCCATGCGCCACGGGCGTCCATCACGCGTCCGCCCACAATCGAGGTCACGGCGTTGCAGGCAATCGCCGGCAAAATGAGCAAGCCCGCAATAAGTGCGGTCATGCCGTATGCGCCCTCAAAATAGAGCGGCAACAAAACGCTCATCGAGAACGTCGTCATCATCGACACCACCACAAGCAGGCACGCGGGCCAAAAACGAACGCTCGCCATGGGACGCACGTTAAGCACCGGATGCTCGAGCTTGAGCTGACGGGCCGCAAACAGGCCGAGCAGCACAATGGCGGCGAAAAGCGCCACGATGCCGGCAATCGGATTGGTCGAGAACTCGCCTACGGAATACACGAATGCCGTAATGCCGGCGGCGAGCAAAACAACCGACAGAATATCAAGCGTGGTGCTCGAGCGCTCTCCGACATTCTGAACAAGCTTAACGCCCGCCGCAGCGACCAAAATGCCGCCCACCAGCGGCACTACGAACACCGCCCTCCAGCCGAACAACGTGCACATAAGACCGCTGATTACGGGTCCAAACGCCGGCCCTAGCGTAATGCAGGCACCGCCCAGGCTAAGATACAGACCGAGCTTCTCGCGCGGGGCGCAAGACAGCACCACGTTCATCATGAGCGGGAACAAGATGCCCGATCCCGCAGCCTGCAAAATACGACTTGGTAGCAAAACGCTAAACGACGGAGCGATCAGACACAGGACTTCGCCGGCGACCATACATCCGCATGTGAAAAACAACAGCTTGCGCGTCGAGAAACGGCCGGACAGGAAGGCCATGATGGCCGTAAAGATCGACGTCACGATCATGTAGCCCGAAACGAGCCACTGCGCCGTGGTGGCACTCACCGAAAAGGCTGCCATAATGTCGTGCAACGCCACGTTAATGATGTTCTCGTTAAACGCGGCAACAAAGGCTGCAATATACATAACGACGAGAAGCGCCGCAGTGGCCGATGGCGTTGCTTGAACTTGTTGCTGAGATTTGCTCCCCATGCATTTCCTTCCTCTTGGAACGACAGTCGCATCGCCCCAGAGAAACAGTCCAGGGCGAAAAAATGAGCCCTAGACTTACGCCAGACGCCGTACACGACGAATCTGGCAACATGGTCCAACGTCAAAAGATTGTAACGCGGACGCGCAGCTTTCCTTCCGCGCTATTATTAAAAGTCCACGAAAGCATAAGACATGAGGAGCCCGCCATGATTAAGCCCATCATGAAATCCGAGTTCTTTTTGCGCCTGCCTTCCGAAGACGCGGGGCCCGACGATGCCGCGACCGGGCAGGACCTCCTGGATACACTCCACGAGCATGAGCACGAGTGCGTGGGGCTCGCCGCCAACATGATCGGTGTGCGCAAACGCATCATCTGCGTAAAGGACGGCAACAGGGCGCTCCTGATGTACAACCCTCAAATTCTTGAACAGGTCAATGCCTATCAGACGAGCGAAGGATGCCTCTCGCTGATCGGCGAGCGTCCCTGCACCCGCTATCGCCGCATTAAGGTTGAGTATTTGGACGAGAACTTCGTTCACCGCATCAAAAACTTCTCGGGCTACACCGCCGAGATCATCCAACACGAAATCGACCACTGCAACGGGATTGTTATATAGTTCCGCCGATTCAAGAAAGCTCCCTGCAGCAAAACAACTGCAGGGAGCTTTTCATAGTGCGGAACTTCTATCCCACTAGCTCTGGCGGTAATGGTCAAAGAAGTCGGCGAGGTCTTCGAGGGACTCTTTGAGTACTTCCATGCGCGGCAGGTACACGATGCGGAAGTGATCGGGCTCGGCCCAGTTAAAGCCGCCGCCGCGCGTGATCAGAATCTTCTTCTCGTGCAGCAGGTCGAGGGCAAACTGCTCGTCATCGGTGATGTTGAACTTCTTAACATCCATCTTGGGGAAGATGTAGAACGCCGCACGCGGCTTAACCACCGAGATGCCGTCAATCTTGCTGAGTGCCTCATACACAAAGTTGCGCTGCTCGTAGACACGGCCGCCGGGACGGATGTAGTCGTTAACGGACTGATGGCCACCGAGTGCCGTCTGAACGATCGACTGAGCCGGCACGTTGGAGCACAGGCGCATGTTGGAGAGCATGTTGATGCCCATGATGAAGTCGCTCATGCAGCGCTGGTTGCCCGAAAGCACCATCCAGCCAATGCGATAGCCCGCGATCATGTGCGACTTGGACAGACCGCTAAAGGTGACACAGGGCAGATCGGGGGCGAGCGAGGCAATCGAGACGTGCTCGTAGCCGTCCATGCACAGGCGGTCGTAGATCTCATCGGCAAAGATCATCAGCTGATGCCTGCGTGCAATCTCGACGATGCCCTCGAGCACCTCGCGCGGATAGACAGAGCCCGTGGGGTTGTTGGGGTTGATGATGACGAGGGCTTTGGTCGCGCTCGTAATCTTGGACTCCATATCCTCCAGGTCGGGATACCAATCCGCCTGCTCATCGCACAGATAATGTACGGGATGACCGCCAGCAAGGGTAGCGCACGCCGTCCAGAGCGGATAGTCGGGGCTGGGGATCAGAATCTCGTCGCCATTGTCGAGCAGCGCGTTCATCGAAAGCTGAATGAGCTCGGACACGCCGTTGCCCGTGTAGATATGCTCCATCTGAACGTTGGGCAGGCCTTTGATCTGCGAATACTGCATGATCGCCTTGCGCGCGGAGAACAGGCCACGCGAGTTGGAATAGCCTTCGCAGTCGGGCAGCTGCTGGCGCATGTCCTTGATGACCTCATCGGGCGTGCGGAAACCGAAGGGCGCCGGGTTGCCGATATTGAGCTTGAGGATGCGCTCGCCCTCGTCCTCCATACGGGCGGCCTCGTCGACGACGGGGCCGCGCACGTCATACAGGACGTTGTCGAGTTTGGTGGATTTAGAAAAAGTACGCATGGTGGCGCTCCTTGCAATTTGAGCTGAGGGATGGGGTTCGGGCTTGGAATCGTTGCGGGGTGATGATGCCTCGCCTTGATCGGCGTCGCCGGCAAGCAGCCAGGTAACATCGACCTCCAAAATACGGGCGAGCAGCTCGGCCACATCGCGCCGCGGGATCGTCTTGCCGCTCACATATTGGCTCATCTGACTCTTGCCGAGTTTTTTGCCGAGCATCTCCGATGCGCGGATCACGTCCGACTGGCGAACGTCGCGATCGGACATAGCCTGTCGCAGGCGATCGCTAAACGTCTCTTGGGCCACAGGAACCTCCTCGCTGGCAAAGTTCAATTTATAGAACACGAATTGAACCGAGGTTCAATTTAGTAAGCAGTATAGCGCCGCGCTATTTCGAAAAGTTCAATTTCAAAAATAAAATGAGCAAGACCTCGAGATTTATCCCAAGGCGATAACGACGTGCACGCATTTAGAGGTATTCGAGGAAACGAGCGGCGGCAAGCGAAACATCGGCCGTTCGATATATGGCGTTGATCTGCCGATGGGGATGCCCCTCGAGCGAACGCACGGCAACATCGAACTGACAGCGACGCAAGATGAGCGCCGGAAGGATGCTCACGCCCAGGCCATCCTCGACCATAGCCATAATCGCATAGTCATCCCAAGTCGACAGTTTTGAGCGCACCGCCAGCCCCGCCCGACGGAATAGCGGCGTAATCTCATCATCGGTACCCCGTTCCAGCAGAATAAACTGCTCGTTGGCTAAATCGGCAAGAGAGACGAACTCCGCCGTGGCAAGCAACGAATCTGTCGGCACCACCGCCATCAACTCGTCGCGCGCCAAAGACCGCGACGTCATGCCATTTTCTCGGGGCTCATGCGGGATAAAGCCCAGATCGCAGCGGCCCTCTGCCACCCATTGTTCAATCTCTGAATAGTCGCCCATTAGCAACTCGTAATCAATGTCTGGATAATCGGCACGAAAGCGAGCAATCACCGGCGGCAGCACGTGGGTCGCCACGCTCGAAAACGTACCGATGCAGATTTTGCCGCGCATGAGCCCACGCATCTCATCCACGCGTCGCTGCAAGCGAACGAATTCCTCGCAGAGCGCCTCGACAGCCGGCATGACCTGCCGCCCGTCAGCAGAAAGAGCCACGCCCTCGCGACTGCGGTCGAGCACCTTAAAGCCCCAATCGGCCTCAAGATCGGCCACCATGCGGCTCACGCCCGATTGCGAATAGCTCAGGCGCTCGGCGGCGCGCGTAAAGCTTCCGGCGCGCACTGTCTCGAGCAGCACCTGCATCTTTTGAATATTCGTTTCCACGGCAGTCCTCCACCCTTGCATGAGATTTTGTCATGTCAGCCATGCATTATATTCGCTTTTCTTCTAAAGCCAGTTCACCCATAGTGAACATGCTCGGATATAGAGGGGATGTCAGCACATGAACAACGGATTGTTTACGTACTTAGCAGCATTGCTATTGTTTGGCTCCAACGGCATCATCGCCGCTGCCATCGCGCTGCCGAGCTCCGATATCGTACTGTTGCGCACGTTTTTGGGCGCTCTCACCCTTGCCGCCATCCTCTTCATAACCAAGCGCCATAACCTGCAGGCTCCGTCTCGCCCCCGCGAGGCCGCAGCGCTCATCGTCTCGGGCGCCGCGCTGGGCGCCAGCTGGATTTTCCTGTTCCGCGCCTATCAGACGATCGGCGTTGGTATCTCCTCGCTGTTGTATTACTGTGGCCCCATCATCGTTATGGCCCTCTCCCCGCTCATTTTTGGCGAAAAGCTGACCGGCGGCAAAATCGCCGGCTTTGTCGCCGTCGCCTGCGGTGCTTTTCTCATTGCAGCGCAAGGTCTAGGCGGCAATATGCCCATTGCGGGCATCGTCTGTGGAATCGCCTCGGCCTTCTGCTATGCATTGATGGTCATCGCCAGCAAGGGTGCGCCGCACATCGAGGGCCTCGAGAACTCCGCACTCCAAGTGAGCGCCGCCTTTGTGACCGCACTGGCCCTCACGCTCATCACGCAGGGCGCTCCCTCGTTCCTGTCCGCCGGCGTCGCCGCCAGCATTGATTGGCGCGCCGTCGCTATGCTCGGCGTCGTCAACACCGGCATTGGTTGCCTGCTCTACTTTAGCGCCGTCGCCAAGCTGCCCGTCCAGACCGTCGCCGTCGTCGGCTACCTCGAGCCGCTTTCGGCGGTCGTGTTCTCGGCCGCCCTTTTGGGTGAAGCCATAACACCGGTCCGCCTGATGGGCGCCGCGCTTATCATCGGCGGCGCGATTTTTTGCGAACTCGCCGGCAAACGCGCAAACGCCAAGGCTGGCATCGCCCAGACAGCACGTGCTTAAAAGCCCCTGCTTTGAAATGCTACCTGCGTAGATAAATAATCCCCAGCTGAGGATTATTGTCTAAAATAACCTGATGTGCCAAACTGCTCTTGTATGTATAAAGACGGCATAAAGATTGTCTGTCCTAGACAGATAACCGGATGTCCAAGGGAGTCCACGTGGCACACGACAAACTGGAGGCAAGCCCCCATGACCAGCGTGGTCAAGGCGGGCATGGAACCATTCCCCTCTCCGCTGGCATGCTGCTCGTAACGCTCGGCGTCGTCTATGGCGACATCGGCACGAGCCCCATGTATACCATGAAATCAATTGTCGCCAACAACGGCGGCATCGGTACCGTTAGCGAGGACATGATCTTGGGCGCGCTCTCGCTCGTTATCTGGACCATGACGCTCGTGACCACGGTCAAGTACGTGGTAATCGCCATGAAGGCCGACAACCACAACGAAGGCGGTATCTTCGCCCTGTTCAGCCTCGTACGCAAGGTGGCACCGTGGCTGATTCTGCCCGCCATGATCGGCGGTGCGGCACTGCTTGCCGACGGCATCCTCACCCCCGCCGTCACGGTCACCACAGCCATCGAGGGTCTGCGCACCATCGAATGGGGCCATGCGCTGCTGGGCGACGGCCAGACCAACGTCATCATCATTACCATCATCATTATCTGCGGTCTGTTTGCCATGCAGCGCGCCGGCACCTCGTCAATCGGCAAACTGTTCGGCCCGCTTATGACGCTATGGTTCCTGTTCCTGGCGGGCGCCGGCCTGTTCAACACGCTCGGCAACCTGTCCATCCTGCGCGCGCTCAACCCCATCCGCGGCATCATGTTCCTGTTCTCGCCCATCAACCATTCGGGCATCATGGTGCTCGGCTTTGTCTTCCTGTCGACGACCGGCGCCGAGGCGCTCTATTCGGACATGGGTCACGTGGGCAAGGCTAACATTTACGCATCCTGGCCGTTCGTAAAGGCAGCGCTCATCCTTAACTATCTGGGTCAGGGCGCTTGGCTGCTCGCCAACAACTCCAATCCCCAGATGCTCGCGATGGACATCGTCAACCCGTTCTACATGATGCTTCCCGAGCCCCTGCGCCCCTTTGCCATCGTGCTTTCGGCCGTGGCGGCCATCATCGCCTCGCAGGCGCTCATCACCGGCTCGTTCTCGCTGGTATCCGAGGCCACGCGCCTCAACCTTATGCCGCATCTGCGCATCCACTACCCCAGCGACACCAAGGGCCAGCTCTATATTCCGCTCGTCAACAACATCATGTGGGTCGGCTGTATCTTCATCGTGCTGCTGTTCCAAAACTCCGAGCGCATGGAGAGCGCCTACGGCCTCGCCATTACCGTGACCATGCTCATGACCACGACGCTTTTGACGAGCTACATCGCCGGCATCCTCAAGCACAAGCTGGGTGCCTGCGTCTTCGCCCTGCTCTTTGGTGCCATTGAGCTGTGCTTCTTCGCTTCGTGCCTCACCATGTTCTTTGACGGCGGCTACGTCATGATCTTCCTGGCCGCGCTGCTGTTCGGCCTTATGTACGTGTGGCGCCGCGGCACCGCCATCGAGCGCACGCAAACGATCCTGCTGCCCGTCTCCAAGTACATCGACCAGCTCAATCGCCTGCGCAATGACGAGACCTACCCCGTGCTCGCCGACAATCTGGTGTTCCTCACCAACAGCCCCGACCCGCTCACGCTCGACCGCGACGTGCTCTATTCCATCCTGGACAAGCACCCCAAGCGCGCCAAGGCATATTGGTTCATTAACGTGCATGTCACCGATGAGCCCTATACGCACGAGTATTCCGTTGAGACCTTTGGCACGGACTTTTTGTTCCGCGTGCGCCTGGACCTGGGCTTTAAGGTCAACCAGCGCGTTAATGCCTACCTGCGCCAGATCGTTGGCGACCTGATGGCATCGGGTGAGTTGCCGCCGCAGCATCACACCTACTCTATCTACGAGACACGCGGCAACGTGGGCGACTTCCGTTTTTGCATGCTGCGCAAGATGCTTGCCCCCGAAACGGACATCAACCGCAACGACCACCGTGTGATGGCCATCAAGTACGCCGTCCGCCGCGCCTGCGGAAGCCCGGCACGTTGGTATGGTCTCGAGAACTCGGCCATCATCATTGAGTACGTACCGCTCTTTGCTCGCATGCGCCCGGCCGTCAAACTTGTGCGCACCCAGGTGCCACTCGAGGTTCAGATCGAAGAGGCCGAGGAAATGGAAGTCGACATCTTCTCGGACGACTTGGTCAATGGCAACGAGGCCGGTAGGGACATGAACGTCGATCCCACCGAGCTGCTCGAGAGCGTCGCCGATACGCCCGAACAGCAACAGCTCGACGGCCTCGAGAGCGAACAGCTCAACGACGCCAACTTCTAGCGCCGTCACCCATCGACGATAGCGGCCCTGCACCTCGCGAGAGATGCAGGGCCGTCTTGTATTGCAGTAAAGCTAGCGGCTACGAACGACGCGGCTCGGGAACCACGAGTCTATCGGGGCTCGCGCCCTCGGCATCCATCAGGCTCACGTAGCGAATCGACGGATCCCCATACATCGCGTAGTAATAATTGCCCGTGCGCGCGCTAAAGCATCCGGTATAGATAGTCTTCTCGAACTTGCCATCGCCCATCCTGGACGCCCCCTCAATCATCACCACGCCCTCGAGTGAACGGAACATGCGGACGACGTTTGCGGTCTCGCTCTCCTTTTGCGGGTAATTGGCATTGAGGTACGCCGCCTTTACAAAACGGCTCGGCGAATAGCAGTCACCCGGAATACCGCGCATGCCGGCACCCGCGCCATAGGGCTTGAGCTCGGCGCCACGCCATGTCGCCGTCTGCGGAAAATCGCTTGTGGCCGTGATATAGGTGCGCAGGTTTTCCATGTGCCACGGGAAGGTGGGCTGATTGGCAAGGGTGTCGACCGGATCGTCGTATACATGCAGGCCGTCAGCCATCATCTCGACCACGATGCTACGCTGGCTGTCGCCGATAATCCAATGGAGCAGCGACACGCCCAGCCCCTCTCCTGCAGATTTGGCGACAATCACCGTATCGCGCAGCGCAGCCTCGACCTCGTCGACCGTCGAGAACGTCGCTGCCACCCACAGGGGAAACTCATAGGCTGCGATATTGGTCTTGCCGTCGACAGGGTCCTCGGCATACTCGGCATAACCCGGGAAATTGAGACCCGCCACGGCGAGGCCCGCATCGTTGCCGCAGTCGAAGAACATGGGATAGTTCTTGTAATCGATGCACATACCGATCACCGCGTGTGCCGCTGTTGCGTCGTCGATAAACGAATACGGAATGTGAAACCCGCGCGGCATCACGCAAACCTGTTGGCCGTAGTCAAAGCTCCAGTCGAGGTTGCGGCCTAGATACATGTGGCCGGAATTATCGGTAAATCGAATGCTCGTACACATAGCGCCTCCCAGCTTTACGTTCTTGCTAAGGTTATTGTCACCAAACAAAGAGGCGCTAAACACAAAAGCCCGGACATGACAACAATGTCACGCCCGGACTATTCAAGCAGGATAAACTCAACCAAGTTAACCCCGCAGGTCGTCTAAGGGGTCAAAGTGCCGCAGATTGCCACGAAAGAGGAGCGAAGCGTACTTAAGGTACGCGAGCGACGATTGAGCGGCAAGGTGCGGTGCTTTGGTCCCCTTAGACCAACTTTCCTAGACAGTGATCAATCATGTGTTGAATCATTTGAGCCTCGAAGCCGACGAAGCCCTGCTTGCGCTCGCACATCTTGCCGTCTACGATCACGTCATAAGCGACCTTGCACTTGATGTAGCGCGTGGACTTGGTGATCTCGTCGTGCGTCAGGCAGCTCTCCTCCATCTTGCTGGCGCCCAGGCCAAACACCAGACGGGGGTTGTAGAGCACGTGGGGCTCGCCGGCGTCGTCCAGGTAGACGCAGACCTTCTTGGTAACGCCAATCTGGTTGGCGGCAAGGCAGCCGGCGTCCTCGAGCGACTTGATGGTATCGATCAGGTCCTGTGCGACCGACTCGTCCTCGACAGTCGCAACCTCGCAACGCTGGGACAGGATAGCCTCGTCGTGGCAGAGCTCTTTAATCATACGTTCCTCCATAGGGGTCGTTGTAACTGCTTAAGTATACGGTACCCACACATTTTCATGCGAAAAATACCGTCCGTCTGCTACAAAGCGCCGAACATCAACATGCGAGGAACAACAGCGTCGTAAAGGGGCTATAGTGAGAACGTTCGTGTCAATCGGCCTAAACTCGGGGCCGAACAAGGAAAGGGTATGCATGGACGAACTTTTTCACGTCAGTGAGCGCAAGTCCACAATCGGGACCGAACTTCGCGCTGGACTGACAACGTTCCTGGCAATGGCCTACATCATCGCCGTCAACCCCGCGGTGCTCTCGGGCGCCGGCATCGATGCGGGAGCGCTCGCCTGCGCCACCTGCCTGGGCGCCGGCATCATGACCATCTGCATGGGTATCTTCGCCAACCGCCCGCTCGCCTGCGCGTCGGGCCTGGGCATCAACGCCATGATCGCGGGCATCGCCACCACCATGTGCGGCGGCGACTGGCACGTTGCCATGAGCGTTATCTTCCTCGAGGGTATCGTCATCTTGCTGCTCGTCCTGTGCGGCCTGCGCGAGGCCATTATGGACGCCATCCCCGTGGTCCTGCGCCACGCCATCTCGGTTGGCTTGGGCCTGTTCATCGCCATGATCGGCCTGTGCGACGCCGGCATCATCACCGCTGGCGCCGGTACGCTCGTCGGCCTGGGCGACATCGCCTCCCCCACCTTTATCGTCGGCATCATCTCCATCATCGTGACGGTTGCCCTGGCTTCCCGCAACGTGCCGGGCTCGCTGCTCATCGGCATCATCGTCGCCGTTATCGCCGGTATCCCGCTGGGCGTCACCCATGCGCCCGAGGGTCTCATCGCACCGCTCGACTTCTCGACCTTTGGCGCCCCGTTTGCCAGCACCGCCGATGGCAACATGGCCATCGTGAAGGTTCTGACCGACCCGATGCTGCTCGTCGTTGCCTTCTCGCTGCTCATGAGCGACTTCTTCGACACCATGGGCACCGCGATGGCCGTCGCCAAGCAGGGCGAGTTCTTGACCGAGGACGGCAATGTCGAGGACATCCGCCCCATCCTGGTCGTCGACTCCGTGGCCGCTGCTGCCGGTGGCTTTATGGGCGTCTCCTCCATCACCACCTTCGTCGAGTCCACCTCTGGCGCTGCCGACGGTGGCCGCACGGGCCTCACCTCCGTCACCACCGGCGTGCTGTTCATTCTCGCCGCGTTCTTCTCCCCCATCGTCACCATCGTTTCCAGTGCCGCCACCTGCGGTGCTCTGGTCTACGTCGGCTACCTCATGATGAGCGAGGCCTCCGAGATCGACTGGTCCGACGTGTCGCAGGGTTTCCCGGCGTTCATGATTGTCGCCGGCGTGCCCTTCACCTACTCCATCTCTGCCGGAATCGGCCTGGGCTTTATCGCCTACGTGATCGTCGCGCTCTTTAAGGGCGAGGCCTCCAAGATCAAGCCGCTCATGTGGATCGCAGCCCTTGCCTTCCTCGTCTACTTCTTTGTAGCGTAGCGGCAAAGCTGCCAAAGCAGAACACCAAAGCGCGGAGTCGCATCGAGCGGCTCCGCGCTTTTCTTTTAAAGCCAGGCAACGCACGGACGCGCGATGTATTGCTTCCCAAGTTTTGGACATTTTGCCCTCCAAACGGCACTACCGCCGGCTTCATCCTGCAGATATGCTGGGCGTAATCGCATAGGCCCTATGAGGATGGGAGTAACTATGGCCGCCTTGTTCACGACCCCCAAGCGCAATGACAAAACCTCTGGAGCCCATTTTGTCGAGCCCGACGTGCGCCGTCGCACGCTGCTCGCACACGGCAGCTGGCGCCGCGTGACGCGCCGCATCGTTGTAGGCGCCGTATGCGCGCTTACGGTGAGCTCGCTGCTCATGCCGAGCGTCTCGCTCGCGGCCGAGTGGGTCAACGTCGGCGGCACTCAGTACAACACTGCAGCAGGCGACGAGGCCGGCACCTGGACCTGGGACGGCGCCGACGATATGAAGCTCAACGGCTATAACGGCGGCGCGATCGAGGCAGCGGGCAAGCTCAACGTGAGCTACGAGGGCGACAACATCGTCACTAACGGCGACGGCCGCGGCATCAAGGTTAAGGATGGCGCGAACGAGAACGCCGAGCTTAATATTCAGGGCGACGCGTCCAGCACGCTCAACGTGACATCTTCTCGTGACGCCATCACTTCCGTCGGCAGCATCAACATCGACGGCGCTGGCACTGTCAACGCCACGAGCACCGAGCACGATGCCATCGATGCCGGGGGCGATGTCACCATCAAGGGCTCGGGAAACGTTAACGCCACGGGCGATTCGGATGGCATCAGGGCCGACGGCAACATCACGATCGACAACAGCGGAACCGTCACCGCCAAGGCCACCGAGGATCAGGGTATCGATGCTAACGAGAACCTCATCATAAAGGGCGGCGGCAAGGTAGAGGCAAGCTCTATCAAAGACAATGCGATTTGGGCCGACGGCAACATCGAGATCTCGGGTGGCAGCCAGGTCAAGGCAAGCTCCGAGGAAGACGCCGCCATCGACGGTAAAAACAGCCTCACGGTCACGAACGCTTCCCTCAACGCAAGTGGCGTTGGGTATGGCATCTATGTCTACAAGGGCATCACGTTCGATGGCGCAACCGTAACGGTCCGTGCAAGCGCAGGGAACGATGAAGCCAGCGCCCTCTTCACCGACGAGGACGACATCGTCATCAAGAACGGCTCGATCGTGGATGCGTTCGCAGAAGGCCAGTTCTCGACCGCAATCTCCACCAGAAACTACTACCCCAACGAAGCGGGTGGTCACATCTACATTAGTGACTCCGTTGTCAAGGCTATAGCCCGCTATGTCGAGTCCGGTAGCGACGGCCCCGATCACTACAGCAACGACCAAAGCGGCGCGGTCATTCCCGAGCATAGGGGCGTGAACATCGGCATCTTTGCCCGGACCAAGGAGGGCATCACGCCCGCGACCATCTCGATTGTCCGCAGTAAGGTCACAGCTGAGGGAGACACGGCGGCAATCTTCGCCCTTGCCGTGAGCGCGGACGGCGAGACAATCGGCACCATCGAGATCGAAGGCGCTCCCATCCAGACGCCCACAGGCGGCAAGATCATTGGCTATCGCAACAAGGAAGAACTCGATGACGGCATCTTCTACGTGGTGGGTCAAACCATCGGCACGGGCGACGCTGTGATCGACTCCCCCTATAACGAAGCTGTCGCCAAGAGCACGGTCATCGCGCCTCCCGAGGAGATCAAACCCGAGGAGAAGCCAGGCGAGACCAAGCCCGAGGGTTCCAAGTCCGAGGGCACGAAGACGACCAAGACCGTTGCAGTTGCAGCCACGGGAGCCAAGATCGCCGGCAAACTCGCAGCAACCGGCGACGCCTCGAGCGCAGCCATCGTGGCAGCCGCCCTTGCGGGAACAGCCGCCATCGCCGCGGGCGCCGTGGTGAGCCGCAAGCGCTCGTAAACACTTTTTCGCACGGGACGGGTGGATCGCGGCCCTTGCCTTCCTCGTCTACTTCTTCGTAGCGTAAGGGCAAGGCTGCAAAAGCTGAACAATAAAGCGCGGAGTCGCCATGCGGCCCCGCGCTTTTCTTTTAGCGCCGGTCCCTGCGCCGGCGTGCGGCCTATTTCTCCCCAATTTTGGCCATTTTGCCCTCCAAACGGCACTACCGCCGGCAACATCCAGCAGATACGCTGAATCTAGTCGTATAGGCCCTATGAGAACGGGAGCAACCATGGCAGCCTTGTTCACGACCCCCAAACGCAATGACACTACCGCCGGAACCCATGTTGCCGAACCCGACGTTCGCCATCGCATAGGACTCGCGCACGGCAGCTGGCGCCGCGTGACGCGCCGCATCGTCGCGGGCGCCGTGTGCGCGCTCACGGTGAGCTCGCTGCTCATGCCGAGCGTCTCGCTCGCAGCGGAATGGGTCAAGGTCGGCGGCAACAAGTACAACACCGCGGCGAGCGACGAGGCCGGTACCTGGTCGTGGGACGGCGCCGACGACTTGAAGCTCAACAACTATAACGGCGGCGAGATCCAGGCCGCAGGCAAGCTCAACGTGAATTACTCGGGAACCAACATCGTCACTGCCGAATGGATCGAAAGCATCAACGTTTCTCATGGCACTAACGAGAATGCCGAGCTCAATATCCAAGGCGACGAGGGCGGCACGCTCAGCGTGACATCTACTGAGGACGCTATCCTCTCCACGGGTAATATCAACATCGACGGAGCCGGATCCGTCAACGCCACGAGCACTGGGTTTGATGCCATCAATGCCGGAGGTGATCTCGCTATCAAAGGTTCGGGCAACGTCAACGCCACGGGTGCATCGGATGGCATCAGGGCAAACGGCAATATCACGATTGACGACAGCGGAGCCGTCACCGCCAGGGCTACCAAGGACAAGGGTATTGGAGCCGACAAGAACCTCACCATCAAGGGTGGCGGGACGGTCGAGGCAAGCTCAGCCGATGGTGAGGCCCTTTGGAGCGGCGGCAATATCAACATCTCGGACGGCGGCCAGGTCAAGGCAAGCTCCGAGAAAGACGCTGCCGTCGAGGCCAAGGGCAGCCTCGCAGCCACAAACGCCTCCCTCAACGTAAACGGTGTTGAATATGGCGTCTATGCCCACAAGGGCATCACCCTCGATCATGCAAACGTGACGGTCCGTGCAAGTAAAGGCAGATACGGTGGCGCCAACGCCCTCTTCACCTACCAGGACGACATCGTCGTCAAGAACGGCTCCACCGTGGACGCGTTTGCGGAAGGCGAGGTTTCGGCTGCATTCTCCACCAGAAACGATCGACCCAACGAGAAGGGCGGCCACATCTACATCAGCGACTCCGTTGTCAAGGCCATAGCCCGCTATGTCGAGAACGGCGACGGCCCCATCCCCTACAGCGAAAACCAAGATGGCGAGACGAGGCGCGAACCCCAAGGCGAGAACATCGGCATCATCGCCCAGACCAGCGAGGGCGTCACACCCGCAGTCATCTCGATCATCCGCAGCAAGGTAACGGTCGAAGGAGATACAGCGGCAATCTTTGCCCGTGCCATGAGCGCTGACGGCAAGACAATCGGCACCATCAAGATTGAGAACGCCGCCATCCAGACGCCCGAAGGCGGCAAGATCATTGACTATCGCAAGCTCCGTGACGGCATCTACGAGGCAGGCCAAGCCATCGGCACGGGCGACGCCACGGTCGACTCCCTCTATATCAAAGCAGTCGCCAAAAGTACGACCATCGCACCTCCCGAGGTAGCCAAGCCGGAAGACCCCAAGCCCGACGAGACCAAGCCCGCAGAAAGCAAGCCCGCGGAGTCCAAGCAGAACCCCAAGCCTGAGGGCTCAAAGCCGACCAAGGCCGTTGCGGCTTCAACCACGAAAGCCAAGACTACCGGCGTACTCGCGGCAACCGGCGACACCTCGGGTGCGGCCATCGTGGCAACCGTCCTTGCGGGAACAGCCGCTATCGCCGCAGGCACCATGGCGAGCCGTAAGCGTTCTTAGACGCCTCTGCGCACATGGCAGCTCCCGCGAAGGCCCCGAGCCCCAGCACCGTTTAACAACGCCACCGCCGAGCTCCCCTCCGGCGGTGGCGTTTTCCATATGCGTCCGCAGGGGATGCACGAGATTGTCTTTGGTCTAGCCCAACCGGCATACGCTGGCGTGCGACAATTGGGGCTGCCGATATCACAACACTGAGAGAAGCCCGTCATGGAAGCGCATCAAAAGCAGATAACCGTTTATTCGAATCATACGGAAAGCGCGCCTGTCATCTACCTTCCTGTGGTCGTGGGCGACGGCAGCGAGGTTTATAAGTGTTGCCGAGAGCTCGACTGTCCGCCATTCGCCCTCGTCACCATTGGCGGGCTCGATTGGAATCGCGAGCTGAGCCCCTGGGCATGCGACGGGACCGTACGCGATGCCGAGCCTTTCGGCGGCCAAGCTGCCGATTTTCTTGATGAGCTGCTGAATCAGATAATCCCCCAGGTCGAGTCGTCGCTTCCTCAGCCGCCCACCCGGCGCGGCATTGCCGGTTACTCGCTCGCGGGCCTCTTCGCACTCTGGTCCCTCTGGCAAACCGACGCCTTTGACCGCGCCGCGAGCGCATCGGGGTCGCTATGGTTTCCCGACTTTGTCGACCGTGCCAGCACGGCCCCTTTTGCCGGCAGCCCGCAAGCCGTCTACCTGTCACTCGGCAAAAAGGAAACCAAGACGCCCAACCGCATGATGCGGCATGTACTCGACGACACACGCGCGATGGAAGCGTTGCTCGTCGAGCGCGGCATTCCAACAACGCTGGAGCTCAACCCCGGCAATCACTTTGCCCAAACCGACTTACGCATGGCCCGCGGCATCCACTGGATACTGACACATTAAAAATGGTGCCCACACGCATATACGCATGGGCACCATATCTTGTTTTAGCTGAACGCAGCTGCTACTCAGCAGCCTCCTCAAGCTCGGAGACATCAAACTCAAAGTCGTTACCCGGCAGGATGGCGTTGAGCACAATGCCCACCAGTGAGCCCACGGCAATGCCGGACAGCGAAATCGTCACGCCGCCGAGCTCCAACACGATGGCGCCGGCGGTGCTGTACGCGATGCCGAGCGAAAGCACGAGCACCAGCGCGGCAACCAGCACGTTGCGGTTGTTCTGGAAATCGACCTGGTTCTCGATGAGGTTGCGGACGCCCACAGCGCTGATCATGCCGTAGAGCACGAGCGACACACCGCCGATCACACACGCCGGCATGGCCGCAATGACAGCCGCGAACTTGGGGCAGAACGAAAGCACGATGGCGCAACACGCGGCAATTCGAATTACGCGCGGGTCGAACACGCGCGTCAGGGCGAGCACGCCGGTGTTCTCACCATACGTAGTGTTGGCCGGAGCGCCAAAGAGCGAAGCCAGAATCGTGGCAAGGCCGTCGCCGAGCAGCGTGCGATGCAGACCGGGATCGGCAATGTAGTTGCACTCGCAAGTCGAACCGATAGCTGAGATATCGCCGATATGCTCGATCATGGTCGCGAAGGCCAGCGGCATGATGGTGATGATGGCCGTCGTGGCAAGACCGCTATCGAACTGCGGCCCAAAGAGTGCAAACACGGTGTTGTCCCACACGATGGGCAGACCGACCCACGGAGCGGCGGCAACGCCCGAGAAATCAACCTCGCCGAGCGCAGCCGCAACGGCATAGCTCACCACAACGCCCAGCAAAATCGGCACGATCTTGACCATGCCACGGCCCCAGATGTTGCAGATGACGATAACGGCAACGCCAATGACAGCCACAAGCCAGTTGGTCTGGCAGTTAGCAATAGCGGAACTTGCCAGGATCAAGCCGATGGAAATGACGATGGGGCCAGTCACCACCGGCGGAAAGAAACGCATGACACGCTTGGCGCCAAACGCGCGGAAGAGCGCCGCCAGCACCGGATAGAGCAGACCGGCACAAGTTACGCCCAGGCAGGCGTAGGGCAAAAGCTCGGTCTCGCCGTTGGGCGCGATTGCGGCATAACCGGCAATAAAGGCAAACGATGAGCCCAAAAATGCCGGCACCTTACCGCGCGACAGGAAGTGGAACAGCAGCGTGCCCAAGCCGGCAAACAAAAGCGTTGCCGATACCGAGAGGCCGGTGAGCACGGGCACCAGCACGGTGGCGCCAAACATGGCAAACAGGTGCTGTAGGCCGAGCAGAAACATGCGCGGGCGGCCGAGCGACGATGCGTCGTAGATGGCATCGCTGACGGCGGGCGTCGAGGACTGGGACATGGATGTCCTTTCGAATGGAAGGGCGATCAGGCATATCGGATAACCTGCCCGAACGATACGATCCGAACCATTGTACGCGATACACTATGCCTCGCACGCGCCGCCACCTGCAAACACTAGCGCTATTTCCAAACGCGCTCGGCAATGCGCTTGAC
Source organism: uncultured Collinsella sp. (assembly GCA_900542305.1). Lineage (GTDB taxonomy): Bacteria > Actinomycetota > Coriobacteriia > Coriobacteriales > Coriobacteriaceae > Collinsella. The sequence goes on along the minus strand of UQMU01000002.1, from coordinate 86,823 downwards.
CAGCGCGATCTTTGCCCATTGCTCATCCTCGGTCAGCTTGTTGCCAATCTCGCAGCTGGCAAAGCCGCACTGAGGCGACAGATACAGGTTCTCGAGCGGCACGTACTTTGCGGCTTCGCGGATGCGCTCGACGATAACATCCTCGTTCTCGAGCTCTGCCGCCTTGGTGGTTACCAAGCCCAGCACGACCTTCTTGCCCGGGGCAACGTACTTGAGCGGCTCAAAACCGCCGGCGCGCGGCGTATCGAACTCCAGGTAAAATGCATCGACATCCTCGTTTGCGAACAGGTACGGCGCGATGGGGTCATAGCCGCCCTCGAAGGCATAGGTGGAGTGGTAGTTGCCGCGGCACACATGCGTGTTGATGACCAGATCGTCGGGCTTGTCCGCGATGGCGGCATTGTTGAGCGCCACGCCCAGCTCGCTTACCTTTTGCAGGTCGACCGGGCTCATGCCGGTTTTGGCGACAAAATCGGTGTCGCAGTAGATGCCCCAGGTGCAGTCATCAAACTGGATGTTGCGGCAGCCTGCTGCGTACAGGTCGGCGATCACCGTGCGATAAGCGGCTGCGATGGCGTCGGCAAGTTCCTCATCGGTCTTATAGACAGCGCGCAGGCTCTCCTGCTGGCCGTCGCAGCGGTCGAGCGTGACTTCGGAGAACGTCTGGATCGGCGCCGGAATGGTTTGCCGCGCGACCTGGCCCTCCCCCTCGAGCGCCTTGACAAATTTAAAGTGCTCGACGAACGGATGGTTCTCGCCGCTAATGGGGCCGGTTACCACGGCGGTGTCGGCTGTGGTCTCCTCGTCGTGGAACATATAGCCCGTACGCGAGGTACGGCGTTCAATGCCGTTGAGCCCCCACATAAAGTCGAGGTGCCAGTAACTGCGGCGAAACTCGCCATCGGTAATCACCTGCAGGCCAGCGGACTTTTGCTTGTCCACCAGGTCGCGAATGGCCTCATCCTCGACGGCCTTAAGGCCGGCGGCGTCGAGTGTGCCCGCAGCATAGGCGGCACGGGCGTCCTTTACGGCCTGTGGACGAAGAAAGCTGCCGACGATATCGGCGCGAAACGGCGCGTTCAGCGTGGTTAAAGCACTCATAGATATCTCCCTTTGCATTGGTTGCTTTACTGGGACAAAGTATGAGCGCTCATATAGCCATCGTAAAATATACGTTTATAACAGTTTGATATAGATGCTTCCTATATCAGTTGGGACTGCCATGAAGAGATTTGACCTGTACAGGACGCAGCAGTCTAGATATGCTGACGGATCGCGTCGATATAGGCTTGACCGTAGCGCGTAAGCGTCGTGTTCTTGCGCGTGATGATGCCGATCTCCATGTACTCATCCACATCGAGCGGAATCGAGATAATGCCGGGGCCGTTGAGTTCGTGGCTAATCACGCCCGAGCACACCGTGTAGCCGTTGAGGCCCATGGCCAGGTTGAACAGCGTCGCACGGTCGCGCACGCGGATATTCTTGCGACGCTCAAACGTCGAGGTCAGCTCTTCGGAATAGTAAAACGAGTTGTAACTGCCCTGCTCGTAGGACAGGAACGGGTAGTCTTCCAAGTCCTCGAGCGTCACGCTGGAGCGGGCCGCCAGCGGATGGTCGGCGCAGACGAAGACATGCGGCGTGGCGCAGAAGAGCCCTTCGAACACGAGCTCGTTGGCCACCAGCATGCGCTCGATGACCTCGCGGTTGTGCTCGGACAGATATAGGATGCCCAGTTCGCTTTTCATATGCGCGACGTCCTCGATAATCTCGTGAGTCTGCTCCTCGCGCAGGGTAAAGTCATAGCGCGCGGCATCGAACTCACGGATCACATCGACAAACGCGTTGACGGCAAAGGAATAATGCTGGCAGCTCACACTAAAGTGCGGCACCTGCTCGGACGCGCCCTTGTACTTGCCTTCGAGCAGATCCGCCTGATCGAGCACCTGGCGCGCGTAGCCCAAGAAGGTCTCGCCCTCCTCGGACACAATGACACCCTTGTTGGTGCGCTCAAAGATGTGCACACCCATCTCGTTTTCGAGATCGCGGATCGACGCGGTAATCGAAGGCTGCGACACAAAGAGCCGGCGCGAGGCCTCGGTGATGCTGCCGCATTCGGCAACTTTGACGACATACCTGAGCTGTTGAAGCTTCATGATGGCCTCCCTAGACGTCCGCGATACCCGAACCCGCCGCATCTGCCTGACGCATAAACGACGGCATCTCCCCCGTCGCGGCGCAGGCGGCAATCTGATGCAGAGCCCCGGCAACCGCATCGTCTGCCGCAGCGCCGATATGCCAGCGCGCGGCAGCCGTGACGGCCTCGTTGGCATTGGCGACTGCAACGGAGTTGGGGACGGCACCGATCATGGGCAGGTCGTTATCGGAATCGCCAAATACGGCCACCTCGTCGGACGTCAGGTCCAAAGCGCGCGCCAGCTCCAGCGCAGCGCAACCCTTGTCCCAACCTGCTGGAAGAATGTCGAACAGGCGCACACGATTGTTGGGAAACACGAGCGAGAGTTCCGGCACCTCAGCGGCAACGCGCTCGCGTAGCTCCGCGAGCTCCTCACGCGAACGAGCACTCCAGATATTCGCCTTGAACACCGGCGCGTCATCGACGACGGGACGGCACGGGGCCTCTTCGCCCTTGAGCCACGCGTTGCCACCCGACTCCATAGCGCGACGCACGCGCTCGGGGTCGCTCGTCACGCAATAGGCATCGTTATCCCAAAAGTCATCACCCAGGCTGTAGACCTTTAGATAGGTATCGTCGGTCTCTTGCTCGAGGTAATCGGCCAGACGCATCAGGGCATCGTTGTCGGTCGCGCGCGAAGCGATCGCCTGACCGTCGACAAACATAACCTGGCCGTTACAGAACGCACCAGTCGAAAAGCACTCGGCGCGATTGCGGAACATCCAGCCCATCGCAGACGGCTGGCGACCCGAAACCGGGCCAAAGTGCAGACCCGCCGCCTGCATGGCATGAATGCCCTCGATGGCGTAGTCGCTGGCGCCGTCATGCCCGGCTGGAATCAACGTATCGTCCATATCGGTCAGCACAAGTTTTATCATAAGGCCCCCATTCGTATCGGTCCTACCTATTGTAACGACCTGCCAAAATAAACCTGTCCCTTTTTGGCAAGTGCGTTAGTATAGGGAACAACAGATTCGATGCGGGAGTGCCGGCGGTGCAAACCACAAGGCTGAGAGGGCATGGGGCCCAATCCTTTGAACCTGTCAGTTAATGCTGGCGTAGGGAGCATGCCGCCTTTGCAGGGGCGCTGTCTATGCACAGCGCCCCTTTTCTATGCCAAGGAGGCATGTGCAGTGATTGATTCGGAACAGCTTAAGCAGCATATGGTCAAGGCCGTGGAGGAGATTCGCGCCACCAATCCAATGGCCGGCTCCATCACCAACACGGTGACGATTGACTTTGTCGCCAACGCGCAGCTCGCCGTGGGCGGTTCGGCCGCCATGGTCTATCTGCCCGACGAGGGCGAGGCGCTCGTTGCCGGCGGCGGCGCCATCTATCTCAACATGGGCACGCTCTTCCCCATCTACGAGCAGACGATTCCCCGCGCGGCCAAGGCGGCACACGACGCCGGCAAGCCCTGGGTGCTCGATCCGGTGGGCCTGGGCATCGGCAGCCTGCGCACCCAGCTGGTAAACGAGCTCAAGCAGTACAAGCCCGCCATCGTGCGCGGCAACGCCTCCGAGATCATCGCGCTCGCCGGCCTGTGGGGTCTTGAGGGCGAGGCGGCCGATCTGAGCCGCGTGCGCGGTGTCGATACCACCGACACGGTCGACGCCGCCCGCGATGCCGCCGTGGCGCTCGCCCGTTACACCGGCGGCGCCGTAGTGGTCTCGGGCGAAGTCGACCTGATCACCGACGGCACGACCGTGGCCAAGTCCCACGGCGGCAGCCCGCTCATGTCAAAGATCACCGGCTGCGGCTGCTCGCAGGGCGGCGTGCTGGCCGTGTACGTCTGCGTCACCGATCCGTTTACGGCGGCAGTCTGCGGCACCGCGGTCTACAACGTTGCCGGCACGCGTGCCGCCGCTGTCGCCGATGCCCCGGCAAGCTTTAAGGTCGCCTTTATCGACGAGCTCTACCGCGCGACCGCCCAAGACATCGCCAACAACCAGCTCGAGCTCGAGGAGGCCTAGGCCATGTCCGAGCCCGCAACCAATACCGGCATGAACACGCTCGTCGCTGTGGCCATCGCCCCGTGCGGCACCGGCGATGAGCTATCCGCCGAGGTCGCCGAGGTCGTGCGCGTCATTCGCGAGAGCGGCCTTCCCAACCGCACCACCTCGATGTTCACCGAAATCGAGGGCGACTGGGACGAGGTCATGCAGGTCGTGCGCGACGCAACCTTTGTGTTGGCGAGCAAGGGCATCCGCACCGAAGTCGTACTCAAGGCCGATATTCGACCCGGATTTACCGACACCATGACCGGCAAACTCGAGCGCATGGAAGCACAGATCAAAAAGCAGGAGGAAGCACGATGAGCATCCGCGACAACCTTGATATCTCGGCCTATCTGGTACTCGGCCCCGAAAACACGCTGGGTCGACCCGTGGGTGATGTGGTGGCCCAGGCACTCGACGCAGGCTTTACCTGCATCCAGGTGCGCTCCAAGGTGGCAAGCGCCCGCGAGATCATTGCGCTGACCGGCGACGCCGCGCAGGCAATCGCACAGGCCGGCAAGACCGGTCAGGTCGCCCTGTTAATCGATGATCGCCTGGACTGCGTACTCGCCGCGCGCGAGCAGGGCATTGCCGTCGACGGCGTGCACGTGGGCCAGAGCGATATTCCCGTCGAGGTCTGCCGCAAACTGCTGGGCCCCGATGCCATTGTGGGCCTTTCGGCCCGTTGCGAGGAGATGCTCGAGTACGTCAAGACCGCCGACATGAGCCTGGTCGACTATCTAGGCATCGGCCCGCTCCACGAGACTGAGACCAAGCGCGATTGCGGACGCGCAGCCGATGGCTCCATCATCACCAAGAGCTTTGAGGACCTGGCCGCGCTCCATGCGGCAAGCACCGTGCCCATCGTGGTGGGCGGCGGCGTCAAGACGGCCGACCTGCCGCAGCTCAAGGCCACCGGCGTCGACGGCTTCTTTGTGGTGAGCGCCGTCTGCAGCGCCGATGACCCCTACGCCGCGGCCAAGGAGCTTGTCGACACCTGGCAGCAGGCGTAAGTCTAGGCCGAGCAGCTGATTCGCAGCCTCATAACTTCAGCAATGGAAAGCGCATCCCAGTTTGGACGTCCATTCTGGGATGCGCTTTCCGTATGCGACCCTTACCCCGCCAGATACGCTTTCAGCGCAGGCAAGGTCGCCTCCGCATCGTGGCGGCCGATCTGATAGATGCGCTCGAGCTCATCCGGTTCACGGCACAGCGACGGCACCTTCACCGATTCGCTCGGCCGCACCACAAAGATTTCGCCGGCGGCCTCACGACGTGCCAGGTCATCGAGCGTGGCATTGTAAACCTCATGCCGATGCTCGAGCGCTGCGACAAACTCCGGATAGTGACGGAACACGCACCGCAGCATGGGCATCACGCTGTTGGGCTGCTTCACAAAGCCCGCCGGCTGCGTGAGTACCACGATATTGCGGTCATACCCCTGCGCAAGCAGCCAAGCGCTGGGAATAGAATCAGCCACGCCACCATCCAGATACTTATGCCCGCCAATAGCAACGGGACGCGTTGCCAAGGGAATCGCCGATGACGCCCGAATCCACTCGATATCTCGCTCGTCGCCATAGGGCAGGTCATGGTAGACGGCCTTGCCCGTCTCGATATCGGTACACACGCACGTAAACCGCATGGGGCAGGCGCGATATGTCTCCAAATCGATGGGGTCGCGCTCGATGGGCACCTCGTGATAGGCAAAATCGGCATTGAACATGTCGCCGGTTCGCAACCAGCTTGCTACACCCGCATAGCGCTTATCGGCGCAATAGGCCTTGTTGTAGCGAATGGCGCGCCCGATCTGGCGCGATTTAAAGTTGTAGCCAAACGCCGCGCCCGCCGAGACACCCACCATATGGTCGCAGGTCAAACCGTGCTCCATCAAAACGTCGAGCACGCCCGCCGTATACATACCGCGGTAGCCGCCTCCCTCGAGTGCCAGCCCCACCGTGCGCGTCGTATCCGGCTGTGCCATGCGACCATCTCCGTTCCTGCGTTTTAAACCGGGACAAGTATACCCGTCAACATATATCGTCTCAGTCGCATTTTTATCGAACATCGCATCGTCGCGCTACCGCTTGTCGAATAATAGCCGCCCACAGCATGTGCACCCATATATAATTGTGCACTATTGTTTACACTACTCAGCTGTTATCAACAGCGAACATTAGCCGGCAAATTAACTCAACAACGCGGCAAGGCGGGGGCCTGGATACATGCAAAGCGCTGAGCAACGACGCGTGTACACAACGAGCCCGCCCGACGCAATCCGCCCCGACCTCAGAAAGTCGCTTAGAACATGGATACTGTCAGCAATTACACCGAAACGCTCGAAAAGACCGTCCGCGACCTTCTCGAGCGTCAGGATGATCTGATTAGGACTGCCTTTACCGACCAGCTTACCGGGCTTGGCAACCGTGGCGGCTTTGCCCGCTCCCTCGAGGAGCTCTGGGAGCAGGACATCCCCGTTACCATGGCGTTCATCGATATCGATAACCTTAAGCACTGCAACGACGTCTTTGGGCATGACGAGGGCAACCGCTATATCTTGCAGGTAAGCCTCTATCTCAAACTGTATATGAAAGTGGACGAAGCGGCGTTTCGCCTGGGAGGCGACGAGTTTGCCATCCTGTCTACGATTGCAACCGAGGACGACCTCGCCGAACGTCTGGAACACTGCCGAACGGTCCTGCTCAAAAACAACGATTCCGAGATGCCCCGCTCGTTTAGCTACGGAGTGTCACATGCCGACCCCGCCCTGGGCGAAGCTTCCAATCGCATGACGCTCGATGCCGACCATCGCATGTACGACTACAAGCTACGTTATGCCATGCACCTCGATCGACGCAATATCACGCAAGTCCACGCCGACGACTTCGAAATAAGCGATCGTATTTTCGACGCCTTTTCGATGCTCAACGAGGGCCGTTATTTCTTTATCGAGAACTTGGACAAACATCGCACCCTTTGGTCACAAGGTGCCTTGCGCGATCTTGGCCTTCCCTCGGAGCACATAGACAACTGTCGCGATTACTGGAAGACGCGCGTCCATCCTGACGACCTTGAGGCCTACATCACCGACATCGACCAAATCTATAACGGCTCCAAACACCGTCGAGTTATGCAATACCGCGTACGCAATGCCGCCGGCGACTACGTCCTCTGCCGTGCTCGCGGGTTTCGTATCGACGGCGACGGAAATGTCCCCTCGCTCTATGTCGGCGAGATCGTCAACCACGCACTTGCCGAAACCGTCGACGCCGCCACAGGCCTCGGAACGCAGCGCATGTTGGTCAACGCCATCGATGCCTGCCGTCGCGACCGTTGCGAGACGGGGCTTATAGCGGTGCGCATTCGTGGCACGGCAAAGCTCAACGAGCTCTACGGGGCCGAGGCTGTCGACAACATGCTTGCCGAATACGCGGGCCGCATGCTGTCGATCACCCGTGGCAGGAGCCGGGTTTACCGTTCACGTAGCGTCCAATTCGTCGTGCTCAGCAACGATTTGAACCACGAGGCATTCGAGCAACTGACCCGCCATCTTAAAGAGGCCGTTTTCGCTCCTGTTCAAATCGCGGGCGACACCATTACTCCCGTCTGTCTTGTCGTCCCGGCCTTTTACGAGCACTTAACCCATCAAGCGACCGCCGTTTTAGGCGAACTCGAGCGTCGCCTTCGCACGGCCGGCGGGCTTGTTCCCAACGACAGTCTCCCCATACCCGAGGCGGAGCGCAAAAGCGCCATCGCCGAACGCATCGACTCGCTCACGGGCCTCTATCGACCCAGCGAGTTTATGCGGCGCGCCAACGCATTTCTCGAGGCAAGGCGCGACGGCGCCTGGTGCATCGCCACGGTCGACATGGGCCACATGCGCCTGTTTAATGAATGGCACGGCCAGGCCGAGGGCGACCGCGTACTCGCCGATGTGGGCACGGTCCTCAAGGACATCGAGAATGCCGATATGGGCGTCGCAGGATACTGGGGCCAAGATGACTTTTGCATACTCATCCCCTTTAAGCACATCACCGTCCGTCAAATCTACAACCGCGTTCGCGAGGCCGTAGCCAGGCATGATGACGGCGTAGGTTTTTGGCCGTCCATGGGCGTTTACCCTATCGACTCCAATGAGGAGATCACCATCGATGCGCAGGCAAAGGCCATGTTTACCAATCGGCGCGCAAAAAACGACTTTAAGGAGCGCATTGCCATTTTCTGCCCCGCGGAGTACGAGCATGAGGTTGCGTTCCACCGCACGCTAACCGAGTTCCAGTACGCGCTGTCAAATGGTCGCATCACGTACTATCTTCAGCCCCAGGTCGATATGAAAACCGGCGAGATTATTGGCGCCGAAGCACTCACCCGCTGGATTGACAAGGACGGCTCTCTCATTTCGCCCGCAACGTTTATCCCCGCACTCGAGGAAAGCGGCTTTGTGGTGACGCTCGACAAGTACATTTGGCAGGGTGTCGCCTCGTGGCTGCGCGAGCGTCTCGATCGCGGCCTTCGCGTGGTTCCGGTCTCGCTTAATGTGTCGCGCGTGGATATCCTTGCCTGCGACGTTGCCGAGCATATGGGGGCGCTTGCCGCCCAATACAACCTGCCGCCCGAGCTCATGCGTATCGAGATCACCGAGACGGCTTATACGGGAGAGTCCGAAGCCGTGGACAAACTGACAGCCGACTTGCACACCCGCGGCTTCTCGACCTATATGGACGATTTTGGCACCGGTCAGTCCACGCTCGCGATGCTCAAGAACGTCAACGTCGACGTCATCAAGCTCGACCGCACCTTTGTGCCCACCGACCGCGATCAAGGCCGCAGCGCGCAGATCGTGTCATCGATGCTCGAGATGGCGCAGTCGCTCCATCTGCCCATTGTAATCGAAGGCGTCGAGACAGATGAGCAGGCGAACATGCTACGCCACATGGGTGCCCGCTACGCTCAGGGCTTCCTCTACTACCGCCCCATGCCGGCGAAGGATTTTGAGGCATTACTCGATGGCGGCAATAACAACTGATACGCTCGCGCGCAAAACGCCACCGCCGAAGGGGGCATTTGTCTCCATTAGCTAACTTATATCCCCAGTTCAAACCGAATTGGGGATATGATACAAACCGTTGTTCCGCCCAAGGAGGTTATCCATCATGAACGAGTCATATCGCCTGGGTGAGCAATCGATTATTGCCTATCTTCAGCGACTTGCGAATGGCATCTCGACCGCCGAACTCGATGTTGCCGCGCTGCCTGCTGAGCTGCGCGCCGTTGGCGAGCAACTGCAAAAGACGCATGCCATCCTGCAACAAGAGCGCCGGCTGCTTGAGAGCAACGCCTATATCGACCCGCTCACCAACTTGGGCAACCGCGGCGGACTCGACCGTCACGTCGAGCAACTCTGGCACAAAGGTGACCCCTTCACCTGCGCCTATATTGACATCGACCATCTCAAACATTGCAATGATAGGTTTGGCCACGCCGAAGGCAATCGCTATATTCTGAGCATCTGCCGCACGCTCTCCGAAACCATGGAGCACGATGAGATGCTGTTCCGCATCGGTGGAGACGAGTTTGTGCTCATCTCGCTCTCCGCAAACGAGACCGAACTCGAGCAGCGCTTGGAGCGGGTACGTGCCGGGCTGATCGAGGCGAGCTCAGGTGGCAAGGCGCCCATGATCGCCAGCTTTAGCTTTGGCTGCTCGCGCGTCGATCCACTTGCCGGCGACACGCGTCGCCAGATGACGATGGATGCCGATCGCAAGATGTATCGCTATAAGCTTATGCATCGCGTGCAGCAACCGAAAGACAATGACGCGCCGCAACGCCCAATCGTCGACCAGCTTCCCTGCAACGACCGGGTGTTCCAAGCGATCTCCATGAGCTCCGAGACGCGCTATCCGTTCATCCTCAATCTCGATACGGGAGAATCGCAATGGTCGGTCAACGCCGTGCGCGATTTTGACCTGCCCTCCCAGCACCCTTTTAACTCACTCGACATGTGGCTCGCCCGCGTTCATCCCGAGGACCGCGACAACGTACGCGCCGAGCTCGACATGGTGATAAACGGCACGTGGCACTTCCACTACATGCAGTATCGCGTAATGGATGCCACCGGAAAATACGTGCTTTGCGACTGCACGGGCTACCGTTTGGACGGCACCGATACCGAGCCCAGCATGTATGTGGGCATTATCATCAACCGAAGCTTGGCAGATACGACCGACTCGGTAACGGGCCTGGGCGATGTCCACGCCCTGGTCAACGCTATTGGAGAGATGCGCCGCGTGGCGCGCGAGGCAGGCTTTATTGCCATTAAGGTCGACGATATCGCTGAGGTCAATGCCCGCTTTGGCTTTGATGCGGGCGACCGTGTTTTGGCAGAAAGCGCTGCCTGCCTCATGGATTGTTCGCGTGGCAAGGGTCGCCTGTTCCGCTCGACGGGACCAATGTTCGTGGCGCTTTTCGATGAGCTCGGCCCCGAGGCAATCGACGAGCTCGCAAACGAAATCGAACGATTCCTGGGTTCTCCCGTGCTCATCGGCTCGCTTGAATATCAGCCGCCCATTCGCGTGGCCACGCTCCATCTGAACAGCGTTGACCGACAGCCCGTTTCCATTTTGAACGAGCTCAAAGCGTTGCTTAAAGAGGCACCGCAAGTACCGGGCACCAAGCTGGACTAGCGTTGTGGGGCGCGATGTGAAACACAGGCCGTTTCACATCGCGCCCCACGCCATCTGCCCTCTCGTGCGATAATCCTCCGCAGAAGTCACCGACAGCAGAGGGAGTTTGTGATGAAGGTTCTTTTGGTCAATGGCAGTCCCAAGGCAAACGGCAATACCGCCCGCGCACTCGCCGAGGTCGCCGAGCAACTCAACGCCGAGGGCATCGATACCGAGGTGTTCCAGCTGGGCGCCAAGCCCATTCGCGACTGCATCGGTTGCGGCCAGTGCGGCAATCTTGGCGGTCGCTGTACCTTTGACGACGACGTGGTGAACGAGCTGATCGCTGCCGCCGAGCAGGCAGATGGCTTTGTCTTTGGCTCCCCCGTCTACTATGCGCATCCCAGCGGACGCATCCTCTCGGCTCTCGACCGCGCATTCTATGCTGGCAGCAAGGCCTTTGCGCACAAGCCGGGTGCCGCGGTCGCCGTCGCCCGCCGTGGCGGCACGTCGACCACCTTCGATGTACTCAACAAGTACTTCACTATCAACCAGATGCCCGTGGTGGCCTCCACGTACTGGAACAACGTCTTTGGTGCCATGCCGGGCGAGGCCGCCCAGGACGCCGAGGGCCTGGCCACCATGCGAAACATCGGCAAAAACATGGCCTGGCTCCTTCGCTGCATCGAGGCAGGACAGGCCGCCGGCATCAAAGCCCCCGAAGGCGATCGCGCCAGGACCAACTTCATTCGATAGAGCGGCGGAACATGAATATCCAGATTTTTGGCACCAAGAAGTCCTTCGGTACCAAGAAGGCCCAGCGCTATTTTAAGGAGCGCCGCATTAAGGTGCAGTTTATCGACCTTAAGGAAAAGGAGATGAGCAAGGGCGAGCTCACGAGCGTGATGCAGGCGGTCGGCGGCATCGACAAGCTGCTCAACCCCAAGGCCAAGGACGAGGAGACGCTCGCGCTCATCCAGCACCTTACCCCTAGCCAGCGCTTCGACAAACTGATCGAAAACCAGCAGGTTCTAGCCGAACCCATCGTGCGCAACGGCAAAAAGGCCACCGTCGGTTATTGCCCCGATGTATGGGGAGCCTGGGAGTAGCCTGTGTTATTTGCCGGCGCGTGGGTATAAGAGCAGGCGTTTGGCATAAGATTCAACTGTAAGCCATGTCTAACAAAGGAGGGCACATGCCCAACAAACCCGTGAAGATCATCATGCTTACCGGATACCTCGGTGCCGGCAAGACCACGCTGCTCAACCACATCCTCGCTAACGACGGCGGCATCCGCGCCGCCGTGATCGTCAACGATATCGGCGAGATCAATGTCGACGCCAGTCTTATCGCCGACGGCGGCCTTTCCGAGACCGACGACCTCATCCCGCTCACCAACGGCTGCATCTGCTGCACGCTTTCGGACGACCTGGCCAACCAGCTGCAGGGCATTGCCGATTCGGGCAAGTTCGACTACATCATCATCGAGGCATCGGGCATTTGCGAGCCCATCCCCATCGCCTACACCATCTCGAGCTTCTGCGACGAGGCCAAGGTGGGCGGCGAGCCCAAGCTCGCGCTCGACAACATCGTGGCTGTGGTCGATTGCGCCCGCATGTACGACGAGTTCAACGGCGGTCGCGACCTGCTGGCCGAGGATATCGACGAGGACGATATCGAAAGCCTGCTCATCCAGCAGATCGAGTTCTGCTCCACGCTGATCCTCAACAAGACCGATACCGTGACGCCTGAGCAGATCGCCGAGCTCAAGGCCATCGTGCGCAGCCTGCAGAAGGACGCCGTGATCGTCGAGGCCCAAAACGGCGAGGTCCCCATGGAGGAACTGCTCGATACCGACCGCTTCGACTTTATGCGCGCCTACAACTCCGCCGCCTGGATCGAGGCCATGGAGCACCCCGAGGAGCACGATGACCCCGAGGTGCTCGAGTACGACATCGAGACCTTTGTGTACTCGCGCCGCAAGCCGTTTGACCTGCAGAAGTTCACCGATTTTGTTGAGCAGGAGTGGCCCGACGAGGTCATCCGCGTCAAGGGCCCGCTGTGGCAGGCCAGCAATCCGGACATGTGCTACATGTTTGAGCAGGCCGGCCACCAGATGCGCCTGATGGAGAACGGCTTGTTCGTTGACTCCGCGCCCGAGGGCGAGAAGCAGAAGATCATCGACGAGAACCCCGAGATCATGCAGATTTGGGACGACGAGACGGGCGACCGCATGACGAGCCTGTGCATCATCGGCCGTCACATGGACAAGGATGCGCTCATCGCCTCCCTCGATGCCTGCCTGACTGACTGGCACCGCGCCTAAGTTTATCTAAGCGGGCATTTTTCCGCTACGTAACCGCCAAACCACCACGAAGGTGCCTGTTCCCTTCGTGGTGGTTTTTCGTTCTGAGCCAAGGAGATTCATGTTCAACATTGTGCTGTATGCGCCCGAGATTCCGGCCAATACGGGCAATATCGGCCGTACCTGCGTGGTCACCGGCGCCCGCCTACATCTGGTGGAGCCGCTGGGCTTTTCGCTCGATGACAAGACGGTACGTCGCGCCGGCCTGGGCTACTGGCAAAACTTGGACGTGGCGACCTATGCCGGCTGGGAGGATTTCCTTGCACGCAACGGCCTCTCCCCCGCCGATGGTCGCCTACATCTGCTGACCAAAAAGGCACGCCGCACCTATGCGCAGAGTACCTACCGCGATGGCGACTACTTGGTCTTTGGCAGCGAGAGCTCGGGCATTCCCGAGCCGCTGCTTGCCGCGGCGCCCGAGCGCTGCGAACGCATCCCCATGTTGCGAGATTGCGATTCGCTTGACAACGCCGAGGCCTGGGAAGCCCACGAGGAATCGCTCGGACATACCGAGGACAGCCACGAAGCCATCCTTCAGCAGGATATCTGCGGCAACTTCGTCGACCCGGACGACTACCGCATCAGCGCACTCAACCTCTCCAACAGCGCCGCCATCGTCCTCTACGAGGCTCTGCGCCAAACAGGCTTTCCGGGAATGTGACAAAGGAACTGTCCCTTTGTCACATTCAAGCGCCGCGCCGATGGCACACACGCCTAATTGATGCTCTAGATAAAGAGCCCCCACTTTTAATCAGAATTAACTAAAGTAAAATGAAGTTAAACGGCGGTGTGAAAGGAGAGCTTTGTGGAATATCTCGAGAACCCGTTTACCCCCAGTTTTGGTGAGGTTCCTGCCCACCTCGCTGGCAGACAACAGATTATTCGGGATTTGGACCGTGCCTTCTTGAGCCAGCGCAGGCGCCCAGAATTGACCTCGATCTTCTCAGGCGCTCGTGGAACCGGTAAAACCGCTCTCATGTCGTCGCTCGCGACAAGGGCGGAATCCCACGGCTGGATTGCCGTAAAGACGACCGCGCTCCCGGGAATGCTTGAGGAAATCGAGTTCGGGGCGAAACGTGCTGCCGGCCATCTTATCGACCCGTCCAACCACTTCGAAGTCACCGGTCTCGGAATTGCACCGCTCGGCAGCATCGAGGTCAGTCGCGTTCACGATGCCTCAACCTGGCGGTATCGCATGAGCGACATCATCGACCAGCTCAACGAAGCGGGCACCGGTCTGCTCGTCACGGTTGACGAGGTGGACCCGACACTCGACGAGATGATCCAACTCGCAGCCACGTATCAGCACTTTGTGACCGATGGGAAACGCGTCGCCTTGCTTATGGCGGGACTTCCCAACAACGTCTCTACGTTGCTGAACCACAAGACGGTCTCGTTCCTTCGCCGCGCCCAACAATATCATCTGGGTCGCATTGCCGACTATGACGTACGCGAGGCCTTGATTCGCACAATCCAGGAAAACGATCGCCTGGCAGATGCTGAGGGAATCGATAGAGCCGTTCGCTCGATCTCTGGATTTCCCTTCCTATTGCAACTCGTAGGTTACCGTGCCTGGGATCTCACAAGCGATTCGAAGGAAATCTCGTCACGCGACTTTGACCTGGGAATCAAAATCGCGCGCGACGAGATGGACGACCGAATCCTCGCGGCAACCTATCGGGAACTCACTGCAGAGGACAAGCGATTCCTCATCGCCATGCTCGATGACGAGGAAGAGTCCACCACCGCTGACCTTGTCGAGCGCCTTAAGCGTTCGCCGCAGCAGGTCTCCCGCTACCGACGCCGCATGATAGACGCCGGCATCATCGGGGAGCGAGGACGAGGGCTCGTCGCATTTGAATTGCCATTCTTCCGCGACTATCTCGCAGCTCAATGCGTGAAATAGGCATCAATGCGGCAAAGGGACTGTCCCTTTGTCGCATTGCCTATAGGTAGCGACCGGTAATGCTCTTGGAGCAAACTGCGATGTCGACCGGAGTGCCGGCGCAGACGATTTGCCCGCCGGCGTCGCCACCGCCCGGGCCCATGTCGATCACGTAATCGGCGTTACGGATAAGGTCGAGATCGTGTTCGATCACGATAACCGTGGCGCCTTTGGCAACAAGGCCGTCGAACACACTCAGCAACACCTGAACATCGAGCGGATGTAGTCCGATCGTGGGCTCGTCAAACACAAACACGGCATCATCCTGCACGCGACCCATCTCGCTCGCAAGCTTAAGACGCTGAGCCTCGCCGCCCGAAAGCGCCGGCGTGGGCTCACCGAGCGTGAGATAGCCCAAGCCAAGGTCGTGCAAGGTCTGCAAGCGCGTCTGAACTTTCTTGAGCCCCACCGTGGCGTCGATGGCCTCGTCCACACTCATGTCCATGAGCTGCGGCAACGTAAGCAGACTCCCGTCCTTGCCCTCGCGATGGATATGCGAAGCCGCGTCTGCATAACGTGAGCCGTGACATGCCGGGCAGACGATTTCGACATCGGGCAAAAACTGCACGTCGAGCGATATCGAGCCCGTGCCATCACACGTAGGGCAGCGCAAGGCGCCGGTATTGTAGCTAAAGGCGCCCGCCTTGTAGCCGGCTGCCTTGGCCTCGGGCGTACGGGCGAAGGCGCGGCGCAGCTCATCATGGATGTCGGCATAGGTTGCCACCGTCGAGCGCACGTTGGCACCGATGGGCGTGGCGTCAATCAGGTTGGCACGCGCAATGCCCTCGGCATCGATCCAGCGCACGTGGCGTGGCAAGCGCTCGCCAGCTGCCTGCGCCTTAAGCGCCGGGATGAGCGTCTCGAGCACCAACGTCGTCTTGCCCGAACCCGAAACACCCGTAACCGCGACCAAGCGACCGCGCGGAATATCGACTTCGAGCGGCTTGACGGTATGGATGGTATCGGTCGCCATGCGGATATGGCCCTGGTCGAACATTTCGTCGTCAGTCACCTGCGGACGCAAGCGCTTGGGCTCGGCGCGCAAAAACGGCGCGATACGGCTGTCCTGCGATTGCTCGACCTCGTCTACCGTACCAGCGGCGATTACGTTGCCGCCGCCTGCTCCGGCAACGGGGCCCATCTCGACCAGATAATCAGCCTCCGCCAGCACACGTGTATCGTGGTCGACAACAACCACGGTATTGCCGTCATCCACCAGGTCGCGCATTACGCCCACCAAGCCGTCGACATTGGCAGGATGCAAGCCAATTGAGGGCTCGTCCAGCACATAGAGCACGCCTGTCGATCGGTTGCGCACCACGCGGGCGAGTTGCACGCGCTGGCGCTCACCCGTGGAGAGCGTGGCACCGGCGCGATCGAGCGAAAGGTAATCGAGACCCAGGTCGACCAGACGACGAGCCGTGCTCAAAAACGAATCGCAGATATCCGTCGCCATGGGCCGCATCTCGGCCGGCAAGGATGCGGGCACCCCGCGCACCCACTCGATCGCATCACCAAGCGTCATGGCCGCGGCCTGAGCCAGATTGATACCGCGCACCTGGGGCTGGCGCGCAGCCTCGGAGAGACGCGTGCCGGCGCAGTCACGGCATGGTCCCTCGCGCAAAAAGCGAGCCACACGCTTAAGCCCCTTATCGTCCTTAACCTTGGCGAGCGCATTCTCAACGGTATAGACGGCGTTGTAATAGGTAAAGTCGAGTGGCGTGGCGCCCTCGCCGTTTTTGGGAACGTAGAGAATGTGCTTCTTAACCGCCGGGCCGTGAAACACGATGTCGCGCTCTTGAGGCGTGAGCTGGTTAAACGGCACGTCGGTGCGCACGCCCATCTCGCCGGCCACCAGCTTCATCAGGTCCCACATGAGCGTGCCCCAGGGAAGCACCGCACCCTCGTTGATGGTCTTTGACTCGTCGGGCACCAGGCTCGCCTCGTCTACCTCGCGCATGACACCGGTGCCGCCGCAGGTAGGGCACGCACCGCCGCTATTGAAAGCCAAATCCTCGGCACTCGGCGCGTAGAACTCGCGGCCGCATGTCGGACACGTGAGCGACAGGCCCGCAGCCACGTTAAGGCTCGGCTCCACGCGCGCCCCGCAATGTGGGCACACGTGATGGGCACAGCGGCTAAAGAGCAGGCGCAGGCTATTGTTGAGCTCGGTCATGGTACCAAAGGTCGAGCGCACACCCGGCACGCTCGGACGCTGGTGCAGCGCGAGCGCCGCTGGCACGTGCAGCACCTCGTCCACCTGGGCGTGCTCGGCCTGCGTCAGACGACGGCGGGTATAGGTGCTGAGCGCCTCCAGATAGCGGCGCGAGCCCTCGGCATAAAGAACCCCGAGTGCCAGCGAACTCTTGCCCGAACCCGACACGCCGGCAATGCCCACGAGCTTTCCCAGCGGAATATCGATATCGATGTCCTTGAGGTTGTGTACACGCGCGCCACGCACCTCGATAGCCTGCGGGTTCATCTTCTGTTCCGTCACCTTTATCACCCTACTCATACCATATAACTCGATCGCGAATGTACGCGCCCAGCATGGGCACGGTAAACCGGACGAGGCCGTATCCGGCAGCCTCGATGACGCGCTCGCGAATCAGGCTTGCGCGATATTTGCTCGCCCAGCTTTGGGTGCGATCGCAACGCTCAATGATATCCGCCATGCGAGTCGGTTTGCCCCCGTCAGCCGCCATGGCCTCGATAAAGAGGCGCTGCGGACTGTGCAGCCCGTAATACAGAGGCGCGTCAACCGCTTCGTAGAACTCGGAGACGGCATCCGCGTGCCCAGCCTCAACATCGCGCTCTTCAATGACCCGCGAGTCACGCCGGACAGCAGAGCGCCACATGTAATATCCCACCAGCTGAACCATATAGGGATGCCCCATGCTCTTGCGCGCCGCGAGGTCTGCCGTCTCCGCATCAACGTAAAGACCAGCGTCTTTGACCGTCTGGATATACGAATCGCGCACTTTGGGCAAAGAAATCGCCCCCAGCGTACGCTGCTGAGCACGCCGCAAAAACGTCACGCTCGGCTCTTCGAGCAAGTCATCAACCATACTGGGTAAGCCGGCGAACACCAGCGCAAGACCGCGCTGGTCGCTATCGGACAAGCCCGTGGCATCTTGATCTCCGAGCACTTGCTGATAGAGAACGGCAAGAGCCGCCAGCTCCTCGATAGACGCCGATTGCGCCTCGTCAATCGCAAACAGCATGCCTTTGCCTGGATCGAGCTTCTTAAGGCGCTCGTTGACCAGCCCTCGCAACATCTCGCCCTTTGCCCGCGCCGCCTCGACTGACATCCGACCAAACGACGGACCGAACTCCATTGACGTCACAACGGGTTTATTCGAGCGAAGCGCGTCGGCCAATCGGTCGCATAAGCCAAGCGAAGCGGAATCGGAGACAACCGCCCATCCGCGCTCGCTAGCTAAACGCTGCAGCTCCCGCAGGAGAACCGTCTTGCCGCAGCCGCGGTTTCCCGTAATGAGCATGAGCCTACCCGGCGCTCCGGCGCCGTTATCGAGCCCTTCCTCAAAATCTTCGATGACCGACTCGCGACCGATGAGTATCGGAGGCCGCTTGCCAGCCGTGGGCTTAAAGGGATTTGGATTCATGTCGGCCTCCTCGGATTGGCAAACCCTGGTAATAGTTATACCAACTTATACCGAGTTATACCAATAGCATGTGACAAAGGAACTGTCCCTTTGTCACATGTGGCCGAAAAACTCGGCGTCTGCTGCTCGCCAGGGGCGGAAGGTGGCGGGATCGATCTTTACGTGCGCCGCGGCGGGGACGTCGCACCATTTGACCGTGTAACCGGCGCCGTGAGAGCAAAAGACCGAGTCGGGCGTGTTGGGCAGATCGGCTTCTGGCTCATAGGCGGCCGTCTCGATGACGCGCTCGGCATCATGGCAAGCCGCATAGCCGGCAAACTCTAGGTACAGATGTCCGCGACCACTCGTGTAGGCAGCCACCTCCAGCGCGTAATCCTGCACTTCGGATGCCGGCACGCGACCCACAAGCTTCGCCCGGTCTCCCGCCATCGTCGGCGGCTCGTACTCGGCACCCATGCGCGTGGCATCCGAGAGCGCCCGGCCCACGCACTCCCCCGGCACCTCGAGCTCAAAGCGATACCACGGCTCCAACAGTACCGCCGCGCCAGCCTCACGCGCCTGCATGAGCCCCTGGCGAATCGCGCGGTACGTGGCCTGGCGAAAATCGCCGCCCTCGGTGTGTTTGGCATGCGCACGGCCGCCCGTGAGCGTAATGCGCACATCGGTGATGGGCGAGCCGGTCAGCACGCCCAGGTGATCGCGCTCCATAGCGTTGGTGAGCGCCAAACGCTGCCAGTTAAGATCGAGCTCGTCGGTCGAGGTCACGGTGCCAAACTGCACGCCCGAGCCCGCCGACAACGGCTCCAAGCGCAGATGTACCTCGGCATAGTGGCGCAGCGGCTCAAAGTGGCCCACGCCCTCGACCGGCTGCGAAATGGTCTCCTTATAGAGGATGCCGCCGGGCTCAAACTCGACCGCAAGGCCAAAACGATCGGCCAGCACGCGCTGCACGACCTCGAGCTGCACCGCTCCCATGAGCTGCAGATGTATTTGTTCAAGATGCGTGTTCCAGCTTACGCCGAGCATGGGATCTTCGTCCGCCAACTCAGTCAGCGCTTTGAACACCGCGTGGACATCGTGTTCGCCCGGAAGCACCGTATAGGTGAGGACCGGCGCAATGACGGGCGTATCGCCCGCGGGCTCCGCGCCCAGGACATCACCCGGGCGAACGTGCGCAAGACCCGTCACGGTGCAGATGCCGCCAGCGGCAACTTCCTGGGCAAGCTCGTATTTCTCGCCGTTATAGATGCGCACCTGGTCGATCTTTTGCTCCCACGCCTCGGCGCCGGAACGTCCGTTAATCAGCTGTTTGGCATGCAGCGTGCCGCCGGTCACTTTAACCCATGCCAAGCGCTCGCCGCGATCCCCGCGGCTCACACGGTAGACGCGCGCGGCAAACTCCGGGTGCCATGCCCGTTCACGCATCAGTGCGCATATACCATCCAGCAGCTCGTCCACGCCCTGGTCCTTGAGCGCCGAGCCGGCAAAACAGGGAAAGAGCTTGCGCTCGGCAACCATGCGCGACAGCGTTGCGACGGAAAGCTCACCCGCTTCAAGAAACTCCTCGAGCGCCGCCTCGTCCAACGCAGCAGCGTCCTCCTGAACGGCACCGCCCGCCAGCAGTTCGTTGGCATCCAGGCAGCCTTCGGAAAGACGCTGCCCAAGCTGTGCCAGCAAAACATCGCGGCCGGGATTCTCCAAATCGATTTTGTTGATATAGATGAACGTCGGAATGTCATAGCGCGCAAGCAGGCGCCACAGGGTTTCGGTGTGCCCTTGCACGCCATCGTTGGCGCCCACAACCAAAATCGCATAGTCGAGTGCGCGCAGCGTGCGCTCCGCCTCGGCAGAAAAATCGACATGCCCCGGCGCATCCACGAGCATGACGTGGGTATCGCCGTGGTCGAGTACGGCCTGCGACGAGAAGATCGTAATGCCACGCTCGCGCTCAATCTCGTTCGTATCCAGATGCGAATCGCCATCGTCCACGCGGCCGCGTTTGCGAATGCGACCCGCGTTGAACAGCATGGCCTCGGCCAACGTGGTCTTGCCAGCATCGACATGCGCCAAGATTCCAACGACCGCTTGCTTCGACATGGCTCTCCTCTTATTGCAAGCCCATCGCACGCGGCAACGGGCATCCTCGTTCCACACTGGATGATACAATGTACGGGCCGGCGGGCGAAGCGGGCCCTATCCCCCGACCGAGCTCATCGCCCCGCGTTGCCGCGCGGCGATTTTCGTAGGTTCGCGCCTTGCGAAAGCCGGCACCTCCCCTTTTTGTCTGCCCGGGCTCATCTGGGGCGATAACAACGCGAGCCCCACAACAACGCGTTTTACCAAAAATGGCCCCACTCGGGGCCATTTTCATTTCGGTGAAACGCTGGTATGTGACTCGGCCTTTATGCCTCGCGCAGCCAATCAAACGCGACGCGCGGCGTACCGTCCGACACATATACGATACCGGCGCGCTTAAACCCGGCCTTGGCGATGGCTCCCTGCATGGGCAGGTTGTCCTGATGCGTGTCGATGCGCAGGTGATCGGCACGCTCTTTGGCAAAGGCAAAC
This sequence comes from uncultured Collinsella sp., assembly GCA_900542305.1. GTDB lineage: Bacteria > Actinomycetota > Coriobacteriia > Coriobacteriales > Coriobacteriaceae > Collinsella. The sequence continues at coordinate 65,466 of UQMU01000002.1, read as the reverse complement.
ATCGCAGCCGCGATACCGTGCACGGTGCCGTCGGACGCCACACGGTGCAGCACGGCGTACGGAGTGTCGCTGCGCCATTGCCCGTCCTCAATTACGTCATAGCACTCGTCCGGGCCCGGTAAAAAGGCAAACGTCGCCACCACGCGGCCGTCGACTTCGCACACATAGCTGCCACCGGCGGCGATATCGGCAGCCAGCTGCTCGGCAGAAGGCGTGCCCTCGGGCCACTGCGTGGCGTTGCCATGCGCGCGCATAAAGGCGCGGGCTGTGTCATAGATAGCCATGACGGCGGGAATGTCGGTATCGAGGGTTTTTCTGATCATCACGCGGCGACCTCACGTTTATTGGTATCACTTTGGTTGAGCAATGATACCAGCGTTTGGAGAGAGGCGCTAAGCAGATGGGAAGCAAAAAGCGAGCCGCCTGGTCAAAGGCCAAAAGCGAGTTTTTGGGCGCTGCTACCGGCGGCGATATGAGCGACCTGTTTGCGCGCGAGGACGAGCGCCGCGACGCCCTAGACGCCGAGCGCGATGAAGCCTGGCGTTACAAGTCGTGCGAACGCAAAAACCGTTACGACACACGCGCCGAGGCCGAGGCAGTTATGGCCGACTGCGAAAACCGCGGGCGGCGTGGTTTGGCCTGCTACAAATGTGAATACTGCGGCGGCTGGCACCTGACGTCGCACCCTTGGAAATAGAGACCGCATCGGCACGGCACTAGCGAAGCCCCGGTAATCGCACGCAAGCTACGGGCGCGGCGGCACCAAAACGTCGTAGCGAACGGCCTTGCCCGCGAGCTGATAGCTCGGCTTTACGCCGGCGAGCAGTGGCCCCTTTACCGGCCGTTTGATAACGACCTTGCGCGGGTGCACCGCAAGCGCCGCCTCGACCAGCAATTCCTCGTCGGCGCATGGCTGCTCCAGATGATGTAGGAGCTGGAACTTCTTTTTGACCGCCGCACTTTTGGTGCGCTCGGGAAACATGGGGTCCAGATACACCACGTCGGGGGCGGCAAGCTCGCCCCGCCCGATCAACTCAGCTACATGGCGAAGACCGGCAATGCTGTCCTCGCCCGCATGAAGGCGCATGCGCGACACGGCAACCGCAAGCGCCGGATCGTCTGCCGCGCGATCCAAGGCATCCTTGAGGAGCGCCGCAATCACGCAATCCTGCTCGTACAGATCGACGGTAAAGCCCGCGGCCGCCAACAGCAGCGAATCCTCGCCAAAGCCCGCCGTGGCATCAATCGCCCATGGGCGCTCGATGCCTTTTACGCGCGCAGCCTTTACCAGCAGCTCTTGCTGCAGACGGCCTTGCTTGAGTCGTGGCAGCATGCGGGTAAAATCGGCACGCAGCTCCATCGTGCCGTCGGTGAGCGTGAGGCCCTCGGACTTCCCGATCAGCTCAAGCCCCGCGGCCCGAGCAACAGAAAAGGGATCGACGACGCCCATGGGTACTCCTTAATAAGCAAAACGAATACGTGAGCGCCGTTTGTGTCGGCACCCCACCGCCCGCTATTGTCCCACATGCGTCATGGCCCACAGCATCCCAATGCAAAGCACCGCCATCAATCCCGTGCACACAGCAGCGATCACGGAATCACTCATGCGCCTTCCCAACGACCGCGCCTCACGTACCTGCTCTGCTCCGTACATCATGGCTCCTCCTTCGGTCCAACTCTTACCATGGCCCCATCATCGCAGCGCCGCGCATACGCTGCCATCGATTTGACTTACGCCCAGCTTTCCTTTTTGAAAGGTTGGACCGCACAGGCAAGAGACGCTTTCAAACGCATGCATCGCCCCGTTGAACTACAATGTGCTTCACCATATGTGCAGTACATTGGGTGCGCCAAGTTGGCGTACTCGTATCGAAAGGACCAGCCATGAGCTTCACTCGCAAGACTCTCAAAATCCTTGCTCTCATCTACTTTGTTTTGGGCATCGCCAGCCTCGTCACCGCCGGCGTCGGTATCGCCACGGGCGGTCTCGATTCCACGTACGGTTCGTACGCCACGCTCGCAGCGGTCGTGCTTATCGCCAAGGGTCTCGTCGACCTTGCTGCAGGCGTCGCCGGTGTCAAGGGCGCCAACAAGCCTTCGCAGGTGGACGGCGCGTTTAAGCTCGGTATTGTTGCCGCGGTCGCCACGCTTGCCCAAGCGGTGCTCACGCTTCCCGCGTTTGGCGGCGACGCCATCAACTTTGGCGCCTTTGTCATCGTGGTGTACGACCTGTTCTTTGTCCAGCAGGCACACGCCGTTAAGGCCGAGAACAAGGACCGCCTGTAAGCGCTCGCTTCTCATAACCTCTGCAGCCAAGCAACTAAAAAGGGCCGATCGCGCATCTCCGCGGTCGGCCCTTTACGTTTGCCCAGATAAAACCTACCAAAATAAACCTGTCCCTTTTTGGCAGGTTGTTAGCTGTGGCGGTACTCGGCGATGATGAAGTCGATGTCGGTTTGAAGGGTATCCAAATTTGCCAGGCGCTCTTTGTCGGCAGGGCGTGTGCGATAGTAGTACGGCGTCATCTGGAACACCGCCTCGATATCGGCCTGGGTCTGAAGCGTAATATTCGCAGATACCCGCTGCGTTCCGACTAACTCGAGCTCGGTGGTCTTCGGCAGCTTCTCATCGTTAAGGTACGGCGTGTCGTAGAGTACCTCCTTGAGCCCAAACAGATGACGGGCACCCGGCACCACGGTGTAGAGCGAGCCCTCTGGCGCCAGCACGCGAGAAAACTCACGCTCGTTAAAGGGAGCAAAGAGCTCGGTCACCATATCGAAGGTGCCATCGGCCACGGGGATGTCCTTCATGTTGGCCACGAAATAGGTCGCATCGCCGCGCTTGGCGGCAAGGCGCACCATCTCTTTGCCCAGGTCAAAGCCGTAAGCATCCACGCCCGGCACCGCACCCATGGCGCTGGTGTAATAGCCCTCGCCACAGCAAATATCGAGCAACGTCATGGGGCAGTTCGTAGACGCGGCACGTCCAGACACCCGCTCGCGCACCAGCTCGACCATCGCATCGCGCAACGGCGCATAGTAACCGCGGTTCAGAAAGTCGCGACGGCTGCGTGCCTGCGACTTGGGATCGCCCATGGAGTCGCCGCTCTTGGACGAGCGCAGGAGATATAGATAGCCCTCGCGCGCACGGTCAAACCGGTGCCCACCCGCGCATGCAGCACCGCGTTCGTCATCCACCAGCGGCTCATGGCAAACGGGACACAACAACATGGCAACTCCTTAGCGCGAACAACACAACGCCCACCATTGTCGCACGCCTTCCCCGCCTAGTCATTGGGGACGTTCTTGAATGAGTAATCGTTTTAGAACGTCCCCAATGACTAGTCGATTAGGAGTATCATCGTCTGCGCAAATAAGCACAAAAGAGCATGTTAGAGATTGAGAGCGTATGGCTGACACCGTATCTAAGCACATTGACATGACCACCGGATCGCTGTGGCGCAATGTTCCCCTGTTCGCCTTCCCCGTGGCCGCCACGAGCATCTTGGAGCAGCTGTCGAACCTCATCGCCACGGTCATTATCGGTAACTTCTCGGGTGACCAGGGAACCCTCGCCATGGCGGCGGTCGGCTCCAATGTTCCGCTTACCAGTCTTATGCTCAACTTGTTTATTGGCATGTCGCTTGGCTCTAACGTGGTCATCGCCAACGCTATCGGCCGCAACGATCAGAACATGGTCAAACGCGCCGTCCATACCTCGATTTTAATGGCGCTCGTGGGCTTTGTCGTCATTGCGCTGGGCGAGATCTTTGCCGAGCCCATGCTCGCCGCGCTCAATGTTCCCGCCGAAACCATGCCGCTCGCTTCGCTCTACCTGCGCGTCTTTTTGCTCAGCATGCCCTCGATCTTGCTCTACAACTTTGAGGCCGCGATCTTCCGCTCCGTCGGCATCACCCGCATGCCGCTGCAGGCGCTTGCCGTGTCCACCGTCCTCAACATTGGCCTGGACCTCATCTTTGTCCCCGTACTCCACTGGGGCGTCGCGGGCGTCGCCATCGCCACCGCCATCGCCTACACCGTCAGCGCCGCTACGCTCTTTATCCGCCTGCTCAAGACCGACTCCGTCGTCCGCGTCACCCCGCGCGACCTGGCTATCGACCCCGTCGCCCTCAAGCGCATCGTCAAGATCGGCCTGCCCGCCGGCATCCAGAGCGCCGTCTTTGCCGTCGCCAACATCATCATCCAGTCTGCTATCAACAGCCTGGGCACCGAGGTCATGGCGGCATCGAGCGCCGCTATGAGCTTGGAGTACGTATGCTACAACCTGCTCAACAGCTTTAGCCAGGCTTGCACCACCTTTGTGGGACAAAACCACGGTGCCCGCCAGATCGACCGCTGCACCAAAACGCTCAAGGTCTGCCTGGTCGAAGGCGGTATCGTTGCACTCACCACGATCATCGTTATTGTCGGCCTGGGGCGCGAGATCTTGTCGCTGTTCAACAGCGATCCCAACATCGTCTCGATCGGCTATATCCGCGTGTGTTCGATCTTCCCGGCGTACGCCTTTAGCATGTTCTACGAAAACATGTCCGGCTACCTACGCGGCTTTGGTATCTCGCTCACGCCCGCCCTCATCACCATGATCTGCGTCTGCGGCATCCGCTTCTATTGGGTGTTCTGCGTGTTCCCGCACTTCCGCACCTTTGCGAACATCATGATGGTCTACCCTATCAGCCTGGGCACCACGGCGTTCTTTATGGTCGTGGCGGTACTACTTTGCCACCCGGCACGCACCTATCGCGCCACCCAAGCCAAAGCGACAGCCCGCTAGACACCGCACTCAACGCCACGCCAGTCATTAATTGACAATATGCGAGCTCATATAGTCGATAAAGCGCCTCGTGGCGATAGGCATGGTATCCCAGCTGCGCCAAGCTGCCACTACGTCGCGCGAGGGAGCATGCACGATGGGTCGCACACGAATATCGGCTCGCATGCCCTCCACAGTACGACGGTAGAGCATGCTCACGCCTAGGCCCTCCTCCACCATCGCCATGATGGTGTAGTCGTCAGTCACCTCACTCGTCACGTGCGGCGACAGCCCATGTGTCGCAAATGCATCGAGCACCAGGCTCTGTTCGCCCTCATCCAGCAGCACAAAGGGCTCGGACGCCAGGTCGGCGAGCGTCACCTTTTCCTTTGCCGCCAGCGGATGCGCAGCCGGCAGCAGCGCCACCAACTCGTCGTGATAGACCACACGCTTCTCGAGGCCTGCGGTAAACCCGCGCGCCGTAAAGCAAAAATCCACCACGCCGTCGTGCACCCACTGAGCGTTGCGCGTGTAATCGCCCTGCTTGAGGGTAAAGCGTACGCCCGGGTGCAGCGTACCAAAGTCGCGGATCACACGCGGCAGCACGGTACGGCTCACGTTGGTAAACGTCGCGATGCGAATATCGGTCGACGAAAGCCCCAGCAGCTCCTGGCGCTTGCCCTCGAGCTCGGCCTCGGCGGTCACAATCTGGCGCAGGTACGGCAGATACTGCTTGCCATCGCGCGTAAGCGAAACGCCCTGCTTTCCGCGCTCGATAAGCGTGGTGCCCAGCTCGCGCTCGAGCGCCTTGACGGCCTGGCTCACCGCACTTTGCGTATAGCCCAACTCGTCCGCCGCGCCCTTAAGACTGCCGCGATCGACCACCATACAAACAATCTGATACCGCGATGCCATCGTGCCTCCACATCAATGCAGCCGTAAAACGTTTTGCCAGCGCTTTTCCTAATGACATTAGCATTTCTTAATCATACTGAAGATACATTCGCTTTACTACATCCACATCTGGGAGCAGAATCCTTTTTACGAAACCGTTCTGTAACAAAAGGAGTCCCATGGATCGCAAAAAAGCAATCGCGCTCTCATTTTCCGTTCCCGTCGCATGGGGCTTTTCGTACCCCCTCATGAAGATCGGCATGGACAGTATGAACGCCACGAGCATCGTTGCGCTGCGCTGCATCATCGCCTTTGTGGCTTGCCTGCCGCTCTTCCACAAGCGCGCTTTCCGCATCAACCGCGACCTTATGGTCCGCGCTGCCATCATCGGCGCCATTATGGCAACCGAACTCACCTGCATGTGCCTGGGCTCCAGCCTCACCTCCGCCTCCACCGCCGGCTTTTTGCAGAGCCTGACGGTCGTGATCGTGCCGTTTGCCAACGCCGCCCTGCTGCGTCGTGCCCCCGAGCGCAAAGTGCTCGTCGGCACCGCCATCGTCACCTGCGGTATGTTGCTGCTCTCGGGCGCCGACTTCACCAGCCTGAACCCGGGCGCGCTCATCATGCTGCTCTCCGCTTTTGTTTATGCCGGCCATATCATTGTGGCGAAGCGCTTTGTCGAAGATGTCGACCCGCTGGCCCTGGGCGTTTGGCAGCTGGGCTTCGGCGGCTTATTCTCGGGTATCGCCGCATTCACCTTTGGCGGTTTCACGCTTCCCGGCACGCCGAGCGAGATTGTCGTTGTCGTCGCGCTCGCACTCATCTGCTCTGCCTATGGCTTTATCACCCAAACGCTCGTGCAGCCCCACGTGCCTGCCGAGACCACCGGCTTCGCTTTCTCGCTCGAGCCGGTCTGCTCTGCCGTCTTTTCGTTCTTCCTGGTCGGCGAGGTCCTGAACCCCATCGCCTTCTTTGGCGCCACCCTCATCCTCACCGGCGTCATGGTGGCAACCGTCGAGCTTCCGCGCCTCCGCGCACATGGACAGGCTCGCATGGCAGGAGCGCCCGAGCACGTCTCGTAGACCCCACTCCTCATACAGCCGTGGCATAAAGGCAACCGGTGCGCCTTTACAATAGATACCGACAGAGCATCTGACGTAAAGGAGTCCCATGGACGCCGCGACCCGCGACCGCAACATAGCAACTTGGTTGGGCGATGCGCCGCAGCCGGTACGTGACACTACGAACCAGCTGCTCGAGCACATCGCCCTTTTGCGTGCCGAGCAGACTATCTACCCGGCACAAGACGACATCCTCAATGCCCTCGCCTACACGCCAGCCGACCAGGTCAAGGTTGTCATCTTGGGTCAAGACCCTTATCACGGACCCAACCAGGCCATGGGGCTGTCGTTCTCGGTCCCCGCGACGCAAACCAAGTTGCCGCCGAGTCTGCGCAACATTTACAAGGAACTCAAAGCCGATCTGGGTTGCCCCATTCCCGCCACGGGAGACCTAACCCCATGGGCACAGCAGGGCGTCCTGCTCCTCAACACCACGCTCACCGTGCGCGAGCATGCCGCCAACTCGCACGCCAAGCTGGGCTGGAGCACGCTCACCGACTACGTTATCGAACGCTGCTGCCAGCTGCCCCAGCCGGTCGTCTTTTTGGCATGGGGCCGCTTTGCCCAGCAGATGGTCGAAGGCAAGCTCGCCGCAATCGGCGCGGGCAAGGCAACCGGCAAGTTCTGCCTGGCCTCTACGCACCCCTCGCCGCTTTCGGCCAACCGTGCCACGGCAGAACTCCCCGCTTTTATGGGGTCGCGCCCCTTCTCCGCTGCCAATCGGCTACTCGAACAGCACGGCTCGACCCCCGTCAACTGGACTTGCCTCAGCTAAAAATCGATACATCAAAAAACGCGCCCGATGGCTTTCCGCCGGGCGCGTTTCCTATTCGGGCCATATAAATTGTGTGCGGCCGGCCTCGCCGCCATCGATCAACAGACTCTGCCCGGTCATAAACCGGTTGGTCACGCCCACAAAGTAGATCCACTCGGCGATCTCTTGGGCGGTGGCCCAGCGTTTAAGCGGCGTGAGCTCCATAATCTGGTTCCACAGGTGTTCGTCTTCCATCACGCAACGGTTGAGCGGCGTTATAACGCCGCCCGGGTCCACACTGTTGGCGATGGCCTGCGGTGCCAGGCGGTTTGCAAGGTTCTTGGTGTAGGCGATAACACCGCCCTTGCTGGCGGCATAGGCGGGAAACTCCGATCCCGTATGTCCGCTCGCCGACCCCACATTGACCACGGATTTGATAGCCGGCGCAGGCTTGGCGGCGAGCCCCTCCCCCACAAAGGCGTAGCGCTCGGTCACGTTGATGGTGCCACACAGGTTGGCAGCGATGTCGTCGGCCGAATCCTGCGTACCGGCAACGTTCACGATTACCTGAGGCTCAAGGTCGCTTGGAAACGAGTCCGGCTCGCGGACATCAACGATCAGATGGCGGTAGCGCTCGTGTTCGATCGCCGGCGACAGCAGATCAAAGCCCACGACCTCGTGGCCCTCATCCAAAAAGCGCTGCACGCACGCGGCTCCGATACCGCCCGAAGCGCCCGTGATCAAAACCCGCATACTCGCTCCTTAGGCGGTTGCGTGGCGCTCGAGGTACTCGGAGCCCACATTCTCGCGCTCCCAGCCGCGCACGACCTTGTAGCCCACGGGGCTCAGGAAAACCTCGCACAGCAGCTCGGCAACAGCGCCGGTCAGCGAGCACATAAGGACCTGCACCCAGGTCCAACCAAAGAACGTGTGGCTCACCACAATGGCAAAGACCAAGTTGTCGATAAACTGGCCAACACCCGTGGACACATAGGAGCGGAAGGCGAAGCTCGCAAAGTTATTCTTTTTGAGCATGCGGCCGAGCGACTGGTTGAGCGTGGAGTTAACCACGGCAGAAACGAGCATTGCCAGCGAAGAGCCCAGCACCACGTACCAGGTGCCACCGATGGTGGCGTTAAGGGCGGTGTTGACCTCGATCATGCCCGTGTCGTAGTAGGCGCCCCACATGCCGGGCGTGAGCGAACATGCCCAAAAGCACAGGCTCACGGCCAGGTTAACCAGCAGCGCGAGGATAGAGATTTTGATGGATGCCTTGGCGCCAAAGCGCTTGCAGATCATGTCTTGGCACAAAAACGAAACCCAGCTCACCACAAAGCCACAGTCGAGCGCCAGATACGGCAGACTGATGAGCTCTTTGTTGGCCAGCAGGTTCATCATGATGACGCTCACGAAAAACAGCGAAACCGTTGCCGCGGGAATGCTCCGCAACAGGACCTTGTAGTCCTCCATGACCTTCTTGATCATTATGTACTCCTTTGGTTTTAGGTTTAACGAGCAGGATATCGGACCCGAACTGCTCGGACGCCCCGGTCTTGAGACGACGGTGGGTATGATAGCCGCTCACACGGCATCAGGCAAGCGAACGGCGCGGCAGCCCCGCAGGGCCACCGCGCCGATGCGTTAAAAGGCCACGTTGCCAAACTCCGACAGGATAAGGTCGGGGTTGTGGTCGGTAGCCCAATCCACGTTCCACGGGCTCGTGAACAGCAGTAGCTTACCGCCGCGCATGTCCTCGACGCGCAGCGTGTCGCGCGTGAGCGAAAGACCCGGGATATCGATGGTATCGGGGTCATTCTGGATCCAGCGGATGTCCGTATAGGGCAGCGGCTGGCGACGAACCTCAACACGGTACTCGGCCTTGAGACGGCGCTCGAGCACCTCAAACTGCAGCACGCCGACCACGCCCACGATGACGCTCTCCATGCCGGCACCCAGCTCGCGGAAGATTTGGATGGCGCCCTCCTGGGCAAGCTCCTCCATACCCTTGACGAACTGCTTGCGCTTGAGCGTGTCGACCTGCGTAATGCGAGCAAACATCTCGGGGGCGAACGTCGGAATCTGCGGATACTGCACGTGGCGCTTGCCGGAGCACACGGTGTCGCCGATGCTAAAGATACCCGGATCGAACAGGCCCACGATATCGCCCGCGTACGCCTCGTCCACGATGGCGCGATCGTCGGCCATCATCGACGTGCCCGTGGCAAGCTTGAGCTTGCGGTTGCCCTGCACGTGGAAGGCATCCATGCCGCGCTCGAACTTGCCCGAGCAAATGCGCACAAAGGCGATGCGGTCGCGGTGGTTCTTGTCCATGTTGGCCTGGATCTTAAACACAAAGCCGCTAAAGTCGTCGCGGCAGGGATCGACCGGCTCGCTGGTGAGCGTATCGGTATAGGCGCGCGGCGTCGGGGCCAGACGCAGGAACTCCTTGAGGAAGGGCTCCACGCCAAAGTTGGTGAGCGCCGAGCCAAAGAACGCCGGGCTCAGCTTGCCGCAGGCCACAGCATCCAAGTCGAGCTCGTCGCCAGCGCCATCGAGCAGCTCGATGTCGTCCATCAGGTTCTTATGGTTCTCCTCGCCGATGAGCTCGTCCATGGAAGGATCGCCCAGCTCGGCCTCGACCTCGGCGACCTTCTTGGTGGCGTTGGCGTGACCGTCGCCCTCGAAGGCGATAACGCGACGGGTCTGACGGTCGAACACGCCGCGGAAGTTGCGGCCGCTGCCGATCGGCCAGTTCATGGGATAGGTGTTGATGCCCAGAACATTCTCGATCTCTTCCATGAGCTCAAACGGATCGCGAGCCTCGTGGTCGAGCTTGTTCACAAAGGTGAAGATGGGAATGTGGCGCAGCGTACAGACTTTAAAGAGCTTCTTGGTCTGGGCCTCGACGCCCTTGGCGCCGTCGATGACCATGACTGCGGCGTCGGCGGCCATAAGTGTACGGTAGGTATCCTCCGAGAAGTCCTGGTGACCGGGGGTATCGAGGATGTTGACGCAGGCGCCGTTGTAGGTGAACTGCAGCACCGAGGAGGTAACGGAAATACCGCGCTCCTTCTCGATGTCCATCCAGTCCGAGACGGCGTGCTTGGCCGAGCTCTTGCCCTTGACCGAACCGGCGGTCTGGATGCTGCCGGTATAGAGCAGCAGCTTCTCGGTAAGCGTGGTCTTACCGGCGTCCGGGTGGCTGATGATCGCGAATGTGCGGCGCGACGAGATTTCATCCGACAGGCTTGCCATGCGGATCCTTTCTTGCGTTCTATATGCATTACGTCGATGTAACTGCCCTATTGTAGCCGTGAAACCTCGCCATAGGGCACCTATCAGGACAAATTCATCAGTTGGGGTCTGGGTAGCCGGCTTAATCCGTATTTGCCTCTTGCATAACTGTGCATAGTGTATATATACTGTGCTTACCGGTTATATACACGTGTAGCCCAACAGCTAAGGAGCCGCTGTGGACATTATCCTATCCAATTCGAGCGACAAGCCCATCTACGAGCAGATATCCTCGCAGGTCAAAGCTCAAATCCTTTCGGGCACGCTCGCCGCGGGAGCCAAACTCCCCAGCATCCGCGCACTCGCGAGCGACCTGGGCGTGAGCGTCATCACCACCAAGCGCGCCTACGCCGATCTGGAGCAGCTCGGGTTTATCTGCACCGTGCAGGGCAAGGGCTGTTTTGTCGCCGAGGGCAACCAAGAGCTCTTGCGCGAAAACCAGCTCTGCCATATCGAAGAGCTGCTTACGCAGGCGGCAGAACAAGCCGAAGCCCTGGGCGTCACGCGCGACAAACTGCACGAGATGCTCGACCTGGTAGCCCCCGAAACCATGCAGTAGCCATCTGCAAGAAAGGCTATACCATGCAAAACTTGTTAGAACTCAAAGGTGTCTCACGCCGCGTGAGCGACCGTTTTTCGCTGCGTGATGTCACGCTCGCCGTGGAGCCCGGCCAGATTGTTGGCTTTGTGGGCGCTAACGGTGCCGGCAAGACAACGACCATTCGCGCCGCGCTCGGGCTTATCAAGCTCGATGCCGGCGAGGTACGCCTGTTTGGGCAGCGCTGTGGCGCCGACGCGCCCGGTGAAGCGCAGCGCTGCTTGCGCACCCGTGTCGGTCTCGTGCTGGACACGTGTCCTTTCCCTTCCACACTCAAGGTGGGCCAGGTCGAGTCGCTCGTAGGCCCGGCGTACCCCACGTGGGACCGCGAAACGTTCGCCGGATTCATCAACCGATTTGGCCTCGATCCCAAGACAAAGGTCAAGGACCTCTCCCGCGGCATGGGCATGAAACTGCAGCTTGCCTGTGCACTCAGCCACAATGCCAAGCTGCTCGTTTTGGACGAAGCCACCGCGGGCCTCGATCCCATGGCACGCGAGGAACTGCTTGATGAGCTGCTTGCCTTTGTCGCCGACGGCCAGCACAGCGTGCTGCTCTCGAGCCACATTACGTCCGACCTCGATCGCACCGCTGATCGCGTCATCTGCATCGATAATGGCGCGATTATTTTTGACCTGCCGCGCGAGGACATTACCGACCGCGCCGGCATCGCCCACTGTACCCAAGCACAGGCTGCCGAGCTTATGACTTGCGTCGAAGGCGCCCGTGCCGTCCACCACGCCTATAGCGTGGACGTGCTCGTGCCCAACCGTCGCGAAACGCTCGAGGCCTTTCCCGAGATTCCCTGCGACCGGGCAACCATTGATGACTATCTTCGCCTCATGCTGAAAGGGGCTTCGAAATGAAACGCGCCTTTATGTCCGAGCTCGCCATCGCTCGCACGCTCATCCCGAGCATTGCGGGCGTCGGCCTGTTCATCTTCGTCGTGCTAACCCTTGCCAACGCATCGGACGGCGATTCCGGTATGAGCGCCGGCGCCTGCGCGGTCAGCGCCATGTCGCCCATCATAATCATGAACTCACTGGCTGGCTACGATAACCAAAACGGCTGGGAGCGCTATCGGGCAACGCTGCCGTTCTCGCGCAAAGACATCATCTGCGCACGCTACCTGTGCATTATTGCTTTCTCGGCCGTCATGGCATGCGCCGCCGTGCTTTTGAACATCATCGCCCTTCCGTTCTTCGATCCCACGGGCATTCCCTTGACGGGACAGACCGTCTTTGAGATCACAATAGCCTCCGCCGCATCGATGCTCATCTCCCTCATGATGGTGTTTTTGGCTCAGCCGCTGTTCTTCCGATTTGGACACATGGAGGCACTGCGCCTATCCGTTGGCCTGTTTGCCCTACTCGGATGCCTTACCATGGCAGCGCTGAGCTCCTCCAACCCCATCAGCAACTGGCTTATGTCGATTGCCGGGGCGAATCCCGATCCTGCCGTCCTTGGCTGTCTGTGTGCAGGAATTGCCGTACTGGCGCTCGCACTATGCGCAATCAGCTGCACCGTCAGCACCAAGGTCTATCGGGCACGCGACCTGTAATCGACAGCCAAAGGGCTTGGGCTGCACGCCACCTCATTTACTAGATAAGACGAAGCAGCAACAACGCCGCCGCCCTTCGAAGCATGCCGTTTAGCTCTTGGCAACCAAAGAAAGGCCGACGGTATATTGAAGGTGAATGGTTTTCCGCGAAGTGAACGAGTAAAATCAGCATCCCGTATCATCGACATTTTTATGGGCTTAATTCCTGCGGTTTTTGCCTAGGAATCCTGCGGTTTTATTCGAAAAAAGTGTGCATGCTCCAGGGGTCCATATTTACTCGTTCACTTCTCGGAAAAACATTCACCTTCAATTCGAGCCTTCACCAAATGGCTCCCCGGAACATAACCCCCGTCTCGCCGCGGCCATATCAAACCTTCATGGAGGGGCGGTATCCTCATGTCCATAAAACTCGCAGGATAAACCCATTATCCAAGGAGGCACCGCACCCGTGTCGTGGGTTGTCGCAGCATTTGCGTCAGCATTCTTTGCCGGCATCACATCCATCTTGGCCAAATGCGGCATCAAGCAGACCGACTCCGATGTCGCGACGGCCATTCGCACCTGCGTGGTGCTCGTTTTCGCCTGGGCAATGGCGGGCATTTCTGGATCCATTGGAACCATTGGCAGCATCGAACCCAGATCCTGGCTCTTTCTCGTCCTCTCGGGACTCGCTACCGGTGCTTCGTGGATCTGTTACTTTAAGGCGTTGAGCATCGGAAATGTCAATAAGGTCGCACCGGTCGACAAGATGAGCACCGTGCTCGCCGCGCTGGTCGCCATCGCGCTTTTTGACGAGACGAGCAACCTTGCGGTTAAGCTCGTGGGAACCGCTGTCATCACCCTCGGCACGTTTTTAATGATCGAGAAGAAGCAGTCCGCCGAACCCGAGCAGCAGCAAGACCGAACCTGGCTCGCTTACGCCTTCGGCGCCGCCGTGTTCGCGGCACTCACCTCCGTCCTCGCCAAGATCGGCATCGAAGGCGTCGAGTCAAACCTGGCCACGGCAATCCGCACCTGCGTGGTACTGGTTATGGCATGGGCAATCGTGGCAGCCAAGGGAAAACTGGAGCAGGTCGCGCACGTTGACCGGCGCGAACTCACATTTCTCGCAACATCGGGCATCGCGACTGGAGCATCGTGGCTGCTCTATTACTATGCCATCGCTGCAGGCCAGGTGAGTGTCGTGGTGCAGATCGACAAACTATCGATTGTCGTATCGGTGCTATTTGCGCGCCTGGCATTCAACGAAAAACTCTCCCGCCGCAGCGCCATCGGTCTCGTCCTCATCGTACTGGGCACCGCCGCGCTTGCAATTTGGAAGTAGCGCCGATACCGAACGAAATCCAGTCCACCCGCAAATCCGTGACACAGCGCCCGCACCGGACTTGAGATGTTTGTACTGACCGCGCGCTGCCGTGCTACTTGCGCAGCGGCTTGGGCAGTGGAATGCCGGCGGCGATGACGGCGGCGATGATCATGCAGACGATACCCTTGAGTGGGAAGCACATGAGCAGCAGGCCCACGACCATGACCGGCTGACGCATGACCGCACCCATCGTCGATGCCGTGCAGACGGCGACGCAAAAGACCGGATCTGCGCCGGTGAGGATGGCAAGGCCATAGCCCAAGCTTACGCCTGAGAAGATAACCGGGAAGAAGTGGCCGCCGCGCCAACCAAGGTTGATGAGGGCGGGCGTCAGCATGGCCTTAACAAGACCGGTCGCGATAAGCACGCCAGCGGGAATGGTCAGGTAGGTTTCCATGAGCACGTCGGCCTGAGTCTCGCCGGCAAACATGGTGTAGGGCAGGACCGTGCCGCAGATGGCGAGCGCCAGACCGGCTAGCATGGCCTTGACGACAGGACGCTCCCCTATGGCATGGGCAAGCGCTTCGCTCGCGTGCTCAGAGACAAAGTACAGCCAGCCGCAGATTGTTCCGATCAGCGACAGAGGAATGAGCCAGGTAAGCTCCAGATTGCCTACCTCGGCGGCCTCGAACCTGGGCATGCCCATGCCGCCGCCCACAAGCTGGCCAAGCAGCAGGTAGGTGCCCAGGCCGCCGGCAATCGCGATGCCGTAAACCACGGTCTTTTGCGCCTTGGGCAGCCTGATGGTGATCTCGTCGGACGCAGAGCCCTCGTCGCCGTCGGCGCTACCGGCAAGCGGTGCCACAAAGCCAAAGACGGGCGCGGTAAAGAGCGCCGTCAGGGCAGCCTGGGTACCCAGCAGCGTAAGCTCCCTAAACTCGGCGCCAAAGCGACGCATACGGTCGCCAACCCAGCTGCACAGACCCGCGATAACGCCGGTCAGGCCGGCCTCCGGTCCAATACTTCCGCCAAACAGCAGCGGCAGCAATGCCGCGAGCGAAAGCTTGCCCAGGTTGTCGTACGGGTAGCGCCCGTCTTGCTTAACCTTAGCCATCACCTGGTTGAGGTCATCGGTCTTGGTGCCTGTCATCTTTTCGTACAGACCAATTAACAGACCGCCCAGCAAGCAGACAAAAAACGGGTACGGCAAAAAGCCAAACGGGCCGCTGGCAAGCTCGGGCGAAGCGACGCCCAGCGCGTGCGGAATCTCGGTCCACAGATAGTCGATACCGTGCTCCATCGCAAAAAAGAACAGCCAGACCGCGGCACCTGCGAACGCACCGGTCACGGCAACGCTAACTAAAAACAGCGCGCGGTTTGTGGGTTTGGCAAGGTTATCCATCGGGTCCTCCCGCGGTCAAAGTCGACATAGTTATGTTTTATTGTAGAGCGAGCGTTGCCCGAACGAGCTAACCGTCTGCGCCGCAAACGGCACCATTGGGAGCCATAGTGGGACAGGCTCAAGACTTATCCGTTGATGATCGAGGCAATCTCGCGCAAATCGTCGGCAAAGTAAATGCCTTGCTGGCGCTGCGGGCTCGATAAACCCTTATCGATCATGTGCCCGAGCAGCGCCTTGAGGTCGTTGTAGTAACCGTCCAGGTTATACAGGATGCACGGAGCACTCAGGTGCCCCAACGACACCGCGGACATGACCTCGGCAATCTCCTCGAGCGTGCCCGTCCCACCGGGAAAGGCGATGAACGCATCGCCGAGCTCAATCATCTTGGCCTTGCGCTCCGCCATATCGCTCGTCACGATGAGGTCGTCGATACCGTCATGTTGAAACTCGGCCTCGATAAAAAAGCTCGGCTCAACACCCGTCACGTGTCCGCCGGCATCGAGCACGCTATCGGCGAGCGCGCCCATCAGGCCCGATTTGGACCCGCCGTATACCAGCGCGTGTCCGTTGGCGCCAATCCAGTTGCCCAGCTCCTGTACCGCGGGCAGAAATGCCGGGTCATTGCCAGTGTTGGCACCCAGGTACACGGTGATGTTCATATTTGTCCCCCTGTTGTGGCGCACGACGTTCGTCTTAGCGCTGGCGTCGACGATACTCGCGCACGCGGCGTGACAGATCGGCGAGCTCGTCACGATCGAGCTCTTCCAAATGCTCAAGATCGTCCATAAAACGAGCCATGGTGTCCTTTTGACGCATCTTGATAAGCGTATTGCAGTAGTTCACCGCCACGCCCGTGAGCATGGCGATGTAGAAGATGCTGATGACGCTCAAGACGACGGTAATAGCGCGGGCAACCGGTGTCTCGGCCGGGATGTCGCCAAAGCCGATCGTCGAGACCGTCTCAAAGCTAAACCAGAGCCCATCGCCAAACGTGAGGGTCGTAGGCTCGGACAACCAGACGGCCGTCGAGCACAGCAGGTAAAAGACGAGGAACAGCTCCGTAATGCGCACGAAGCCCGCCTGGCGTAACACGTCAGCAAGCGTCTTGAGCTTTTTCATCGCGACCCCTTTTCCCAGACGCCCAATCACGTTCGCTCGGTATTGTCCCACGCCTCCCCCGCAAACGGAACTAGTCATTGGGGACGTTCTTAAATGACTAGTCAAACAAGAACGTCCCCGATGACTAGTCGTTTAAGAACGTCCCCAATGACTGCCGGGCGGGAGCGTTTAGCGGTGCAGCTGCCGACTGGGCGGGCTGAGCTGGTATCCTTATGCGGTAATGTCTCGATTCGTTAGGATTGCATGTGAGAGCTGCCACTGTCCTTCGTTCAGTTATATGTCGCGCCCTGGCCATTGTGCTCGCCGCGCTTGCCGTGCTGAGTTCTATCGCGCCTGTCCAGGCTTTTGCCGCTGACTCTAGCCAGCCAGTCAAGACGGTCCGCGTTGGTTGGCTCGTCAACAACGAGGGCTTCCAGGACGGCACCCCCGGCGAGCGTCTCTCGGGATGGGGTTACGAGTACCTCCAGACCCTGTCGTACTACACGCCCGGCTGGCGGTACGAATACATCTCCGGCACCTTCACCGAGCTTATGGACATGCTCGAGGCAGGCGAAATCGACCTCATGCCCAACATCTCCTACTCCGAGGAACGCGCCCAAAAGCTGCTCTTTTCCTCGAACCCCGAGGGCACCGAGCGCTACTACATCTACGCCAAGCCCGATCGCGACGATCTGGCCAAGGGTGACCCCCAAGCGCTCCAGGGTCTCACTATCGGTTGCAACTCCGGCGTCATGCAAACCTTCGTTGGCCAGCAGTGGCTCGCCAACGAAGGCATTACCTGCACCTATAAAGAAATCGACACTGGCAGTGCCCTCTTTGACGCGCTCGCAAACAACGAGGTCGATGCCATCATCATGAACGACACGACCTCGTCGCCCAGCGCCTCCCCCATGTTCTACATTGGTTCGAGCGACTACTATTTTGCCGTCCCCAAAAGCCGCCCCGACCTGATGGACGACATCAATGCCGCCATGTCGGCAATCGCCCGCGTCAACCCACGCTATATCGACGAAGTCAAATCTAACTACTCGGCCCAAAGCAGCGGTTCATCATCGCTCAACGGCCCCGAACGTTCCTGGCTCAAAGCAAATGGCAACACCATCACGCTCGGCTACATTACGGGCAAACTCCCCTACTGCAACGAAGACGAAAACGGCGAAATGGAAGGCTCGCTCGCATCGCTTGCGACGACGCTGCACGATAAATTTGGCATTACGGTCAAAACCGTCCCCTTTGATAGCTACAAGATGATGTCAAAGGCCCTGTCAAAGGGAAGCATAGACGTTGCGCTGCCGGTATACCGAGATTACTGGTTTGCCGAGCAATCAGGCGTTGTGCAGTCGGTATCGTTGGGGACCGTGTCCCTCACCGCCATCCACACCGACGGCAATCTGAACAAAGACCTTCAGAACATCGCCTGCACCAAATCATCGTTTGTCAACCAAAATGTACTTGAAAGTCTGTTCCCCACAGCGACCGTGACCGAATACCAATCCGACGATGAAGCGTTCGACGCCCTCAGGAAGGGAACGGCGCACTGCATCGTCGCTCCCAGCTCACGCATAAAAACCATCGGCGATCGTCATGATCTCGAAGGCTACGAGACGGTCGAGCTCCCTGACACCTGTGAGCTCTCGTGCTGGATTTCGCGCGGAAAGCCCGAGCTGCTGGGAATCATCAACAAGGGCATCATCAACGCCGGAGAATCGCTCTCCGCAAGCAATTACTCCTCCACGTCGTACACGGCCCAGGAATCAAACACGCTTCAATTCCTTTATCGCAACCGTGCCGCCGTTGCAGCTACCCTCATCGGTATGTTGTCGGTCGGCATCGTCCTGCTCATCTGGGCGCTCGCACGCGCTCGAACCGAGCGCAAAAAAGCCGATGCTGCCAACGCCGCTAAGACGGCATTCCTCACGCGCATGAGCCACGACATCCGAACGCCGCTCAACGGTATCCTGGGCCTTATCGAGATCGAGGAATTGAAGGAAGGCGATATCCAGGTCGCCCGCGAGAGCCGTGCCAAGGCGCGCGTTGCCGCCAATCACCTGCTCTCGCTGATCAACGACATCCTCGAGATGGGCAAAATCGAAGACCGCAAGCTAACACTGGAGCATACGCCTTTTAACCTCAAAGAGCTCTGTGACAATACGCTGGTGCTGTGCAAGCTCCGCGCGTCCAGTAACGGCATCACCATGCAGGACAATAGTCTGCCGTACGCCACGGGGCCATACATGATCGGCAGTCCCACCCATATCCGACAGATCATGATCAACCTGTTAGACAACAGCATTAAGTACAACAAGCACGGCGGCTCCGTCACCTTTAGTTCAAAGACCAAGCCACTCGATAACGGGCGCGCGCTCTTTTGCTTTAGCGTTTCGGATACCGGCATTGGCATGACTCCCAAGTTTTTAAAGCATATCTATGAGCCGTTTGCCCAAGAAGGCGACGATGCGCGCAGCAGGTTCCAAGGAACCGGCATGGGCATGCCAATCGTCAAGTCGCTTATTGAACTGATGGGCGGTACGATTGAGATTTCGAGTGAGGTTGACGTGGGAAGTACGTTCAACGTCCAGATTCCGCTCGATATCGACAAGAACCCTCAGACGCGGGCAGATACGGTCGAGAGGGCGCTCGACTGCTCGCTCGCCGACATGAACGTGCTGCTCGCCGAAGACAACGAATTGAATGCCGAGATTGCCCAGGCGCTGCTCGAAAGCGAAGGCATTGTCGTAACTCGCGCCGCCGATGGCAACGAAGCGGTCGACCTATACGTTGGCCGTCCCGCCGGCAGCTTCGATGCGATTCTGATGGACATCATGATGCCGGGAATGGATGGTTACGAGGCGACCCGCGCGATTCGTCTGAGCGAGAAGATCGATGCAGCCGATATCCCCATCATCGCGCTCACCGCCAATGCCTTTGCCGAGGACGCCAAGGCGGCACACGACGCCGGTATGAACGCCCATCTGTCCAAACCGCTCGACTTTAACAAGCTCAAAAACATGCTCGCCCGCATCAAGAAAAACGGATCCGTTTCGCTATAGTTTGTGCTCAACCACCACGCACGACCAGAAAGGAAGCCAACGATGTTTAGGCCCTTACGTCGAAAGAAGCGCGCCATCACCGACGAAGAAGCGCGCGAACTGCTCGCTACCTGCAAGCGCGGCGTCTTTGCCGTCAACGGCGACGATGGCTACCCGTACGCCATTCCCGTCAACTACTTCTTTGACGCCGAGCACGACAAGATTTATTTCCATGGCGCCAAGGCCGGCCACAAGGTCGACGCACTCAAGCGCGATGACAAGGTCTGCTTTACCGTTTACGGCAACGAGTGGTACCAGGACGGTGACTGGGCTCCCTACGTTATGAGCACCGTGGTCTTTGGCCGCTGTCGCCTGGCGAATGACACCCCCGCGTTTATCGAGGACAAAGTCCGCCAGCTCGCGCTTAAGTACTACCCTTCTGCCGAAGAAGTCGAGGAGGAAATCGCCAAAGACATCAAGGGCGTCCAACTCTACGAGATTTCGATTGAGCATCTTTGCGGCAAGCAGATTCAGGAAAAATAAACCTCCGCAGCAGGTCTGCGCCCAATGGTTACAGATGCCTTACCACACGGGGCCTTCCAGCCGACTTGGCAGAAGACCCCGCATGCAGTGCTCACTTACCGTGCATTAAAAACGTAGCGGTCCAGGCGGTCGCACGCTTCCCTTACGCGCGAAAGCGGCAGCGCCAGATTCACGCGAATGTGGCAGGGCCCGTGGAACGGGCGGCCGTCCTGATATCCCACGCCTACGCGCGCCCCCTCGTCGAGCAGCCACTGAATATCGCGGCCATGCTCGCGGCACCACTCGGTGCAGTCCAGAAACACCATGTACGTGCCCTGCGGACGCGAATAGGACACGCCCTCAAAATGCTCGTCCACGTAATTGCAGAAGTACTCGATATTGCCGGCAAGCACCTGGTTGAGCTCGTCCACCCACTCGTAGCCCTGCGGCTGGTAGGCACCGATAAGCGCATGCATAGAGAGGACGTTCATCTCGTTGTAGTGGGTCTTGTCGGACACGGCGCACACGCGGTCGCGCAGCGTCTCGTTATAGATGATGTGGTAGCTGCCGACCAGGCCCGCCAGGTTGAACGTCTTGCTGGGCGCATAGAGGGCAACCGTGCGCATGCGGGCGTCCTCGCTTACCGACTGCGTCGGAATATGCTTGTGTCCCGGCAGGATGATATCGGACCAAATCTCGTCCGAAATCACCACGCAATCGTGCTGGCGATAAATGTCCATGGCACGTTCGATCTCGTCGCGCTCCCATACGCGGCCGCAGGGATTATGCGGCGAGCAGAACACCGCGGCATGGATGTGGTTTTGGGCGAGCTTGCGCTCCATGTCCTCAAAGTCCATACGCCACACGCCCTGGTCGTCGAGCTTAAGCGGGCTGTGGACAATGCGATAGCCCGCGGCCTCGATGGACTTGGTAAAGCCGATGTAGGTAGGGCTGTGGACCAGCACCGCATCGCCTGGCTGGACATACGCGCGCAGCGTCGACACGACACCGCCCAGCACGCCGTTTTCGTAGCCGATATGCTCCGGCGCCAAGCCCTCAACGCCGTTGCGACGGCTCTGCCATTCGATGATGTGGTCGAAGTACTCGGGACGCGGATTGAAGTAGCCAAACATGGGGTGCTGAGCGCGCTTGATGATGTACTCCTGAACCGTGGGCACCGTAGCAAAATTCATGTCGGCCACCCACATGGGAATGCGGTCGAAGCCCTCGTCGGGTGCGTTCGGAGCCATGCCGGGGATCTCGCCCCAAGAGTCAACGGCGATGGAGTCCATGCCGTGGCGGTCGATAAGCGAGCTAAAGTCGTATTTCATGCTGAACTCCCGTGCAAAGTGATTGTTTTGGTAGGCGTTATTGTCCACCAGCACGGGCGGTTTTGGCGCGGAGTTTGGCGCTTAATTTGACGGGTGCGGACGAATGGCTGGTTAGTCTTGCGCGTCGTTGACGGCGACTACGGTTAGCTGGGTTTTATCGACCGTAAAAGATATGTCGAGCCCAGCATAAGCTAAGTGGTAAACGCGGTTTGGCTCGTGCTTGCTGCCCGCGCGGCGCGGATCTTGGCGTAGAACCTCGACCAAGCCAGAAATCTTTGCGGGCGGGACCGTATCCTGCAGAGCTTGCGGAAACTCAACATCGAGCTCTTGCCACGGAGCATCCTCAATCCAGCCGCCGGTCGCATCCGGGTGGCAATCCGCAAACGGGATGTAGGGCTTAATGTCGTAGATGGGCGTGCCATCGCGCAGATCGGCCCCCAGCACATGGATGATCGGGCCATCATCGGTGAACTCGACACGATCGAGCTTGACGCAGGTGAGACCGATGGGATTAGGGCGAAACGGGCTGCGCGTGGCAAAGACGCCCACACGCTCGGCTCCACCCAGGCGCGGCGGACGCACGGTCTTCGACCATTTTGCGTTGGTACCGGACCTGTCCTGCGTTTTGGCATCGGCGGCTATGTCCTTAGCCGTGCCACCGGGCGTTCCGTTTTCGAAGCGCCACAACAGCCACAGGTGAGAGAAGGAGTCCAGACCCTCAACCGCTGCATTGGAGGCAAATTCCGGCTCAAAAACGATGCGTCCCTGCAGATGAGGCGCCAAAAAGCTGTTGCGCGGAATGCCGAACTTCTGCGGCAGGTCGGTAAGTATGTGTGCGATAGGTTCCATGCCGGTCATTGTACGGCATGGAGGCTTGGGGCGTTGCGCGCAATTCTTCGCCGCGGTTCCCCGTCGTGCAACCAACGGTTGCTTGGAAGGGCGCCTGCCGCCGCGTATGCTTAAGCCATCAACCAGCAGAAAGGAGCCGCTATGGCCTTTGCAGAAAAGCTCATTGCCATCCGTCGCGCCCATCACCTTACCCAGGAGCAGCTCGCCGCCAAGCTCTTCGTCACACGCCAAGCCGTCAGCCGTTGGGAGCGCGGCGAGGTCACACCGGGCATCGACATGATGAAACTCATCGCCGCCGTAACCGGCGAGCCCCTGTCTCACCTGCTCGAAATGCCCGAGCACTATTGCCAGAGCTGCGGCATGATACTCACGCCCGACGACTGCGGCACCGATGCCACGGGCGCCACGACCGACCATTACTGCAAGTGGTGCTACGACCACGGCAAGTACACCTACGACACCACCATGGAGGCGATGATTGAAGATTGTGCCCCGCGGCTGGCGCAAAACACCGGCATGTCGCTCGACGAAGCCGTCTCGCTCATGGGCGCCGTCCTGCCGCAACTGGAGCGCTGGCGCACCGTACAGGAAAACGAGGAGCGCTACGGCGCCGAAGCGCGGGCGCGCTATGGCGATGAGGCTATCGATGCAGCAAACGAAACGTTACTGGACATGGATCCTCAGGCATGGAACGACATGAAGGAACTTGAACGCGCTGTTCTGGGCCAGCTTTCGATTGCCATAGGCGACGGCGATGCGGATGGAAGCGAGGCTCGCAAGCTTGTCGCGATGCACCGTCGATGGATTGGCCTTAATTGGGGACACGAGCCCAAAGACGAAGCGTACCTGGGCCTCGCCCACGGTTATCTTGCCGACCAGCGCTTTATCGACTACTACGACAAGGCCTGCGGCACCGGAGCCACGGCGTTTCTGGTCCAGGCCATCGAGTCGTCGTTGGCGTGCGCATAGACCGCGGTGGCTTTGGGTATTTCAATCGAAACCTCAAACCGATTGGAGACCCTATGGCTACTAATCACGAGCTCGTGCTCTACGTTATGACCGGCTGCCCGTATTGCATAAAGGTCAAGCGTTTCCTTGCCGATAACGGCGTGACCATTCCCGAGCGCAATATCTCGACCGATTCCGATGCCGAACAGACACTTATCGCCGTCGGCGGAAAACGCCAGGTTCCCTGCCTGTTCATCGACGGCAAACCACTCTACGAATCGAGCGACATCATCGCGTGGGCACAGGAGAACCTGCTCTAGTGCAACACAGCCATTGGGGACGTTCTTAAATGACTAGTCGTTAAAGAACGTCCCCAACGACCAACTAGCCGTGGAAGCGGGCTATGGGTGCGAGTGGCTGCTCGCGAAAGACGCGCTCGACGGCGGCGCGGTATTCGTCAACCTTTTTGGTCTTACGTACGAGCTTGTGAACGGTAGCGGGGTCAGCGAAGGCGCATTTGGCGTAGAACCACCACTCCTTCATGCGAAAGACCGCGTTGCCGCCAATCTCTTCTGCATATGCCGCAAACAGCGTGTCGTGGAAGCGCTGCAGCTCAGCAGCCGTTGCAGCAGGGCCGCCCTTGACCATGCGAGCCAGCGCGGGGTTCGCAAGCAAGCCACGCCCCAGCATCACATGGCGTGTACCGGGATAGGCCTCCACCAGCGCGTCCACGTCCTCAAGATCAAAGATGTCGCCGTTGTATGCCACCGGGAACGGCGCGCGCTCCAGCGTCTCGCCGTAAAACGCTTTGCGCGGCGAGCCCGTGTAACGATCCTTTTGCACGCGCGGATGCACGATTAGCTCTGCCAGCGGCATGCGACAGTACAGGTCAAGCACGCGCTCGTATTCATCGTCACTCTCCAGCCCCAGCCTGGTTTTTACCGACACCGGCAACGGCGAACGTTCGCACACATCGCTCAAGAACACTTCGAGCTCGTCCAAGTGGCGCAAAAAGCCCGAGCCCTTGCCCTTGGCGACAACCGTCCCCGAGGGACAACCCAAGTTGAGATTGACCTCGCGATAGCCCATGTCGGCGAGCACCTGTGCCGCCCACACAAACTCGTCCGCGTTCTTGGACATCAACTGAGGCACCACGTTGAGCCCCTGGTTATTGGCAGGATCGATCTCCTTAAACGCCTTGCCGCCAAAGCGGTTTCCCACCCGCGGCGGCGGCAAAAACGGCGTGTAATAGCAATCGAGCGCACCGAAGCACTCCGCATGCACGCGACGGAACACATGCCCGGTAATCCCCTCCATAGGGGCAAGCGAAAGAATCATCTACTCTTCTCTCATATCAACGGATGTGACAAAGGAACCGCCCCCTTGTTACATGCATTATGCCTTGTGCTTCAGATGATTCACAAGGCAGAGGTAGCTGCTTGACGATAATCACCCTTCCATCCGTCGCCTTACGCAACGAAGGTGAATGCTTTTCCGCGAAGTGAACGGGTGAAATCGGACCCTCGATGCATCGACACTTTGGGAAGGCCAATTCCTGCGGTTTTATCACTCAAATCCTGCGGTTTTAGCGTCGAAAAACGTGGGTGCTTCAGGGGTCCAAATTAGGTCGTTCACTTCTCGGGAAACCATTCACCTTCGATTTACTGGTGCTTATAAACAGCGAGGGGGTCGCCCGGCAGGCGGCCCCCTCGCTTGTTATTCATCCCTCGGCAGCGGTTTCATGCTCCAAAAGACAACGTTCATAATCACGACAACCACCAACACCACGCCGTTGGCCACCCAAAAGCCCATGTTAAGGCCGAGCCACTCCGTGGTGCCAAACAAGTCCATCCAAATCTGCGTCCAGTTCATGCAAACGCTCCTTTCTGCATCAATCCCCCACTACAGCAGCTCGCCGTAGCGCTTGACGTAGGCCTTCTTAAGGCTTGTCGCCAGCGCCATGTACAGCAAGATGCACGGAATCAGGAACAAGAAGTACTCGACAGGCAGGGCGCCCAGACCCAGCGTGGGGCCAAGCGGGCTAAACGGGATCAGCGTGAGCAGCGCGATGCCCGTCATCGTGAGCAGCATCACCGGAGCCGAGGCACGGCTCTGGATAAACGGCAACTTAGGCGTACGGATCATGTGGATGACCAGCGTCTGGCTCCACATAGACTCGACGAACCATCCAGCCTGGAACAGCGCGATGTAGGCCAGCTGCATCTGCTCCAGCGCGGCGCCCGAGTAGACGCTCGCCAGGTCGTTGAACAGCACGCCATGGCTCACGAACAGGGGGCAGAAAACGAAGTACATAAAGATATAGGTCATAAAGTCGAAGATGGAGCTGGTGGGCCCGATCCAGATCATGAACCTGCCAACACTCGAAGCGTCCCAGGTACGCGGCACGCGCAGGAACTCCTCGTCCACGTTGTCCCAGGGAATCGCCAGGCAGCTGCAGTCATAGATCAGGTTGAGCAGGATCAGCTGGATGCTCATCATCGGCAAAAACGGCAGCAGGGCGGATGCGGCAAGCACGCTGAACATATTGCCGAAGTTGGAGCTTGCGGTCATCTTGATGTACTTGATCATGTTGGCGTAGGTCTTGCGCCCCTCGATGATGCCCTCCTCGAGCACCATCAAATCCTTCTCGAGCAAGATGATATCGGCCGACTCCTTGGCCACGTCGACCGCAGTATCGACCGAGATGCCGATGTCGGACGACTTCATGGCCGAGGCGTCGTTGATGCCGTCGCCCATGTAGCCCACCACATGACCGTTTGCACGCAGCACGGACACGACGCGCGCTTTTTGATCGGGCGTAAGCTTGGCAAAGACCTGCACGTCCTCGGCGCGACGAGCGAGCTCGGCGTCGTCCATTGCGGCGATATCGCTGCCGAGCAGCATGTTGTTGACCTCGAGTCCCACCTGCTTGCAGATGGTGCGCGCGACCTTCTCATTGTCGCCGGTCAAGATCTTGGTGGCTACACCGTGGTTGCGCAGCGCCTCGATAGCATCGGCCGTGGACTCTTTGGGCGGATCCAAAAACGCCAGGTAGCCGATCAGCACCATGTCGCGCTCATCATCGGCGCTAAAGGCACCGACAGGCAACGGGTTGGACTTTTGAGCGATTGCCAACACGCGGAAGCCGTCGTCGTTAAGGTCGGCGACCGTTGCCAAAATGCGCTCGCGCACCTCGTCGTCCAGCACGTGAACGCCGCCGTCAATCTCGGCATGCGAGCACACCGACAGCATCTCCTCGACTGCACCCTTGGTGACCATCTGGGTTTTGCCGCTTCGATCGCGCACCACGGTGGTAAGGCGACGGCGCGTAAAGTCAAACGGCACCTCGTCGACCTTCACATAGGCCTCGGAAAGGTCGGTGAGACTCGGGTCGTTTTGCTCCTCTTCCTCGGTGCATTTGATGATCGCCAGATCCATCAGATTCTTGTAGCCCGTCTGGAAATAGCTGTTGAGGTAGGCATGGCGCAGAACGCGCGAATCCTCCTGGCCATCGATGTTCCAGTGATACTCCAGCACCACCTGGTCCTGCGTCAGCGTGCCAGTCTTGTCCGTGCACAGCACGTCCATCGCGCCAAAGTTTTGAATCGAGTTGAGGTTCTTAACGATGGTCTGCTTTTTGCTCATAGCCACGGCGCCCTTGGCAAGGCACGTGGTAACGATCATGGGCAGCATCTCGGGTGTCAGGCCCACGGCGATGCTGATGGCAAACAGGCCAGCATTAAGCCAATCGCCCTTGGTGACGCCGTTAATCATAAAGACAAACGGAACCATCACCATCATAAAGCGGATGAGCACCCACGAGACGCTATTGACGCCTTTGGAAAAGCTCGTCTCTACGGCATCCTCGGACAGGCTCGATGCCATAGAGCCAAACAAGGTCTGCTCGCCCACGCTAAAGGCGAGCGCCGTCGCGCTGCCCGAGATCACACTGCTGCCCATGAGGGCGATGTTCTCGAACGACGTTGCCGAATCGGACTCGGTGCACGTCGCGGGAACCTTCTCGACCGGCTCGCTCTCGCCCGTCAGGCTTGCCTGGCTCACAAAGAGGTCCTTAGCCTCAATGATTCTCACATCGGCGGGAATCATGTCACCGGCGGACAGGTGCACGATGTCACCAACCACCACGTCGTCGATGGGAATCTCGGTCCTAGGGGCATCCTCGCGGGTGACTGTCACGGTGGTCGTAATCATATCGAGCAGCTTTTCGGCCGCGTTGCCGCTGCGCGCTTCCTGGATATAGCGCAGCGTGCCCGAGAGCACGACCATCGTGGTGATGATGATCACCGTCAGCGGGTCAAAGTCTTCGGGCGTGCTGCCCATCATCGACAACGCTGGAAACACCATGTCGGTCGCTGCCGAAATGATGGCCAGGAAAAACAGAATCGCCGTGAAGGGATTGACGAACGCGTCCGCAAGCTTGCGGGCAATCGACTTCTTCTTGCCACGCGTGACCACGTTACGCCCGTTGTCGGCTTCGCTGTGCGCGACCTCGTCGCGATTAAGGCCGCCGAGATTCGAGCCGACCCAGGATAGGGCCTCCGTCAGCGGAATGGTCGCCGCATACTGGATGCGACCCTCCGCGCGATGCCTCATCAGTTCGTTTTGCGCCTGAACCGCAGACGGCGTATGGCGCATAGTCATCTTCTTCAATTGCCTCGCTCCGTTCTATCGATCGGACGCAGGGCGAATCAGCCGCGCGCCCCCATCAAAGTGGACCCGCGCCGGCAACTTCGTCCTGCGTTACTGGTACTGTCACTGCCGCTCACGGTCCTCACCTCTCTTTCGCGTCCGCGACTGTCTACAGAATAGAAAAGCCGCAAGACCGAGCACATGGCTGGTTTCTTGCGGCTTTCTTGCGATTTGGCAAGGATTGTCAAAGTGACTATTTGGATCGATGGGAGCGAATACCCGAAGCGTTACTCGGCCATTTTGTAGCCCACGCCCCATACAGTCAGCAGGTAGTGGGGGTTGTCTGGTTCGGGCTCAATCTTCTTTCGAATTTTGCGGACGAAGGCCATGATGTTGCTGTCATCGAGCAGATACTCGTTTTGCCACACCGCCCGGTAGATTTCCTCTTTGCTAAAGACCGTACCCCGGTTGCTCGCCAAAAAGGCAAGGATGTCGAACTCCTTGGGCGTGAGCGAGACCGGCGCGTCCGACACCTTGACGGTGCGCGAGGCCAGGTCGATCGAAAGCTCGCCGATAACGATGGGTCCAGTGGCGGCACTTGCCTGCGAGCCGGCAACCGCCAGCTCGATAGCAGTCAGCTTGCCCGATGCGATATCGACAAACACGGGCGCGAGCTCCAGGGCGGCAGCGCTGCCAGACGAGAACAGCGCGCTGCTGAGCTCGGCGGCCTCGGCCGGCGTAATCGCGATGTTGGTTCTGTTGGTACGCATAGAACCGCCCTAGAACAAGCTGCTCGAGCGGGCCAGATAGACCCGCTTGATCGTCGAAGCAACAACAAGATACAACACGCTCAGCAGCGCAACGATGCCCAGATACCATACAGGCAGCGTGGCGAGCCCAAACAGCTGCGCCACCGGACTGAGCGCAAGGAGCGCCGTGACAACGAGCATGACGGCAACCATCACCACGAGCGGTGTGCAAGGACGATCCCCGTCGCGGACACTGCGCGTTCGCAACACCAGGAGCACGAGCGATTCGGTCCATGCGCATTCCAGCAGCCAGCCGGCTTGGAAGGTCGCGATAAAGGCCGCTCGACCCGCCGCGTCGAGCGCGGCAAAGGGCGCGCCGCAGACGGCGGGGCATACGCCCAAGAACAGAATGGCAAACGTAATGATGTCGAAGGCCGAGCTCGCAAAGCCAAAATGAAGCATAAAGCTGCCGAGCCCCTTACCCGACCAGGCCCTGGGGCGGGCAATCTCTGCATCGTCAACGTTATCCCACGAAAGCGCCAGGCAGGTGGCGTCGTAGCACAGATTGAGCAAGAGCAGCTGGGTAGCGGTTGCCGGCACAAAGGGCAGGAAAATGCTCGAGGCGGCAACCGAACAGATATTGCCAAAGTTGGAGCTCGATGCGATACGGATGTACTTGGAGGCATTGGCGAACGAAGTCCTGCCCTCGCTGACGCCCTCGGCGACAACACCCAAGTCGCGCTCGAGCAGCACCAGGTCGGCCACCTTTTTGGATTCGGCCGCAGCCGAGTCCACGACAATGCCGACGTCTGCCGATGTGAGCGCCG
This sequence comes from uncultured Collinsella sp., assembly GCA_900542305.1. Classification (GTDB taxonomy): domain Bacteria; phylum Actinomycetota; class Coriobacteriia; order Coriobacteriales; family Coriobacteriaceae; genus Collinsella. The sequence continues at coordinate 35,742 of UQMU01000002.1, read as the reverse complement.
GCACGTCGTTCACGCCGTCTCCGATATAGCCGACGATGTGGCCGGAGAGGCGAATCAGGCTAACGATCTGCGCCTTCTGTGCGGGCGTAAGCTCGGCAAACACGCGAGCCTTCCCCACCCGGATCAGCGCTTCGGATTCCTCCATGGCCTGAAGCATGCTGCCGGTGATAACGCTATCGGCGGGAATGCCCAGGCTCGAGCATGTTGAGCGAGCGACCGAAGCCGAATCACCCGTGAGCACGCGCACCTCGACGGAAAGGTTAGACAGCGCCTGCACGGCGGCACGAGCGCTCGCCTTGGGCCGATCGAAAAAGCCCAAAAAGCCGCACAGCACCAGGTCATCCCAGTCCGCCGACGTCGTGCTATAGGCGACGGCGAGCACTTTGATGCCATCGGCGCGCATGTCCTCGGCAACCTCGTAGGCGCTCTGACGGCCATCGGCATCCATGGGCACCAGCTCGCCCTTAAAGTTTGCCCAGGCGCAGCGTGTGCACACGCTTTCAACCTCGCCCTTTACGATGGTCAGATGATTGCCGGGGCGAACCTGTAGCCCCAAACAACCAAGCGCCCCGGGCGTGGCGTCGAGCTTGACACCCGAAGCCTTGGTGACGTGGTCGAAGGGGTCAGAGGCATGCAGTGCAAAGGCGTGGCCAAGGTCTTTCGCGGCAAGGTGCAGCTCGGGTGCCGCGCACGCATCGGCAATGGCCCGATTGAGCTGATTGGCAGCGGCCCCCTGGCTCGTGCTCTCCAGATACGCCAGGTTGAGCGTCTGCTCGCTTTCGTTGCCCAGGATATCGGTGTAGTACTCGAGCACCGCGGCATCTTCGGTGAGCGTGCCTGTCTTGTCAACGCACACCACGTCCATGGAGCCCAGTGACTCCATGGCGTCAACGTTCTTAACGATGACCTGCTTGTTTTTTAGTCGATGGGCACTGCCCGAAAGGCAAACGCTCGTGACAACCGGCAGCATTTCGGGAACCAGGCCCACGGCCGTGCCCAGGGCAAACAGCAGTGCCTGCGCCCAGTCGCCCAGCACAAAGCCTCGAATCATAATGACAAACGGCAGTACGATGAGCATGCATCTTACCAGGGCGGCGCAGATGCTCTTGGCGCCGGCACCAAACTGTGTGCCCATTCGAGCGCGACGGCGCAAAACGGGCTGCTCATCGGCAATGCGGGCGAGGACGGTTGCCGACGCCTTGCCGTCGACAATGGTCGTTCCCGCGCGAACGGTCTCCCCTTCCCGCTTGGCGGTCTGACCGCTCTCGCCTGTAAGCGACGATTCCGAGACAAGGACCTGGTCGCCCTTGGCAAGGGTCACGTCGACCGGGCAGAGCATGCCGGCATATAGGCGGACGACGTCGCCGGGCACAAGCCGGTCGGCATCAACTTGAATCCAACACGCATCGATGCGTTTCCAAACGGCCGCGTGGTTCGCTTTAAACATATGGCGATCAAAGCTGCGCTTGGCCTCATTTTCGTAAAACAGGCGCACCAGGCCGCCCACCAGCCACATCAAAAAGAGCACAGCTGGCGCGAACACGCCCGTCTGGCCTTCCACCTGCGGCAGGACATCGACCAAAAAAGCCAGCCCGGCAAGCGCAAGCAGCAGCGACGAGAACGGATTAAAGAACGATTTTCTAATCATCGAAGCCTCTTTCTAGCACGGCTTCGATTGTATCCGAGGGCACTCGCCGACAACCCCGCCCCAACCCTTGCGACTTCCTTGCTTTTAGCCGTGACAAAAGGGTTGTCCCTTTGTCACATTATTCGGAACGAAGGGCCTCCACGGGGTCCTTTTTGGATGCGCTACGGGCCGGCAGCAGACCGGCAACGACCGTCAGCAACACCGAAATTGCAATGAGCACCAGCGCATCCTGCACGGGCAGGCTCATCAGGTTGGGGACCTGTTTGGCCGCAAGCGCCCAGGTATTAACCGGGAAGCTCACGGCCACCACGACGACAATGGCAAAGACGCCGGCGATGAGGCCCTCGATAAAGGTCTCGGCATTGAATACGTTGGCCACGTTGCGCTTCGACGCGCCGATCGCGCGCAGGATGCCAATCTCCTTTTTACGCTCCAGTACGCTGATGTAGGTGATGATGCCGATCATGATGGAGCTGACGACCAGGCTGATGCTCACGAACGCGATGAGCACCAAGCTGATGGTGTTCACGATGTCGGTCACCGAGCCCATGATGATGCCCATGTAGTCGGTGTACGAGATTGCCTGCTCATCGTTGCCGGCAGCTTTGACCTGCTTGTTGTACGCGTCGATGTGATCAAGCACGCGCTCCTTGGCCTCAAAGTCGCGCGGGAAAATCTTGACCGAGATGGGATCCGCCTCGTCCGCATAGCCCAACGTGGTCAGGTTGTTGTCGTAGGTGAGCTTTGACGCCTTGGCATAGCTCATCATGAGCGAACTCAGGTCCTCGGCGTCCATGTTGAAGTGAATGGCACGCGCAAAGGCGCTCGCATCCACACGCATAGCGCTCGCCAGGTTGGCAAAACTCGATGACATCTGCGTCGCCATCTGGCCCATGAGCCCTGCCGCGCCCGCCTTGAGCTGGGACGATACCGTCGACGCTATCTGCTCGCTGATTGCCTTCATCACCTGGTCCATAGCCTGCTGCAGATACGGAGCCAGCTGCTTTTGCACATAGTCGGTCATCGCCTGCTGCAGGCGCTCGGCCAGGGCATCGCCGCCCAGTGCCCTGAGCTGAGCCAGGCATTGCTGGGCTGCGGCATCATTCTCAAGATACGTCGAGAACGCGGCGGCAAGCTTTGACGCGTCCTTAAGATCATCGGGTGTCAGTGCCTTAAACTGATCAGACTGCAAAAAGCCCTCAAACAGCTGGTTGGCTAGTGTTCCCACCTGCTGCATTTGCCCGGGCGTGAGTTCCAGACCGTCAAAGATGCCCGAGAAATCTGGGGTTGGCGCTTTTGCCATGATGTCGCTGAAGTCGATGTCCTTACCAACGCCCGAAAGGTCAATGTCCAGCCCGGATAAGTCGATACCAGAAAGGTCCATACCGCCGGCCGCACCCGAGAGTGCAGACGTATCGAACGAGAACGCGCTCTTGAGCGCCGCCTCGTCCACACTAAACATGCTGCCCAGGTCCACGCCTTGCTTGGTCTCGCCCTGCAGTTCATCGAAAGACTTGCCCGTAAAGACATCCGTCTCGGGATGCGCAAGCTGCTCTTGCACAATCTGCGAATCGGCGGCGCGCTCCATAAGCCGGCGAGTCAGCGCATGCGTATAGGCAATGCCCGGAGACAACGCGTTCGCATTGGCCGTCTCGTTAGGTCGCACCACGCCCACAATGCGCACGTCAATACCGTCGGCAACCTTGGCCGTCATAAAGTCGGCATCGTCAGACATGTCAGTCCACATGCCGGTCTCTTCGTTTTTGCGATAGGCATCGGCCGGCGACAGCACCTTAAACGTCGTGGACAGTGCATCGTCGTAGGTAAAGTCGGTGCCGGTCTCGGGCGTTTCGACCCCACCGTCAGCCGTCATAGCGCTGTTAACCAGGTCGTTGAGCTCATCGATATCCAGCGCGCCGATGCTGTAGAGCGTATAGTCGCCCACCGTACCGCGGCTCGAAAGCACCATCACGGCTTCGTTGGCAGACGTGGGCCAATGCCCCGCCACGACGTCGTATTGGCTGTCGAGCAGGCTCTGGTCGTCAATCATTTCGTTGAAGACCGAGGTTCCCATGGACTCCATGCTCACCGTTGCTGCCGAGCTCGCGCCGCCGCTCATGGCCTCGGTCATGGCATTGGGCACCAGACGCACGGGCTTCTCGTCTCCCTTGCCCGCGCGATAGACAACCGGCGTTACGCCATAGCCGTACTGAATAGCGTTGACCTCTTTGTCGATGCCGTCGCCACCGGCATCGAGCCATGCCTTAAAGCTCGTCATGTCGTTGGACTTAACACTTGCAAACATATCCTTTACGGCCGTGACCACGGGAATCTTATCGGTTCCCTGAGCCTTGCCGTCGGCACTGTCGTCGGACGAATCCACGTTTTCAGGCGAGTCATCATCCGCAGCACCCTGCCCGCCCATCATGGATGACAGGTCGTAATCCTGCTTGGAAATGGTGAGTGGGTAGCTCGAGAGCGTATCCTCCTCGACCTTTTTGATGTAGCCGTTTACGCCATTGGACAGCGCCAGAATCGCCGCGATACCGATAATGCCAATCGAGCCCGCAAAGGCCGTCATGGCCGTGCGGCCCTTCTTGGTCATGAGGTTTCGGGCAGAAAGCCCCAGCGCCGTCACAAAGCTCATCGAGGTTTTGCGCGTAGGCTTGGCCTCGCGGCGCGTGGCGTCAGCGACATCGAAAGGATCGGAATCGTCGGTGATCTTGCCGTCCGCCAGGTTGACGATGCGCGTGGCGTATTGGTATGCCAGGTCGGGATTGTGCGTGACCATAATAACCAGACGGTCGCGCGCGACTTCCTTGAGCAAGTCCATAACCTGCACGGACGTTGTGGAATCCAAGGCGCCGGTCGGCTCGTCTGCCAGCACAATCTCGGGATCGTTGATCAGGGCGCGGGCGATGGCCACGCGCTGCATCTGCCCGCCCGATAGCTGACTCGGGCGCTTGTTAACGTGCTCGCCCAGGCCGACTTTCTCCAACGCCTCGCGCGCACGCTGGCGGCGCTCGGCATGCCCCACGCCCGTGAGCGTGAGCGCCAGCTCCACGTTTTCCAAAATGGTCTGATGCGGAATGAGGTTATAGCTTTGGAACACAAAGCCGATGCGGTTGTTGCGGTAGGCATCCCAATCGCGATCGTGAAAGTCCTTGGTCGAGATGCCGTCGATCAGCAGGTCACCGGAATCGAAATGATCCAGTCCGCCGATAACGTTGAGCATCGTAGTCTTGCCCGAGCCCGAAGGGCCCAGAATGGCCACGAACTCGTTATCGCGAAAAGACAGGCTTACGCTGTCGAGTGCCACCTGCGTAAACGACTGCGTAACGTACCTTTTGCAAATACCTTTGAGCTCCAGCATAGACGGCAACCTCTCCTGCGCAGGCACCCTGCCCGCTCTCCTCCGCCGTTCGTATTCGACACGTTTGTCCTACTCTATCCCCATTTTTTGCCGGCACCAGTGAAGAATGTAGGGAACCGCACAAAAAAACGAACGGGACGGCGCCTAAAAAAGAGGTCCCGAGCGGGACCTCTTTATGGTGGAGATTATCTTGAAAGGGAGCGGGCTACTTCGTACAGCGGCGCACGATCCTCGCTGTGCTTTACGCGTTTTCTACTGCTCGCTATTCGCAATCGCCTGGTCGATAAGCTTGTCGAGCGCTGCGCGCTGCTCGGCGGAGCTGATGGCTCCCACGATGGGCTCCCCTACGATGTTGCCATTCTGATCGATGACATACGTTGTCGGGAACGAGAACAAATTTGACGTAAACTTACCGGCCTCGCTATCCGACTTGAACCAGATGTTCTTATATGTCACGCCCTTCTTGCTCAGCACGTCCTTGGCATCTGCAATCTCGCCCTTGTTGCCATCGAGCGTAAAGGAATTGACGCCCACGACCTGGCCGCCCTTCTCGGCAAGCTCCTGATTCAGTTTCTCAAGATCGCCCAGCTCGCCCACGCACGGCTTGCACGTGGTGAACCAGAAGTTCATGACGGTGACCTTGTTCTTAGAGAACAGCTCGTCGCTGCTCACGTCGTTGCCATCCAGGTCCTTGCCCGTAAAGCTGGGGAACTTCGTCGTCTCGCTCGAAGCATTGGCACCAGCCGTCATGCCAGCGGCCGAAGCGTCGACGCTCTCGCCTGCGCTCGGCGTGCTTCCACAGCCGGGGAACTCCTTCTCCAGGCTCTCGAGCTTGTCCTCGATCTCCTTGATCTGCTGTGCACCGGCCTTGAGCGTCTTAAGCTCATCCGCCGTGAACTCATCCTTGGCGCCGTCGATGGTCTTGAGCAGGAAATCGCCGTAATTGCTGCCGTCCTCAATCATTGCCGAGTCTTTATTTGCCGCATTGAATACCTTTTCCCACAGCGCGTTATCACTCGAAAAGATCTCGTTCTCCTTCTGCATGAGCTTCGCATACAGCTCGGCGGCCTCGTCGGCATTGGCCGGCTTCTGCGCAGTGAGTTCTGCGATCTTAGGATCGGAGCTCGCAGATTCGCTCGCATTGCCACCGGGCGCCGAACATGCCACAAGGCACAAGGCCAATACCGGCACCATAAACAGGGCCGCAATCTTAGAAAGCTTCATGGTCATTCCTCCGTTTTGTCGAAGCTTGTTTACTTTTTATCGGCGGTCAAGGGGAGCTTTTCCGCCGACACATCCAGGCCATAGCGATAGCTGATGGCATCGACGGGACAGGCCCCGATGCACTTTCCGCACCGGATGCATTCGGCATGATTGGGCGCGCGGACCACATCAACGTCCATCTGACAAACCTTTGAACACTTGCCGCACGAGACGCATTTGCATGCATCGACCCGGATCCCCAGTAGGGACACCTTATTCATGAGCGCATAGAATGCGCCGAGTGGACAAATCCATTTGCAGAAGGGGCGGTAGAACAAAACGCTCAGCACTACCACGGCAATGAGAACGGCAAGTTTCCAAGTAAAGAGCTGTCCCAACGCAGATCGAATGCCGGCATTGGCAGCCGCCAGCGGAATGGCGCCCTCGAGCACACCCTGTGGACAGATGTACTTGCAAAAGAACGGGTCGCCCATCCCCACGTCGTTAACCACCAAGACGGGCAGCAGCACCACGGCAAACAGCAGCACAACGTACTTGATGTACGTGAGCGGCTTGAGCTTTTTCGTGGAGAACTTTTTGCCGGGAATCTTGTGAAGCAGCTCCTGCAGCCAGCCAAACGGGCACAGAAAGCCGCATACAAAGCGTCCCAGCAGCACGCCGAGCAAAATGAGCGTACCGGTGACGTAGTAAGAAAAGTTGAACTTGGATGAACCTACCACCGACTGGAACGACCCGATGGGGCACGCACCCGATGCCGCGGGGCACGAATAGCAATTAAGTCCAGGTACGCAGACTGTTTTTCCCGCGCCCTGATAGATGCCGCCTTTGGCAAAGTTTGGCAGGTGAATGTTGGTGACGAGCGTCGCCGCCGCCTGAATGAATACGCGAAATCGAGCCAAAACATGCGACGCAGTGTTTTCTCTTTTATCCAATTCCGATACACTCCAAGCACAGCCTAATCGCTTTGGCCAGCACGGCATCCGCCTCGCCACGCATAACGCCAAAGCACACCATGGCAATTCCGACGATCAACAAAGCGACCTGTACCACGGGTTTTACCGCTTTGAACAACCTGACCACTCCTTTCGTAACGCGACCATTGGACCATATCGGCTATAAAATCCGTGTTAAGCGCGATTTGAAATGTGCAAGGAGACTGTTATGCGTATTTTGATCGTCGAGGACGAGCGGGCGCTGTGTGACGCAATCGCGCGCAGCTTGCGAAACTTGGCGTACAGCGTCGACTGCTGTCACGACGGACAGGAGGCGCTCGACCTACTGAACGTTGAGGCCTTCGACCTCGTGGTACTCGACCTCAACCTTCCCCGCATCGACGGCATGACCGTGCTCAGGGAACTTAGGAAAACTGACTGCGAGACTAAGGTACTGATTCTGTCCGCACGCGGCGAAGTATCCGATAAAGTCGCCGGACTCGATGCCGGCGCCAACGATTACCTCACCAAGCCGTTTCATCTGGACGAGCTTGCGGCAAGGATTCGCAGCCTTACCCTCAGACGCTTTACACAAAGCGACATAGTTTTAACCTGCGGAAAGCTCCGTTTTGACACCAAGGCGCGCATCGCTTCCGTGGACAGCGAGGCTTTATCTTTTACGCGCAAGGAAACGGGAATCTTGGAATACCTGATGCTTAATCAGGGGCGTCCGGTAAGTCAAGAGGAGCTTATCGAGCACGTTTGGGATAGCAGCGTGAACAGCTTTAGCAACGCAACCCGCGTTCACATCTCGTCACTCCGCAAAAAGCTACGCAGCGCTTTGGGATACGACCCGATTCGCAATCGGATTGGAGAGGGCTACGTTATGGAGGATAGCGAATGAAAAGGCTTTCGCTGCAATGGCGCATAACGATTATGACGGCGCTGCTCACGTGCGCAGCGTGCGTGTTGACGAACTGCCTGGTCGGCTATACGGGCATGCGCTACATGGATGCCATCGGCAGTGACATCTCGGCCTTTACCGCTACCGGCGCGGATTCGCCCCAGGCGTTTGACCCAACACAAGCAGCCCTCGATGACGAGGTCACGGTCGTCGTAAACGACGCACAAGAGTCTTTTGGCACGACAACCTGGTACATCACGGCTGGAGTCACACTCCTTGGCGGCGCGCTGGCATACTTTGTGAGCGGCCGTGCACTCAAACCGCTGCGGGCTTTTGCGGCCCAGGTTGAGCGCGTGCAGCCTGACAACCTAAGCGAAATTAAGCTCAGCGAAGATGTGCCCACCGAGCTACAACGATGCAGCGCCTCTTTCAACGACATGATTGCCCGTCTTTGCGAAGGGTTCTCTGCACAGCGTCAGTTTACCGGCAACGCCGCACACGAGCTGCGCACCCCGCTCTCCCTTATGCAAGCACAGATTGAACTATTCATCTCTGAGCACTCCGGTTTGCAACCCGAAACAGCCGAGCTGCTCGGCCTGCTACAAGAACAAACTGAGCGCATGTCTCGAATGACCAAGGTATTGCTCGAGATGAGCGAGCTCCGCAGCGTTCCTTGCGAGGACGATGTTGAACTCGGTCCCTTGTCCGAAGAGGTCCTCACCGACCTTGCGCCACTTGCCGAGAATAAGGGCATAGCCCTCAATTGTGCTGGAGACGCTTTAGTAATCGGGAGCGACACGCTCCTCTATCGGCTGGTGTTTAATCTGGTCGAAAACGCCATCCGTTACAGCCGCTCCGGCTCGACTGTCAACGTCTCCATCTGCGACAGCGACAGCCACGTGTTCCTGCGAGTCGAGGACCAGGGACCGGGAATACCCAAGCAGTACCGAGAAAGCATCTTCCAGCCGTTCTTTCGTCTAGACAAATCCCGCAGCAGGGCATATGGCGGCGCAGGACTCGGGCTAGCGCTTGTTTGGGAGATTGCAGCGCTTCACGGTGGCACGGTAGAGGTCGAAGCAAATTCCGAGAACGGAACCGTGATGCTCGTGACCCTCTCAAAGGGGGCCACCACGTGATCCGACTGTCCAGGAGTCCCACTCGACATTGTGAAACGCGTCCCAAAACTTGGACATGAGAAATGGGAGACAGTTCGCATCTATGCCGAGGACGAAGTCCTGGCGGGGATTCAGGATGCGCAGAGGAAGCTTGCGGCAGAAAACCCCGACAGAGTCGTGACCGTCGGCGGCAACTGTATGGTGTCGCCTGCCCTCTTCGATTACCTGCACGGGAAATACGAGAACGTTGGAATCGTCTGGATCTATGCGCATCCGAATGTATCCACGCTGAATGATGGCTACCCCAACGCTCACGCCATGGTACTTGGCAGCCTTTTGGAACAGGGTGCACCGCAACTCGTTTCGCGGATGCGGCATCCGGTGTTTAAGCCGAGCGATGTCCTGCATGTCGGGCTACAGCAGCTCCACGACTATCAGGAAGTTTGCTTAAACAAGCATAGGTGTTGCGGTTTTAGCCGATGTCCTCATGGAGGAAAACGACATGCTGGGTCTGTCTGATTAAAGTCCAACAGTTTCCATGAGGCATCTAGCACGGTAAAAGCTAAAGACCCGGGAGACCCCAAACTGTCAACCATCTTTACGGGTGCAAGGGAAACGGGCAAGACAGCCCCCTCTCGCTCCTATCCGAAACGGCGCTTGAACACGGCTGGATTGCAGCGAATGTCTCCGCCATGCCCGGCATGCTCGAAGATATCATCGAGCACACAAAGGAGGCCGCAGGCCGTTACCTCTCGCAGCCCCATACACGCGTGAGCGGAGTTCAAGTTGGGCAGCGGGGCGGTTTAGCGCGCCAATATAATCAAATCGTGCACTTCCATAGCCTCTCGTCTACGTGGTGTACCGTCGTCTCCCCTTTTATCAGAGTTGGGCGATTTTCAGGCACCCGAGCTGAACTCAAATTGAACTCAACGATGCCTTATCGGTCGAGGGCGTCCTAGCGAGAATATACAGAGGCGCACATTTCGCAGGGAACCTCCCATTCGTTATCATATCGGGATGCTGTCAAGGCAGCGTCAATGCGTTCGACCTACACCTTCTCGCTTTTCGAGGCCTCGTCTGCAGGACCATCGGAATCGATACGGAATCGATCGGCATACCATTCATCCGAAGCAATCACCTTATGGAGCATCTGGAGATGCAGGTCGACATAGTGGCAGAACGCCTTGCCGCATTCCACGAGAGGCGCATTGCTTCTCTCGTTGGGCTCGGCTCCAAAATAAAACTCGACCTCATAGCCCTCCCCAGGCGCACCCATGCTCGGCAGAATATCAGTGGAGAAGTGGACGAATCCAGACGTCACCTTGTATACATCTTTTACCTTTGGATCGAACTTCTCGAGTAAGTCTTGAAGTCTTCCATCGGACATCTTCTCACCCGAGAAATCTTTCAGCTTGTTCACAGGCACACCTTGAAACACCTGCTTGAGAAAGTCATCCTGGTCTTCGGCGGCGAATAATGCGAATGTCCGCAGGCAGACTCCAACCTGTGCGCGGAGAAGCTGGGCGACGCAAACAAGATTCCTCGACTCGAGCATGGAGATGAATCCGTCTATCAGTCTCATCGCATACTCAGAGGAGGATGCCAGATATAGATCCCATTGGGTAAAGTCGCCGTTCATGAAGGGAATCACTGCATTGCGCTCGGCGACTCTCAAGGCACTCAGGCTTTGTTCTATTTTCTCAGCTTCTTGTTTGAACTGTTCGCTATCCAAAATGCCCCCAAATGCCGGCTTCTCAACAAATCAGAAAAAGCAAGAGAGACAGGGTTTAGGTTCATGCTCCACTGAACCCGCACTTCCAGTCGAGACACTCCTCCTCGAAGATCTCCCCAGAGTCCCGTCTCTCGCGCCCCTCACGGAACTGTCCATATCAGTGTAGCCAATCCAAGCACAGCCCCACCGCACGGCCCAGTCGCTTCCGGTCCTGCGTGGCCCCGTGAAGGCGGAAGGGCGTGGTTGTCGTCATCGCGTTCCTTTCTCCTCGTACCTTTTTGGGCATGCGTCACGGGCCCTCGCGCGGCGCTGAGAGCGAATCGGCGCAGGCTTGGGGCCAGTTGCGTAGAGGTTGAGGTTCGGGTTTCGCCGGCTTACGCAGCTTGGCGGGCAGAGCGCCCGGGCTCGCTGCGCCTAGGGCGCGGCGGGATCCGCGACGCCGGAGGTGTCGATCTCGCCCAGATTGGCGAGCTGCTCGATGAGGGGGAGGCCCATCGGGTCGTCCACCTCGACGCCGCCGAGCACGATGGTGCTGTCGCGCGTGTCGATATGGGTTGTGAACACGGCCGGGTCGAAGCCCGAAGCGATAAAGCCAATGCCCGCGAGGACAACACCCGCGGCAACGAGCCCGCCCGCCACGGCGAGGTAGATCTTCTTCGCGCTGGTCATGGTACTCACTCCTTTCTACGCCGCGAGATGCGCGGCAGCGCCGCCCTTCTCGCCCTTACCCTTCCAGAAGGGCGAGGCGGCCTTCCTCGCCCAGAGCGCCGAGAGGCGCGCAATTTGTTTTGAGGCGGCCCAAGCGCCAGCACCAACGAAGAGCGCCACGCCGACGAGGCCGAGCCCCACGCCCGCCGAGGCGAGGGCGTACGGGAAGTGGCCGATGGTGACGCCGCTTACGGCAAACAGGAGCTCAACTACGCCCACGCCCCCGAGTGCCGCCGCGACGATCCACACGCAGAGCGCCAGCACCCAGATGCAGATATAGACCGTGACGACCACGGCGGCGAAGGCGGCGAGCAGCGGCACCCACACCGGGGAGCCCACGATGGTCAGCACCCACAGCAGCGCGGTGCTGCGCTGGCGCGTCCTCGCGATCGCGCGCGGCACGGCGGGCAGGTCGTCGAGCGTGGCCTCCGCCACCTCGCCGGGCGTGCCCATGGCGGCCACGGCCTCCTCCTCGCTCATACCGTCCTCCATGCGATCGGCGATGGCCTCCGCATAGAACGCCTTGGTCTCCTCCACCTGCTCGGCCGGCAGACAGGCGAGCAGCTCGCCCAACCGGCCCAGAAACTCATCACGCGTCATGGTGCGCCCCCTCAACGTATGCGTAAATCTCCCGTACGGACGGCCACTCGGCCAGGAACTCCTCGATGCGCGCTCGCCCGTCGTCCGTGATGCGGTAGTACCGGCGCAGCCGCCCGTTGTGCTCGGCGGAGCGCGCCGTGATGCACCCGGCCTTCTCCAGGCGCTTGAGCAGCGGGTAGAGCGTCGACTCCGTGAGCCCCATGCTCGCCGGTACGTCCTTCACGATCTGGTAGCCGTAGGACTCCTCGCCGGAGACGGCCGCGAGCACGCAGGCCTCCAGGAAGCCGCGCTTCATCTGTGCCTCCATCCGCACACCTCCTCTCGTCATATACTGTGCTATACACACTATACGATGCAAGGTATTAGACGTCAACTCTCATCGCGAAGGTTCTCCGGCCCCTGCGCGCTGCGAACGTGATGTCGCGGGACGGTTGGCATTATGCATGAAACGTCAAGTAACGCTCTTTTGATCCACTTCCACTCGGCCCCATATGCCTTGCACAACGCCCCCTTCGACCTCGGAATCAAGAGAGCCACTAGGCTGGACATGCCGGACGGTAAGGTCCTGGACGTCATGGTGGACTTCTCCGATGCCATGGGGGTCATGGGTCTACGCCGATGGAGGCCCACACACGCGGCAGGGCTCGCCCGTCACCGCTGGTCGCCGGACGGTCCCCACGCCTCGCTCGCCAACGCGCAGGCGACAGCAGCAGTCCAGCGCTGGGCTGGAGACGCCGGAATGCCCAGAAGATGCGTTTCCCATCGCTGCGACAGAGCTTTTTGTAGGGGCGGTAATTTTTCCTAATGTCGAGGTCAGCTAGGCTTCAGTAGCCACCTTGGGAGCATCGCCAATAGACTCTTCCTTTATACGTTCGGCATAATCGTAGGCGATACCCACAAATTCCGGTCCCGAGCAACAGGAGTACAATTGCTGCATTGTTGCCAGCTGTTGGGAGATGGAAGATGGACTGCGATGGCTACCCATGCGTTCCCATGCCGTTGATGTGCACCGCCTTTGTGCCGGGGCAGATTGACGCTGCGGTTGCAAGCATTTCCGACCCCGATTCGCGCGCCATTGCCACGGCAGAAGCGCTGTACTTTCGCGGACAGGCCACCCTCGCTGCCAAGACGGCGCGCCCCTATGTTGACGCCACCGATCCCGCGCTGTGCTATTCCGCATGCTTTATCTGCGGATACGCCAGTCTATCGCTCAACCGTATCGCCGACGCCCGCCGGTGCCTTGCTGGCATCCTCGATACGCCAACTGACGAGGAATCGCCCGCCGTCCACGCCACGCATATCCTGTTCGCCTCGGCCGCGAGTGTCCTGCTGCACTTGCCTTCCCCGTATTCTGCCGAAGAGTTTTATCCACTTGCGGCGCATTTGCCCGAAGGCCTGCGCCTGTTCGCCAGCTACGTGATGGCGCATGCCCTGTACCTGCGCGGCGAATATGGCCGCAGTCTGGGCATGGCGGAAAACGCCCTGATCATGAAACAAGGGAGCTATCCGATCTCGGAACTGTTCCTGCACCTGGCAGCTTCCATGGCATGCATGAGCCTCAAGGACATCGACGCCGCAAAAACGCACTTCGGAGTTGCTTGGAACATTGCGCGTCCCGACGGCCTTATCGAGCTCATTGGCGAGCACCACGGCCTTTTGCAGGGGCTCATCGAGGCGTGCCTAAAATCGCAATACCCCGACGATTTCGCCCGCATCATCGAGATCACGTATCGATTCAGCTACGGTTGGCGGCGCATCCACAACCCCGATTCGGGCGAGGACGTGGCCGACGATCTAACGACCACGGAATTCACCATGGCCATGCTCGCCTGTCGTGGGTGGACCAACGCCGAAATCGCACGCCATATGGGAGTATCGCCGGGCACCGTCAAAAACCGCCTATCCGGCGTATACGCAAAGCTTGGCATCGGCACACGCGCCGAGCTGGTCGCGCATATGTTACGTTAGCGACCGGACTACCAAGCGCATCGAACGCGTTCCGGAACCCGGCGCTTCGCTCGATCAATTTGGACATTTTGACCCTTGAACGGCACTACCGCCACGGGGCGCCTTCTCGCAAAATTGGATTATTTCCACCGATACTTGCGGGATGGGAGCCCAAGATGCTTGATCGCCGTTCGTTACTTGTCGCCGGAGCGTCCTCGTTAGCGAGCATTATGATGCCGCGCGTGCCGGGAAGCGCAAACGCCTTCATATTGCCGTTCGCACCCACCGAAGCCCATGCCGACGAAAAAGACCCCTTCAGGGTGCTCGTTCTCTCGCGCACCATGTTCGGTGTGGTCGTGGTCGACGTCGCCAACAAGAATACGCCCATCACGGGTGCCCAGGTCACGCTCATATCGCGCTATGCCGCAGGCAAGCAGCTCACCGCCACGACCGATGACGAAGGCACGGCCATCTTTGAGGTCGCCCCTCTTTCAGAAGGCTACGTGGACGAGGCAACGCTTCTCGACGCGTACGACTTTAACGGCGGCATCTCCATTAGCATGGCAGGCTACCGCGATGTCGAGATTCCCCTTGCGCGTATCCAGGGCGGCACCGCTATTACCGCACCCACACGTCCGCTCTCCGATGGCGAGCCGTACTTTCGACAGCTCACGTTCGACGAATGGGACATCCAGTACGCCGACGCCACGTTTATGGCAATGCCAGCGGACGAAGCAGCAAACGACCAGCCCGACACGCACGCTTTTACCGTGCAGGCTCATCTGCCGCAGGGCGGGCAGGCAACGTTGCATATCAATAAAGTGATGCCCTCTGCGGGCAGCTCAACCGAAACCGTCACGCAGATCGGCCAGATCAAGGCCAGCGCATCGGGCGCGGATAATCTGGCGACGTTCACGCTCGAAGACACGTTCCTCGATGCAGCTTCGGGCCTTCTGGAGGAAGGGTGCAAGCTGCGCTTTATGCTCGACTACCAGGGCAAAACCTACACGCTCTCATCCCCTATGGCCGTTGTCACCGCGCCGGCCGCAAAGGCGGAATCGGGCTCGACCACCATCATTCCCACCACCATGGACCAAGAGATCACTCCGTTTGATTTCCCCGCGGCGTTTCCCGGTATCGGCGGCAATAAGTTCACGTGCTGGATGCCCACATTTCCCATTCTGTTCGATTTCTCGTTTGCTGGATACGTGCTGTTTGGCGGAGGGTACAAACCAGCTAGCTATATGAACGATTCGGGCAACCCTGATCCGGAATACTGGAAGAAATCGCCGCGCGAGTCGGGCGCCAAGCAGGCAAACCGCTACCTCGACGAGATGGAGGGGAAGTGGAATCAGTACAAGAGGATGAGTGCCGGTTCGGGCACCGATCCAAGAAACACCAAGCTCCTTCGCCACCATTGCACGCCGCTGTTCACGATGGATATCGCCACACAGCTGTACGGCTCGCTCGCCTACGATTGGGTGGGCAAAACCTGGGGTAACAACAACGACCCCGCATACGGCAATATTAAGGCCCTCTTCCAGGTAAGAACCGACCTCAATTGGACCGAGCAGTTTACCCTAGGACCGGTGCCATTTTTCCTAAACGTCAACCCCTGGGTGCTGGCAAAACTGGCGCTCGCCGTGGGTGCCCACACGCACGGCAGCGGCGCGGCGTTTTTTAAAAACATTTCGCTCGACTATTCAAACACGTCGGGCTCGTTCACCATCCAGATCGGGCTTGCCGTCACCTTTGGCGCCGGCGTTGCAGGCGTCGCTTCGTCTGCCGTGCGCGGCGCCGCATCCCTCACGCTGTTCATTGGGTACGAAAAGGCAAATGGACACCAGCTTCCGCGACTGCGTGTAGGTGCAGACGTCGATGTCGATGTAATACTCCAGTTCGTAATGTTCAAGTGGACCACCAAGGCTTGGTCGGGGTCGTGGCCCACACTCATCGATTCGTGGAATATGTCGGTGAACAATGGCGACCAGTATGTGCTCCAGCGCTCTGAGCTCGCATTGGATGGAGATACGCCTTATACGCTGGATGCCTGCTTCGGCTCGGCCGGCAACGCCGAGGCGTGTGGTGTGCCGCAATTTATCGAATCGGCCACCATCGTCACCAACGCCGAACTGCTCGCACGCGCCGAGGTTAAGGCCACTGCCGTAAACACCGCGCCTGTCGTGCGCGATTGGGATCAAGCGGTCACGCGCATTGAGCTCGAGGCGGATGCAGAAAGCGACGACACGGGACAGATCGAGCATTTCGTCCATGCACTGATAGAGAACGACGAAAACGCCGTGCCGATGTATGAGTACACCTACATCGGTCAGGCAACGAACACCGTTGCCGACCCGAACGCCGATTCTTCCGGCGTGTCGGAGGACGAGCGTGGCGGCATCAAGCCCTCGAGCGACAACGTGCTGTTTGCTGGCGTGCTCAGCGAAGCCCACATGAAGCTGGCAATGATTGCCGGCGTAGAATGCCTGTTCCGTATCGCCTCGGTGCGCTACGGCGACAATGGTCGCTCGCGCCTGGTGGTACACACAAAGGCAAACGGAACGTGGTCCGCTCCCACGCCTGTGGACTTTCCCCTTGGGTTTGGCGAGGGCGACGTGGAGCGCGACAGCATATACGATTACGACTTCGACGTAGTGGAATATACGGACGGAAGAGGAAACCAGGACGCCTACGTGCTGCTGGTCTCGGGCGAGCGCCCCGCCGGCGACGACACCCTTTTCGATATGGCAAGCACAGCCGGCATACTGTCCGTTGTGCGCCTGCGCATAAGCAACGACGGAGTTCGCGTGGTATCGCACACGTCGTGGCGCAGCATCTCGCGCGGCCGCCTTCAGGAGGATGGCTACCATTGCCTGCAGTGCCCACGCATCACGGTGGGCAAGACACTTGTCAACGGGCGCCTGTCGGGCGCCTACCTCCACCGCCGCGGAACCACCGCAGAAAAGGCGCTCGGCAGCGAGGCCGAGGTTGCGCTGGAGTGCTTTACCCTGTGGTCGGACGTTTCGGGCGACAGCCTGACGTTCCGCCAAGTTCTCCGCTTTCCGCAGGCACCGTCGAGCATCGAGCTCGGCGCGCCCGAGAATATCAACGGCAAAATGGTGGTGCCCGTTGCGTACGAGACCGCAGACGGTTGCGGCTGCACATCGTACGCCGTGATCGGCCAGTCCATTGCGGGCTGGGGCGTTATGTCACCAGACGCCACGGTACCCCGTGCGGTGCCATGGCCACAACATTCGGGCTTTTTGGCAACCGTCAACGAGCAACTGCAGCATATTACTTGGACGCGAGGCGCATCGGTATTTGCAACGCAGCCCGTGGGTGCCGCAGGCTGCGGCCCGGCATCGTTCAGCGTAAGCAACAACGGCAGGTGCGTGCTCTATGTAGAGAACACCGATGGCAAGGTGGGACAAACCTACGACGAAGAAGGCAACCCGGTAGCAGTGATGGGCAAGCACTTCCGCATCTTCGCCAGCACCTTGGCAGGCGATCTGTTCACGGAGCCGTTCGTGATGTGCGAGCTGGACCATCCCGTCGATCAGATAACGACATTTTTGACGTCGGGGAGCATGCTCTCCGCGCTCGCCACGCACATTGTGAGCGCGGAGAAGAGCGAGGCAGAACTACACGGCATCGAAGTGCCCTTGGTGGCGTGTGCCACTCCGACGGGCGCAGTCGCTACCTCGGGCGCGGTGGTGCCCGGAGCAGCAGGCGAATCCTTCATGGTCACGGTGCGAAACGACGGCAACACCTTGCTGACCGCCGGCACAATCGATCTGTACCGAGAGGGCTCCAGCCAGCCGTTCTCCAGCGCATCCATCGGGTTCGGAGCGAACACACGCATGGCATCGATCTACGATCCAGAGCTTGCCGAGGACGCTTCGGTCAACGACATGGCACACGTGAAGTACGCGCTCGAAACGCTGGGCACACCTTTTGCAACGCACCCGCTGGTAGCCGACAGTGGCAACGCCGTGCTGGCACCGGGTTGCACGGCACAGTTCCGCATGAGCTTCGCTATCCCCGAGAGTTGGAGCGACGAAGTGGGCAAACGCGTAACGCTGTATGCGAAGGCGCGTAATCTGGTGGCGCTCGATCCCGTAACGCTCGAGGAAATTCGACCGGGCGCAAACTCGGCGCTGGGTGCCGTACTGCACGAGCTTCATGTGCCCGACGCGGCATGCGAACGCTCAGAAGTTCAGGTCGGCGTATGCGACAGCGCGGATACGACAGAACTTCACGACGCCCCGATGACAGCAGACGACGATGGCGGCTCGAGTGGCGGCGGTACCGACGAGGGCGGCGGCTCCGGCGGAAGGAGCTCCGGCAGTGGCAAGGATCACGGCAATAACAAGCGCTCCGGAAAAGCGGGCGCGCTCGCCGGCACGGGCGACAGCAACGTCCCCCTAACCGCAGCCGCAGCAGCACTCGCCGCAGCTGGTGCCGGCCTTGTCGCCTACAGCGTCCGCCGCACGGCGCTCGAAAAAGACACCGCCAATGAGGTCAATTCGGATAGGCCTCGCTAGCTCCTAGTTACTTTTGTGAGAGACGCCGACTCGGCTCATCGAACATCAAATGGGCTGGTTCTGGATACCCAGAGCCAGCCCATTTCGCATTAGATATCGTCAGTGGAGTCGAGTTCTGCCTCGAGCTTGACACGGCGTCTTTTCGCCGTGAAAAACGTTGCGCACAGGGCAGCAAACGTGGCCGCGAAAATCGTCGCACCGCAGAACACGCCCGTGGCCAGGTTCGCCAACCAAAAGACGCTTTCGAGCGGTACGATCTGCGCCTCAGCGATACAGCGCATTGCGGCAATAACAAGCGCGAACGCGGCGCCGCTAAGACCGCTGAGAAGCAGGAAATATCCAACAGGAAGATGCTCGGTTTGCCCAAAACGATTGGTGTCGACATAGCCCTTCCGCGTTTGCAGTCCTGCGCAAATCAACATCACGAGAACGAGCCACAAATACATGGCTACCTCGAACGGCGTTGCAAAGCCATGCGGCATTTCACTGGCGTCGCTGTGAACCCACGCGATCTGTCGAGCTATAAACTGGTAGAAAAAGATCATCAACATGCCAAACGAAAGCAGCACGAAACCAATCTTGTAGATCTTTGCGCTTTCCGCCTCCAGGCGCTCGTCCTTTGGGCCGGCATATTCACGCCACTTTTGCACGAGTTTTAAATCTTCAAATTTCATAGTGAACTCCTAAAGAGCGTTAGGGTCGGCGTCGATTTCGTCTTCCCAAAACAAATCGTTCAACGTAACGCGCAGCGCTTTACAGATTGCCACGCACAAGTTGAGCGTAGGATTGTAGCCGCCCGCCTCAATCAGACCGATGGTCTGCCGCGTAACGCCCACGGTTCGGGCCAAGTCGGCTTGCGAAAGGCCAGCCGCCGCGCGCGCCGCCTTCATGCGAAGGTTTTTCTTACCTGGCATAAAGTTCCTTTCGTGGTAATGGACAAATATCCGTTGCAACATGACAGAAATATATTGCATCCATCAGGCAATGTCAATTATATCTGTCATTATGAAACCCATGTCCGACATCGCCATGCGGACATAGCAATTTCGATCCGCTATTCAAACTTACTCGGACAGAACCGACTCGGTTGTGTCCGAGTAAACTCGGGCATAAACTGATCCATGCGATACAATTAACTCGGACAAAACCGAGTCGGAAGGAACCGAGTAAGTGGAATTTATTGGCAGGGAGCGTGAGCTCGCCCGTATTAAGAAAACGCTCAAAGCACCCGAGCAGCGCAATGTTCTCATTTACGGCAGGCGTCGCGTCGGAAAAAGTGAGCTCATCAAGCAGGCGCTAACCGATTTGTCGGACGTCGCAACGGTCTATTACGAGTGCCGCCAAACCTCCGAGGCAGACAACCTCGAGAGTCTGTCCGTCCTTGTTGCTGAAGCGCTGAGCTTTCCTCCGCTCGCCTTCACAGGCATCCGCGAGCTCATCGAATTTCTGTTTGCCCAAGCTAAAGACAAGAACATTACCCTCGTTCTCGACGAATACCCCTACTTGAGAGATGCGGTTAAAGGCTTAGACAGCATTCTTCAGACCTCAATCGACGCCCACAGGGAAGACTCACGTTTAAACATTGTCCTGTGCGGCTCCTACGTTGAGATTATGAAATCCCTCATCGAGCATGAAAGCCCCCTCTACGGGCGAATTGATCTCGCGCTTGAGCTTAAGCCCATGGATTACTTTGACGCTGCGAAGTTCTATCCCGCGTTCTCGCCCGAGGACAAGGTGCGGCTCTATAGCGTTTTTGGCGGTATCCCCTTTTACAATCGCCTCATCGATCAATCCCAAAGCGTACGCGACAACATCATCGAGCTCGTCACGGAACCTGGCGCCCGCTTAGAAAGCGAGGTGCCGTCCTATCTCAACGCCGAGATCTCGAAGATGACCAACGCCAACGAAGTTTTCGGGGCTCTCGCACAAGGCTACTCCCGTTGGGGGGACGTGCTGGCACAGTCGCACGTCTCGAGCGGTCCGGCCATGGCAGACGTGCTCGACAAGCTCATGTCACTCGAAATCGTCCAAAAGCGTGCACCCATCAACGACCCTACGAACAAGCGCAAGTCTGGCTACTTTGTAGTGGATCCGCTTTCGCTCTTTTACTATCGCTATGTTTTCCGCAATGCCTCAGCGCGTCAGCTGCTCGACCCGGAAGTCTTCTATGATCGTCACGTCTTCCAAGACTTCGAGGAAAACTACGTTCCTCATATGTTCGAGGAGATCTGCCGTCAATACCTCGTGCGGCAGAACAGGACCGGCAAGATCGAACCGGCTTTCGACGCCATAGGCAAGTACTGGTACGACGACCCCGCAAACAAAACGAGCGGCGAATTCGATGTGGTAACGCAAGACCCCGAGGGCTACGCATTCTACGAAGCAAAGTTCCGCAAATCCCCCATCACGCAAAAAATGGTCGACGAGGAAATCGCCCAAGTCGAGGCAACGGGACTCAAGTGCCATCGCTATGGATTCTTCTCCCGTTCGGGCTTCGAAGCTGGCGAAAGCGATCGAACCGTCTTCATCGACCTGCCGCAGATGTTTGGATAGGACAGGACAGGTCCCTCCCGCATTCCAAGCATTCATTATCTAATCGAACGGTTGTTCGATGGATTTCGTGTTGGTTGGAATCGTCTGTGGGCTGGGCTATGCTACCTTGACTATCTATATGACTTAAACGCAGCAAAGGAGCACCGAGAGAGCGAGTATGGCAAAAAACACCGCAAACTATGGTAACGACAGTATCCGCCAGCTCAAGGACGAGGAGCGCGTACGCCTGCGCCCCGCCGTCATCTTTGGCTCGGACGGACTCGACGGCTGCGCGCATGCCGCCTTCGAGATCCTGTCCAACGCCGTTGACGAGGCGCGCCAGGGCTACGGCAAGCTCATCACCCTTACCGCCTTTCGCGATGGTTCCATTCAGGTAGAGGACAACGGCCGCGGCTGCCCGCTCGACTGGAACCCCTCCGAGAAGCGCTTTAACTGGGAGCTCGTCTTTTGCGAGCTCTACGCAGGTGGCAAATACAACAACAACCAGGGCGGCGACTACGACTTCTCGCTCGGTACCAACGGCCTGGGCTCGTGCGCGACCCAGTACGCCTCCGAATACATGGACGTCACGGTTTGGCGCGACGGCAACAAGTACTCCCTGCACTTTAAAAAGGGCAAGGTCGTTGGCGCCAAAAAGAAGGCACTCGAGATTGAGCCCAGCGACGAGAACCGCACCGGCACCACCATCAAGTGGCGCCCCGATCTTGAGGTCTTTACCTCGATCAGCATTCCCCACGACTGGTATCGCGAGACCATGCGCCGCCAGGCCGTGGTCAACGCCAACGTGACCTTCCGCCTGCGCATCGAGGGCGACGATGGCGAGTTTTCCGAAGAGGATTTTTGCTATCCCAAGGGCATCGAAGACTACGTGCTCGAGAAGGTCGGTACCGACTACCTCACCGAGCCTTTCTTTATCGAGGCCGACCGTCGAGGTCGCGACCGCGAGGACCTGCCCGACTACAACGTGAAGATTACCGCGTGCATGTGCTTCTCGCGCACCTTCATGATGCAGGAGTACTACCACAACTCATCGTGGCTCGAGAATGGCGGCTCGCCCGAGAAGGCTGCCCGTAGCGCTCTGACCAGCGCCATCGATGCCTACATTAAGCAACAGGGCAAGTACAACAAAAACGAGAGCGGCATCAAATGGCAGGACGTCCAGGACTGCCTGGTGCTGGTGACCAACTGCTTCTCCACCCAGACGTCCTACGAAAACCAGACTAAGAAGGCCATCAACAACCGCTTTATCCAGCAGGCTATGACGGCCTTCTTTAAGGAGCGCCTCTCGACTTACTTGATCGAGAACAAAGACGCCGCCAACAAGATCATGGAGCAGGTGCTCATCAACAAGCGTTCGCGCGAGAACGCCGAGAAAACGCGCCAGAGTATCAAAACCAACCTGCAGCAGAAGACCGACATGGCCAACCGCGTGCAGAAGTTCATCGACTGCCGCTCCAAGGACAAGAGCCGCCGCGAGATCTACATCGTAGAGGGTGACTCGGCAGCAGGTGCCATTCGCACCTCGCGCGATGCCGAGTTCCAGGGCGTCATGCCCGTCCGCGGCAAGATCCTCAACTGCCTGAAGGAGGATTATCCGCGCATCTTTAAGTCCGACATCATCATGGACCTCATGCGCGTGCTGGGCTGCGGCGTGGAGATCAAGGACAAGCGCATCAAAAACCTTGGTGCCTTTGACCTGGACAACCTCAACTGGAACAAGGTCATCATCTGTACGGACGCCGACGTCGACGGTTATCACATCCGTACGCTCGTGCTCACCATGCTCTACCGCCTGGTGCCCACGCTTATCGACGAGGGTTACGTGTATATCGCCGAATCGCCGCTCTACGAGATCAACTGCAAAGAGAAGACCTACTTTGCCTACACCGAGCTCGAGAAGAACGGCATCCTCAAGGAGATTGGCGACCAAAAGTGCTCCATCAACCGCTCCAAGGGTCTTGGTGAGAACGACCCGGACATGATGTGGCTCACCACCATGAACCCCGAGACGCGTCGCCTGATCAAGGTGGAGCCCGAGGACGTCACCAAGATGGAGACCATGTTCAATCTGTTGCTGGGCAACGACGAGGCAGGCCGCAAGCGCCATATCTCCGAGCACGGCAAGGAATACCTGGACCAGCTGGACCTGCAGTAACAGCAAATCGATAACGACGGCCCATAAGAAGTTCAAGAGGATATCGTGGCAAAGAAGAAGACGAAGAACCAGCCAAAGAAAAAGCAGGTCAACGCCGAGAACGTCATCGGCCTGCACTCCGAGGTCACCGACCAGCCGATCACGCAGACGCTCGAGGTCAACTACATGCCCTACGCCATGAGCGTCAACGTCTCGCGTGCGTTCCCCGAGATCGACGGCTTTAAGCCCTCGCACCGCAAGCTGCTCTACACCATGTACAAGATGGGTCTGCTCAAGGGCGAGCGCCAGAAGAGCGCCAACATCGTGGGCCAGACCATGAAGCTCAATCCGCACGGCGATGCCGCGATCTACGAGACGATGGTGCGCCTGGCAACCGGCAACGAGGCGTTGCTCGCACCGTTCGTTGAGTCGAAGGGCAACTTTGGCAAGTACTATTCGGGCGACCTGAGCTACGCCGCCTCGCGTTATACCGAAGCCAAGCTCTCCCCCATCAGCGCCGAGATCTTCAAGGACATCGACAAGGACCCGGTCGACTTCGTCGACAGCTACGACGGCGCCATGAAGGAGCCGCGCCTGCTGCCCACCACATTCCCCAACATCCTCGTCTCGGCCAACAAAGGCATCGGCGTCGCCATGGCGTCCGACATCTGCGGCTTCAACCTCAACGAAGTATGCACTGCCACAATGCACTACCTGCAGGATCCCGACTGCGATCTGCTCGAGTACATGCCCATGCCCGACTTCTCGACCGGCGGCGAGATCATCTACCGCCGCGAGGAGATGGAAAAGATTATCGAGACCGGCCTTGGCAGCTTCCAGATCCGCTCCCGCTGGCGCTGGATTCCCGAAGAGCGCATTATCGAGGTCTACGAGATCCCCTACACCACCAAGACCGATGTCATCATCGAGCGCATCGTCAAGCTCTCCAAGGAGGGCAAGGTCAAGGAGATCGCCGACATCCGCGACGAGACCGACCTCTCGGGCCTGCGCATCGCCATCGACCTTAAGCGCGGTGTCGACCCCGACAAACTCATGGCCAAGCTCTATCGCTCGACCACGCTGCAGGATTCGTTCTCGTGCAACTTCAACGTGCTCGTCGACGGATATCCCCGTGTTATGGGCGTGCGCCAGATTCTGCACGAGTGGGTCAAGTGGCGTATTGAGTCCACGCGTCGCCGCATTAACTTTGACCTGGGCAAAAAGTCCGAGCGCCTGCACCTACTGCACGGCCTCGAGGCGATCTTGCTCGACATCGACAAGGCCATCGCCATCATCCGCGGCACCAAACTCGAGGCCGAGGTCGTGCCCAACCTTATGCGCGGCTTCGACATCGACGAGACCCAAGCCGAGTTTGTTGCCGAGCTTAAACTCCGCAACATCAACGAGGAGTACATCCTCAACCGCACCAAGGACATCGCCAAGCTCGAGGGTGAGATCGCCGAGCTTGAGGAAATCCTCTCCAGCGAGGAGAACATCAAGAAGGTCATCAGCGACGAGCTGGCCGCGGTCAACAAGAAATATGTGATGCCGCGCCGCACGGGCAGGATCGAGCCCCATGAGGTTATCGAGGTAAGCTTGGAGCCCGAGGTCGAGGAGTACCCGGTCACCATCATGCTCTCGCGCGAGGGCTACCTTAAGAAGATGACGGACCGCGTGCTCAAGAAGGCGACCACGCTCAAGTACAAGGACGGTGACAAACCCTTTATTGAGTTCCCGTCCTCCAACACCCACGAGCTACTGGTCTTTACCAACAAGAGCCAGGTGTACAAGTGCAAGGTTGCGGCGTTTGAGGACACCAAGTCGGCCCAGCTGGGCTCGTACCTGCCGACCGATCTTGAGATGGAACCCGACGAGAGCGTCATCTGGGTCATCGACCCCGAGGACTACAAGGCCGACGTGCTGTTTGTCTTTGAGAACGGCCGCGTGGTGCGCGTCGCGCTTTCTGGATACGTCACCAAGACCAACCGCAAGCGCCTCAAAAACGCCATCTACGGTGGCAGCAAGCTGCTGTATGCCCAGGTGCTCAAGGAGGATCGCGACATCGCGCTGGTCTCGAGCGACTATCGTTTGATGAACTTCAACACGTCACTGCTCAAGACCAAGACGACTACCAACACGCAGGGCGTCCAGGCCTTTACGGCCAAGAAGGGCCGCTCGGTCACCACCGTCGGCACAACCGAAGAGATCCTTGGCGCCGGCGTCTCGGCCGAGAAGTTCACCGCGCAGAGTCTGCCCTCCGCCGGTGCCCTCATGAAAGAAAACGACATGCCGAGTCTGTTTGACTAGGACGACGGCAGCCAAACCGTCATGGTTTTACAATGCAGCGGGGCCCGGAGCGCAGCAACATCGCGCTCCGGGCCCCGCTCGTTGCAACGTAGTCGGAATAATAGGAATCCCCGTTTTTCACTCCTGCAATCCCGCGGCGCAAGACATGTTAAACCGTTAGCAAAACTTGCAAAAAATAGCAAAAGTTGCAAAAACTAGCAAAACCTGCAAAGGGGCCACCATGGATCGCAGCAAATGTCTCCGCCATGCCAGGCATGATCGAAGATATTATCGAGCGAACCAA
Organism: uncultured Collinsella sp.; assembly: GCA_900542305.1. GTDB lineage: Bacteria > Actinomycetota > Coriobacteriia > Coriobacteriales > Coriobacteriaceae > Collinsella. Next base: position 9,738 of record UQMU01000002.1, on the reverse strand, counting down.
AGAAGCGGCAGATAGCCGCCTCTCATAGTCTCGCGCGTGCATAAGCGGCGTTCAGATTGAGCCAGTCGGCATCGATTGGACATATGCTCAGGAGACTCAGGGTAACTGGCGCACGGGCATGAATGGCGTCTTCAGGCAACTCGAGAAGCATGACGTCGGGCTTCTCTCGAAACGACCTATCGGGAGCTTTCCGATAAAGACATTGAGTTTTTGCTCGCGATGCTGCCCGATTCTGGCCCCAGCAGGGTCTCGGAGATAGCCAAACGCATGGGCGTCGCCAGCAACTACGCAAGCCAATACAAACGCCGCCTCCTGGAGGACGGCGTCATTGGAGAGCGCGGGCGTGGTCTCGTTGGCTTTGACATTCCCGCGTTCAGGGAATTCTTGAACGAGAAGGCGTTTTAGCGCGCCGGAATTGTCCGCGGAAGCATCAACGCATGGCAATCAGCATTCCTCTTGGTAAGGACAGTAAGCATTTCCACCAACACCGATTGCCATGCGTTCTTCTTGTCCTTAGGCGAGCTTGCGAGCGAGCTCTCGCACCTCTTCCAACTTGGGCGAGGAGGCCATGCTGTCGCGCTCGGTCATACCGCTGATGGTGACAATGCCCTGGTCCTCCCACTTGCAGTACGCGCAGGTTGACTTGTACATAGCGATCGCCGCATCATAGACGCCCTCGCTGTGGCTATCGAGCAAAAGGGCCGTCTTGGTGAACGGGAAGCCCGTAGCACCGAAGGCGTACAGGCGGTCGATGGCGGCCTTCTCCTGCGCAGTGATATCAAACCAGTAGATAGGCGAAGCGAAGACTCCCTCCTTCACGCCGCAGGCGCTCGGCACGCATTTTGTTGTAACCAAAACAGATGGAGCTATTCAGTCGTCTGTAGATCGCATCTCTCGTTCGCGCTCTCCAAAGAAGGTGCAAGCAGAAGCATCACGGGCATTGATCGGCGCCGATATGGATCACGACATGAAACCGTAAGGGTTGGCCAGAGGTTGCTAGATTCAATAGCTCGCAGCAATAGAGCGAATGACGACTTCGGCGATATAATCCGTGTCATCTTGATTGTTCCCGCGCGGAAGGTACAGTTCATGTCCAAGCTCAACATCGATCAGCGATCGATTCGCGATCTTCTCACCGATAAGCGATCAGACTTCCTCATCCCCGACTACCAGAGGCCCTACGCCTGGGGCGAGGATGAATGCGCAACGCTGTGGGATGACCTGTTCTCGTTCGCTTTTCCAGGCGATGACTACGAGCGTTTCGACAGCGAGAACGACGAATACTTCCTAGGGCCCATCGTCACCTTTAAGAACCTCTCTGGCCAACTCGAGATCATTGACGGCCAGCAACGCCTCACCACCATCATGCTGCTGCTCCGCGCGTTCTACGACAAGTTCACCAACATGAAGGATAAGCAGTCTGTGAAGATGCGCGAGGCAATCGCCCGTTGTGTATGGAAGACCGACGAGTTCGACGAGCCCGACATGGAGCGTCTCAAGATCGACTCCGAGGTTGCATCGGACAACGACAAAAATGAATTCCTCGAGATTTTACGAGAGGGCAATGTAGGCGATGGCTGGAAAAGCGCCTATGCCCGCAACTTTGCTTTCTTCCAGAGGAAAATTGAGCAACTGGTGAGCGAGTGGCCCACCTACACCGTCTACATGGCCACGCGCGTCATCAACAATGTGATACTGTTGCCCATTGAAGCGGAGTCGCAGGACACCGCGCTACGCATCTTCTCGACTCTAAACGACCGAGGGTTGCCTCTCTCGGATGCCGACATCTTCAAGAGCCAGTTCTACAAGCATTATTCCGACACGGGGCGCAAGGATGAGTTCATCCGTCGCTGGAAGGGGCTCGAGGAGGGAGCGAACGCTATCTTCCGGCCCATGCGCGGTACACCAACCGATGAGCTATTTACGCGCTATATGTACTACCGCCGCGCGAAGAAAGGCATCCGCGACACGACCACCGCATCGTTGCGCGACTTCTTCGGTGCCGATGGCTACGCCATACTCAAGGAGGACGACACGCTCGGCGATCTTGAGGCCCTGCTCGGCTTCTGGAAACGCGTCGACGCGCAGGAAGGATTCAGCGAGCGCGTGCTCCGCAGGCTCTTCGTGCTGAACTACGCCCCCAACGGCATGTGGACCTATCTGCTAAGCGTCTGGTTCCTTGCCAACAGCGACAGCAAGGGTGTCCTCGACGACGAGGCACTCTACGGCTTTCTAAACAAGATCACGGCATTCATTTTCGCCTACGCCATTGAGCGTCCCGGCGTGAACGCGCTGCGTTCGCCAGTGTATCCCGAGATGATCAACATCGTGGAGCACCGCCCGGTGGAGTTTCCTAACCACCACTTCAATCGCGCAAATATTACTGAGCGATTCCGAACCTACGTGTTCACCAACGGCAGGCCTGTAACGAAGTCCATGCTCACTTGGTGGGCGTACGCAGACCCAGATCAACCACTCATGGACCTAGACACCACGCTCGAAATTGAGCACATCTATGCCAAGAAACGCAACGAGATAGACCCGCTCGTCGATCAATCCAACCTGGAGGCGCTGGGTAACAAGGCGCTGCTCGAGAAGCGTGTAAACATCCGTGCGGCCGACTACAGATTCTGCGATAAACGCAAGTACTATGAGGGATACACCGACGGCAATGGCAAGCGCAAAGCCGGAACAAAGATCGCGGAACTCAAGCGCCTGACACAAGTCATGGGAGACTTCACCGAAATAGACATCGCGACTCGCACGGCACGGATCATCGATGCCTTCGTGGACTACCTGGGCGACAACGGACTTTTGAGCTAAGGAGCGAACATGTTCGAAAGACTAACCAAGTACGCTGGCAAGCTGGCGGACAGAAACATGAATGTCGAGTTTGGGGGCGGGACGTTCGGACTCGAGGATTTCGTCGACGATTTCTATGAACTGGACGGGTTCGCGGACACCAGCTACTTCGAGACGCTTGAACGCCATAGCATCGACACCTCGGAAGGTATAGACAGCTGCGACATTGACCATGGGGACATTGACCTGATACGTGCATGCATCACGTGGTGCGTTCGTGGCGACCGCTTCTGCGACGGACTCCTTGCCGCGCAAGCTAGGAGCGGGTTTCTGGACCGCTGCCTCTCCCGGCTGAAGAAGCTCGACGAGGGCCGATCGGCTGCCGCGAAGACATTTCGACCGTGACAGCTACCAACGATAAGCAATAAATCAAGGAGCGTTCCTCAGATAAAGGCCAGCTACAGCTGATAGCAAAACTTGCAAAAAATAGCAAAAGTTGCAAAAGAAAATGTCAGCAACTATGCATGGCAATCAGTAGCCCTCTTGGCAAGGGAAGTAGGCTTTCCGCCAACGCTGATTGCCATGCGTTCTTCTTGTCCTTAGGCGAGTTTGCGAGCGAGTTCTCGCACCTCTTCCAACTTGGGCGACGATGCCATGCTGTCGCGCTCGGTCATACCGTTGATGGTAACAATGCCCTGGTCCTCCCACTTGCAGTATGCGCAGGTCGACTTATACATAGCGATCGCCGCATCATAGACACCCTCGCTGTGACTATCGAGCAAAAGGGCTGTCTTGGTGAACGGGAAGCCCGTGGCACCGAAGGCATACAGGCGGTCGATGGCGGCCTTCTCCTGCGCAGTGATATCAAACCAGTAGATAGGCGAAGCGAAGACAACCATGTCGGCGTCTTTCAGCGACTCAATTACTTTGGCCATGTCATCCTTCTGCACGCAAGCGCCCTCGTGGGCGAAGCAGTACTGACATCCCAGACAACCAGCAATCTTCTTGCCGGCAACGCGGACGACCTCGACAGTATGGCCAGCCTCGCGCGCGGTCTCGGCAAACGCCTCGACCATGGTGTCGGTATTGGCGCCCTTGCGCGGGCTACCACTCAGCACAACGATATTCATAGGATTCCCCTCTTTCATGCCGCAGGCGCACGTTGATTCGGGACAGGTCTTCGTTAGCACCCTCGTAGCGGTTTTCCGCCCCCTAAGCAGAGCGTCCGCTACGAAACGACCGTCTTGTAATAAGCGCCGAAGTCTGCGAGCGAGTCCATGATGGGCATCATCTGGCGGCCGAGCTCGGTAAGGCCATACTCAACGCGGGGAGGATTCTCGCCATAGTCATGGCGAAAGACCAGCCCATCATCCTCCATCTGCCGCAGGCTGTCGGTAAGCACCTTCTGAGAGATCCCCTCAAGGCTGCGGCGCAACTCGTTGAAACGCCAGGGGCGTACGCGCAAGTTACGGATAATGAGCAGCTTCCACTTGCCGCCAATGAGCGTTACCGCCGTTGCGACCGGACACTCCGGAAGCTCCTCTTTCGCCATCACGGGAGACCCAACCTCCTTGACCATACCGGTTTCACAAAAAAGTACGCAGTTACAAATATGTGCGTACTCGTATTTGCATTCGCCTTCGCGTTGAATATAACTCACGCAGGAGATGCCTGCAAGGTACATCAACCCCAAGAGAGGAACCATTATGGCTAATTATGCAAGGACCCACATCGGTAATGAAAGCCGTGTCGAGCTGCACGAAGTGCTCGGGCTTACCGGGGCAGAGGTGAGTGTCAACAATCTTCCCGCCGGCGCTGGCGTTCCGTTCGTCCATGCACACAAGGAAAACGAGGAAATCTATGGCGTGCTCGAAGGCGCCGGCTCGGTCACGATCGACGGTGAGGAAATCGAGCTTGCAGCCGGCGACTGGCTGCGCATTTCCCCCGCCGCACACCGTCAGTTCCGCGCCGCATCCGACTCGGGCATCACATACGTCTGCATTCAGGTCAAGCAGGGATCCCTTGATGCCTTCACGGCCGACGACGCTATCATGTTCTAATTCGCGATCGGTGTGCAAGGGGCGGATACCGCCCGCATGCCCCCTTCGGAATAAGCGCTAAGCAGCTCCTGGGCGTGGGCAAACTCGGGCCCTCGCCTCCAACCGAGCAGGCGGTTGACCGCAAGATTTCCCTGGACGTTGTGGACGAAGAGCAGATAGGCGTCCTCGCGCGAAAGCCCGGTCTCCTCCATGATCGAGGGAACCATCTGCTCAGCGCCGCGCTCGACGACGCGCTGTGCCACCCGGGCGTACGCATCGTCATCCGAGTAGAGCAGATAATAGTCATCGTTTGCCGGCGGGCGCTGGCAGAGGGCCCCCGCCCCCGTTCCCTCGAGTGGGGGCGCCGCCGCCAGGGCCTCGTCAATAAGCGCGTCGAGCAGCGCGAACTTGTCCTCGTAGTGCAAATAGAACGTGCCGCGATTGATATCGGCGCAGCGGCAGATATCCGCCACCGTCATCTTCGCGAAGCCGACCTCGGCCAGCAGCGCAAAGAACGCCTCCCGTATGACCGAAAGCGTATAGCGTCGGCGACGATCGATCTTTCCCGATTCCATGGCCCCTCCAATTGCAGCGCTCAACAATATCCTGAAGCCGCCCGTTTATCGACAGCAGCTCGAAACTGTTCATTGCTCTGACGCAAATCAACATTGATACTTTTTATAGACACCTGTTCATTGTAGTTGAAAGAGAGTATCAAGTGACTCTATACGAGCAGCTCGTTGTCGAGCTCACCAACCAATCGTTTTCCCATCAGGCCGCCTACCGCACCGGCGGCACGCCCTATGAGCTGAGCGCCCGCGAGTCCGAGCCCTACGACCAGCAAATCGAAACGTTCGCCCGCATGATCGAGGAAGCCGATTGCGTGCTGGTGGGCGGGGCCTCCGGGCTCTCCGCGGCAGGCGGCGGCGACTTCTACTACGAGGACAACGCGACCTATCGCAGGCATTTCGGCAAATTCGCCGAGCGCTACGGTTTCAGGGGCGCTTTCGAGGGGTCGTTCTACCGCTGGCCCACTGCCGAGGCGCGCTGGGGATACCTCGCCACCTTCCTCGATACCACGCTCAACGCCCCGCTGCGCAAGCCCTACAAGGACCTCGACGCCATTCTTACCGAAAAAAACTTCTTCGTTCTCACCACCAACCAGGACACGCAGTTCATGAAAATCTACCCCTGGGAGAAGGTGGCCGAGATCCAAGGCGACCACCGCTTCTTCCAGTGCTCCCACTGTTGCACCGACGAGGTGTGGGACGCGGTCGAGCCGGTCTCCCGCATGGCAGAGGCCATGGGAGACGGCCTTGAGGTTCCGACAGAGCTCGTGCCGCGCTGCCCGCACTGCGGGGCAGAGGCGTTCCCCTGGGTTCGCGGCTACGGCAACTTCCTGCAGGGCGCGCTCTACGAGGAGCAGTACCACAAGGTGTCCGACTGGCTCGACGCGCACGCGCGGCAGAAGATTCTCTTCTTTGAGCTGGGCGTGGGCCGCATGACACCCGCGTTTATCCAGGAGCCGTTCTGGGCCCTCACGGCGCAGTTGCCGCAGGCTAGCTACATCGCCGTGAACAACAAGACGCAGTTTCTCCCCCGCGCGATCGAGGATCGAGGGCTCGCCGTTCGCGCCGACATCGCCAACGTGCTCGCCGACGTGCGCAAGACGCTGGGGAGGTAGCGCATGGAAACGGTAAAAGCGGTTCGTATCGGCCAGGTACTTGTCGAGGCTGATCTTGTCATCATCGGCGCCAGCAACGGGCTCGACATGGCGGAGGGGCTCAACCTCTTCCGCGCCGACGCTCATTTCCGAGAGACGTACGGGGACCTCGCTCAGGCCGACGGCATCGGCTGCATACTGCAGGGGCTCGCCTCTCCGGATGCAAACGTGCGACGCCGATGGGTCGAGCGGTTCCATCAAAAGGAGTATGTCGAGTATGAGCCCAGCCCGCTCATGAACGGGCTGTGGCATCTTACGGAGCACGCCGACACCTTCGTGATCACATGCAATATTGATGGGCACTTCGCACGTGCAGGGTTCAACGAGAACCGCGTACTCGAGACGGAGGGAAGCACGCGCACGTCAATCGACGAGCGGCGTCTCGCCCATCCAGATGCCCTCGCCATGGCACAGCTCGAAGAGCTCGAGCGCCTCGTGTGCACCCATCTCAATGGCAGGGTCGCCATCCTCGAACTTGGCGTGGGACCGCGCAACGGCGTCATAAAGCGCATGCTCGCCCAGATCGCGAGCGCCTGCGAGCACGTCACCTACATCGTGTTCAACTACAACCAGGCCCTGGCGCCCGATGCATCGTGCGAGACGATTCTCGTTGACGGCGATATGGCCCCGGCTTTCGAGGAGATCGCCCGATGCCGTCTCTAGAAAGAAAAGCAATGAGGCTTCGAGGCCTTATCGCCGATGCCGACGCCATCATTGTCGGCATCGGCTCGGGCATGTCGAGCGCCGCCGGGTTCAACCATTACAACCATGCGGGTATGACGCGTGCCGGAATGGCGGACTGGCAGCAAGCCTTTGGCTTCAAGAGTCTTTTTGACGGCTTTTACCACCTCTACCCCAGCCTCGAGCAGCAATGGGCCTACTACGCGCGATACATCGACTTCATGCTACGCGAGCCGGCCTCGCAGCCCTATCTCGACCTGCGATCGCTCATCAGCCATAAGGACTACTTCATCCTGAGCACCAATGTGGACACCCAGGTCGAAAAGACGTTTCCCACCGAGAGGACCTGCAACTATCAGGGAAGCTTCGCGCACCTTCAGTGCAAGCAGCCATGCTGCGACGAGCTCTTCGACGCGAGTCCCTACGTCGAGCGTATGCTCGTGGGCATGACGGGGTTCGAGATCCGCAGCGAGGATGTCCCCCGATGCCCGCACTGCGGCTGGCAGCTTGTGCCGTGGGTGCGCGATGACACATTTCTGCAGGGCGCGGCCTGGCGCGAGAGCATCGAACGATATGAGCGCTTCGTGCGCGAGCGCAGCGATTGCCGCGTGCTGTTGCTGGAACTTGGCGTGGGCGAAATGACCCCCGGTATCATCACGCTCCCATTCTGGAGCATGACCGCAAAGCTGCCGGATGCGCACCTGCTGAGCGTAAACATCTCGGGCGACTCGGCCCCGTTGCAGCTTGGAAGCAAGGCAGAGGCGATCCAGGCAGACTTGGGCGCCTTGCTCTCGGCGGCGCGGACAGGTAACGAGTAACGTGGCGAGGCTTTTGCGCTTTCATCAGCCCGGACATCACGCCCATAAAAGCGATGGCTCTGATTCGGGTGTCAAAGTTTAAGCCTCCTTGTCAGTCGCTGTAAGGTATTCCTCGTCGTCCACGGGCTCCAACCACTCGTTGGAGGTCTCCTCACCCGGAACCTCCAGCGCGAGATGGGAGAACCAGCTGTCGGGCGCGGCTCCGTGCCAATGCTTTACGCCCGCGGGAATATTTACTACATCGCCAGGGCACAGCTCCTGTGCCGGTTTGCCCCATTCCTGATAAAACCCTCGACCAGCCACGCAGACGAGGATCTGCCCGCCGTCGCTTTTGGCGCGATGGACGTGCCAGTTGTTGCGGCAGCCGGGCTCAAACGTCACGTTGTAGACGCCGACCTGAGCGGTGGAAAGGGGCGCGAGGTAGCTTTGCCCGATAAAGTACTTCGCAAATGCGTCGTTGGGGGCGCCGATAGGAAAGGCCATCTCGTTTTGGTGCTCAGCTCTTGCGTCGGCGGCGTCGCCATCCGCCCAAACCTCCTTCGCCATGCGAAAGGCCGCCCACGCCTTGGGCCATCCCGCGTAAAACGCCGCATGCGTAAGGATCTCCGCTATCTCCATCCTGGTCACGCCGTTGTTCTTCGCGGACATCAGATGATATTGGAACGAAGAGTCCGTCAGTCCCTGCGACATCAGGGCCACCACTGTCACGATGCTACGGTCCCGCAGGGAGAGCTCGCCCTCCCGGCTCCACACCTCTCCGAACAGCACATCGTCGTTGAGCTGTGCGAACTTGGGGGCGAACTCCCCCAGGGCATCTCTGCCTGCCGTCTGCTTAATTGCCATGATCGATTTCCTCCTATCGATGGTTCTGGACACGAATCCGTCTCCACGCGGCTAAGTAGCCCGCCTAGATTCCCATGCCCATTTGTCGCGCTTGCTCAAGAGCGGGATGCCCGGAGATATCGCCCACGCCGTTCACGCCGCCGGCGAAAACCGTTTTGCCCATTACGGACCACCCCTTGCGCTACCGATTTGTATTGACGAGAATGAAGGTAATACCTAAACCTGACTTTAGGTCAAGGAATGAAGTCGAGATTTATTCGGAGGAGCCATGTACACAATCGGACAGGTGGCGGAGATGTTCGGTCTGCCTGCCTCAACGCTGCGGTACTACGACAAGCAGGGATTGTTCCCGGGGCTGGAGCGGACGTCCGGCATTCGCCGATTCGGCGATACGGAACTCGAGGCGCTTCGGGTCATCGAATGCCTGAAGAAGGCGGGAATGGAGATCAAGGACATCCGACTGTTCATGGAATGGTGCGCAGAGGGGCCATCGACCTACCCCAAGCGCAAGGCCATGTTCGAGGAGCGGAAGGCCCACATGGAGTCGGAGATCGCGAAGATGAACCGTGCCCTGGACATGTTGAAGTTCAAATGCTGGTACTACGAGCAGCTGAATCAAGGCGATAACGAGACTGAACTGAAAGCGCTGATTCCCGATGATTTGCCGGAAGAGATCAAAGATGTCTACGAGAACGCCCACGCTCGATAAAGCCGTTCGCTATCCATGGGGCTCCGGCAAGGAGCTCTTTCCGAACAGAACGAAAAAAGCCCCCGAACGGGGGTGCGGACAGAAAGTTGGACCGTGAAGCGGTCCGGACTGGAGGTTCGCATG
>UQMU01000001.1 GCA_900542305.1 uncultured Collinsella sp. | reverse complement strand
TACGAGATGCCATAGGTGACTGGAGTTCAGACGTGTGCTCTTCCGATCTGCCCGCCGCGTCGGCGGGGAACTGGCGGGACAGGACCTTGCGGCCCCTCCAGTCCAGGACGTACAGCCAGTGCGAGTCGGCGTGGGTGTCGACCCCGCAGAAGACCGGCCCGCGGGCGTCGGGTATCGATTCGTTTTGCATGTCTCGCTCCGTTCTTTCCGTGCTCGCCTGGACCGGGCAGACGGCACACTGACGGGGCGCGATAGAATGCGGTTGTTCGGGTCCGCGGTATCGCTCCATGCTCCTATTAGGTCATGCGGCGGTCTCGGCTCGCCGCGGCCCGCGCGGGACATGTCAGGAAACGAGGGCAGCCCTGTGGGCGCCAGCGGAATGTGGGGTCACCGCGCGGTCCGCATCTGATGGTGTCGACGTCAATGGTATACGGGTGCATCATCGACGTCTTCAATACAGAAAATATCAGTGCGGAATGTTCCGGAGAGAAGCCCCGTCACGCCCCCGGATCCCCTGCGTTTACGGCCTTGAGGTCGGCGTGGGCGGAGATCGTGGCTGATGGGGATACGTGTCCCGGTCGCTGTTTCGCGGCTTTGCCGCGAAAGGCGCGTTACTTTGGGACGGGTGGGGAACGTGGTTGTTGCGGTAACTGGTCCCCGCCATAAATTACCCATGGCATACTTGCGCGAAAGCCTACTGGTGCTACACTTGCAATTGCTGTTTCAGGGCGGGGTGAAATTCCCCACTGGCGGTAAATCGGGCGGTGCCAAAGGGGCGCCGTGGTGCAGGCGAGACGCCTGCGGCCGAGCCGATGAGTCCGCGACCCGTGTGTGCGTTGGTTCGCATGCCGGCTGAACTGGTGAGATTCCAGTACCAACGGTTAGAGTCCGGATGAAAGAGGCAGGTGATCTTATGTCTGAACAGTCGCAGCATATCCATTTTGAGAACACGAATAGGTGGAGCACCAAACAGCTCGTTACCATGGCGTTGATGTGCGCCTTGGGCGCCCTGTTTATGTACGTGCAGCTGCCTATCCTTCCTTCGGCGCCGTTTTTGACGTATGACCCGTCGCTGGTGCCGGCGATGGTGTGCGGGTTTGCATATGGTCCCGGTGCCGGTACCGCTGTTGCCGCCATGGCGATCGTTATCCATGCGCTCACCACGGGTGACTGGGTCGGCGCGCTTATGAACCTGGTTGCCACGCTGGGCTACATTCTGCCCGCGGCTATCGTCTACCAGAAGATGCATACCTATAAGGGTGCCGTGATTGGCCTGGTGCTCGGCGTCATTGCCGCTACAGCGCTGTCTATGGTCGCAAACCTTACCATTGGCGTATGGTTCTGGTATGGCTCGGTCGATGTGATCGCCCCGCTCATGATTCCCGCCGTCCTGCCGTTCAACCTTATCAAGACCGTGCTTAACTCGGTGTTGACGCTGGTGGTGTATAAAGCAGTCTCCAACCTCATCACGCCTAAAAAGGACCAGGTCAAAGGCCGCGCATGATTGAGTGTCGGGGCGTTTCCTTTAGCTATGACGGTGCCGTGTCGGCACTCGACGGTGTCGATCTGAACATCGAGGACGGGGAGTTTTTCTGCATCCTCGGTGGCAATGGGTCGGGCAAGTCGACGTTTGCCAAGCATCTGAATGCACTGTTGCAGCCCGATGCGGGCACGGTACGCATCAACGGCATGGATGCGTCCGACCCCGAGCTGGTCTACGACATTCGTTCGACCGCGGGCATGGTGTTCCAGAATCCCGATGATCAGCTGGTGGCAACGCTTGTCGAAGATGACGTTGCGTTCGGTCCCGAAAACCTTGGCGTGCCATCGGCACAAATTGCGCAGCGCGTACGCGAGGCGCTGAAGGGCGTGGGCCTGGTGGGCTTTGAGCGCCACGAGACCCATGCGCTTTCGGGTGGCCAAAAGCAACGCGTGGCGCTTGCCGGCGTGCTTGCCATGGAACCGCGCGTTCTCATTTTGGACGAGGCTTCCTCGATGCTCGATCCGCGTGGACGTAAGGGCCTCATGAAGGCTTGCCGCGCGTTGCACGCTCGCGGTATGACCATCGTGATGATTACGCACTTTATGGAAGAAGCCGCCGAGGCCGATCGTGTCGCGGTGTTTCGGGCGGGGCACGTTGCCATGCTCGGTACGCCCGAGGAAATTTTGACGCGGGCGGATGAGCTTGCGCAGCTCAACCTGGATATGCCGGAGTCGTGTCGTCTGGGCATGGCGCTTCGTACGAAGGGCGTGCCTGTTCATGCGCAGGTGCGCGAGGTGGATATGGTCGCTGAGATTGCGCAGGCTTATGCCGAGCGAAGTGGGGCAGACACCGCGGGACAGTCTTCCGCATCCCAGTTGGAAATCGCTGACGGCACTGTTCCGGTAGACAACGAGGACAACGCGTCGGAGCCCGTCATCGAACTATCCCATGTTTCGTACAGTTATTCGCTCAGTCCGCGCGAGCGCCACCGCTGGCACAAGCGCTCGGCCACTGCGGGCAAATCGAACAAACAAGCCCTTTGGGGAAACGACCCCAGCAGCCCGTGGGCGCTGCGCGATGTATCGCTGACGGTGCGTCGCGGCGAGTTCCTGGGCTTGGCAGGTCATACCGGTTCGGGTAAGTCGACGCTGGTCCAGCATCTCAACGGTTTGATTCGCCCCCAGGAGGGATCCGTTCGCGCGCTGGAGCTCGATCTATCAAACAAGAAAGACGCCGCCGCGGTTAAGGCCAAGGTCGGCGTGGTGTTTCAATATCCCGAGCGTCAGCTGTTTGCCGAAACCGTGGCACAGGACGTGGCGTTTGGTCCGCACAACCTTGGCTTGCCGCAAGATGAAGTCGACCGTCGTGTCGAGTCGTCGCTCTCGCGCGTGGGCCTCGACCTTTCCACGGTCGGCGACAAGAGTCCCTTTGAGCTTTCGGGCGGTCAGCAACGGCGTGTGGCATTCGCCGGCGTGCTCGCCATGGAGCCCGAAGTCCTGGTGCTCGATGAACCCATGGCGGGGCTCGACCCGGCTGCGCGCAGGGATTTCTTAGGGCTCATCGATCGACTCCATCGCGAGGGCCTGACCGTTGTCATGGTTTCGCACAGCATGGATGACCTGGCCAATTGCTGCGACCGCATCGTCGTGATGAACGAGGGCGCGGTGTTTGCCGAAGGCACGCCCGCTCAGGTTTTTGCGCATGCGGATGAGCTTAAATCAATCGGCTTGGGTGTTCCCGCTGCCCAGCGCATGGCGCTGGCGCTTGCGAAGGCAGGCGTGCCGCTGCGCTTTGACGGCCTCTATACGGTTGAGTCGCTGGCAGACGAGTTGGTGGACCTGCTAATCGGTCGCTCAGACGGTTCTTCTAACGTCTCGGACATTGCTAAATCCAAGACGGTCGCGCGAGAGGAGGGCTGCTGATGGAGGCGTTTTCGTTTGGCAGCTACTATCCCGGCGATAGTGCAATCCACCGCCTGGACCCGCGAACCAAGTTGCTCTTGGGCTTTGTGTTTCTGATCACGACGCTCACGGTCAGTGGCTTCCGCGGACTGGCCCCGGTCGCAATTTTCGTTGTGCTGACCTATGCCGTGTCTCGGGTGCCGGTTCGTCGCGTTCTGTCGTCGATGGCGCCGCTGCTGGCAATCGTCGTCGTGGTCGCGGTGCTCAACTTGTTTACCGATCAGAGTGGGCGCATCCTGTGGCAGCTCGGCTTTCTGCAGATAAGCGAGGGCTCACTGCGTTCTGCCGCCTTTATGGCGTGCCGCCTGACGTTGATGATGGCCGGTATGAGCGCCATTACACTCACCACGCCGACGCTCGACCTCACCGCGGGCTTTGAGCGCCTGCTCGCGCCGCTTGCGCGTGTGGGACTTCCTGCGCACGAGCTCGGCATGATCATGGGTATCGCGCTACGCTTTATGCCGCAGTTTGCCACTGAGATGAAGCAGACGGCCGATGCACAGGCAAGCCGCGGTGCGCGCGTGACGGGCGGTCCGCTCGGTGGCGTACGCATGCTCGGCAGTGTGGCGATCCCGCTGTTCACCGGCGTGTTCCGCCATGCCGAGACGCTGTCTGCTGCCATGGATGCACGCTGCTATCATGGCGAGCAGGGCCGCACGCGCCTGCATGCGCTTACGTTTGGCCGCGGCGATGCGTTGGCGGCGGTGGTGACGGCGTTGCTGCTCATCTGCGTCATCGTCATCAACCTTCAACTTGTTTAGGCGCGATTCGAGCGCAAGAAAGGGGTCCCTATGACCGACAACGACCGCACGGCTCAGCTTGAGCGCGCCTGTTCGTATCTCAGGCGCATTCCGGCGTGGTATCTGGCCACGACCGATGTGGCCGACGGACATCAGCCCCGCGTGAGACCGTTTTCGTTTGCCATGGTCGATGACGGTAAGTTGTGGTTTTGCACATCGCGCGACAAGGATGTGTGGGCGGAGCTGAGTGCGAATCCCAAGTTTGAGCTCTCGGGCTGGAAGCCGGGGGAGTGTTGGATCGTGTTGACCGGCGAGGCCGCACTTGAGGACGACGCAGTTGCGAGCGACAAGGTGCGTCAAGCAGGCTTTAAGCACATGGTGGGCATTGGCGAGGAACACGAGAGTGCCAACGACGGCCGCCTTGCTTTCTTTTCGGTCCGCAACATTGCCGTGCGCTTCTGCGATATCGACGGCAGCGAGGAGCGCCTGGATCTCTAGCAAGCACAAACCAGGTTCCCAAACTAGCTAGTACAGGAGGAAACGTGGACGGATTGAATACGGTTTTGGAGTATCTGACGTCGGTGCCGGCATGGTATTTGGCGACGAGCGTGGACGGGCAGCCGCATGTGCGTCCGTTCTCGTTTGCACAGATCCAGGACGGCAAGCTGTGGTTTGTAACAGCGCGCACTAAAGATGTGTGGCAGGAGCTGTTGCAAAACCAGCGCTTTGAGGCCACGAGTTGGTGGCCGGGCCATGGCTGGCTCATCTTGCGCGGGCGTGCCGGCTTGGATGACCGGGCTTTAGACGAAATGCGCGAAGCCGGGTGGAAGCATCTAGAGCGCCTGGGCGAGCACTATGAGGGGCCTAACGACCCCACGCTCGTCTTCTTTAGCGCCGAAGATCCCGAGGCTTTTATCTGCAATCACGACGAATGGGTGCCGGTCGAGCTCTAGCCAGCTGGCTTATCCTAACAACTTGGTTTTCGCATGGGCGGGCCCCGTATTGCCCGGCGCCGTTAGGAGCGCCGGTCAATACGGGGCCCGCTCCATTTGTCAATTCCTTCAAGCGAATGTGTCGGGAATGTTTCAATGCATGAATATACAAGCCATTTACGTGTTCATGCATCTTTTGGTGCTAAAGTTTCAACCCACCTCATAACGACCGCTAATAAATGCGCATCGGTGCATAAATCGCAGACAAGGAGTCTGATATGTCTTTGAAGGTTGGAATCGTCGGCGCGGCTGGATATGCCGGAGCCGAGCTCATTCGCCTCGTACTCGGCCATCCCGAGTTTGAACTTGTTGCCATTACGTCCAACGCCGATGCCGGCCAGCCGCTGTCCGCGGTGTATCCGAGCTTTGCTGGCGTGAGCGATCTGGTTTTCACCACGCATGACGCCCCCGAGCTCAAGAGCTGCGATGCGGTTTTTCTTGCCGTGCCGCACACGGCTGCCATGGCACAGGTGCCCGCGCTGCTTGCATCGGGCGTCTCCTGCTTTGATCTTTCGGCCGATTACCGTCTGAGCGACGCGTCTGTCTTTGAGGCATGGTATGCCGCCGAGCACACGAGCCCCGAGTTGCTCAAGACCCGCGCTTTCGGTCTGCCCGAGCTGTTCTGCCAGGACTTAGAGACCGCTGCTTCCAGCCATGCCGCTGGCAGGCCCGTGTTGGTCGCCTGCGCCGGTTGCTATCCCACCGCAACGAGCCTTGCTGCCGCTCCCGCCGTGCGCGCCGGCTGGGTTGCCCAGGGTGGCCCTGTGATCGTTGATGCCATCAGCGGTGTGACGGGTGCCGGCAAGTCCTGCAACGCTCGTACGCATTTTTGCAGCGCCGACGAGAATTTGGAGGCCTACGGTGTGGGCAAGCACCGCCACACGCCCGAGATTGAGCAAATCCTTGGCCTAACCGATCGCGTCGTCTTTACCCCGCATCTGGCACCGCTCAAGCGCGGCCTGCTCTCCACGGTGACGATGCCGCTTACGCCGCAGGCTATCGATACCTTGACCCTTGAGGATGTCGTCGACTATTACAAGCAGTTCTACGCTGGACGCACCTTTGTGCGTGTGCTCGACGCCGGCCAGCAGCCCAAGACGGCTTCGGTCGTTGGAACCAACGCCGCCCAGATTGGCCTTGCGCTCAACAAACGCGCGGGCGTGCTGGTGGCGACGGGCGCTATCGACAATCTGTGCAAGGGCGCTGCGGGCCAAGCAGTCCAGTGTGCCAATATCGTCTTTGGCTTTGACGAGCGACGAGGCTTGCCCACAGTGGCGTGCCCGGTGTAGCACATTCGATTGTTAACGATTTGGTAGTCGGGCATCGAGTGGGGCGCCACTTTTAAGCTGGTCTCATGATTGCGACTGGCATGGCGCACCAACCGATGTCCGTTTTTTGTTTGACATAAGGAGTCATAAAGACGATGAATACCGACCTGATTGATATCAAGATTCGCGCCGTCGAGGGTGGCGTTACGGCAGCGGCCGGCTTTAAGGCCGCAGGCATCCATGCGGGATTCCGGAAGAATCCCGAGCGCTTAGACTATGCGCTCGTCATGCCCGATAAACCCTGTCCCGGCGCCGGCGTGTTTACGACCAACCGCTTTTGCGCGGCGCCCGTGCAGGTGAGCCGTGCCAACCTGGGCGGTGCGGACAAGGGCTACGGTATCATCGCCGGTGTTTCAATCAACTCCGGCAACGCGAACGCCGCCACGGGCGAGACCGGCCTTGCCTGCGCGCGCGAGACCTGCAACATCGCATCGCAGGTTATCGGCTGCGAACCCCAGCAGATCCTGGTTGCCTCCACGGGTGTGATTGGCCAGATTCTGCCGATCGACACGTTTGAGACCGCCATTCCTGCTGCCTACGAGGCGCTCTCCGCCCACGGTGGCGCCGATGCCGCTCGCGCCATCATGACGACCGACACGCACTCCAAGGAGTACGCCGTGTCCTACGTCAGTGAGGCTGCGGGTCATGCGGGCAATGTCTATACGGTAGGCGGCATGTGCAAGGGCTCGGGCATGATCATGCCCAATATGGCCACCATGATCGCAGTTATCACCACCGATGCCCCCGTCGAGCCTGCGGCACTTCATGCCCTGCTGCTCTCGACCGTCAAGCAGACCTTTAACAAGGTAACGGTCGATTCCGACACCTCGACCAACGACACCTGCATCATGCTTGCCTCCGGCGCCGCTGCCGCAGATGCCGAGCCTATCGTCGAGGGCTCCGATGCCTTCGACGAGTTGGCATTTGCCGTGCACGAGGTGTGCGAGAGCCTGGCGCGCAATATCGCCGCCGATGGTGAGGGCGCATCCAAGCTTGTTACGGTCAACGTTACCGGAGCCGCCAACGACGAGGAAGCTGATATCGCCGCTCGTGCCGTTGCCAACTCGCCGCTCGTTAAGACCTGCATCGCCGGCCACGACTGCAACTGGGGCCGCGTTGCCATGGCGCTTGGCAAGTGCGGCGTGAAGTTTAATCAGGAAGACGTTTCCATCGACATGATGGGCATGCCCGTCTGTCGCGACGGTCTGACTGTTCGCTTTGACGAGGACGAGGCTCTACGACGTTTCGAGGCGCCCGAGATCGTGATCTCGGCCGACCTGGGCGCAGGCGACGCGGCAACGACCGTGTGGACCTGCGACCTCACGCATGAATACATCTCCATCAACGGCGACTACCGTTCCTAGATTCCAGGCACGCTGCGCATCTTGCCGCGATTGCGGACAGCGGAGCACGGCGCGATAACGATACGAAAGACGAGGCAGATTATGAAATTCGCACGCGATTGTCGTTCGAGCGAATCCAACGAAGCAACCGCGCAGCTGCTGTTCGAAGCGCTGCCGTGGATTAAGAACCTGACCGGCAAGACGGTTGTTATCAAATATGGCGGAGCCGCCATGGTTGATGAGCAGCTGCGCCGCGACGTGATGAGCGACATCGTTTTGCTCAAGATCATCGGTATGCGCCCCGTCATCGTGCACGGCGGCGGCAAGGCTATCAACGAGGCGCTGAGCCATTACGATATTCCCGTCGAGTTTAAGAACGGCCAGCGCGTGACCACGCCGGCGACTATGGATATCGTGCGTGAGGTGCTGGGCGGCAAGGTTAACCAGGAGCTGGTTGCTGCCATCAACCACCACGGCAACCTGGCCGTGGGCGTGTCGGGCAGCGATGCCGGCACGCTCATCGCCGAGCCGCTCGACCCCGAGCTCGGTCGCGTGGGCAAAGTGATGCACGTCAACACCGACTATATCGAGCGCTTACTCGATAGCGAGTACATCCCCGTCATCGCTACCGTCGCGGCGGGGGAGGACGGCGGTTTCTTCAACATCAACGCCGACACCGCCGCCGGTGCCGTTGCCGCGGCGCTCCACGCGCATAAGGCGATCTTTTTGACCGATGTCGATGGCCTGTACAAGGACTTTAGCGACAAGGACTCGCTTATCTCCAACCTAACGCTCGACGAGGTTAACGAAATGCTCTACGGCGGCGAGGTCGATAAGGGCATGATTCCCAAGCTGCGCGCGGCCGTCGATGCGCTTACCGGCGGCGTATTTCGTGCCCACATCATTAACGGTACTACGCCGCATTCGCTGCTCCTGGAGCTGCTGACCGATGCCGGCGTCGGCACCGTGATCCATTCCACCGAGACGGCTTACGAGTTCGATACGCATCCGCATCCGCTTTCGACGTTTGCTGCGCGTCTGACCGAAAACCTTGACGAGGTCGAGAAGCTTCAGACGGTCTAGCTGACCCGCAGCCGCCCCATTCCTGCACCCATAGCCCCGCGCCGTCTGGCGCCCAACGAAAGGCATCCCATGTCACTTGCAGCTCAGCAATCGCTTGAATCCCATTACGTTATGCATACCTTTGGCCGCTCTCCGGTCGAGTTTGTCGAGGGTCACGGCATGAAGCTCACCGGCGACGATGGCCGTGAGTACCTCGACTTTCTTGCCGGCATCGGCGTGTGCAGCCTAGGTCATGGCGACCCGGCTGTGCTCTCGGCGCTCGAGGCACAGACCAAAAAGCTCATGCATGTCTCCAATTACTTCTACATTGAGCAGCGCGGACAGGTCGCGGCGCTGCTGTCCAAGCTTGCTAACGACGACGTAGATGGTGCGCGCGTGCTTGCCGATGCCACTGCCGCCGGCGATGAGACCACGGCAGCTGCTCTTGGTGCCCCGGCTGCGGATGAGCAGGTTTGGGAGACCTTCTTTGCCAACTCTGGCGCCGAGGCCAACGAGGGCTCGATGAAGCTCGCGCGCCTGTACGCCAAGCGTGCCGGTAATGGCGGCAACACCATCGTGTGCATGCGCGGCGGCTTCCACGGACGTACGCTCGAGACCATTGCCGCCACCATGCAGGATTGGCTGCAGGACAGCTTCCGCCCGCTGCCGGGTGGCTTTGTGGCCTGCACGCCCAACGATGTGGACGAGCTGCGTGCAATCTTTAAGCAGCTGGGGAGCGAGATTTGTGCCGTGATGCTCGAGCCGATCCAGGGTGAGAGTGGCGTGCACCCCATGACCGAGGAGTTTATGGCGGCGGCGCGCGACCTGGCACACGAAGTGGGCGCCGTGCTTATCGCCGACGAGGTCCAGTGCGGTATCTTCCGCACGGGTAAGCCGTTTGCGTTCCAGACCTATGGCGTGGAGCCCGACATCATGAGCCTTGCCAAGGGCATTGCTGATGGCGTGCCCATGGGTGCCGTCGTGGCAAAGAAGGAGATTGCCGACGTGTTTAAGCCGGGCGACCACGGCTCGACCTTTGGCGGTAGCTGCTTGGCCATCGCGGCGTGTGCCGCGACGCTCTCCGCGCTTGTGCGCGGCGATTATGCCGAGCATGCTGCCAAGGTGGGTGCCTATATGGAGCAGGCGCTGGCTAAGCTTCCGCATGTGGTAGAGGTGCGTGGCCGTGGCCTGATGCTCGGCTGTGATTTGGATGATGCCGCGGGCGACGCGCATGATATTGTTGCCCGCGCGCTGGCTGCCGGTGCCGTGATTAACGCTACGGGTGCCCATACGCTGCGTTTCTTGCCGCCGCTCGTCTGCGAGGAAGCCGACGTGGACAGTCTGATCGAGATACTGTCGGGTGTTTTGGGCTAACGCGGCGCAATAACTCAATTTGGACCGGGTTCCGGACTGCTGGGTGTGTCATATGCGGCATGATTTGGCGATCCGGAGCCCGTTTTGTTGCTGATTTGCGATGGTCAAAAGTCCCTCTGGTCAAAAAATGCCAAATATGAGTACGGGCACTAATTCTGTAGCATATAAATTAGACACAATTTGACGAATTGGACCGCATATGTCCAGTTTTGCTGTCAGAAAACATGCTCATCTGGACCGTTAGCCGTTGCTTTGATGTCAGATTTGCCCTTTGGGACCTCGAAAATGCTGTTACAAAAGAGGTGGCAGTACTCATATTTGGCATTTTTTGACCACTGCCCTTGAAACGAGTGAGCTGTGGGGTTCGAATCCCTCTGCGCTGGGCCCAAAAAAGAAAGGCTTCCATTGCTGGGAGCCTATCAAATCAGTGGTGGGCGATGAGGGATTCGAACCCCCAGCCTTGTGCGTGTAAAGCACCTGCGCTAACCGTTGCGCCAATCGCCCGTGCGGAGAGAGTATAGCAAAACAATCGCCTCATTCACCTCATATCCATTAAAGGTAACTCGCGCGTGTCACAGCGGAGCTGATTCAGTTGAGATTGCCTGAACATTCCGCCCCTCTTTACGCCCTCGGGTATACTCAAAAGCTACTGATTCGATTTGATGCCCAGCAACAGCAGAGGGGATAGTATATGTGCGGTTTTGTCGGTTTTGTCGGTGGGACGGATAACCAATCCGAGGTGCTCACCAAGATGATGGACCGCATCGTCCATCGCGGTCCCGACATGGGCGGTCAGTTTATCGACGGCCGCGTTGCCCTCGGCTTCCGCCGTTTGTCGATCCTCGACCTGACCGAGGCCGGCGCTCAGCCCATGGCCAATGAGGACGGCAGCGTCGTCATTGTCTTCAACGGTGAGATCTACAACTTCCAAGAACTCCGTTCCGAGCTCGAAGCCAAGGGCTACAAGTTCCATTGCGGCGCCGACACCGAGAGCCTCCTGCACGGCTACGAGGAGTGGGGCGAGGCTGTCCTCGATCGCCTGCGCGGTATGTACGCCTTCGTCATCTGGGACAAAAAGAAGAACAAGCTTTTTGGCGCCCGTGACATCTTTGGCATCAAGCCGCTTTACTACTATCCCATGGCCGATGCGGGCGACGGCGCTCCGGGCGTGCTCTTTGGTTCCGAGATCAAGAGCTTCCTGGACTACCCGCACTTCCACAAGGCGGTCAACAAAAAGGCCCTGCGTCCGTACATGACGCTGCAGTATTCGGCAACCGAGGAGACCTTCTTCGAGGGTGTCTACAAGCTGCCGCCGGCGCACTACTTTACCGTCGATATCCCGACCGGCAAGATGAACATCGAGCGCTACTGGGATTGCGATTACTCTGCCGTCGAGAAGCCGTTCGAGGAGTACGTCGACGAGCTGGACGAGGTCGTGCACGAGAGCGTCGAGGCCCATCGCATCGCCGACGTCAAGGTCGCGTCGTTCCTCTCCGGTGGCGTCGACTCCAGCTACATCGCCGCTTGCCTCATGCCCGACAAGACCTTCTCGGTGGGCTTTGACTACAAGAACTTCAACGAGACCAACTACGCCAAGGAGCTTTCCGATAAGCTCGGCGTCGAAAACGTTCGCAAGATGATTACCGCCGACGAGTTCTTCGGTGCGCTCGAGGACATCCAGTATCACATGGACGAGCCGCAGTCCAACCTGTCTTCCGTGCCGCTGTGGTTCTTGGCCGAGATGGCCCGCAAGGACGTCACCGTGGTGCTTTCGGGCGAAGGCGCCGACGAACTCTTTGGCGGCTACGCCTACTACGAGGATACGGTCCCGGTGCGCAAGTACAAAAAGATGGTGCCGCTGCCCGTCCGTCGCGCGCTCGGTAACCTGGCGCTGCATATGCCGTACTTCAAGGGACATAACTTCCTGGTCAAGGGTGCCGAGATCCCCGAGAAGTCGTTCCTGGGACAGGCTCTGGTATGGCCGGAGCGCGAGGTCGACGGCGTGCTCAAGCCCGAGTACAACACCGGCGACGGCGCCTTCGAGCTCGCTGCACCCATCTACGCACGCGTGAAGGGTCAGCCCGAACTGGTCAAGAAGCAGTACCTGGACATGAACATGTGGCTCCCGGGCGACATTCTGCTCAAGGCCGACAAGATGTGCATGGCACACTCGCTGGAGCTGCGCGTGCCCTTCCTGGACCGCAAAGTCATGGAGTTCGCCGAGCACATTCCCGACCGCTACCGCATCAACGAGAACGGCAACAAACAGGTACTCCGCCACGCTGCCAACAAGTCGCTGCCCGATGAGTGGGCCACCCGTCCCAAGGTGGGCTTCCCGGTGCCGATTGTCTACTGGCTGCGCGAGCAAAAGTGGTACGACTATGTCAAGGAGTACTTCACCGCGCCGTGGGCAAGCGAGTTCTTCAATACCGACGAGCTTATGCACCTGCTCGATCTGCACTTTGCGGGCAAGGGCGATTTCCAGCGCAAGATCTATACGCCGCTCGTGTTCCTAGTGTGGTACAAGCGCTTCTTTATCGACGAGGGCCAGCCTTCTGTTCAGGCTGCCTAGCCTCGGCTTACGAACGCCTGCGCGTAACGGCTCCTCCGGGAGCCGTTTTTGCGTGGGTGCGTTTCAGTTACTATAAAAACCGTCCCTGCCAAATGGCTGAGAAAGGTGAAAGATGCACCATTCGGATTCCGCGACCGTGACCACGGTCGATACGCTTGCCAAGCTTCTCGACGTGTGCGGCGAGCTGTGCGCATCAGAGCAGGTTGACGAGCGTGCCGTGACCGGCTGCTCGTTTGATTCGCGCGTGGTCTCGGCAGGTGACGTATTCTTTTGCAAAGGTGCTGCCTTTAAGCCCGCGTTTTTGAGCATGGCGCTCGATGCGGGCGCCGTCGCATTTGTGTGCGAGGAGTCGCTGGTCGAGTCTCTGGAGCCGCTGGCGAAGGAGAGCGGTGCTGCGATGCTGGTTGTTGATAGTGTTCGCACGGCCATGGCCCTGTTGCCGCCGGAGGTCTACGACCGTCCCGACCACGACGTCAAGATCGTGGGCATCACCGGCACCAAGGGAAAGACCACGGCCGCTTTTATGCTCCAGTCGATTATCAAAGCGGCGGGCGAGTCCTGCGGCATGATCGGCTCGGTGAGTACCGACGATGGTATCGAGTGCTACGAGAGCACCAATACTACGCCCGAGGCCCCCGAGGTCTGGCGCCATATCGCCAACTGCCGCACGTCCGGTCGCCAGTCCATGGTCATGGAGGTCTCGAGCCAGGCGCTCAAGTATCAACGCGTCGAGAATCTGCCGTTTGACGTGGCGTGCTTCCTCAACATCGGCCGCGACCACATCTCGCCGATTGAACACCCCACGTTTGAGGATTATTTTGAGAGCAAACTCAGGATCTTTGACCAGGCAAAGACCGCCGTGGTGAATCTGGGCACCGAAGAGGCCGACCGTGTGCTGGAGGCAGCGTCGACGGCCGATCGCTTGGTGACCGTTGGCGTCGAGCATCCCGAGGCGAGCCTGTGGGCAAGCGACGTACGCATGGTCGGCTTTAGCATCGAGTTCAACTTGCATGGCCTGTGTGCCGACGAGTCCGAGATGGGGGAGAAGGTCCTGCTGGGTATCGCGGGCGACTTTAACGTGGAAAACGCGCTGGTCGCTATCGCCGCTGCGCGCGAGATCGGCATCGGTATCGAGGCTATCAAGAAGGGCCTCTCCAAACTGCGTGTGCCGGGCCGTATGGAGGTCGTGGAGTCGAAGGACGGCCGCGTGATTTGCGTTGTCGACTATGCGCACAACCAGCTTTCGTTCCGTTCGCTTTTCTCGTCGGTGAAGCGCGCGTTTCCCGCTAGCCCCGTCATTGCGCTGTTTGGCGCTGCCGGCGGCAAGGCGCAGGAGCGCCGCGAGCAGCTTCCGCGCGAGGCCGCACCGTATTCCGACCTGATGATCTTTGCCAACGAGGATCCAGCTCACGAGGACCCGATGAAGGTCTGTCGCGAGCTTGCCGAGCATGTTCCCGACGATACGCCGAACAAGATCATCCTCGACCGCGAAGCCGCTGTGCATGCGGCGTTCAAGGCGGCGCGCGAGGAGTACGTCAACCCCGATGCTCCCACCATTGTCTTGCTGCTGGCAAAGGGTGACGAGGAGCTCATGCACGTGGGCGACGAGTTCGTGCCCATCGAGAGCGACCTTTCGTTGGCCAATCGCCTGATCGATGTTACCCAGTTTGACTAATGAACCATGATGGCGGCGGCGCCCTGAGTGCGCTGTCGCCATAAGCGTGTTCCCTCAATCAAAACATGCCGTCCAAGTCCAAACCCTTCTACGTAAACGGAGTAACCATGTCCCACAATACCCTGCCGACCGTTGCCGAGCTTTCGGGCGAGATGCGCGAGCGCTTGGCCACGGTCAAGTACGTCTTTACCGACCTGGATGCCACGATGCTTGCACCCGGCTCGTGCGTGCTACGCGACAACGACGGCAACCCCTCGACCAAACTCGTCGAGGCCGTCGTGGCGCTCGCTCGCGCTGGTATTCAGGTGGTTCCCACCTCGGGCCGCAACCGTACCATGATCCACGAGGACGCGCGCGTGCTCGGCCTCAACTCCTACATCGGCGAGATGGGCGGCCTGGTCATGTACGACCTCAAAGCCAACGATTGGGAGTATCTGACCGGCGACATGCCCTACGACCCCTCTTGCGGCCTCACGCCGCACCAGGTGATCGAGCAGACCGGCGTGTGCGAGAAGATCCTCGCCCGCTGGCCGCACAAGATCGAGTATCACAACGACATGTCGACCGGCTACAAGTACCGTGAGGTCACCGTCGGCATGCGCGGCGATGTGCCCGACGATGAGGTTCAGGCCATCCTGGACGAGGCCGGCTGCGGTCTGATCTGGGCTTGCAACGGCCATCTGACGCATCTGTCCAAGCCGACGACGCTCGAGCTCGATCGCGTCGAGGACGGTCGCGCATTCAATATCAACCCCGCGGGCCTCAACAAAGGCGTCGCCATTGCGCGCTTCTGCGAGCACCTGGGGATCGAGCGCGAGGAGACGCTCGCGCTCGGCGATTCCGAGTCCGACTTCTACATGGCCGATCACGTGGGCACGTTCTGCCTGGTCGAGAATGGCCTGACGAGCGCCGGCGCGCCCGAGTTCCTGGCTGCCTGCGAGAACGCTTTCGTTACGCGCGGCAAAATTGTCGACGGTTGGGCGGCGACGGCAGAGCTGCTGGTCGCGGCGCGTTCGTAGCGCGGCGTCGCTGCACTTGGACATGTCTTTTCGAGAGAGACTGGTGAGGTAATGTCCGATATCGAGAATCCGGCAGGCGACACGCGCCCGATTGGCGTGTTCGATTCTGGTTTGGGCGGTCTGACGGTTGCGCGCGCGATTGCGACGGCGCTGCCGCACGAGTCCGTCTACTACTTTGGCGACACCAAGCGCTGCCCCTACGGCACGCGCACCGAGGATGAAGTGCGCTCGTTTGCGCTGCAGGCGGGTCGTTGGCTTTCGAAGCACGACGTCAAGATTATGGTCATCGCCTGCAACACGGCGACCGCTGCGGCCTTGCGTTTGGCCCAGCAGGTGCTCGACGTTCCCGTGATCGGCGTGATCGCGCCGGGTGCCCGTGCAGCAATCAACAGCACGCGTACGCGTCGCGTGGGCGTGCTCGCTACCAACCTCACTATTCGCTCGGGCGCCTACACGCGCGCCATTCAGGATCTAGATGCCGGCGTCGATGTATACGGCTGTCCTGCCTCGAGCTTTGTCGAGGTTGTCGAACACGAGCTCGCCTCGGGTGCACATCTGCAGGAACAGTGGCTTGAGAACGAGGACATCTTCGATACGCCTGCCGTGCGTGCGCTGGTGGGTGCCACGGTTGAGCCGCTGCGCGACCACGGTATCGATACCGTGGTGCTCGGCTGTACGCATTTCCCGCTGTTGGTGGGACCTATCCGGCATGCGCTGGGGCCTGGGGTGCGCGTCGTGAGTTCCGCCGAGGAGACCACACGCGAGCTGACCGATATCCTCACGCGCCGCGAGCAGCTGGCGGGCGACGCCGCCGAGCCGCAGCATCGTTTTGCCACGACGGCCGATAACATTGCCGAGTTTGCGGTGGCGGGCAGCTTTATCTTTGGTCAGCCGCTCAAGAGCATCGAACATATCGATATCGATGAGCTGAAATAGATGTAAGGCAGCCGCCAAAGCCTTCGCCACATATTTTGCCGAAAGGATATTTCTATGGAGTACATGCAGGTCAACCGCGCCAACGGCCGCGCCGCCAACGAGTTGCGCCCCGTTAAGCTCACCCGTGGCGTCATGAAGCACGCCCACGGCTCGTGTTTGGCCGAGTTCGGTGACACGCGCGTGCTGTGCGCCGCCACTATCGAGGAGGGCGTGCCGGGCTGGCGAAAGGGAGCTAAGGCCGGCTGGGTGACCGCGGAATACGCCATGCTGCCGGCGTCGACCGGCAAGCGCTGCAAGCGCGAGCACGCCAACCGCAAGGGTCGCTCCATGGAGATCGAGCGCCTCATTGGCCGCAGCCTGCGTACCGTCGTCAACATGAAGGCGCTCGGCGAGTACACCGTCACCGTCGACTGCGATGTGATTCAGGCCGATGGCGGCACGCGTACAGCGAGCATCACCGGCGCCTGGGTGGCGCTGCACGACGCCCTCGCCATGTGGGTCGAGGCGGGCAAGATCGAGCGCATCCCGCTTACCGGCCAGGTGGCTGCCATCTCTATGGGCGTTGTCGACGGCAATACGCTGCTTGACCTCGATTATTCCGAGGACAGTCATGCCGAGGTCGACATGAACCTCGTCGCCACCGATACCGGTGAGATGATCGAGCTCCAGGGCACCGGCGAGCAGGCGCCCTTCGACCGCAAACGCCTCAACGCCCTGCTTGACCTGGGTGACAAGGGTGTCGCCGAGCTCATCGAGCTTCAGCGCCAAGCCATCGCCTAACCTGCCAAAAAGGGACAGGTTTATTTTGGTAGGTTTTATCTGCTGAAATGCTGCGTTGAAAGGTTCGATCGCCTGAGAGGGGAGAGGTCAAGTGCCCAAACGCCCCTCACGCGGCTTGCTATAGAGACAAGGAGGCCAGTCATGGCACTTGAGAAGATTGACATCGACACCCTCGACCCGGCGGCGACCATCGTCGTGGCAACCGGAAACGCTCATAAGCTCACCGAGATCGAGGCCATTTTGGGCAAGGTCATGCCCGAGGTGCGCTTTGTGGCGCTCGGCCAGCTGGGTGATTTTGAGGATCCCGAGGAAAACGGCACGACGTTTTTGGAGAACGCCATCATCAAGGCCCAAGCCGCGGTTGAGGAGACGGGCCTTATGGCCATTGCCGACGATTCGGGCTTGGTCGTCGACGCGCTGGACGGTGAGCCCGGTGTGTATAGCGCGCGCTATGCGGGCGTGCACGGCGACGATGCCGCCAACAACGCCAAGCTTCTCGTTAACCTGGAAGGCGTGGCAGATGAGGACCGCACCGCGCGCTTTATGAGCGTCGTCGCGCTCATCGACACGGACGGTCTGGTTACCTATGGCGAGGGCGCCTGCGAGGGCGTTATCGCGCACGAGGGCCGCGGCGACCATGGTTTTGGCTATGACCCGCTGTTCCTGCCGGTCGACACGCCGGGCAAGACCATGGCCGAGCTGACGGCTGACGAGAAGAACGCCATCAGCCATCGTTTCCACGCGCTCGAGCATCTGTCCGCCAAGCTGACGGGCGAGGAGTAGGCCATGCGTGCGGTGGTGCAGCGCGTGCTCAACGCCGGCGTGACGGTCGACGGCGAGTGCGTGGGCCGCATTGGACGCGGCTACCTGGTGCTGCTGGGTGTGGGCCATGGCGATACGCGTGCCGAGGCCGACAAGCTGTGGGGCAAGCTCCGCGGGCTGCGTATCAACGAGGACGAGAACGGCAAGACCAATCTGGCACTTGCCGATGTCGACGGCGAGGTGCTCGTGGTGTCGCAGTTCACGCTGTTCGCCGACTGCCGCCACGGTCGCCGCCCATCGTTTACGGATGCCGGCGCACCCGATGTTGCCAACGAGCTCTACGAGTACTTCCTGACGCTTGTGCACGAGGACGTTGAGCATGTGGCGCACGGTATCTTTGGCGCCGACATGAAGGTCGACCTGGTCAACGACGGCCCATTCACCATCGTCTTGGACACCGACAACCTTTAGGTTACGCGGTTTTACCAAACCGCGTAACAACTGGTCATGCGAGGTTGTCGTCTGGTACGTATTCGAGACCGGGCTTTTTTAGCTACTTGCGTATGGCCACAACAGGGTGCTATAATATTAGAGTTTTGTCTATCTTAGGGGTATTGTCCCCTTTTTGAATTGCACCTTCTGGAGGCCCTGTTCATGGAAGAGATGGAAGTCAATCACGTCGACGACATCCACGAGAAGCTGACCGATATGGTGGGCGATCGCGTCAAGGTGAAGGCCAACATGGGCCGTACCCGCGTCGTCGAGCGCATGGGCACCATCAAGAGCGTCCACCCGGCCGTCTTCATTGTCGAGGTTGACGAGCGTCGCGGCCGCAAGTCGCGTCAGTCCTACCAGTACATCGATGTCCTCACCGGCCAGGTCGAGCTGTTCGACCCCGAGAGCGGCGAGCATATCTTTACCCCGCTCGGCAATCAGCTCGAGGAGCATTAACGGTGACCGATCGGTCCCTGACTCTTTCCGCGCCGGCAAAGATTAACCTCTACCTGGGGGTTCATACCGAGCGCGATGACCGCGGCTACCACAGGGTCGATTCCCTGATGGCGGCCGTCGGTCTTTCCGATACCGTGACGGTCGCGCCGTCGCAGGCGCTGACCGTCCAGACGGTTCCGGCATCAGATTTTCCCATGCAAAAGAATACGGCGTATCGGGCTGCGGTTGCTATGGCCGAGCATTATGGTCGCGAGGCAAACGTCTGCGTGACGATTGAGAAGCGCATTCCATTGTGCGCCGGCTTGGGCGGCCCCTCGACGGATGCGGCCGCGGTCATTGTCGCCTTGGCAGAGCTCTGGGGCATTGATCGCACCGACCCAGCGCTCGACGATATTGCGCGGGGCATTGGTGCTGACGTCCCGTTCTTTTTGCACGCGAGTCCTGCGTTCTACGTAGGTGGGGGAGACGTGCTGGCAACTGAGTACCCCGCGCTGCCTGCGACGCCCGTCGTGCTGGTCAAGCCGCGCGAGGCAAGCGTTTCGACAATTGAAGCCTATCGACGTTTTGACGAGGCCCCGGTGCCTGCGGACAAGCCCGGCGCGATAGCTTCTGCCTTGCGTGCTGGTGATGCCGAGACGGCATATGCACTCATCCATAACAACCTTGGTGTCATTTCCGCACAGATGGAGTCGCAGATTCAAACGGTCCTCGACTGGCTGCGTAAACAGGACGGAACCGTTGCTGTAGATGTGTGCGGATCGGGTGCCTGCTCGTTTGCCATTTGCGACACCGCTGCCACGGCCGAAAGGCTTGCCGATGCTGCCCAGCAAAATGGCTGGTGGGCCTGCGCGACTGAGCTTATTCCCAACACGGTTCAAATCGACGCGCCAAAGAAATAAAAATTTCTCTAGCACGCGGCGAAAATCTTTGTTACTATAGTCGAGCTAACGGGTTGTGGCTCAGTTTGGTAGAGCACTGCGTTCGGGACGCAGGGGTCGCTGGTTCAAATCCAGTCAACCCGACCAGAGCATGAGGAGGGACCGCTTCTTGCGGTCCCTTTTTTTAGCTAGTGTTGTGATACCGCGATACCCGCGGTATACTCATTCGAGCTTGTCTCGCTGTATTGTGGAGGTCTACATGTTTGGACTGAGGGCTCCTGAGCTCATCATTATTCTCGTCGTTGTCCTGATTATCTTCGGGCCCAAGAACCTGCCGAAGCTCGGCAAGTCCCTCGGCTCTACCGTCAAGAATATCCGCGAGGGTATGGAGGGCGACGATAAGGCCGAGACCAAGCAGGCCGAGGAGGTCGTGGTCGAGCAGTCCGAGGAGGACAAGGAGATCGCTGAGCTCGAGGCCAAGCTCGCTGCTGCCAAGAAGAAGCAGGCAGAGGACAGCGACGCGGACGCAGAGTAGTCCCATCCCTTTGGGGTGAGCACCTGACCGGCTTGCCCGCAGGCTAGCCGGTCTTTTTCGTTTTGTTGACAGTTGATTGTTTGATCAGAGTTGGGGAGATATCCGTATGGACGCAAGCCAGATCGTACTGACCGCTGAGGGCCGCCAGAAGCTCGTCGAGGAGCTCGCCTGGCGTGAGGGCGATTACGCCAAGGAGATCGTCGAGGACATCAAGGAAGCCCGCGCGTTCGGCGACCTTTCGGAGAACTCCGAGTACGATGCCGCCAAGGACAAGCAGGCCCAGAATGCTGCTCGTATCGCCGAGATCCAGGCCATTCTTGCCAACGCTCAGGTTGCTGCCACCACGGGCGATCTGACCGTCTCCATCGGTTCCACCGTTTCGCTGATTGATCCCAACGGCGAGGTCATGGAAGTCACGCTCGTCGGTACCACCGAGACCAACTCGCTCGAGCACAAGATTTCCAACGAGTCTCCGGTCGGTCACGCCATCATCGGTCACGGCGAGGGTGATTCCGTCGAGGTCGTTACGCCTTCCGGCAAGACTCGCGTCTACACCATCGCCAAGATCGCACGCTAGACCACGGTCCCGCGTAAAGGTATGTTTTCGCTCCCTGGGACCGAATCCTGGGGAGCGTTTTAGTTTGAGGAGCTAACTTATGGCAGAGAACCAGAACGCCGCCGATCAGGCATCGACGCTCAACGACGAGCGCGCCACCCGCCTGGCCAAGCGCGCCGCCCTGTTCGAGGCGGGCCAGAACCCCTATCCCGAGCACTCTGAGCTTGAGGACTACGTCGCCGATATCGAGGCTAAGTACGCCGAGCTTGCCGATGGCGAGGACACCGAGGACGTCGTGAAGATCGCTGGCCGTGTGGTCGCCAAGCGCGGTCAGGGCAAGATCATGTTCATCGTCGTGCGCGATGCGACTGCCGAGATTCAGCTGTTCTGCCGCATCAACGACATGGACGAGGCTGCCTGGAGTACGCTCAAGGCCCTCGATCTGGGCGACATCCTGGGCGTGACCGGCGTGGTCGTGCGCACCCAGCGTGGCCAGCTTTCCGTTGCCCCTAAGAGCGCGACCCTGCTTGCCAAGGCCGTTCGTCCGCTGCCCGAGAAGTTCCACGGTCTTTCCGATAAGGAGACCCGCTATCGCCAGCGCTATGTCGACCTGATCGCCAACGACGACGTTCGCGAGACCTTCCGTAAGCGTTCGCAGATTCTCTCCACCTTCCGTCGCTTTATGGAGTCCGACGGCTACATGGAGGTCGAGACCCCCATCCTGCAGACCATCCAGGGCGGCGCTACTGCCAAGCCGTTCATCACTCACTTCAACGCGCTCGATCAGGAGTGCTACCTGCGTATTGCCACCGAGCTGCACCTCAAGCGCTGCATCGTCGGTGGTTTTGAGCGCGTGTTCGAGATCGGCCGCATCTTCCGTAACGAGGGCATGGACCTTACCCACAACCCCGAGTTCACCACGATGGAGGCCTACCGTGCCTTCTCCGACCTCGAGGGCATGAAGGCGCTCGCCCAGGGTGTTATTAAGGCAGCTAACAAGGCCATCGGCAACCCCGAGGTCATCGAGTATCAGGGCCAGACCATCGACCTTTCTGGTGAGTGGGCCAGCCGTCCCATGACCGACATCGTCTCCGACGTGCTCGGCAAGCAGGTCACCATTGACACGCCGGTCGAGGAGCTTGCTGCCGCCGCGCGCGAGAAGGGCCTGGAGATCAAGCCCGAGTGGACTGCTGGCAAGATCATCGCCGAGATTTACGATGAGCTGGGCGAGGACACCATCGTCAACCCCACGTTCGTGTGTGATTACCCCATCGAGGTCAGCCCGCTTGCCAAGCGTTTTGAGGACGATCCGCGTCTGACCCACCGTTTTGAGCTGGTTATTGCCGGCCACGAGTACGCCAACGCATTTTCCGAGCTCAACGACCCGGTCGACCAGGCTGAGCGCTTTGCTGCCCAAATGGCCGAGAAGGCCGGCGGCGACGATGAGGCCATGGAGTATGACGAGGACTACGTGCGCGCCCTCGAGTACGGTATGCCTCCTGCGGGCGGTATCGGCATCGGTATCGACCGCGTGGTCATGCTGCTCACTAACCAGGCTTCCATCCGCGACGTGCTGCTGTTCCCGCACATGAAGCCCGAGAAGGGTTTCCAGTCCGGTGCCGCTGCCGCTAAGGCTGCCGAGGTCGGCAACGCCGCGAGCCCGTTCGTTACGTCGCTTAAGCCCACGCTCGATTACTCCAAGATCGCCGTTGAGCCGCTGTTCGAGGAGTTCGTCGACTTTGATACCTTCTCCAAGAGCGATTTCCGCGCCGTGAAGGTCAAGGCATGCGAGGCCGTCAAGAAGTCCAAGAAGCTGCTGAACTTTACGCTCGACGACGGTACCGGTACCGACCGCACCATCCTCTCCGGTATTCACGCTTATTACGAGCCCGAGGACCTGGTCGGCAAGACCTTGCTCGCCATCACCAACCTGCCTCCGCGCAAGATGATGGGCATCCCCAGCTGCGGCATGCTCATCAGTGCCATCCACGAGGAGGATGGTGAGGAGCGCCTCAACCTGATCCAGCTCGACGCCTCCATCCCCGCCGGCGCAAAGATGTACTAACTAGTTACGCGGTTCTACGAACCGCGTAACGGCTCGACGCTGCGCGGGCCGCATTTGGACAATCTGACGTTCAACTTCAAGGGCGCGACCAGAAGGTCAGCGCCCTTTCGTTTCACGTCACCTTGCCTCAAATGCGACCCGCTCGCTGACGTTGCCAATACATAGATGTAGTCATTGGGGACGTTCTTAAACGACTACCCAACGGCTATTGAGCATATGGCTCGCATGACAGCCGTCTCTTTTATGTTTCCTTTAGCCGTTGCTGCCTAGGATGGGGGTTAGTCGGTAGGAAGGGAGCGTCTATATGGACGACGCGAGCGAGCGTGCAATCGAAGAGGACATGCTCGATCAGTTCAACTACTTTGATGATGAGGACGAGGAATTGATCGACCGTCGCGAGCCGGCGGCGCTCGATACTTTCGACCTTATTGATGAAGAGCCCGACGAGGACGAGGTCGGATCAGCGGAGCCCCCACAGCCTTCGCGCCTTGACTCGCTGCTTTCGAGAGCCCCCATGCACCACGGCGTTCGTGCCGGCGCGCTCCATATGAAAACTGACTGGCACCAGATCGTGACGGCAGGCGATGAGCTTGCCGTCGATGCGCCGCTCACCGATAAATCATCCATCATCTGCCGCACCGGCATGCTTATGCTGGCAAGCGGAACGGGTGCCTGGCGCGTGCGCGATACCATGAATCGTGTTGCCGCCGTACTCGGTGTCACCATCCACGTTGACTTAAGTCTTCTGTCGTTTGAGTGCACCTGCATCGAAGATGGTCACTGCTTTAATGAGGTCGTCAGCTTGCCCACAACGGGCGTCAATACCCATCGCATTTGGATGATGGAGAGTTTCCTCAAGGAAATCGAGACCTATGGTCGTCGCTTCACGGTGCACGAGTATCACGAGATGCTCAAGACCGTTGAGAGTTCAAAACCTGATTACGCGCCTTGGCAACAGGGCCTTGCGGCGGCCTGCGCCTGTGGCGCCTTCGTTTTTTTGCTCGGCGGCGGCCCTATCGAGATGGCCTGCGCGTTCGTGGGCGCGGGTGTCGGCAACTTTGCCCGCTCCCATATTCTCAAGCAAGGCCTTGGTCAGTTCAGCGCGCTGACGACCGGCGTTGCGCTCGCTTGCGTTTCGTATCTGCTGGCATTGCTCGGCCTTGGCCAGGTCATACCGGGGGCAATGTCGCACCAAGAAGGCTATATCGGCGCCATGCTCTTTGTGATTCCCGGCTTTCCACTCATTACGGCAGGCCTCGACATCGCTAAGCTCGACATGCGAAGCGGTATCGAGCGCCTTTCATATGCCGTATCGATTATTGTGATGGCGACCCTCGTAGGTTGGATGGTTGCCGAGTGTGTTGGCCTGGCGCCGGACGACTTTGCCCCACTGGGCCTTTCGCCGCTTGCCCTTACGCTCCTGCGCGTGGTGATGAGCTTCGTTGGCGTATTCGGCTTCTCGGTGATGTTCAACAGCCCGGTAAAGATGGCCGCGGCAGCTGGGTTGATCGGCGCCGTGTCCAATACCCTGCGTCTGACCCTTGTCGATGCGCCGACGATGATTCCCTTCCTGGGCCTCAGCACGGGAATGCCTCCCGAGGCAGCAGCGTTTATCGGCGCGCTGGTATCGGGGCTGCTCGCAAGCTTGGCTGAAGTCAAGCTCACCTACCCGCGCATCGCCCTCACGGTGCCTTCGATTGTCATTATGGTGCCGGGCTTGTATCTGTATCGCTCGATGTATTACATGTGCACCTTCGACACGGTCAATATGCTCGGCTGGTTTGTGCGCGCAGTGCTCATCGTAGCGTTTCTGCCCGTTGGACTGGGTGTGGCGCGTACGCTCACCGACCCTCGCTGGCGCCACACCAGCTAATTGGTACAAGGGGGACAGGTTACTTTGCACCAAATGAGTTGCGGTGAAATAGGGACTGAATTGCTGCTTAAAGGGTCAAAACAGTCCGTATTCCACCGCAACTTATGGGGTCGGGGGATTATCGGTGCCCTGCATCTTCATAAACTCAACGCTTACGAAGCGCATGCGTTTCGTGCTAGGCTGGTTCCACCACATAAGTAGTCGCAGACGCGCGTACCACGGGCGGGCGAGATGAAGTTCCAACAGCTCCATCTTGCCCGCCCGTTTTTGTTGCGTGGCGCCGCGGTACAACACAGAGAGGAATCTGCCCTTTATGCCTATCAACAAACGAGAGAGCCTGCTGTTCACCTTTATCATGTGCTTTTGCATGGTGCTCTGGATGAGCATCTACAACGTTGCCCTGCAGCACGGGGCCATCAACGGCGAGGTCGTTGCCACTGCGTGGCTCGGCTTCCCCGTTGCCTACATTTTTGCCATGTGCTGCGACTGGTTCGTCGCCAGCCCGCTCGCCAAGGGTTTCGCCTTTAAGTACTTGGTCACGCCGGGCAAGAGCTCGCCACTTGCCATGACGCTCGCCGTCAGCTCCTGCATGGTCGTTCCCATGGT
Organism: uncultured Collinsella sp.; assembly: GCA_900542305.1. Lineage (GTDB taxonomy): Bacteria > Actinomycetota > Coriobacteriia > Coriobacteriales > Coriobacteriaceae > Collinsella. Next base: position 149,926 of record UQMU01000001.1, on the reverse strand, counting down.
CATCATCATGTCGCTGTACGGTGCCTGTGAGGGTCTGACGCACATGCCCGGCGGCATCCTTGCGAACCTGTATTCCGTGCCCGCGATCTGGATGATCAACATCCCGCATAATTTTGTGATGGCGCTGCCGTGGAACCTTTTGGTAGCCGGTCCGATTTCCCGCTTCGTCTTCCGTCGCGCCTTCCCTGTGGGGACGGTTTTCGAGGAGGAGCATGCCGAGCTCTTGGAGCAGGCTATGGCTCCTGAGTGCGAGTAGCTCGCTTAGGGATCTGCTGAGCGCGGGCGACTTGCTTGGTTGGAGCCCTAAGCGTGGATAGCTCTCTCGGCGACATCGCGGGCGTGAGCGGTGCGCATGACCGGAGGGCCCGTGCTGCTCCGTTGCCCGACGTGCTAGCGCGCAGAACAATCTGTTGGTGCATTCGGCGGCTGCTGAAGCGTTTCGGCAGCCGCTTTTTATACGGAGTTTAAATACAACAGTCTGTTGTATTACGTAGAGTGGTATATCTCTAGCGGGAAAAATGCGAGAGACGGAGCATTATGGCGTTGCTAGTAGGACTGGACGTAGGGTCGACGACGACCAAAGTTTACGCGATGCACGAGGATATGACCGAGGCGTGGTGGGGATATCGCCGCCACGGGGCGTGTCAGACAGCGAGCGTGCGCGCCATGCTCGGCGAGCTCGCCGAGCGCTTTCCCCATGAGTCACTGCGCGTTGCGGTGACCGGCTCGGGTGCGCGCGATATCGCGACCGCGCTGGGCGCCTCGTACGTTCAGGAGGTGGTCGCCAACGCGCTCGCGATCAGCAGGTTCTATCCGCAGACGCGCTGCGCCATCGAGCTGGGCGGCCAAGACGCCAAGATGATCTTCTTCCGCACCAACGATAAGGGAGACATCGAGGTTGCCGACATGCGCATGAACGGCTCGTGCGCAGGCGGTACCGGTGCATTTATCGACGAGATGGCAAAGCTCATGGGGGTCGGCACCGAATCGGGCGAGTTCGAGCAGCTCGCAAGCCGGGGAACGACCGTCCACGAGGTCTCGGGCCGCTGCGGCGTGTACGCAAAGACCGATATCCAGCCGCTGCTCAACGAGGGCATTCCTACCACCGACCTGGCGCTTTCGGCGCTTCACGCGGTCGCCCGCCAAACGATCGGCGGTCTGGCCCAGGGTATCGACATCGAGCCGCCGGTAATCTTCGAGGGCGGTACGCTCGCCTACAACCCCACACTGGTCCGCGTGTTCCGGGAGCAACTGAATCTATCGGACGATCAGGTTATCGTCCCGCGCGATCCGCAGATCATGGTCGCGCGCGGTGCCGCCCTGTCGCTGACCGACATGTTCGCATCGTCCCAACCGATCGACCTTCCCGACGCTTTTGTCCGGCTGGATAAGCTCGAGACGGTCGCGCCCGCAAGCGGGGAGGGACGTCTTGCCCAGCCCTTTTTTGCCACACCTGCCGAGCAGGCGGATTTTACGGCACGCCATGGCAAAGAGACGCCGGCAAAGGGTCCGGATGCGTATGCGCCCGGAGAGACGGTGCGTGTGGCGCTCGGTATCGATTCGGGGAGCACGACGACCAAGTTCGCCCTGGTCGATGAGGCGGGTGAGCTTGTCGATTCGTTCTACGCGTCTAATAACGGCAGACCGCTCGACGTCGCCCAACAGGGTCTTGTCAGCTTGAAGAACCGCTGGGAGACAGCGGGAGTCACGCTTGCGATCGATGCCGTGGGCACCACGGGATACGGCGAGGAGCTTTTCGCGCGCGCGTTCCACGCCGACTACCATACGGTCGAGACGGTCGCGCACGCCCGCGCCGCGTGCGCATGCGTTCCCGATGCGACCTTCGTGCTCGACATCGGCGGACAGGATATGAAGGCCATCTGGCTCAACCACGGCGTGCTGACCGATATCGTCGTCAACGAGGCGTGCTCTGCGGGCTGCGGCTCGTTCCTCGAGGGTTTTGCCAAAAACCTCGGAATAGCCGTTGAGGATATCGCGACCGAGGCATTTTCGTCCAAAGCCCCCGCCGTTCTCGGCAGCCGCTGCACGGTGTTCATGAACAGCAGCGTCGTTTCCGAGCAGCGGCGCGGTAAGGGTCCGGGCGACATCATGGCCGGTCTCTGCCGTTCGATTATCGAGAACGTGTTCACCAAGGTCATTCGCGTTTCAAATCTCAACCGTCTGGGCGACAAAGTCGTTGTCCAGGGCGGCACGTTCCGAAACGACGCGGTGCTGCGCGCATTCGAGCAGTATCTGGGCAAACCCGTCACGCGTGCGCCCCACCCGGGGCTGATGGGCGCTATCGGTATCGCCCTGCTCGCGCGCGAGGAATGCCGCAAGGGCGACGCCGGCACGTCGTTTATCGGGCTCGATGCCGTGGAGCGCTTCGAGCATCGCGAGTTCGGCGGCGTTACCTGCCGTCGGTGCAACAACCGCTGCCAGCGCGCGGTCGTGGCATTTGGCGACGGCTCGCTTTACGTCACGGGCAATCGCTGCCCGCGCGGCGGCGCCATCTCATGGGATGAGCTCGTGCGCGAGGTTCCCGCGGCGGAGGAGCTGCGTCCGCAGGGTGCTTGCGAGGCACAGGCACCCGGCACGGGGCGCGACCGGACCGCGGCTGCCCCCAATCTCTTTGTCGACCGCGAGAAGCTGCTGTTCGAGTCGTACCCCACGGTTCCCGTCAGCGGGGGGCGCGATGTCACGATCGGCATTCCCCGTGTGCTCGAGTTCTGGGACACCATGCCGTTCTGGTCGACGTTCTTCAGCACGCTCGGCTTTAAGGTGCGCGTCTCGGGACGCAGCACCAAGGCGATGTACGAGCGCGGTCTGGCGCACGTCACATCCGACACCGTGTGCTTCCCGGCCAAGCTCGTCCACGGGCACATCCGCAATCTCGTCGACGCCGGCGTCGACCGCATCTTCATGCCCATCATCACGACGGTGCCCACCGAAAACACCGCCTCTACCAGCGAGTGGATGTGCGCCGTCGTAAAGGGATACCCCTACGTGATGCGCAATTCCGATAACCCGGAGGAGCGTTTCGGCGTTCCGTTCGATACGCCGCTGTTCCACTGGTACGACGAGGGCGACCGAAACCGTCAGCTCAAGGCGTGGTGCAAGGAGACCTTCGATATCGATGCCGACCTGGTTGCCAAGGCGACCGAGCAGGCGGACCGCGCGCAGGAGACGTTTGAGAACCAGCTGCAGCTGCGCGGCAGGCAGGTGCTCGAGAACGTGCGCGAGGACGGCGGCTACGCGGTGGTGATCGCTTCGCGCCCGTACCACAACGACCCGCTGGTCAACCACGGGCTGCCCAAGCTCTTCTCTGAGCGCGGCATCCCCGTGCTGACGCCCGATGCGGTGCCGGGGGTCTGCAACGTCGATCTTTCCAACAGCCGCATCGACATCGTGAACAACTACCATGCGCGCATGCTGTCGTGCGCGGTCATCGTCGCATCGACGCCCGAGCTCGAGCTCGTGCAGATGGGCAGCTTCGGCTGCGGCCACGATGCGTATCTCATCGACGAGATCGCGCGCATGATGGGCGAGATGGGCTCCAAGGTTCCGATGATGATCAAGCTCGATGAGAGCGACGTCGCCGGTCCCATGGGCATTCGCGTGCGTTCGTTTATCGAGTCGGTCAACCGTCGTCGCGCGGAGGAGCGTGCCGAGGGCGCCCGGGTGCACGCGGTCCATCCGCTCGACGACCCGTATAAGGTCAAGTACACCAAGCGCGACCGGCACGACAAGATCGCGCTGGTCCCCAACACCTCCCATGCGTTCTGCAGGCTCATGACCGCGGCGATGCGCAATCAGGGCGTGCGCGCCGAGGCCCTTGATATCGGGCGCGAGGATGCCATTCGCCTGGGCAAACGCTATGTGCACAACGACATCTGCTTCCCCGCGCAAATCGTGATCGGCGAGGCGCTCGCGGCACTCGAGAGCGGTAAGTACGACCCGCACGACGTCGCCGTGGTGACTGGCAAGTATATCGGCGACTGCCGCCTGACGCACTACATGCCCCTGCTGCGCCGCGCGCTCGACGACGCGGGATACGACTATGTCCCGGTGCTCACCAACGACGACGTCGATGCCCACAATGCGCATCCGGGCTTCAAGCTCGGCCTTGGCCCGAGCATCCAGATCGCCTACGGTCTTCCCATGATCGATACCCTCGAGGCCATGCTTAGGCGCATCCGTCCCTACGAGCTCGAGAAGGGCGCGGCGGACGCTGCGTTCGACCGCGCGCTCGATGAGGTTATCGAGGGCATGGAGCGCTCCGGGCTGAGAGGCCAGGCGACGGGCTTCAAACGCGCGCTTGCGATCATGGACGCCGTTCCGTACGACCGCTCGAACCCGCATCCGACCGTTCTCATCGTGGGCGAGTACCTGCTCAATTTCCATCTCGGCGCCAACCACGAGATCGAGCGCTACCTCGAGGACAACGGGCTCGAGGTCATCGAGGCGCGCATGACCGACGTGATCCGCAAGACCTATTTCTACAAGCATGCGCAGTCGCGCGAGTTCCACGTCGACCTGTCGCTGCCCGAAAAGGCCTGGTACGCCACGGCGGACAACCTGTTCGAGCTCGCGCACGACCGTTGCGACCGCCTGGGCGCGGCGAGCCCGCTCTACGAGCCGCCGACGCGCATGCCCGAGCTCGTGCGCGCGAGCGATAAGATCCTGCACCATACGTTCGATGCGGGCGAGGGCGTGCTGATTCCGGCGGAGATCCTCGAGCACGCCAAGCGCGGCTGCCGCAACTTCGTGATCCTGCAGCCGTTCGGGTGTCTGCCCAACCATGTCGTGGGGCGCGGGCTCATCCATGCGCTCAAGGAGCAGTATCCCACGGCGCAGTTCCTGCCGCTCGACTACGATCCCGACGTGAGCTTCGCCAACGTGGAGAACCGTCTTCAGATGCTCATCATGAACGCCAAGGCGCAGGGGTGCGGTGAGGCGCATGGCGAGACCGCGTAAGGACGCCGATGCGCCCGATGCACGCACCCGTATCATCGAGGCGTTTTGGGAGCTCATCGAGAACAACAGCATCTTCGAGCTGTCGGTTGGCGAGGTGACCCGCGCCGCCCGGTGCAATCGCGGAACGTTTTACTACTATTTTCACGATTTCGATGAACTCGTCGCCATCGCCATAGCCCAGCTGCTGCAGGATAACGAGCTCATCACCGATGCCCTCTGGCATTTTTCGAGCGAGGGCGACCTTTCGGCGTTCGACCGGCGCGACGTCCGCTGCCTGCTGCGGCGCATCGTCATCACCATGAGGGCGGGTGCCGCCGAGCAGGTCGTGCAGGGCATCCATACGATCATCATCGACCGCGTGAGAGAGATCGTCCACCCCGACGGAGAAGAGCTCAAGGCAGATTCGAGCTTTGCGGTGGGCTTTCTGGTCTCGGGCATCATGGGCTTTGTGATGGCGGTCGGCTTTGCCCGGGAGGGCGGCGAGGAGATAGACCTCGAGCAGCCGGGGGACAGCGCGTGCGCGTACCTGAGGGCGGTCGCCATGCAGACGGTGGAAACGGTCGCGCAAGTCGAGGGCGTCGATACATCCGAGCTGCTCGAACGCGTCTCCAAGGAGGCCGATGCCTATCGCGCATCGCGTGCGACGAGTCCCGACGTGGTGAAAGACGCCTAGGGTTTCTCTTGCGGGGCGCCTGTCGCGCATCGCGCGGTGAGTCCCGCGATGCGGTCATAACCTGCATTCATGTGAGCCGGGTTTATAGATATTCCTCCAGCTGTTAACATATACTCCATATGGGTAAAGAGACCAAAGCGCTGCCGCGGGGCGGCGCTTTGCGTTTGAAAAAACTAGCTCGTCTAAGAGGAACTAGCATGTTAGACCGTTTTACCGATCGTGCGCGTAAGGTCATGTCCATGGCCAAGCAAGAAGCGCTCGATCTTCATTCAAATAAGGTGGGCACCGAGCACCTGCTGCTCGCGCTTGCCAAGGAGGACGAGGGCATTGCCGCCGAGGCGCTGCGTTCGCTCGACATCTCCTACGATGACATCATGGATACTCTCAAAGAGGTCCAGACCACGGTTCCCGAGCCCAGTGAGGAGACCGAGGCTGCCAAGCTTGCCTTTACGCCGCTCGTCATTAGCGTGATGGAGCGTTCATTCCGCGTGGCGCGTGAGAACAACCAGACCTACGTGTCGACCGAGCACCTGCTCATCGGTATCGTCGAAGAGGGCAACGGCATGGCCATGGACATCCTCATGCGCCTGGGTGTGTCGTCCGCCTCCATCAAAAAGGCTATCGAGAAACTCACCGCCAAGGACCAGGACAAGAAGCGTCCGCTCGCCGGCGCCGGTGCTGGTCGTCCCGGTGCGGGCCTGCCGTTCTTTAGCGGCTCGGATGCCTCTCAGCAAAAGGGGAGCGGCACCGACACGCTCAAGCAGTTCGCCACCAACCTCACTCAAAAGGCGCGCGACGGCGAGCTCGATCCCGTGATTGGCCGCGAAAAGGAAGTCCAGCGCATGATGGAGATCCTTTCGCGCCGCACCAAGAACAACCCGCTTATCCTGGGCGATCCCGGCGTGGGCAAAACGGCCATCGTCGAGGGCCTGGCGCAGCAGATCGCTGTCGGCAACGTGCCCGAGAACCTCATGAACCAGAACATCTGGACGCTCGACCTGCCGGGCCTCGTTGCGGGCGCCAAGTATCGCGGTGAGTTTGAGGAGCGCCTCAAGAACGTGATCCAGGAGGCCACCGAGGCTGACGACGTCATCCTGTTTATTGACGAGATGCACACCATCATCGGTGCCGGTTCTGCCGAGGGCTCCATCGACGCGAGCTCCATGCTCAAGCCCGTGCTTGCACGCGGTGCCTTCCAGATTATTGGCGCCACCACGGCCGAGGAATTCCGCAAGTACCTCACCAAAGACCCAGCCTTCGAGCGTCGCTTCCAGACTATCGATGTCGAGGAGCCGAGCGTCGAGGACACCGTCAAGATCCTGACCGCGCTTAAGCCGCGCTACGAGGAGCACCACCATGTGCGCTACACGCAGGGCGCTATCGAGGCTGCCGCGAACCTTTCCAACCGCTACATCCAGGATCGCTTCCTGCCCGATAAGGCCATCGACCTCATCGACGAGGCCGGTGCCCGCGCTCGCATCGCCGCGAATCGTGCGCCCGAGCCGGTGCGCGAGGCCGAGCATCGCATAGAGGAGCTCAAGGCCGCCGCGCAGGAGGCCACCGAGAGCGACGACATGAACAAGGCCGCCGAGATCACCGAGCAGCAGAAGGCCGCCGAGATTGAGCTCGCCGAGGCCAAGGCCGCCTGGACCGCCGAGCTCGACGCCAGCCCGCTCACCATCGACGTGAGTCAGATTGCCGACATCGTGTCCGTGACCTCTGGCGTGCCGGTTTCCTCGCTCACCGAGAGCGAGAGCCGTCGCCTGCTGCAGACCGAAAGCGTGCTCAAGACCCGCATTATCGGCCAGGACGAGGCCGTCGAGGCCGTCGCCAAGGCCGTGCGCCGCAGCCGCTCGCCGCTCAAGGACCCGCGTCGTCCCGGTGGTAGCTTTATCTTCCTTGGTCCCACCGGCACAGGCAAGACCGAGCTCGCCAAGACGCTCGCCGAGTACCTCTTTGGCAGTAAGGACGCGCTCATCAGCTTCGACATGTCGGAGTTCGGCAGCGAGTTCGAGGTCTCCAAGCTTATCGGTAGCCCTCCGGGTTACGTGGGCCACGACGAGGGCGGTCAGCTTACCAAGGCCGTTCGTCGTCACCCGTACTCGGTCGTGCTGTTCGACGAGATCGAGAAGGCGCACCCCGACATCTTCAACATTTTGTTGCAGGTGCTGGAGGAGGGTCGCCTGACTGATAGCCAGGGCAAGACGGTCGACTTCCGCAATACCGTGATCATCATGACGTCCAACGTGGGCGCCCGCGAGATCGCGCAGGATGCGAGCGTCGGTTTTGGCACCACCGGTGAGCAGGGTCTCACGTCGAGCGAAATCAAGGGCCGTGCGATGGGCGAGCTCAAGCGCCTGTTCCGCCCCGAGCTGCTCAACCGTATCGACGACATTGTGGTGTTCCAGAAGCTCTCGGGCGAGAACCTGACCAAGATCGCGCACCTGCTGGTGGACGACCTGCGTCAGCGCCTGATTGCCAACGGCATGAACATCAAGCTCACCGATGCGGCCTATGACAAGATCGTGGCCGAGGGCACCGACCTCACCAACGGTGCGCGTCCGCTGCGCCGCGCCATCCAAAAGCTCATCGAGGACCCGCTGTCCGAGGAGCTTCTGGCCGGCGAGTGGGGCGAGGGCGATACCGTCCTGTGCGACGTGGCCGATGGCAAGTTTGTCTTTAGCCACGGCACGGGCGAGATCCCGGCACCGCGTCCGGCGGGCACACTCGGTGGCGATACCGTCCCGGCGGCACCGCACACCGGCAACGCCTCGCCCGTGAGCGGCGGCGTGACCTCGGGCCCCGGCGGCATGATGCAAGCCGGTTCCGGCGCGCTGTAGGGCGTGGCGACAATTTGATACGCGCAATCGAGGCGCTCCGGAAAGGGCGCCTCGATTTGTAGAGCTGCGGAAGTTGTGACCGTTGCGCTATACGGTCCACCGTTAGCCGATGATGCGAGGGCGCTCGGCGTTTTCGACTGGTTTATGCACGCAAAGTCTGGGAATATACAAGTCGCATGTCTTACTGTCTAACCAGTTGCGCCAAGGAGGCACCATGGACTACAAGATTACCGGCTACGAGCCCGCCCAGCTGTTCCATTTCTTTGAGGAGGTCAGCGCGATCCCCCGTGGGTCTGGCAACGAGAAGGGCATCAGCGATTTCCTGGTCGCGTTTGCCAAGGAGCGCGGTCTCGATGTGTATCAGGACGAGGTCTACAACGTCATCATTCGCAAGCCCGCATCTGCCGGCGCCGAGAATGCCCCGACCGTGATGCTGCAGGGCCACATCGACATGGTGTGCGACAAGCTGGGCTCCGTTGAGCACGACTTTACGACTGATGGTATCGACCTGGTCGTCAAGGACGGCGTCCTCACCGCTAACGGTACCACTCTGGGCGCCGACAACGGTATTGCCGTCGCTCTGATGCTCACTGTTCTCGATGACGATTCGATCGTTCACCCCGCCCTCGAGTGCGTATTCACCACCGACGAGGAGACTGGCCTGGTTGGCGCCGAGACGCTCGACAAGTCCCAGATTATCGCCCGCACCATGATTAACCTTGACTCCGAGGAAGAGGGCGTTGCCACCGTCAGTTGCGCCGGCGGCGTCGTCGTTACCTACACCTGCCCGATCGTGCGCGAGCATAAGACCGGTAGCACCCTCACGCTCGACATCTCCGGCCTGCTGGGTGGTCACTCCGGCAGCGATATCCACCTGGAGCGCGGCAACGGCAACCTCATCATGGCCCGCATCATCGACCGCCTGATGGTTGCCGGCGAGCCCGCCATCGTTAGCTTTAACGGCGGCACCAAGGACAACGCCATCAACCGTGAGTGCAAGGCCGAGCTGGTCTACGCTGATCACGCTGCCGCCGAGGCCGCGGCCCAGATCGCAAAGGGCATCATCGCCGACGTCACTGCCGAGCTCGAAGTCTTCGACCCCGGCTTTACCTGCACCGTCGAGATTGCCGATAACGCTGAGGTCGAGGCTATGGACCAGAAGTCCGCGCTTGCCCTCATCCGCGCCCTGCGTCTTGCCCCTAACGGCGTGATTCGCCGCAACGTCGCCACCGACGGCTCCGTCGAGGTTTCCTCCAACATCGGTGTGGTTGCCACCTCTGACGACCAGGTCAAGATTATGCTGTCCCCGCGCTCCTCGATCACCTCGCTGCAGAACGAGTTCAAGGACCGCCTGCAGACGCTCGCCGATGTCCTGGGCTTCGACGCCAAGTTTGAGTTCGAGTATCCCGGCTGGAGCTATGCCGAGCATTCGCCGGTCCGCGACGTCTTTGTCGAGAGCTATCGCGAGCTCTTTGGCTCCGAGCTGCGCATCGAGTCCATTCACGCCGGCCTTGAGTGCGGCCTGTTTGCCGAGGCCCTGCACGGCCTGGACGCCATCGCCGTGGGCCCGACGCTCTCCGATGTCCACACTCCGGACGAGAGCATGGAGCTTGCTTCTGCCGAGCGCTTCTACGAGCTGCTCATCGACGTCCTCAAGCGCCTCGCTGCGTAAAGGTTGCGCTAGCAGCAGTTCGAGCCACGTGCTAGCGGATTGCAAATGACATTACGAGAGGGGACATCCGAGCTTTTGCGACGGGTGTCCCCTCTCTTTTGTTTGATAATTGCGAAATTAAGGCCACCTAGTCCATTTCTGCCTTGATGAGGTCGAGGGTGCGCTGGCAGTTTTCGCGGACGGGGCCGAGCATATGCTCGCGCAGGTCCGCCATGCCGGGCAGATCGGCGTATTCGTCCATGACCTCTTCCATGCAAATGGGCACCTCGTAGGCGAGGTCCATCATGGTCGCAAAGCAAAACTTCTCGGATAGCCCGGCATCGGTAAGCGCCGCCTCCAGCACGGGGTCGCCCATACCGTGGTATCGGCGGATAGCGCCTGGACCGATGCGCCCCACACGATTTTCGCCGCCAACGCTCATGGCAAGGCGCGCTTTTCGCCGCATACGTTCGTATGCTAAGCCCGATGCGACATCGTACATGGGTGCGAGCGCCGCGTTTGTGCCTTTGCCTAGGATGAGCGAGTAGTTTTTAGCGTGTGCGTCAGGCGCTCCGATAATGGCGTTATAGAACAACATATAGGTAAAAAGCACAAGATTCATGTGGTGGGGGACTGTGTTAATCAGTCGTTCTTGGATGTCTCGTGTAGTTGGTCCTCCGTCGGCGGTGTATTTCTGGGTTGGCAATACACCGAGTGCCTGGCAAAAGTCCTCCTGATGCAGCCTTTCGATATTTCCGCTGCTATTGACCATTCTGTCGTACCGTTCAACGACGAGCGCAGCTTCGTCTTCAAATGTGCAATAGGAGACGTTGGCAGTTGGAATGCCAACACGCCGAGCTGTTTTCATGCAGACGAATTCGTTTAAGGCCTGATGTTTGAACCCAACGACACCATTTTTGAAGATATGGGTAGTGGGGGATGACCCTAGACATTCGCACCATTGTCCATCATGCCAAGCTAGTGCTAATTTGCCTTGGTTGCCGCCCAGGGACCAGCTTTCGTTGGAGCCCATCCATGTCTCTCTTTCGTCATCGCGAATTGCTTTGAGCTTGTGAGCGATTTGAGAATTGGTAAGCGGGCGGTATGCTGAGACCCTGCCGTGGGCGGCATCTAATTGATCGGCTCGACAAAACTGAACGGCCCCCGCGCAGTCAAGACCGATATGGCACAAGAGGGCGACGGGGTTGTTGGATGCAACGTCATGCTCGGCGGCAATAGCGCGACGCTGCTCTTGGCTGTCGGGCAAAAGGCCAAATAGGAACGGACGGACGATGTTATGGCCATATGTGCGATTGGAAAGCGGCATTGTTAACGATAGCGGTGCTCCGCGATAGGTTGGGGCGTATACAAAGCTGCAGAGTCCATGCTCGTCTTGCCGGAGAGTGCCGGCGATTTCGCCACAAATGAGGGTCGCAAGCTCCATTTCTGCCATTTATTTCACAACCTTACAGCCAAAGGAGAGGTCTGAAGTGCCGGAAAGGCCTTGCTCGGCTGCGATTTGGGCCAGCAAGGCACCATAGAAAGCTGGCGTTCCTTGTCGAGCGGGTCGTCTGCCTACGCTTGGCTTTGGCAGGGCATTCGAGTTCGCGATAGGGAGGTCCGCTATCGTCATCGGATGTTCGGAGGGCGATGCGATGGAGTCGTTATCGCTTTGCGCAAAGAGACCTATGCCGAGTGCGTTAAAGACGGTCAACAGCTTGTCGAGCCGAATGCCCGTGGCATCTCCCAGCTCGAGCGATGCGAGCAGGCGCTCCGAAACACCGGCCTTATTAGCGAGGGCGGCACGGGTGAGACCCTGAGCCTCGCGTGCCTGGCGCACGTAGATGCCAGCTTGGCGCGGTGTGGTGATGGGAAGGGTATCCACGGCGATCTCCTAACATGCAGATTTTTGCATCATAGTATGACATGCAAAACTCTGCATGAAAAGGCCTCATGCAAAACTCTGCATGAGGCCTCATCCGGACGTTTAGTTTTGAAGGGTGTTTTACAGCGCCAAAATCCCCAGATGCTCCAGCAAAATCTTGAGGCCGATGAGGACGAGCACGACGCCACCCACGATGGTGGCGGGCTTTTCGTAGCGCGCGCCAAAGGTGTGGCCGATCGCTACGCCGGCAACGGAGAAGACAAAGGTCGTGATGCCAATGAGCGACACGGCGGGAACGATATCGACCGAGAGCGCGGCAAACGAGATGCCCACGGCAAGCGCGTCAATCGAGGTGGCGATGGCAAGGATTAGATATTCGCCCAGGTCGATCTTTTCGGCATCCTTGCCGTCGCCTTCGTTCTCGTCCTCAGTAAAGGCTTCCCACAGCATCTTGCCGCCGATAAAGGCGAGCAGGATAAAGGCGATCCAGTGGTCGATGGGGCTGATGATGCCCATGAACTGGCTACCAAGGGCCCACCCAATTACGGGCATGCCGGCCTGGAAACCGCCAAAGAACAGGCCGAGTATCACGGCGACCTTAAGGTTGATCCTTTTCATGCCAAGGCCCTTGCAGATGGATACGGCAAAAGCGTCCATAGAAAGGCCGATAGCGAGCAACACAAGCTCTGCGAGTCCCATAGTCTGGCTCCCTCTCTGCGGGCGGGCCCGCGTGTACCTCTTGGGGGAGTAACAAAAAAGACCCGTGGCGTACGCGTTGCGCGCACAGCCACGAGTCTCGTTCATTAAGGCAAGCCAGGCCGCATCGGCCAGTGTGTTGACTTGCCGCGCCACCGGAGGCGAACCCGATCACGCGACTACTCCCTCATTTATGCGAATCCCGATGCTACCACATAAGCAGCTCATTTGGATTGGGGCTCTCAGCTGTGTTCGCTCATTCTGTAAGCATCGGATTTTGCGGGCGTCACAGGGGCAAACCGTGAGAAACTTATTGACGTTTATGGAGCGTATACGATGGGAGCGATGCCTTGGATAAGAACGAGCTGCAAAAGCGTATGGAACAGGCCATCCGCCTGACTGCCCCCGGTCAGCCGATCCGCACCGCCCTCGACATGATCATTGCCGGTCACCTGGGCGCCCTTATCTGCGTCGGCGACACCGAAAACGTGCTCGCCGCCGGTAACGACGGCTTCCCGCTCAACATTTCGTTTACCTCGAACCGCCTGTTCGAGCTCTCCAAGATGGACGGTGCCATCGTTATCGATGGCGACCTCACCCAGATCCTGCGTGCCAACTTCCACCTCAATCCCGATCCCTCGCTCGCCACGAGTGAGACGGGCATGCGTCACCGTACTGCCGCTCGCATGTCGGTGCTCACCGACGCCATCGTGATCTCGGTTTCGGCTCGTCGTGCCGTCGTCAACGTGTACGTCCACGGCAAGAGCTACGAGATCCAGCCCGTCACCACCATCATGAGCTCGGTCAACCAGCTCGTCGCCACGCTCCAGACTACCCGTCAGTCGCTCGATCGCTCCCTGCTGCGCCTGACGGCCCTTGAGCTCGACGACTACGTCACGCTCGCCGACATCACCGGCATCTTCTCGAGTTTCGAGATCATGCAACAGGCAAAGACCGAGCTTAAGGATTGCATCGTCAAGCTGGGTAACCAGGGCAAGCTCGTGCAGATGCAGCTCGAGCAGCTCGCGGGCTCCAGCATGGATACCGAATACGACTTGATGATCCGCGACTACGGAAGCGATTCCTCTGAGGCCAACGCCGAGAAGATTCGCGCTGAGCTTGCCCGTATGACGCCTAAGGACCTGTCCGACCCGCAGCACGTGGCGGCAGTTCTGGGCTATGACGACTTGGACGAGGACTCCGTCATGACGCCGCTGGGCCTGCGCACGCTTTCGCGCGTGTCCGTCGTGCGCGACGGCGTGGCCGAGAAGATCGTCGACGAGTACGGCTCGCTGCAGGAGCTCATGGATGACATCAGCGAGGATCCGGAGCGCTTGGGCGACTTTGGCGTCAACAACCCTGCCATTCTTGCGGACTCGCTGTACCGCATGAAGGGCACCAAACAGGGGAACGCATAATGGCGCCCGTATGCGCCGTGGTCGTTGCCGGCGGCAGCGGCCAGCGCTTTGGAAATCCCGGCGGCAAGCAGCTCGTTAACGTGGCGGGCCGTCCGCTCATGAGCTGGTCCATCCGCGCGTTCGATCGTAGCGACAAGGTCGGCCATATCGTCGTGGTTTGCCCTGCCGAGCGCCGTGCCGAGATGCGCCGCTTGGCTATCGACCCGTTTGACTATGACACGCCCATCAGCTTTGCCGATGCCGGCGATACCCGTCAGGATTCCACCCGTGCCGGCGTGCATGCGGTTCCGGCGGGTTTCGAATATGTCGCCATCCACGACGGCGCTCGTCCGCTCATTACGACCGAGGCCATCGACCACGCTATCGACGTGCTCGTGAGCGACCGTGCCCTCGACGGTGTCGTGTGCGGTCAGCCCGCGATCGACACGCTCAAGATCGTCGATGGCGACAATATCGTCGAGACGCCGCCGCGTGAACTCTACTGGGCAGCGCAGACGCCGCAGATCTTTAGCGTCGATGCTATGAAGCGCGCCCACGCTGCAGCCATTGCCGAGGGCTTTATCGGTACCGATGATTCGTCGCTGGTCGAGCGCATGGGTGGGCGCGTCCGCTGCGTCCAGAGCCCGCGCGATAACCTTAAGGTGACGGTGCCCGAGGACCTGCGTCCCGTAACCGCGATTCTGCTTGGCCGCATGGCCGAGGGAGAGGACCTTCCCCATGTTCAGTAACCTGCGCATTGGCCATGGCTACGACGTCCACCGTCTGGTGGAGGGGCGTCGATGTATCATCGGCGGTGTCGACATTCCCTACGAGCGCGGCCTGCTGGGCCACTCGGATGCCGATGTGCTCGCGCACGCCTTGGCCGACGCCATTCTGGGCGCCTGCCGCGGGGGAGACATCGGCAAGCTATTCCCCGATACCGACCCCGCCTATGAGGGTGCTGATTCGATGGTGCTGCTCGCTCGCGTGATGGGCTATGCGCGCGAGCTGGGCTTCGAGTTTGTCGATGCCGATTGCACCATTGCCTGTCAACAACCCAAGATCACCCCGCACCGCGATGCCATGCGCGCCAACCTTGCCCATGCCCTGGGCGTTGACGTCGAAAACGTGGGCGTCGCCGCCACTACGACCGAAAAGCTCGGTTGGGAAGGCCAGGGCGAGGGAATCGGCGCCTGGGCCGTCTGCCTGCTACAGAAAACCGTTAAGGAGTAACGAATGCGTATCTATAACAGCGCTACCCATAAAAAGGAAGAGTTCCAGCCCATCGAGTCCGGCAAGGTCCGCATGTACGTGTGCGGCCCCACGGTCTACGACAACATCCACATCGGCAATGCCCGCACGTTCATCAGCTTTGACGTGATTCGTCGCTGGCTCATCGCGAGCGGCTACGAGGTCACGTTTGCCCAGAACCTCACCGATGTCGATGACAAGATCATCAAGCGCGCCAACGAGCAGGGCCGTACCGCCGCCGAGGTTGCGACGGAGTTCTCTGACAAGTTTATCGGCGTTATGCGCGCCGCCAACGTGCTCGATCCCGATGTGCGTCCTCGCGCCACCAAGGAGATCGGCCCCATGATCGCCATGATCAAGACGCTCATCGAGCAGGGCCACGCCTACGCCGCCGATAACGGCGACGTGTACTTCGCCGTGCGCAGCGATCCCAACTATGGTCAGGTCTCGGGCCGCAACATTGACGACCTTATGGTTGGCGCGCGCATCGAGGAGAACGAGGACAAGAACGACCCACTCGACTTTGCCCTGTGGAAGGCCGCCAAGCCCGGCGAGCCCAGCTGGCCGAGCCCCTGGGGCGAGGGCCGTCCCGGTTGGCACACCGAGTGCGCCGCCATGGTGCATCGCTACCTGGGCACCCCGATCGACATTCATGGTGGCGGCTCCGACCTTGCCTTCCCGCATCACGAGAACGAGTGCGCCCAGGCCACCTGCGCTTGGCACCAGGGCTTCTCCAACACCTGGATGCACACGGGAATGCTGCTGGTTGACGGCGAGAAGATGTCCAAGTCGCTCGGAAACTTCTTTACGCTGGCCGAGGTGCTCGAGCAGCACTCTGCCGCGGCCCTGCGCCTGTTGATGCTGCAGACGAGCTATCGCTCGCCGCTCGACTTCTCCTGGGAGCGCCTGGAGGGTGCCGAGAACTCGCTCACGCGTATTGCCGGTACGGTCGAGAACCTTCGTTGGGCTGCGAACCATGCGACGGCCGATGCCGATGCGGCTGCCGCCGAGGCGTTTGCCGCCAAGGCCGCCGAGACCCGCGCCGCCTTTAAGGAGTGCATGGACGACGACTTTAACACCGCCGGTGCCATGGGTGCTGTCTTTGGCTTTGTCACCGAGTGCAATCAGTATCTGGAGCAGGCGGGCGATGCTGCCGACAAGGCCGCAGTCCTGGCTGCCGCCGATACGCTGGCCGAGCTGCTCGATACGTTTGGCGTTGAGCTTCCCGAGCCCAAGGTCGAGTTGCCGCTGGGTCTGCTGGGTGTTGCCGCCGGTCTGGTTGCCTATACGGGCGACGACGTGGACGAGGCTGCTGCCAAGATTCTCGAGGCCCGCGCCGAGGCCCGTGCCGCCAAGAACTGGGATCTGGCCGACGCCATCCGCGACCAGCTCAAGGACCTGGGCCTGACGATTGAAGATACCGCCGCCGGCACTCGTATCAAATCTCTCTAATCCCCGCGGGTTTCCCAAGCACCCGACCTTGCCGTTCAAACCGTCGCTCGCGTACTCAAGTACGCGTCGCTCCTCTTTCACGGCAATCTCGGGCACTTGGAAAACCCGTACCGACCGCCCGAATTAATATTCATGGGCGGTCGTTTATTTTGTTTCGTTTGATAGTTGTATTTAGGAGGTCACTTTATGGCCGACAATCGCAAGCGTGCGCCTCGTGGCGGCAAGCAGGCTGCTTCTGGCTCGCGTCCGATTCGCCGCAACGACCGCGCTGCCGCTCCCAAGGGCCAGCGCGAGCGCTCACAGGCTGCTCGCCCGCAGCGCGAGCGTAGCCGCGATAACGTCCAGGTTCCCAAGGGCGAGTTTATCGAAGGTCGCCGTGCTGCCGCCGAGGCGCTGCGTACCGGCTTTCCCGTCAAGTGCGCGCTCATCGCTGAGGGCGGGGAGCGCGATGCCGCCTTGTCGCGCCTGGTCGACGACCTCAACGCCGCGGGCGTCCGCATTAAGTATGTGCCGCGCGCGCAGCTCGATGCGCTGTCGAGCCATGGCGCTCACCAGGGCATTGCGCTCGAGGTGGGCAATTTCCCCTATGCCGATGTTGCCGATATCCTCGACCGTGCGGGCGACGGTCCGGCGCTCGTCGTCGTGCTCGACCATGTGACCGACGACGGCAACTTTGGCGCCATCGTGCGCTCCGCCGAGGTCGTGGGCGCGGCGGGCGTCATCATTGCCAACAAGCGCGCCGCCGGTGTGACCGTCGGCAGCTACAAGACTTCTGCCGGCGCCGTCATGCACCTGCCCATCGCGCAGGTTCCCAATATCGCCCGTGCGCTCGATGACCTCAAGGCCGCCGGCTTTTGGGTGGGCGGCGCCTCCGAGCACGCCGAAGGCAGTTGCTGGGATGCTCCCTTCGAGGGTCGCGTGGCGCTCGTCATGGGTTCCGAGGGCGACGGCATCTCGCGTCTTGTGCTCGAGAAATGCGACTTTTTGACTAAGCTTCCCCAGCGCGGAATGACCGAGAGTCTCAACGTTGCCCAGGCGACCACCGCGCTGTGCTTTGAGTGGCTGCGCCGCAATGCCGGCGAACTCATGGGGGAGGAGTAGCGCATGTCCAAGAAGAACCGCGCCAAGTCCAAGGCCAAGCGCTTTGGCGAGGGCTCGGCCAAGCCGATTGTTTCGGCCGCGACCTATGGCGTGGGCGGCAATGCGTTTGCGCAGGCCATCGCCGATCCGGTCTCGACGGTGCACTCCAATAAGCCCGAGCTGCTGGTGGTCGACGGTTACAACGTGATTCACTGCACGCCGCGCTACGAAAAGCTCGTCTACGACCATTCCGACGATCCGTATTCCAGCGACGTCCACGATATGGCGCGAACTGCACTCATCAACGACGTCGCCGCCTTTGCCCAGGGCCGCTACGAGGCCGTGATCGTATTTGATGGCGCGGGCAATATCTCCAGCGAGCGCCCCAACCTACCGGCCCGCGGCGTGCGCATTGAGTTTTCGCCGACGGGTGTTTCGGCCGATACCGTGGTGCAGAAGCTCTGCATCGAGGCGCGCGAGGAAGGCCGCGCGTGCTCCGTGGTATCGAGCGACGGCACGATCCAGGCTGTCGTCATGGGCAAGGGCGTTACACGCATCTCGAGCCGTATGCTGGTGGACGAGATCAAACAGATCGATAACGACGTGCATGAGGCCGAGGAAGCACCCCAGATCAAGATGACCCTGGGCAGCCGCCTGAGCCCCGAGGCCCTGGCAAAGCTTAAGGCCCTGCGCGGGCGGTAGGGGAGTTGGCGGGGCAATGCTGCCTCGCTAACTCCATCCAGCGATGTCGATGATTCTTTCGAGGCGCCACATTAGCGCCTCTTTTAGATAAGGCAGTCTCGCTGCTAGGGCATCGTTTTTAGACAGAATCTCGATCGCCTCGTCGACAAAGCCCTCGAGTTTGTCGCCGTCAAACCAGCCCATGTCCTCGACGAGCAACATTTGTTTGGCGGGACTTGAATGAAATTGTGCGCTGGTAAAACTGTGCTCTCCCGCCCTAAGCTCCTCTAGCGATATGTTGCACCAGAGTGATGAGCCCGAATCGAAGATGGGGGCAGGTCTGCAGGCTTGCGTGTTGACGTTTCGCACAAGGCCAAAGTTACGCCAATGGCGGTCATAGTTGGCGATGATGTCGTCGCATACAATCATGCGGTCAAGGGCATCCTTGACGCCTGTCACCCCGAGCTCCTCGCAGTTTGCTACATATCGCTCGTAGTCGGTTAGCCGTTCATCTGCGTTCGCGTACTGGTTTACATAGAACGCAGGGACATACTCTTCTTCATCAGTTAAGAAGACATCGCATATGCTCAGGGCGGAAGTGCCCGTGCCCTCGAGCGAGTAAGGCACATAATCGCAGGCGTTTAGGATGCGACGGTGAAGTGCAGTCGCCACCAGCTCGTTATAAGGTTCCTGGTTCAGGTGCGCTCCTGCCTTATGCAGAATTCGACGCTCGCCCTCGCACGTCCAGTACTTTTGAAGATTGCCGTCCGAGGTGTTATCGGGCTTGGCAGCAGCCGCTTTTCCCTCTGGGGCAAAGGGCGCAATGGACAGTGAGACGTCATCAAAGGCGTTATTGAAGAAGTTGATATCCTCCCAGGTGAGACCGGAACCTTGGGGCCTAATCCAATACTGGTCGGATAAGGAGAGGCCGAGATTTCGCTGGACGAGTTCATCGGGAACATCGACTGCGGCTTCTGCAAGCAGGGAGGCTAGCCCAATGCGTGCGAGCGGGATACCGCGGCCGCGCCACCAGATGCGGAAGGAGTCTAGCGATATGGGGCTATTAGGGCCAAATACTCCAATAGGGGCGTGGGCGTAATCGATGTCGGCGCCGATGTGGGTAAAGTCCTTTCGCGATGTGTTGTAGACCAGCTGAGCGACTTCGTACGTGCGGTTCATGAGGGTGAACGCGATCTCGCTCTTACCGTGGCCGCGGCGGGGACGTCCCCCCGTTTTGGTCACAGAGCGGAGTCGCGTGTCGACGCTGTCTTTGTCGATGAGCCACACACCAGAAGCCTTGCGGGCCTCAAGTGCTCCGTTTTTTATGAGCTCCTGCACCCTGCGCGGAGTGATGCCGAGCAGCTCGGCGGCTTCTTTGGTAGTGAGCATCGCGAAACCCTTCGCCAGAACGAATAGTTTTATATATAGCAATTGTAATTAAAACTATTCGTTCTGGCGAATGGTTTCAAGATTGAGGGCGCACTGACAGAAATGAACGGGCCTGGTACGCGTTGTTGCTGGATTTTGCATATTTGTATAACGCCGTGCGGCCTGTTGCGCCCCGTCCGCAATTCCTTTATTCTTAACTGGCTTCGCGTGAAAGCGCCAAGTGTGCCAGTGTGGCGCAACGGTAGCGCAACTGATTTGTAATCAGTGGGTTGCAGGTTCGATTCCTGTCACTGGCTCCATGAGAGTTTCGGGCTCTGTTCCCTTGTGGGACAGGGCCCGTTTCTATTTATGTCGATAAGTCAGCGTGTTTGGCGCCAACCAAGCTTCAGGTTTGTCTCGATCCGTAACACGAGTGGGCTGAAGACCCTCCTTATAGTTACAGATCGAAACATTGCCAAGGGAAGGCCGATAACATCTCGATCCGTAACACGAAGAGGCTGAAAACCGTTCTTACTGTTACAGAATGAGACGTAAGCGGGGGTTTCTGCGAAACATCTCGATCTGTAACAGATAGGGGAGGAATAACCCTCTTACTGTTACAGGTCGAGACATAGGCCGGGGCGAGGTTGGTCATCGTCATCGAGCGTGGATTATCGGACACACGAGCGTGGAAAATCTTCCGCCTAGTGAATGAGCGTGGATAATCTGCCACTTTGGATTCGATGGCACGGCAAAGTGGGAGATTATCCACGCTCGATTTCAAACGGAAGAAAATCCACGCTCGATTTTGCCTGGGAAGAGCAATCTTCTGTCTGGGCAGCCCCGATCTCGACCTATATATAGGTGCAAATAAGCTGGTATCGAAGTTCGATACTGAAGGTGTACTCCACTACAGCAAAGTGTTACCTTGGGAAACGTCACCTCAGTATCCAAAACCACTGTCCTTCATATCCAAACTCAATAAAACCGCAGGTCACGGCTATATAGATACGCCCGGCACCGTGTATCTAGAGGTTTTCGTTGACAGCCCCCAAGGTGGCATCGTATTATCTTCTTCGTTCGCGGGGGCGGCGGTCCAAAAGACCAAAGGACCTGCGGATACTTGAACGATTGGGAGTTTGCCCGAGTGGTTAATGGGGACGGGCTGTAAACCCGTTGGCTCTGCCTACATAGGTTCGAATCCTATAGCTCCCACCCGTCAAGTGCCTGTATAGCTCAGTCGGTAGAGCACTTCGTTGGTAACGAAGAGGTCACCAGTTCAAGTCTGGTTGCAGGCTCCATCCGGCGGTGTAGCTCAGTTGGTTAGAGCACACGGTTCATACCCGTGGCGTCACTGGTTCGAATCCAGTCACCGCTACCATAGGTAACACGGTGGCTTCTCAATAGTATGTTGAGAGGCCACTATGGTATAAAGGCAAAGTCCCGTCCGGGGACGACCTGTTAAGAGGAGGGCTTTATGGCCAAAGAGAAGTTTGAGCGCACTAAGCCGCATGTTAACATCGGCACCATTGGTCACGTCGACCACGGCAAGACCACGCTGACCGCTGCCATCACCAAGGTTCTCTCCGAGACCGAGGGCTGCAAGGCTGACTTCACTGCGTTCGAGAACATCGACAAGGCTCCCGAGGAGCGCGAGCGCGGCATTACGATTTCCGTCTCCCACGTTGAGTACGAGACCGCTGCCCGTCACTACGCTCACGTTGACTGCCCGGGCCACGCTGACTACGTCAAGAACATGATCTCCGGCGCTGCTCAGATGGACGGCGCTATCCTGGTCATCGCTGCTACCGACGGCCCCATGGCTCAGACCCGCGAGCACATCCTGCTCGCCCGTCAGGTCGGCGTTCCCTACATCGTCGTCTTCCTGAACAAGTGCGACATGGTCGACGATGACGAGCTCATCGACCTCGTCGAGATGGAGACCCGTGAGCTCCTCTCCGAGTACGATTTCCCCGGCGACGACATCCCCGTCATCCGTGGCTCCGCTCTGGGCGCTCTCGAGGGCGACGCCAAGTGGATGGACGCCATTCGCGAGCTCATGAAGGCCGTCGACGAGTACATCCCGACGCCTGCTCGTAACAACGACCTCCCGTTCCTGATGGCCGTTGAGGACGTTATGACCATCTCCGGCCGTGGTACCGTTGCTACTGGCCGTGTCGAGCGCGGTGAGCTCAAGCTCAACGAGCCCGTCGAGATCGTCGGCATCAAGGATACCCAGAACACCGTCGTTACCGGTATCGAGATGTTCCGTAAGTCCATGGACTTCTGCGAGGCTGGCGACAACGTCGGTCTGCTGCTCCGCGGCATCAAGCGTGAGGACATCGAGCGCGGCCAGGTTCTCTGCAAGCCCGGTTCGGTTACCCCGCACACCAAGTTCACCGGCGAGATCTACGTTCTGACCAAGGAGGAGGGCGGCCGTCACACCCCGTTCTTCGATGGTTATCGTCCTCAGTTCTACTTCCGTACCACCGACGTTACCGGTACGGTCAAGCTCCCCGAGGGCACCGAGATGGCTATGCCTGGTGACCACATCACCATCGAGGGCGACCTCATCCACCCGATCGCCATGGAGGAGGGCCTGCGCTTCGCTATCCGCGAGGGTGGCCACACCGTCGGTTCGGGCATCGTCTCCACGATCATTGAGTAAATTAGCTCTTTGATATAGCTGACTTAGAGAACCCGGCACTTATATGGGTGCCGGGTTCTTTTCTGCAATGGATATTGAGCCGTTGCTGGTGTCGAGAGGATCGATAATGGTCCTGGATGCACCGTCGATTAGCTCTCGATGGCTTCATTGATGTGTTCCAAATATGAATGGATCCACCGAGAACCAATTGACTCGAGGTTTTCATTGACAGCACTTACGTGGAGCTGATAAAGTAACAACTCGTGCCCGTACGGGGCGGAAATGAAAGGTTCAGGATACATGCGTACTCTAGTTACTCTTGCGTGCACTGAGTGCAAGCGCCGCAACTATACGACCACCAAGAACAAGTCGACCATGCCTGATCGTATGGAGATCAAGAAGTATTGCCCCTGGTGCCGTCACCACACGCTGCACAAAGAGACTCGCTAGTCTCTAGTCACATACGCCAGTAGTTCAATTGGTAGAGCATCGGTCTCCAAAACCGAGTGTTGAGGGTTCGAGTCCTTCCTGGCGTGCCAGTCATTATTCCGTAAGCTCCCACTTGGGGGCTTACGGTTTACTCATGTATAAGCGCATTGCGCGGAGGTAACCCAAATGGCCAACAAGAAGAACAAGAAGAAGGCTCAGCAGCCGGCACCTGCCAACAAAGCTGCCGCCAACTCCAAGGTTGAGGCCAAGAAGGCCGTTGCCAAGAAGAACGAGAAGGCTGCGAAGTCCAAGAAGAATGAGAAGCCTGGTTTCTTCGCCCGCACCAAGAAGTATTTCGCTTCGGTCAAGTCCGAGATGAAGCGTGTCACGTGGCCCGATAAGAAGGAGCTCGTGAACTACTCGGTTGTTGTTTGCGCTTCTCTGATCGTCGTCGGCGTCGTCATCGCTCTGCTCGATGCTGGCTTTGGCGAGGCTCTTGCTCTGTTCTCTGGATTGAGGGGCTAAACCATGTCTAAGCGTTGGTACGTCGTTCACACTTACTCTGGATACGAGAACCGCGTTAAGTCCGATCTCGAGCATCGCATCGAGACTATGGGCATGCAGGACCGTATCTTTGATATCGAGATTCCTATGGAGCGCGTCACCGAGATTAAAGAGGGTGGCAAGCGTGAGACCAAGGATTCCAAGATCTTCCCGGGTTATGTCCTGGTCCGCATGGAGATGGATGACGATGCTTGGACGTGTGTTCGTAACACGCCTGGCGTCACCGGTTTCCTAGGCGGCAACGGCAAGCCCGCTCCGCTTTCCCGCGACGAGTACAACAAGATGACTCGTCGTCCCGGTAAGGGCGATTCGCCCAAGCGCACCTCGGTTGATATTGAGGTCGGTACGTCCGTCCGCGTCACCGATGGCCCGCTTACCGACTTTGATGGCAAGGTCTCCGAGGTTAACACCGAGGCTGGCAAGCTCAAGGTCACGCTGATGATCTTTGGCCGCGAGACGCCGGTCGAGCTCGACTTTAACCAGGTCGCTGTCATCGCTTAAGTTTTCGTCCGTTCGCGCGAGCGTGCTTCTTCTGTGACTGCTCATCTCAGGAGTGCTTCTAACACGTGCGTGCTTACGATATAGCAAGTACTTCACACTCGTGATTCGAAAGGAATGACCATGGCTGAGAAGAAGGTTGCCAACGTCATTAAGCTCCAGATTCCTGCTGGTGCAGCTAACCCCGCTCCTCCCGTCGGACCCGCCCTGGGCGCTGCTGGCGTGAACATCATGCAGTTCTGCCAGGCCTTTAACGCCGAGACGCAGGACAAGAAGGGCGACATCATCCCCGTTGAGATTTCTGTCTACGAGGATAAGTCCTTCTCCTTCATCACCAAGACCCCGCCGGCGGCTCACCTCATCAAGAAGGAGCTGAACCTTAAGTCTGGTTCCGCTAAGCCCCAGGCCGACAAGGTTGGTCAGCTCTCCCAGGAGCAGCTCACCAAGATCGCCGAGATCAAGATGCCGGACCTCAATGCCAACGACATTGACGCCGCCAAGAAGATCATCGCCGGTACCGCCCGTTCCATGGGCGTCACCATCGCTGAGTAGCGATTTCTTATGGTAACGACGGGTGACCCGACCGGGGCGCCCGTTAAATGTGTGCAATAGGGCACACGATACGATGTGGGAGGGCTCACGCCCGTTTAACCACAGGAGGTAATGCATATGGCTAAGCATGGTAAGAGCTATAACGCCGCTGCCGAGAAGATTGACCGCGCCACGCTCTACACCCCCCTTCAGGCTGCCAAGCTCATCAAGGAGCTCGACACCGCCAAGTTCGACGAGACCGTCGAGGCCCACTTCCGTCTGGGCATCGATACTCGTAAGGCTGACCAGAACATCCGCGGTTCCATCTCCCTGCCCCACGGCACCGGCAAGACCGTTCGTGTTGCCGTCTTCGCCGAGGGCGAGAAGGCCCGCGAGGCCGAGGCTGCCGGCGCCGACATCATCGGTTCCGACGAGCTCGTTGCCCAGATCCAGAAGGGCGAGATCAACTTCGACGCCGCTATCGCTACGCCGAACATGATGGCCAAGGTTGGCCGCATCGGTAAGATCCTTGGTCCCCGTGGCCTCATGCCGAACCCCAAGCTCGGCACCGTGACCATGGACGTCGCCAAGATGGTCTCCGAGCTCAAGGCCGGCCGCGTTGAGTACCGCGCCGACCGTTACGGCATCTGCCACGTGCCCCTGGGCAAGAAGTCCTTCTCTGAGCAGCAGCTCGTCGAGAACTACGCTGCCCTGTACACCGAGATCCTGCGCGTCAAGCCCTCTTCTGCTAAGGGCAAGTACGTCAAGTCCATCTCCGTGTCTTCCACCATGGGCCCTGGCGTCAAGGTCGATCCCGCTGTCCAGCGTGACTTCCTGGCTGAGTAACTGCTAGTTACTGCCTGAGTACAGCAAGCATTGCTAAAGAAACCCGGTTCTGCCTTGTGCAGGACCGGGTTTCTTGCTATCGCGTCAAAAGCACCATAAAGGGGACAGTGTCCCCTTTATGGTGGTTACCAGGGTGTTCTGGCTGTTGAAGACTCGATGGCTTCGTGGCGTTTGAGCTCGCGGCGCATGGTTTGTGAGTTGAGCCAAGCTGCTTGCCAGCCACGGATGGGGTAGCGCGTCTGGTCGAGCTCAAACTGCGTATGGCCGCAGGCGTTGATGATCGTCGTTCCACACACATGCTGCCGCTCGCGCTGAAAATCGTAACCGTAGCTTTGGTGTACATGCCCATGCACCATGTAGCCGGCCCCCCAGGACTCAAGCGCCGTGTTAAAGCACTCAAACCCTCGATGCGGTAGATCGTCCAGATCACCCATACCGGCGGCGGGCGCATGGGTAAGCAGAATGTCGCACCCGCCGACCATCCTAACCTTACGCGACAGCTTACGCATGCGCTTGGACATCTCGCGTTCGGTGTACATGTTGGCGCCGTCGCGATAACGCATGGACCCGCCAAGGCCCGCAATGCGAATCCCTCGGTACGTGTACACGCTGTCTTCCACGCAGATACATCCGCCCGGTGCATGACGTGCGTAGCGGTCATCGTGATTGCCGCGCACGTAGATGAGCGGTTTGTTGATGACCGTAACCAAAAACTCAAGATAGTCCGGGTCCAGATCGCCGGCGGACAAAATCAGGTCGACTCCCTCAAAGCGTTCCTTGCGAAAGCACTCCCAAAGGCATCGTTCTTCGGTATCGGCTATGGCAAGGATTTTCATAGGGCAGGGACTTTCGGCTCATCGTCGAGCTGCGGAATGGTGCCCACCACGTTGTCCGCCAGCCAATTCATCTCGACAATCTGCGTGCTCGGCAGCGGAGGGAAGCCTTCGATCTGTACCACGCCGTTCTGGCTGTGGAGCTCGCCGCCAAAGGGGTTGATGGATCCCTCAACAATGCCATTGCGGAGGAGCTGAACAAGCTTGCGCGTCTGATAAGGCAGGCCCGGAGCGTAGCGAATGTCGATAACGCCTGAGCTCATGCCGTACCAGTAGTTGACGGCGCGCACTTGGTTGTCATCGCTGGTCTCGTCCCACGTACCGTGCAGAAGGCTGCGAACGATGAGCTCGTAGTAACGGCCCCAGTTCCATACCGGCATGGCGATGCCGGAAACCTTGCCATCGACCAGGCGGTGGAGTCCGTAGGCCGTTGGGTCTTCGAGCGACTTTGACATGTCAGCGCCGGTCATGACGCTCACGCCTTCGCGGTACATGGCCTCGACAAGACCACCTGCAGGCACATCGCCCCAGGTGAGGATTACCTGCGCGCGTGGGTCGAGCAGCGAGGCGCCAATCGCAAAGGCGTTGATCTCGCTGAGTGCGCCCGAGGCGAATACCGACGCGTGGTAACCGATGCGGTGGTTGTCCGCCATGCTGGCGGCAAGGGCGCCCAGGAGAAACTTGGCCTCGTACATCTTGCCAAAGTACGAACGGACGCTTTGATGGGGAAGGCCGATAGAGCAGTTGAGGAACCGAACCTGGGGATACTCAACGGCAGCCCTGAGCGTGTATTCCATCAGGCGGTGCGAGGTCGAGAAGATGACGTTTGCTCCATGTTTGACAGCCGTTTCCACGGCGGCGTAGAACACATCCGGATCGTGACAGTCCTCGAACGCCTCAGTGCGCACGATACCGCCAAAGTGCTCATCGAGATACTGGCGCCCTTGGTCGTGCAGGCTGTCCCAGCTCGACGTCGCACAGGGGAACTCATGGATAAAGGCGATGCGCAGGGGGTTGGCCACCGAGTAGACGGTCTTGCCCATAAAGAAGTTGAGCACACCGGAGGTGGACTGGGCGGGCGACTCTTCCTCGTCGACGCTCGGTGCTTCGACAAGATCGACCTTGTCCTCGTCATTTTTGCCGGCGATGACCAGCTCGCGCCAAATCTTGCACAGGCGGTTTACAACGATATCCGTCGGCGTATCCAGCAGGCGGTCCTGGTTGTACACATTGAGGTACACGAGCATGGCGTCGGCAGGCGTAATGTCCAGGTGGTCGCCGCCTGCGCGAAGGTAGGCGCGCTTAAAGAGCAGGAAGGTGTGGCGCAGGTAGTCGACCTTTTTCTGCGGCCATTTTTCGATAAGGTTCTGACCGAGCATCTTGGCGAGCGTCTCGTAGCTTCCCTCACGCGAGAACTCGATCTCGTATAGGGGGCAGACGCGCCAAAACGCGCAGAACTCGCCGTACAGGCGGCTTTCGACGGAATCCCATGTGCCGGGGTAGAGACGGGTGACCTTGGCCGAAACCGTCGGGGCGTCCAGGAATTTGAGGACACTGACGCGTTTGTTGCCTTCCTGGACATAGAACCGATGCATGAACTCGGTGACGATGATGGGGTCGCGATAACCCTCGGTTACCTGGATGTCGTAGAGGTTGGACCACTTGCGGGCGAACTCGGTGCCAAACGGCAGTAGGGGCATAAAGTTGCATGAAAAGGCGGACTGACGGCCCTTGGTAACCGTACCGACGACCATTTCGAGCGGAATGTCTCTCAGGCCGACATTCTCTCGCTGGCCTAAGGGGAGCTGGGCAACCAAGCTATCGAGGTCCGTGAGGTACGGATACTCGCTTTGACTAATGGCGCGTCGACGTCCTTGCTCGCCGCGCTTGCGTGCTTGACGGTAGGCCTCTTCCATGATGTTGCTCCCTTAGTCGTTTAAACAACTATATGAACCATGGTACCACGAATGAAAACCACAACAAAGGTGCCTGTCCCCTTTGTGGTGGTTTAGGCAATGATGGGGGCGATGGCGCGGATGCAGGCGTCGGCAGCGGTGAAAGTGGTGCTGTCGTCGCTGACGATAAAGATGATCTTGCCCTTAATGCCAAAGTCGCCGATCTCGCTAAAGAGCACATACGGCTCCTTGTCAAAGCCCGAGATGCGAAGCACGGCGGCCTTGGTGGCGCTGGTCAGCTCGTCTGCCAGCGCGTCGAGCGAGGCCCACTTGGACGTGTCCTTTACGGCAACGGGCACAGCCACGCGCCCAAAGGGCATCAAATGCACGAGCGTGTTCTTGGAGATGTTGGAGTTGGGGACGATGATGGTCTGCCCGCAGGCATCTTCGATGGTCGTGTGGCGCCAGGTGATGTCCTGGACCACGCCCGACACGCCGCCGACCTCGATATTGTCGCCAGGCTTAATGATGCCCATAAACGTAACCTGCATGCCGCCAATAAGGTTTGACAGCGTGTCCTGAAAGCCGAGCGAGATGGCGATGCCGCCGACGCCAAGAGCGGCGACGAGCGCGTTTGCGTTAATGCCAAAGCAGTTGTCGAGGATAAAGCTGCCGCCAATCATCCAGATGACGGCGCGCGCGATGTTGATGAAGATACTTGATGCCGGAAGCGGGTTATCGTCACGGTTAAGCAGATGGTTCAGGGTCTTGGATACGACCTCGGCGGCGACGGCGGTGCCTATCGCCAAGATGACGGCCCAGATGATGTTGTGGACCCACCGTTGCTCAAAGAAATGAAGAATCGGCTCAAACAATTCCATGTAGGGAAAACCTCCTAATGATCGTCCAACCATGATACCCACCAAGAAGCCCGTCCGATCAAATTCGGACGGGCTTCTGTGCTCGATATAAGGTTTACGCGGTGGGGCTGCAAGGCCCGGCGGTGTAGCTTAGCGTCGACGCTTCCAGATAATGCCGAGAATGATGACGATGATGCCGCCGATAAGGCACGCGCCAACTACTGCCAGCGTGCGGTCTCCCGTTGCGGCGAGCTTACCGGTCGTCTTCTTGGTGATGACCTTCGTGGTCGTCGTGTCCGTCTTAGGCGAGGGCTTAGGCGTCGGGGCCGGTGTGGGCGTGGGGTCCACGGCAGCGGAGCCAAAGCTGATGGTGCCCGCGAGCGAGGCCATCTTGCTCTCCCAGCTGTTCTGCCCGATCAGCGCCCTTAGGGCTGACTCGCAGGCACCCCACTCGGTGTGTTTGGTGGCGTTTGCGAAGGTGAGGAAGTCGGTCGTGTTGGTAATGATGTAGTTGTTGGTGGCGACGGTATAGGTCTTGGCGGGGTCGAGCGTACTGCCGTCTTTGGTGAGTGTGGCACTCACAATGCGCTTGCCTTCGGGCTGCGTCCAATCAATCGTCACGTTGATGCCGCCAAAGGAGAGAACGCTGCCAGAGTCATCGCGCCACTTGTACTTGTCTTGCGCCTCCTGCTCGGTGTGACCGGCCGCCACGTAGGCTTGCTGAAGCTCGTAGCTGTGATTGCACTCGTCGCTGATTTGTAGCGAGTGCTCGAGCGCTGCGAGGAAGTCCGCGCCGGTCATGGTCCAGGTCTCCACGGTGTTGCCGTAGGGCGAGATGGCGATGACGTTGCCGGCGGTCACGTTGCCCGCCGCGATGCCGCCGCGGATGCCGCCAGCGTTTTCGATAGCGAAGTCCGCGCCCGTCAGGGCAAGATAGGAGCCGCAAATCACGTGGCCGATGGTCTGGGCCTTGGTGGTGTCGTCCTCCTTGCTGGGGCGGAAATCGGTGGTGCGCACCATTTCCCAACCATGCGTGCCTGCGACGTCCTCGCCGTAGAAAT
Source organism: uncultured Collinsella sp. (assembly GCA_900542305.1). Taxonomy (GTDB): domain Bacteria; phylum Actinomycetota; class Coriobacteriia; order Coriobacteriales; family Coriobacteriaceae; genus Collinsella. The sequence continues at coordinate 119,811 of UQMU01000001.1, read as the reverse complement.
AGTTGGTGGTGGATGTGCCGAGCACCTTGTTCGATTCGTTTTCAAAGGCCTCGTCTAGCGGCTTGATCTTGTTGCGGACGGCTTCAAGGTGGCTTTGGTAGTCGGAGCCCTTGTCGGGGTCTGCCAAAAGGTCGTTGACGTTCTTGGCGGTGTAGAGCTTCTCGTCGCTGCCGTCTGCAGGGACCGTGACCGTGTCATCGTCGGTCGTCTCGGTGCCATTCGTGTCGTACTTGTACGGAATGGAAAGCAGCCCCACCTCGGCAAAGGCGCTGCCTGCCTCAACAACGTGGATCGTCTTGCCGTCGGCTCCCGTCACCTTCTCGTTAAGGTTGATGTGCTCGTGGCCTGCGATAAGGGCATCGACGCCACGGAGTCGCGTGGCAAAGGTCTTGGCGTCGAGCGTGTGCGCGATACACGCAACAACATCGCGGCCCTCCTTGCGCAGCTGCTCTGCCTCGGCATTGATGGCGTTCGCGGCACCCGAGAACGACGTACCCGCGACCAGGTCCGCGCGCAGCGAGGAACCTAGCGACTCATCCATGGCACCCACGACGCCGACCTTGATTTTGTAGTCGAATGTGGAGTGATCTTCGCTATCCTCCCAGGTGCGATCGAGCGTCTTCGTGATGCTCGAGCTCCATACGCCGCTCGTAGACTTCGCGTTCGCGCAGAGCATGGCGAAGGGCGTGCCGGTGGTGCTGTAGCCGGTCATGGTGCGGAGTTTGTCCGCACCGTAGCTCCAGTCGTGGTTGCCTGGCGTGGTCGCGTCGTAGCCGTCGGCGTAGAAGGTGTCCATGAGCTCGGCGATGCTCTTGCCCTCGCTCATGGTGGCGAAGGACTGTCCGCGGAAGGTGTCGCCCGCATCGAGCAAAAGATCGGGGACGCTGCTTTGGGCGCTATAGAGAACCGCCAGTCCGTCAAAGCCCACAGTGCCGGTGCCCTTGCTTGCGTTGTAGCTGTACTTGTAGCTGCCGTGGATATCGTTGGTGTGCATGACGGCCACGGAGCCGTCAATAGCGGCGGGCAGGTTTCCCGCGAAAGCGAGGCTTGGGGTGCCTGCGAGCGCGCCGGCAAACAACGCGGCGGCCAACGCAAAGCGGGGGAGTCTTTTCATGGCAGTTTCCTTAGTCCTTAGCCAGAATGTCTGGTTGAATATCGGATTATCGACATAATATGCGAAAACCGCCGCAAGGGCGTCTGTCCCTTTGCGGCGGTTTTGACGTTTGCGCAGATAAAACCTACCAAAATAAACCTGTCCCTTTTTGGCAGGTTTTAGCTCAGCAGCATGCGGTCGTTGGCGAGCTCGCCTCCCGAGACCTCCTCGAACTTCTGCAGCAGGTCGGCTACGGTGAGCGACTTCTTCTCATCGCCCGCCACGTCGTAGATCACGTGGCCTTCGTGCATCATGATCAGACGGTTGCCCAGACGGATGGCGTCGTTCATGTTGTGCGTGACCATGAGCGTGGTCAGGTGGTTCTCGTCGACGATCTCCTCGGTCAGGTTAAGCACCTTAGAGGCCGTCTTGGGGTCGAGGGCCGCGGTGTGCTCGTCGAGCAGCAGCAGGCGCGGCCTGGTGAGCGTGGCCATCAGCAGGGTGAGTGCCTGGCGCTGGCCACCCGAGAGCAGGCCGACCTTGGCGTTGAGACGCGTGTCCAGACCAAGGTCCAGGCGCTTGAGCAGCTCAACGTACTCATCTTTCTCGGCCTTGGTGACGCCCCACGAAAGGCCGCGACGCTGGCCGCGACGCTTGGCGAGGGCCAAGTTCTCGGCAATCTGCATGTCGGCAGCGGTGCCGCGCATGGGGTCCTGAAACACGCGGCCCAGGTACTTGGCGCGCTGCGACTCGCTCAGGCGCGAGATGTCGGTGCCGTCGAGCTCGATAACGCCCGAATCGAGCGGGTACACGCCGGCGATCATGTTGAGCAGCGTGGACTTGCCGGCGCCGTTGCCGCCGATCACGGTTACAAAGTCGCCGTCATTCAGGGTGAGGTCGACGCCGGTGAGCGCGCGCTTCTCGGTGACGGTGCCCTTGTTAAAGGTCTTCTTGACATGCGAGAGCTTAAGCATCTGCCTCATCTCCCTTCGTGTAGGAGCTGCGGAGCTTATAGCGCTCCCAAACCACGGGCACGCACAGGGCCACAGCGACAATTACGGCGGAGAGCAGCTTCATGTCGTTGGCGTCCATGCCCAACTGCAGCACGATGGCGCGGATAAGGAAGTACACCACGGAGCCAAAGACGGCGGAGGCAAGACGGACGCTAAACTGCGTGAGGCCGCCGGGCAGCAGACGGCCGAGCACCTCGCCGATAACAATGGCGGCAAGACCGATAACGATGGCACCGGTGCCCATACCAATGTCGGCATACTTTTGGCTCTGGCAGATGAGCGCGCCCGAAAGGCCGATGAGGGCGTTGGAGAGCACGAGGGCGATCATCTTGGTGGAGTTGGTGTTGACGCCCAGAGCGCGGATCATGTACTCGTTGTTGCCGGTGGCTCGCAGCGCCGAGCCGATCTCGGTGCCAAAGAACCAATACAGGATGGCAACGATAGCCACGGCGAGCAGGATGCCCAAGATGATGGCAACGGTGGACTGCGGCAGACCGGTCATATTGCTGACGGCGGAGAACACGGTGCCCTTGGCAAGAATGGGCGTATTGGACTTGCCCATGATGCGCAGGTTGATGGACCACAGGCTGATCTGGGTGAGGATTCCGGCGAGGATCGCAGGAATCTCAAAGACGGTGGTCAAAATGCCCGTGACGGCGCCCGTGATGGCGCCGGCGCACATACCGGCCAGCACGGCGAACAGCGGGTCGACGTTGTTATTGACGATGAGCACAGCGCAGACGCAGCCGCCGAGGGCAAAGCTGCCGTCGCAGGTCATATCGGGAATGTCGAGCAGGCGGAACGTGATAAACACGCCAAGCACCATAATGCCCCAGAGGACGCCCTGCGAAACGGCGCCCTGCAATGCAATGAGCATGCTTCATACCTCCTAGGATAGGGTGGACACGTGATTCACCATAATAGCGGTAACAATGCATAGAAGAGTTACGGACAGACGTTTTGTTTTACCTGAAACAAGCAGGGCGGACGCCGGTCTACAGCGCCCGCCCCTGTGGCTCAGATATTGAATAACGCGGCTAAAGCGCGAGCACGGGCTCTAGACGCATGCCGCGTATGGCATTACGCGTCCAGGGCGGAAAGGTCGATGCCCAGGGCCTCGGCCATTTCGTCGTTCTTGACGACGACCAGGTCCTTGCTCGAGAGGTGCTTGATCGGCATATCCTCGGGCTTGGCCTCGCCCTTCAGGATCTTAACGGCCATCTCGCCCGCGGCGTAGCCCAGGTCCTCATAGTTGATGGAGAGGGTGAACAGGCCGCCGGCCATGCACATACCCTCCTCGCCAGTCACGAAGGGAAGCTTGTTTTCCTTGCAGATCTGGCCGACCTGCGAGGCACCCGCGGCGATGGTGTTGTCGGTGGGGGAGTACAGCGCGTCGACCTTGCCCACGGCAGACTCGACGACGGACTGAATCTCGTTGGAGCTCGAGACGGTGAAGTCAGTGTACTCGAGGCCCAGCTTGTCGAGCTCCTTCTTGGCGGCCTTGATCTGGACGTCGGAGTTGGACTCGGCGGTGCAGTAGAGCAGGCCGACCTTTTTAACGTCGGGCAGGACCTTCTGCATCATCTCGAGCTGCTCGGCGACCGGGGTGAGGTCGGAAGCGCCCGTGACGTTGGTGCCGGGCTTGTCGTTGTCCTGGACCAGGCCGGAGGCGGCGTAGTCGGTGATGGCGCAGCCCACGATGGGGATATCGGCCGTGGCGCCGGCGGCAGCCTGCGCGGCGGGCGTGGCGATGGCATAAATCAGGTTGACGTTGTCGCCCACAAACTTGTCGGCAATGGACTTACACGTGGACTGGTCGTTCTGGGCGTTCTTCTGGTCGATCTTGACCTTAAGGCCGCTCTCCTTGATGGCCTTGACAAAGCCGTCGTTGGCGGCATCGAGTGCGGAATGCTCGGTGAGTTGCAGAACGCCGATGGTGTAGTCGGAACCGGCGGCAGCAGAGCCGGAACCAGAGTTGCCGCCGCATCCGGCGAGCGGGGCGAGCGCGAGCAGGCCGGCGGAGACCAGAAGGCTCCTGCGACTGATGGTGATGTCCTTCATATCATTACCCCCAGTATAAAAATGGCTGGAAACACTGCACTGGGACAAAGTGCAAGTGGAACTATAGTAGCGCTGATGTCCATTTTTACAACAGCCTGGCGGGTTTTTTAATACAGAATCGGATGGGCGGTACGGGTAGTCGAATGGGCGGCGGAGGGTCTTATGCGGCGGAGGAGGCGTCGTCCTCCTCGTCGAGGGCGGCGAAGAGCTTCTTGCCGTCGAGGAGACGTGTGGTGACGTTTCTCATGCGGCCAATCTCTACGGTGCGCAGCGTGTCATCGGCACCTCGGGCGTCATAGACCGTTCCCAGCAAATACGAGATGCCATCGCGCTGCCTGATGGCAAAGGGGCGGAGTGTCATCCGTGCTACTTCGGTTTCGCCACGTGCCGTGACGCTCGAAATATCAAAACTCACCGTGGTTCCATGGTCGATGGCCTGCTCGACGAGCTCGCACGTGTCGATGCGCTTGATGGGCGTGCGTGTTGCCTTGGTAGCCTTGCTGCCTGCGCTCGGAACGGGTTCGGGTGTATCGAGGTAGCCGCGAACGTCGGCACTCGCCATGGCAACTAAGTGCTGCGCCATGCTCTTGCGGATAGCGATAGGCGTGGAGCGGTTGCGCATGACCATACCGTGGAGCCGGATGATCTCTTCATCGGTGAGCGGGCGGGTAAGAAGTTTGTAGCCCACGCCGCGTTTGTACTCAATTTCGTATCCGGCATGGCGAAGCGCGGAGATGGCGGTGTAGATGCTGCGCCGCGCCGCCGAGATGGGCATGCGGGCGGGGTCGTCGGGATGGGAGAGGCGCCGGATCAACTCATCGGAAAGCATGGCCTTGTCCTCGCCGGTGTTTTCGCTTAATAGTTGCAGGATGCGAACGGCGCGATAGGCTGCCATCGAGGCGGCGCCTCTAGTCGTGGTGTCGTAGGTTTCAACAGCGGCTTCGGTCATGGTGCCCACGTCCTTTCCGTTTTGGGTGACGACGGTATGGAGCCTAGGACGTGGGGCTTTCCCAGGGGCGCAGGGCGCTCTGGGCGGTCGGTAGTCGTCGGCAAACGGCGGGTCGAGTTTTCAACAGCCCTGCTCAACTGACCAAAAACTTGCCAAAAGCTTGACGGATGCTGTTGAAAAAAAGCGCCTCTCGACCGATGTCGAGAGGCGCTTGTGCGATGAGCGTTGGCGTGTGGCGACGCGAGCTAGCGTCCGACGATTAGAAGTCGGCGTTGCCCACGGTGCGCGGGTGCGGCAGGACGTCGCGGATGTTGCCCACGCCGGTCAGATACATGACCAAGCGCTCGAAGCCCAGACCGTAGCCGGCGTGCTTGCAGGAACCGTAGCGGCGCAGGTCAAGGTAGTACTTGTACTGCTCGGGATTCATGCCCAGGTCCTTGATGCGGGCCTCGAGCAGATCCAGGCGCTCCTCGCGCTGGGAGCCACCGATGATCTCGCCGATGCCCGGAACCAGGCAGTCGGCGGCGGCGACGGTCTTGCCGTCCTCGTTCATGCGCATGTAGAAGGCCTTGATCTCGGCCGGGTAGTCGGTTACGAAGGTCGGGCGCTTAAAGTGCTCCTCGGTCAGGAAGCGCTCGTGCTCGGTCTGCAGGTCGATGCCCCAGCTCACGGGGTAGTCAAACTTGTGACCGGCGGCGACGGCCTGCTCCAGGATCTCGACGGCCTCGGTGTAGGTAACGCGGGCGAAGTCGGAGTTGGCGACATGGTCTAGGCGTTCGAGCAGACCCTTGTCCACAAACTTGTTGAGCATATTGAGCTCGTCGGGGCAGGTGGCCATGACGTCCTTGAGGACATACTTGAGCATGGCCTCAGCGTTATCCATGTAGTCGTTAAGGTCGGCAAAGGCCATCTCGGGCTCGATCATCCAAAACTCGGCGGCGTGGCGCGTGGTGTTGGAGTTTTCGGCGCGGAAGGTGGGGCCAAAGGTGTACACGTCGCCAAAGGCCATGGCAAAGTTCTCGGCATTGAGCTGGCCGGACACGGTGAGGCTTGCATGCTTGCCAAAGAAGTCCTGGCTCCAGTCGACCTCGCCGGACTCGGTGAGGGGCGGATTTTTGGGGTCGAGCGTGGTCACGCGGAACATCTCGCCGGCGCCCTCGCAGTCACTCGTGGTGATGATGGGGGTGTTGACGTAGACAAAGCCCTGCTCCTGGAAGAAGCGGTGGATGGCGGCAGCCGCGACAGAGCGGATGCGGAACACGGCGCGGAACAGGTTGGTGCGCGGGCGCAGGTGCTGCTGGGTGCGCAGGAACTCGACGGTTGCGCGCTTCTTCTGCAGCGGGTAATCCGGGGCGCTCGTGCCCTCGACCTCGATGGAGGTGGCAGAAAGCTCGAAAGGCTGGGGCGCATCGGGGGTCAGCTTGACGGTGCCGGTGCAAATGAGTGCGGCCGAGACGTTTTGATGGGCGATCTCGTCGTAGTTGTCGAGTGCCTCGCGGTTCATGACGACCTGCAGGTCGCGGAAGCAGCTGCCGTCGTTGAGCGTAACAAAGCCAAAGTTCTTCATGTCGCGGACGGACTTGACCCAGCCGGCGACGGTGACGGTTTGGCCGCCGAGCGACTCGGCATCGGCATAGAGCTGCGCGATTTTGGTGCGGTTCACGTATCCTCCCATAACGGTTGAATGATAGTTATCCATACAGTTCGTTATTCTAGCAGCTCGTCTCATTTGGGCTATACAGATAAGGCATTGGCGGGATGGTTTTTCAAACGAAAAGCGCCCGCGGCCAAATGGTCGCGGGCGCTTGACGAGGTGCCTTTTGGCTGTGTGGCGCGGGGCCTGGCTACTTGGTCTTGGCTACCAGCAGCGGGTCGCCAAGCTTGACGAGCGGGTTGCCGCCGATAAGCGTTCCAGACTCGCCGACATGGTCGATGCTCTTAAGACGATCGAGCTCGGAGACGATGACGGTCACGATGTCCTCGTGACCAGCGGCCTTAATGGCCTCGCGGTCGAAGCTGATGAGCGGCTGGCCTGCCTTGACCACATCGCCCATCTCGACAAAGCGGGCAAAACCCTTGCCGTTCATTTCCACGGTGCCCAGGCCGACATGGATGAACACGCGCAGGCCGTCCTCGGTAATCATGCCGATGGAGTGGTTGGTGACAGTGGTGGCACCGATGCGGCCGTTGGCGGGCGCATAGATGGTGCCGGTAATGGGCTCGATGCCATAGCCCTGGCCAAGCATGCCCGAGGCGATCGTCTCGTCGGGAACCTCGTCCAGGTTGACGAGCACGCCGTTGACGGGGGCATAGATGACGCCTTCGCGGGTAGCGAAGCTTGCTGCGGGCGGAACGGACGCCTCGCCGGTCGAGGTGAAGGTGGACTTAAGCGAATCGAGCAGACCCATAGTTGCCTCCAACTTAAATAGGCGCATATCGCGCGTTTGGTTTGCCGGAAACGTTTCACATGTGTTTCGCGGCTTGGTCAACGCCCCTATTCTACGCTGCTCAACGATACCTCTGAACTGGGATTATGTGATATATCAGTTGAAGGGAAACTTATTGCCGGAGAGTTTCTGCGCCACGGGTTCAAGTGGGGTACGCTTGAAGGCAAAAAACAAGGGCGCTTAATTTGCGCGAAGGGAGCACATATGATTGTCGAGAACCATGCGCTGTGGGGCGAGGAGCCGACCGAGGAATATCCGGCGACCTTTACGTATCTGGGTGCCGAGCCGCTGCCCGATAAACCGAATGGCCGCCGCCCTGCCGTGATTATCTGCGGCGGAGGTGCGTTTACGCATATCGCTCCGCATGAGCAGGATCCCGTGGCGTTTGCGTTTTTGGATCACGGCTACCAGGCCTTTGTGCTCAACTATGTCACGAGTTCTACGGGTGACGTGGGCTTTCCGCACCCCCAGGCAGATCTTGCCAAGATGGTCGCCACGGTGCGCGCCAACGCCGACGAGTGGCATGTCGATCCTAAGCGCGTGTGCGTCGTGGGATTCTCGGCGGGCGGTATGATCTGCGCCTCGCTGGCAACACAGTGGAAGACCGGCCCCTTCGCGGCACTTGCCGGGGCGCGTCCGGACGACATTCGTCCCGATGCCGTGGTGCTGGGCTATCCATTGCTCGACTTTGCCTATGTGCGTGACATGCAGACGCGCGATCCGCGCATTGACTTGCGTGTGCCCAAGACGGGCGGCAAGACGGGGCGCGATTTGCTCAACGACTACCTGTCGATGGTGACGGGCGGCGAGGCAACTGACGAGCATCTGGCCGACATCTGCCCCACCACGCATGTTTCGCGTCAGATGCCACCGACCTTTGTGTGGGGCGTGTCCGACGACAAGACGGCGCCGATCGCGCAGGTCTACCCGTTTGCGCAGCGCATAGCCGAGGAGGGCGTTGCATGCGAGATGCACGTCTTTGACCAAGGTGGTCACGGCCTTTCGCTCGGCAACGCCAACACCGCGGTCGACAACGAGGACAAGCAGGTGGCGGTCCGCCCTTGGATTCGCCTAGCCTTCCGCTTCCTGGAGCGCCACGGGTTTTAGTTACGGCGTTTTACCAAACGCCGTAACCATTTGACGCTGCAAGCCCGCCAGAGCGGCAATCTGCCTTTCAGCTTCGGTGGCATGACCAGAAGGTCAATGCCACCTCGCTTCAAGGCACCTTGCTCGCTCTGGCGGGCTTTCGCTGTCGGTTCCAAGACATCGGCGTTGCTATGGCCCAGATGCGGCACTTGGGGACGGTCCTTGCAACAATCTGTTGATTGAACATCGTCGTATGTTCGCGCTATCATGCGTGGTTAAATGGTTAGCCATGGCAAACGGTTAGCCAAGATAAACAAAATGCAACGCCCTGTGGGCGCCGGGGGAGGAACACGGACGTGAAGCTCGATACACTCGAGATTGGAAAGGACGCCGTTGTCGCATCGGTGGCATCGGACGATCAGGCACTCCGACAGCATATTTTGGACATGGGTCTAACGCCGGGCACCGAAGTCACCATGATGAAGTACGCCCCCATGGGCGATCCGCTCGAGATCCGCCTGCGTGGCTACGAGTTGACACTGCGCAAGGACGATGCCGCTCGCATCGAGCTCGTGGGTATTCACGACACCGATACGGGTCCGCGCGCTAACGCCGCAATCGGCACGACGGAGCATCCGGCCCTGGGCGAGGGGACGTATTCGCCCCGCGCGGCCAAGACGGCCGTGCCCGAGGGCGCACCGCTGCACTTTGCCCTTGCCGGCAACCAAAACTGCGGCAAGACCACGTTGTTCAACCAACTGACGGGCTCCAACCAGCACGTCGGTAACTTTCCCGGCGTGACGGTCGACCGCAAAGATGGCACCATCCGCAACCACCCCGAGGCGAGCGTTACCGACCTGCCTGGCATTTACTCCCTGTCGCCGTACACGGGCGAAGAGGTCGTGAGCCGTCAGTTCATCCTCGACGAGCGCCCGGACGCCATCATCGACATCATTGACGCCACCAATATCGAGCGCAACCTGTACCTGACACTGCAGCTCATGGAGCTCGACCGTCCTATGGTCATCGCGCTCAACATGATGGACGAGGTGACGACCAACGGCGGCGCCATTGACGTCAACTTGCTCGAGAGCCTGTTGGGCGTGCCGGTCGTCCCCATTAGCGCTGCCCGCAACGAGGGCATCGGCGAGCTGGTGGACCACGCCCTGCACGTGGCACGGTTCCGCGAGCGCCCCGGTCGCCTGGACTTTTGCGCGCCCGACGGTCCGGACGGCGGTGCGCTGCATCGCTGCATCCACGGCATTGCCAACCTGATCGAGGACCATGCCGTGACGGCGCACATCCCGGTGCGCTTTGCGGCGACCAAGCTGGTCGAGGGCGATGAGCTGGTAACCGAGGCGCTTCACCTGGATCGCAATGAGCTCGACGCTATCGAGCACATCATTACCCAGATGGAGGGCGAGGCCGGCACCGACCGCCTATCTGCGTTGGCCGATATGCGTTTTAGCTTTATCGGCGACGTGTGCGGGCGTTGCGTCGTCAAGCCGCACGAAAGCCGCGAGCACGTGCGCTCCGTCAAGATTGACCGCATCCTGACAGGTCGTTACACAGCCATTCCGGCGTTTCTGGTGATCATGGGCCTCGTCTTTTGGCTGACGTTTGGCGTGATCGGCGCGGCGTTGCAGGGACTCATGGAGGACGGCATCGCTGCCATCATCGCCTCGGCCGATGCGGGCCTCAAGGCGTTCGGCACCAACGACGTAGTGCGCTCGCTGGCTGTCGACGGCGTGCTTACGGGTGTGGGCAGCGTGCTGACCTTCCTGCCGATTATCGTCGTGCTCTTTTTGTTCCTCTCCATTCTGGAAGACTCCGGATACATGGCGCGCGTGGCCTTTGTCATGGATAAGGTGTTGCGTCGCTTTGGCCTGTCGGGCCGCAGCTTTGTGCCCATGCTCGTCGGTTTTGGCTGCACCGTGCCGGCTATCATGTCGACCCGTACGCTCCCATCCGAGCACGACCGCAAGATGACGGTCATGCTCACGCCGTTTATGAGCTGCTCAGCCAAGTTGCCGGTTTACGGCTTGCTGTGCGGGGCGTTTTTCCCGCAGGCGACGGTTCCCGCCATGGTCTCGCTCTATCTGATCGGTATCGTGGTCGGCTGTATCGCGGCTTTGGTGCTCAACCGCACGGCATTTAAGGGCGACCCGGTGCCGTTTATCATGGAGCTTCCCAATTACCGCCTGCCGAGCGTCAAGACGACGGTGATGCTGGCATGGGATAAGGCCAAGGACTTCATCACCAAGGCCTTTACCATTATCTTTGCCGCTACGGTGGTCATCTGGTTCCTGCAGACGTTCGATATCCGCTTTAATGTGGTCGCCGACCAGTCGCAAAGCCTGCTTGCCGGTCTGGGTAGCATCATCGCGCCGGTGTTGGCCCCGCTCGGCTTTGGCGACTGGCGCGCCTCGACGGCGCTCGTCACCGGACTTATCGCCAAGGAGAGTGTCATCTCGACACTCACGGTGCTTTTGGGTGCAACCTCGCCCGCGGCATTGTCAACCATGTTTTCGCCGTTTACCGCCTACGTGTTCTTGGTCTTTACGCTGCTGTACCCGCCTTGCGTGGCCGCTATCGGCGCTGTCAAGAGCGAGTTGGGCGCGCGCTATGCCGTGGCCGTATTCGCGTTTCAGGTCGCCGTTGCCTGGATCGTGGCGTTTGTCGTGCATTCGGCGGGCATATTGCTGGGGTTGGCTTAGTTATGAATTGACGGCGCAACCTCTGTGTATCGAATTGTTTTCGGCCCCGCATCTGTACTGACGGATGCGGGGCCGTTGCTATATAATCGCCTCCGCTCAAAACGATTGGAGACGTTATATATGACTCAGACAAGGCAAGACGGCATCACGCTCAAGCAGTGGCTCCCACTCGTCGGGCTCACCTGCTGTGCGTTCGTGTTCAACACGTCGGAGTTTATGCCCATCGGCCTTTTGACTGATATCGCCGCGTCGTTCTCGCTCACCGAGGCCCAGGCGGGCATCATGATCTCGGTCTATGCCTGGGGCGTCATGCTGCTGTCGTTGCCACTCATGGTGTTCGCTTCGCGTTTCGAGTTCAAGCGGATGCTGCTGGGCGTGCTTGCCGTGTTCTCGCTGGGCCAGTTCCTGTCCGCCTTGGCACCGACCTATCCCATCTTAGTCTGCGCGCGCCTGGTGGTTGCCTGCGCGCACGCCGTGTTCTGGTCGGTCGCCTCGATCATGGCGTCGCGCCTGGTTGACACACGCCACGGGGCGCTCGCTATCAGCATGATCGCCACGGGTTCTTCCATCGCACAGATCTTCGGCCTGCCGCTCGGCCGCGCCATTGGCCTGGCCGTGGGCTGGCGTATGACGTTTGCCGTGGTCGGAGCGCTGTCTACTGTCGCGGTCGTCTACCAGGCCACGGTGTTCCCCACCATGCCAGCGGGCGAGCGTTTTACGCTCAAGCAGCTGCCCGAGCTGCTCAAGAACCCGTTCCTCATCGCGCTCTATGTGGTCACGGTGTTCATGGCGACCGGCTATTACGCAAGCTACAGCTATATCGAGCCCTTCCTGGCGCAGGTCGCGCACGTCGATGCGGGCGCCATCACCATGACGCTGACGGCGTTTGGCTGCTCTGGTCTGCTCGGAAGCTGGCTGTTTGGCCGCCTGTTCGACGGGCATCGCTTCCCGTTCTTGGCTATTACGCTCTCCGGCGTGCCGGTGGCTCTGCTGCTTATGGCCCCCGCAGCCTCGGCGCTCGTGTTGGTGCTTGCCGTCTGCGCACTGTGGGGTTGCTGCGCCACGGCCTTTAACGTGGCGTTTCAGGCCGAGCTCATCAAGTACACGCCCGCGGATTCGTCGGCTGTCGCCATGTCGATCTTCTCGGGTCTGTTCAATCTGGGTATCGGCACGGGGACCGCAATCGGCGGCGCCGTGGTTTCGGGTCCCGGTATCGCTTGGATCGGCTTCGCGGGCGGGGCGATTGCCGTCGTGGGCGTCATCATCGCCATCACGGTGATGTTCCCGGCCATTCGTCGCGCCAAGCCCGTCGCCTAATCACGTCCCCTCATCAGTTGCGGTGGAATAGTTCCTGTTTAAGGCTTCTGAAGGCCCAGACAGGAACTATTCCACCGCAACTTATTTTGGGGGAGAGGATACAAGCTGGGCATACAATGGATGTCGTTGTGTTGAGCTTACCGGGAGGCTGTTATGTGGGCATACGAGACGACGTTCTATCAGATCTATCCGCTGGGCTTTTGCGGGGCTCCGCGCGAAAACGCCGCGCCCGTTGCCGAGGATGAGCTCGCCCAGGCTGCCAACGCCGCGCCCAACCCCGATGCTCCTATCATGAAGGTCGCCCAATGGGCCGACTACATGCAGGAACTCGGCGTTGGCGCTGTGCTCATCAACCCACCGCTCGAATCTGATAGCCACGGCTACGATACACGCAGCCTGCGCCATATCGACCGTCGCCTGGGTGGGGACGCCGACTTTGCCGCCGTATGCGACACGCTGCATGCCCATGGCATCCGCGTGGTGCTCGATGCCGTCTTCAACCACGTCGGCCGCGGTTTTTGGGCCTTCCGCGATGTGCAGGGGCGCAAGTGGGACTCGCCGTACAAGGACTGGTTCCACATTAGCTTTGACGGCGATTCCTGCTATGGCGATGGCTTTTGGTACGAGGGCTGGGAAGGCCATTTTGAGCTTGTGAAGCTCAACCTGCAAAATCCCGCTGTGGTCGATTACCTGCTCGAGTCCGTGCGCCGCTGGGCCGAGGTCTTTGGCGTCGACGGCCTGCGCCTGGACGTTGCCTATATGCTCGACCGCGACTTTATGCGCCGCCTGCACGTCTTTACCCGTGAGCTCAAGCCCGACTTTGTGCTGATCGGCGAGACGCTCCACGGCGACTACAACCAAATCGTCAACGACGAGATGCTCGACTCCTGCACCAACTACGAGTGCTACAAGGGCCTGTACTCCAGCTTTAACTCGGTCAACATGTTCGAGATCGCCCATTCGCTGCACCGCCAGTTTGGCGGCGATCCGTGGTGCATCTACCGCGGCAAACATCTGCTGTCGTTTGTCGACAACCACGATGTGCCGCGCCTGGCAAGTATCCTCACCGACAAGTCGTGTCTGCGTCCCGCCTACGGCATGCTCTTTGGCATGCCGGGCATCCCGTGCGTCTACTATGGCAGCGAGTGGGGAATTGCCGGCGAAAAGGGTGGCCCCGATGGCGACTGGGCGCTGCGACCTGCGCTCAATGAGCCTGCGCCCAACGAGCTGACGGCGTTCATCACGCAGCTTGCGCACCTTCGCTCGGCCGACGACGCGGCTGCCCGTGCTCTCAACTACGGTGCCTATCGCAACGTGGTGATCCAGAACAAGCAGCTGCTGTTCGAGCGCGCCTGTGACGGCGCGACGGTACTCGTGGCGGTGAATGCCGTGGGTGAGCCTTACACCTTTGGCGCCGGCGAGCTCAACGGGTCCTTCGTCGACCTGCTTGCCGACGATGCGCCCACGGTCGAGCTGACGGGTACCCTTGAGCTTGCACCCTACGAGGTGCGCTATCTGTTGAGAGCCTAGCCCATGGCCGTATCTGACGAGGGCTATCAACATATTGAGCATGGGTTTGAGCCCGTGTTTGACGAGCACTCGCGCGTTTTGGTGCTCGGGTCGTTTCCCTCGGTGCTTTCGCGCGCCAATGCCTTTTATTACGGCAACTCTCAGAATCGCTTTTGGCGTGTGATGGCCACGTGCCTCGGTATGCCTGTACCGCCCAACGAGGGCGATCCTTTGGCAAGCGGTGAGCCCGCGACGCTCGACGCCTCGATTGCCGCCAAGCGATCCATGCTGTTGAACGGTGGCGTGGCCCTGTGGGATGCAATCGAGAGCTGCGACATTAAGGGCTCGAGCGACGCGAGCATTCGCAACGTTGTGCCGGCACATATCGAGCGCATTACCGATGCCGCGCCGATCGAGGTCGTTGTCTGTAACGGCGGTACGGCAGGGCGGCTCTACAAGCGCTACTTGCAAGATCGGACGGGGTTGCCTGCCATCGTCCTGCCCTCGACAAGTCCTGCCAATGCCGCCTGGCGCCTGGAACGTCTTGTTGAGCGTTGGCACGAAGCCGTTGACTGGGCTGTTATTTAATTTAGATTTTTGTTTGAGTGTGGGCACCCAGACGTTTCAGAACGCCTCGCCAGATCGGCGCGGGCAGCTCAGGCTTGGCGTAAATCATGCCATCGGTGTCGACGCCACCCGCTGCGGCGCCACCGAGTCGCTGTGCGCGCTCAACGGAACACCCCATGCGAACGGCGCCCACGAGCTTGTCTATGGCCTCCGAAAACGGTCGGCGCAAAAGTCCCATGCGCGGAGAATGACGAAGCGCCGCGAAGCCGCTGCCGGCACAGATGACAACGCCTCCGCACCACAGCTGTTCCCGCTGTTCGCATACCTTGCGAAGACGCTTGACGACCTCGTGTGCCGGCTCGGGGCTCTCGCAGGTGGTTTGGATAATCACGTAGACACGCGTTCCCGTACCGCCAAAACGATCGAGCGCCCGCTCGATAGCCGTTAATGACTCATCGTCAGCCACATCTTTAGCGGCCAGTACGATACCATCGACGGCGGCGTTGGCATCATCTGCCTTCAGGTCAACCGGGCGGGGGAGTGCGGTGCCGGAAAGCCGGGCATAGGCGGCGATGGCATCCTGCAGGTCCCAGAGCAAAAAATCAAGATCGGCGCTATTGGGAATACTGATATACGCAATGGTTTGCAGTGTTTTTGGTACGTCGCCACGCGCGGTCGTCTCCATGCCGCCTCCTTTCCGGCTCGTTTCCGTTTAGGTTACACCGTCTGACGGCGCCTCGCCGCGCTATCCTAGTGCAACCCTTACGAAAGGAACGCCATGCGTCTGCCCATGAATACCTCGCTTGCCACGCTTAAGCCCTCCGGTATCCGCCGAATCAACGCACTCGCCGCCCAGCATCCGGGGTGCATCGCGCTTGCGCTTGGCGAGCCCGATTTTCCCACGCCCGATGTGATTAGCGCCGAGGTGACCGCCGCGCTGGACCGCGGTGACACGCACTATCCGCCCAACAACGGTCGCCCCGCCCTGCGTGATGCTCTGTCCAAATATATGGATGACGCGGGCCTGGCGTTTTCCGCCGATGAGGTCATCCTGACCGACGGCGCGACCGAGGCCCTGTCGGCTACATTCATGGCTATGCTCAACCCCGGCGACGAGGTCATCATCCCCACGCCGGCCTTTGGCCTGTACGAGAGCATCGTCGTGGCCAACCACGCTAAGGCGGTCTTTTTTGATACGGAGCCCGCGCAATTCCAGATCGATGAGGAAGCGCTTCGTGCCTGCGTGACACCGGCGACCAAGGCCATCGTCATCTGCTCGCCCAACAACCCCACGGGCTGCATCCTCAACGCAGCATCGCTCGACGCCGTGGCACACGTGGCGGAGCAGGCGGGCATCTACGTGATCTGCGACGACGTATACAACCGCCTGGTCTACGTGGACGGCTACGAGCGCTTTGCCCAGCGCCACCCGGAGCTTCGTGAGCAGACGGTAGTCATCGAGAGCTTCTCCAAGCCCTGGGCTATGACCGGCTGGCGCCTGGGCTGGCTCGCAGCGGCAACCCCCGTCATCGCCGAGATCGCAAAAGCTCACCAATACCTAGTATCGAGTGCTGTCTCCTTCGAAATGGACGCCGCAGCCCGAGCCCTGACCGTCGACCCAACCCCCATGCTCGAAGTCTATCGAGCCCGCCGCGAGCGCGTACTCGCAGCCTTAGACGCCATGGGCCTCGACGTAGTAGAGCCCGCAGGAGCCTTCTACACTTTCCCGAGCATCAAAAAGTTCGGCCTAACCAGCGAAGACTTCTGCATCAAAGCCATCAAAGAGGCAAACGTAGCCCTAGTCCCGGGCGACTGTTTCGGAACCGAAGGCCACATCCGCCTAAGCTACTGCGTCTCCGACAAAGACCTAGACGAAGGCCTCCACCGCCTGTCCACCTTCATTTCGACCTTATAGTCCTCAGGAACGCAACACATCAGCCCACCGACCCAAGCATTATGAGTGGGGGCGTCAGCCAACGAAAACCCGGCCTTCGGCGGCGCGGCCGGATGGTGGAATTGTGTGCAGCCCGGTTTTCCGTTGACCGACGCCGGGGTCCCCGCCATAATACTTTCGGTTCACGCACGAATCCGCTGCCAGAGACAGCCGGCGCAAACGGGTCTTACCCGCGAGCTTAATGGGACATCCCGCCAGCCGAGGTGGTCGAGTAGATATGTCTTCTCGCCCCCGTCGCTCATGCAGCGCGGGGGCTTTCTTTTTGGACATGCCCCCGTCACGTCCTTGTGGCGGACCGTGCCCGGAAAGAATTCGAGGAGGTGTAATTCATGCCCCAGCAGTACAAAATCGACAAGGTTGCAGAGATCGAGTCCCGTATCGCCGAGAACGCCGGTCTGTTCGTCGTCAACTACAACGGTCTGACGGTTAAGCAGGCTCAGGAGCTGCGTCATCAGCTTCGCGAGTGCGGCGCCGAGATGAAGGTCTACAAGAACAACCTGGTCAAGATCGCTCTCAAGAACCAGGAGCAGCCCGAGCTCGATGAGATCCTCGCCGGCCCCGTCGCTTATGTGTTCTACGAGACCGAGCCGGTCGAGGCCGCTAAGGCCCTTAAGGACTTCTCTGCTAAGTCCAAGGGCGTCCTTGAGATCAAGGGCGGTATCTCCGACGGCAAGGCCGTTTCCGCTGATGATGTTAAGGCTATCGCCGAGCTGCCCACCAAGGATCAGCTTCTCGGCCAGATCGCCGGTCTCATCTCCGGTTTCGCTCGCGACATCGCTGTCTGCGTCAACGGCGTTTCCTCTGGTCTCGCTCGTTCGATCCAGCAGGTCTCCGAGCAGAAGGCAGCCTAGTCGCTGTTTTCACCCGCGGCGGCAACGCCGCACCCCTGGCGCATTCGCGCCGTGTTTTAACTGATCTCCGTGCATCCGCACGGAAACCGAAAGGACTTAGAAATGGCTAAGCTTACCACCGATGAGATCATCGATGCTCTTAAGGAAATGACCCTTCTCGAGGCTTCCGAGCTCGTTAAGGCTATCGAGGACACCTTCGGCGTTTCCGCCGCTGCTCCTGCCGCTGTTGTCGCCGCTCCCGCTGCTGGCGCTGCTGAGGCCGAGGAGAAGACCGAGTTTGACGTCGTGCTCGAGGGCTTCGGCGACAACAAGATCCAGGTCATCAAGGCCGTCCGTGAGCTCACCAACCTTGGCCTGAAGGAGGCCAAGGAGGTCGTCGAGGGCGCTCCCAAGGCTGTTCTCGAGGGTGCCAAGAAGGAGGACGCCGAGGCTGCCAAGGAGAAGCTCGAGGCTGCTGGCGCTGCTGTCACCCTCAAGTAATCAGGCTTTCTCGCCAGATTTCTTTGCAGACGGGGTTCGCATTGCGAGCCCCGTCTTTTTTGTTTTTCGGTTCCTCGACATCGGTTGCTCAAACTGCCATGTTCTGTGATTTGCGTCGTATCGCGTGCCCTGCCGTTGGGCAATAAAATTGCACCATTCGAGCAATAATTTGCGTTGACCTGCTGAAGAATTGTCTCTGCCTTGTAGCGACATATAGTTCCAGCGGTAAGATGCTTGGGTATCGCAATTTGGTCTGCGGCTGTGCGCCGCACGCACGGGGCGCTTTTGCGCCTGCGAAAGGATCTTTGAATAACATGAAGGCAATCATCCCCGCCGCCGGTCTTGGCACGCGTTTTCTGCCTGGCACCAAGTGCACGCCCAAAGAGATGCTGCCGGTGCTCGACAAGCCGGTCATCCAGTATGTCGTCGAGGAGGCACTCGACCCCGAGGAGGTCGACGATGCCATCATCGTTACTTCCCCCGGCAAGCCCGAGCTGCTGAACTACTTCCAGCCCGACCGTTCGCTCGAGAACCTGCTGCGCGAGCGCGGCAAGAACGCCTATGCCGATGCCGTCGCCCACGCTGGCGGTATGCCGGTCGACTTCCGTTATCAGTACGAGCCCAAGGGCCTCGGCCATGCTATTCGCTCTGCTGCCGACGCCGTGGCAGGGGAGAATTTCCTGGTTCTTCTGGGCGACTACGTTGTGCCTAACCGCGACATCTGCGACAAGATGCTCGCCGTTTCCAAGGAGCACGGTGGCGCTTCGGTTATCGCCGTCGCCGCTTGCTCGCCCGAGGAAGTCAGCCGCTACGGCGTTATCGCCGGCGAGCGCGTCGGTTCGCTCGAGGGCGCCGAGGACGTTGCCGATGCCGAGCCCGGTGCTGTCTGGCGCATCGGCGGTCTGGTTGAGAAGCCCGCTCCCGAGGCGGCTCCGTCCAACCTGTACATCGTCGGTCGCTACCTGCTGAGCCCGCTGGTCATGGACCTGCTGGCAGATCAGCAGGCCGGCAAGGGCGGCGAGATCCAGCTCACCGACGCCATGGCCCGTTCGCTCGACCGCGAGGCCATGTATGCAGTCGTCATCGACCCGCTGTCGGGCTACGACACCGGCACTCCCTCTGGCTGGATGGCCACCAACGCCCTCATGGCTGCAAGCGACCCCCGCTTTGCCGATGCCTTCTGGGACGCCATCGACGAGCGCGGCGGATTGATGCGCAAGTAAGCCTTCGGGCATCGACATTTACGGGCGTGGACCTCGGTTCGCGCCCGTTTTTTATAAGAGCTGCGATTGCCGGCTCTCTGTTCACAGAAAATATATGAACAGATGTTCGATACGCATACATCTACCTGCGTGTTTTCTGTCGAAAAACTTTGCTACTCCAAAAACTCAATCGCGTCAAGGCTTTTCTTGCCCAACGGTCGGTACCTGATAAACTATTAGGTTGCGATAACTGGCGAAGCTATGCCTCGCCAACCCACCGAGCATTTCCGTGAAGGAGGAAAAACCTGGTGACCTACGCATACACTGCCACTGAGCGCAAGCGCGTCAGCTTCGGGAAAATCCCGGAGGCCATGGAGCTCCCCAACCTTATCTCTGTTCAAAGGGAATCCTTTGAGCGTTTTAAGGACGAGGGTCTTCGTGAGGCGTTCAAGGAATCCAGCCCCATCCAGAGCCAGAACCATGTTCTCGAGGTTACCTTCGGCGAGCATCAGTTCGGCGACCCCGCGCACACCGTCGAGGAGTGCCGCGAGAAGGACATGACGTATCAGGCCCCGCTTCTGACCGACGTTCGTCTCACCAACAAGGAGACCGGCGAGATCAAGGAGCAGCTCGTCTTCATGGGCGACTTCCCCATGATGACCGATCAGGGCACCTTCATCATCAACGGTACCGAGCGTATTGTCGTCTCGCAGCTCGTCCGCTCCCCGGGCGTGTACTACAGCTCCGAGATGGATTCGGGCAAGCAGATCTACAAGGCCCAGATCATCCCGTCCCGCGGTGCCTGGCTCGAGTTTGAGGTCGACAAGCGCGACCAGCTCATGGTCTCCATCGACCGTAAGCGCAAGCAGAGCGCCACGATGTTCCTGCGCGCCCTTGGCATCGCCGTCACCAACGACGACATCATCGAGCTGCTCGGCAACTCCGATGTGATCAAGCGCACCCTGGAGCGCGACACCGCCCTCACCCGCGAGGACGCCCTCATCGAGATCTACCGTCGCCTGCGCCCGGGCGAGCCTCCCACCGTGGACGCTTCCCGCAGCCTGCTCGAGGGCCTGCTCTTTAACCCGCAGCGCTACGATCTGGCCCGCGTCGGTCGTTACAAGGTCAACAAGAAGCTCAACCTCACTACCGAGGAAGAGGTCACGGTGCTCACCGACGAGGATATCGTCGCGACGCTGCGCTACCTGCTGTCCCTCGCTGCCGGCGAGCAGGGTTTCAAGGTCGACGACATCGACCACTTCGGCAACCGCCGCATCCGTACCGTCGGCGAGCTCGTCGCCAACCAGTTCCGTATCGGTATGAGCCGTATGGAGCGCGTCGTCCGTGAGCGCATGAGCTCCCAGGACATCGACGAGATCACCCCGCAGTCGCTCATCAACATCCGCCCGATCGTGGCCTCCATCAAGGAGTTCTTCGGTTCCTCGCAGCTCTCGCAGTTCATGGACCAGGCGAACCCCCTGACCGGTCTGACCCATAAGCGCCGTCTGTCCGCACTCGGCCCTGGTGGTCTTGCCGGCCACAAGTCCGGCTCCAGCCGCCGCACCAACGTGCCGACGGCCGTCCGCGACGTTCACAATTCGCACTACAGCCGCATGTGCCCGATCGAGACCCCCGAAGGCCCCAACATCGGCCTGATCGGCTCGCTCGCCCTCTACGCCCGCGTCAACGAGTACGGCTTCATCGAGGCCCCGTTCCGTCGTGTCGAGAACGGCGTTGCCACCGATCAGATCGACTGGATGACCGCTGACGAGGAAGAGAAGCACGTCATCGCGCCGGCCAACACGCCGCTCGATCCCAAGACCAACGAGTTCATCACGACCGATGCCGAGGGCAAGATCGTCCGCCCGCACACCGTGATCGCCCGTACCCGCGACTTCGACGGTTCCTTCGGCGCTCCCGCCGACGTGCCCGTCGAGGACGTCGACTACATGGACGTCTCGCCGCGTCAGATGCTCTCCGTCGCAGCCACGCTGATTCCGTTCCTTGAGCACGACGACGCCAAGCGTACGCTGATGGGCGCTAACATGCAGCGTCAGGCCGTGCCGCTGGTTCACCCCGCCGCTCCCTATGTCGGTACCGGCATGGAGCGTCGCGCCGCTCTGGACTCCGGCGAGGTCACCCTGGCCAAGAACGCCGGCGAGGTTATCTTTGCCGACGCCGCCAAGATTATCGTCAAGCATGCCGGCGGCATGGACGAGTATCACCTGGCCAAGTACCAGCGCTCCAACCAGTCCACCTGCATCAACCACCGTCCGCTCGTGCGCGTCGGTGACACCGTTGAGCAGGGCGAGCCTCTGGCCGACGGTCCTTCGACCGATCACGGCGAGCTCGCACTGGGCCAGAACCTCACCGTGGCCTACATGCCGTGGGAAGGCTTCAACTACGAGGACGGTATCGTCGTGTCCGAGCGCCTGGTGGCCGAGGACCTGCTGACGACCATCAACATCACCCGTCACGAGATCGACGCCCGCGACACCAAGCTCGGCCCCGAGGAGATCACCCGCGAGATCCCGAACCTCTCCGAGGACATGCTTGCCAACCTCGACGAGGACGGCATCATCCGCATCGGCGCCGAGGTCGGCCCTGGCGACATCCTGGTCGGTAAGGTCACGCCTAAGGGCGAGAGCGCTCTGACCGCCGAGGAGCGCCTGCTGCGCGCCATCTTCGGTGCCAAGGCCCACGACGTCCGCGACACCTCCCTTAAGATGCCTCACGGCGCTTACGGCCGCGTCATCGACGTCGTTCGCTTTAGCCGCGAGAACGGCGACGACCTGGCCCCCGGCGTCAACGAGCAGGTGCGCGTCTACGTCGCCCAGCGTCGTAAGATCCAGCAGGGCGATAAGATCGCCGGCCGCCACGGCAACAAGGGTGTTATCTGTAACGTTCTGCCGGTCGAGGACATGCCCTACATGGCTGACGGTACCCCGATCGACGTTATCCTCAACCCGCTGGGCGTTCCTTCGCGTATGAACGTCGGCCAGCTGCTCGAGTGCCACCTTGGCTGGGCTGCTGCCTGCGGTTGGGATACCGAGGATGCCGACTCCGACAAGTATGTCCCCGGTCCGTTCTTCACCGCGACGCCCGTCTTCGACGGCGCCAAGGAGGACGAGATCGCCGAGGTCATCCGTCGTGCCAACAAGAACATGCTCAACAAGGCCACCGCTGCCTTTGGCGATCACATGCGTCCCGAGTTTGTCACCCAGCTTGACGAGCGCGGCAAGACCCGCCTGTTCGACGGCCGCACCGGCGAGGAGTTCCGCGAGCCCATTACCGTGGGTACGTCCTACATCCTCAAGCTCGGCCACATGGTCGACGACAAGATCCACGCCCGTTCGACCGGCCCTTACAGCCTGGTTACCCAGCAGCCGCTGGGCGGCAAGGCTCAGTTCGGCGGCCAGCGCTTCGGCGAGATGGAAGTTTGGGCACTGTACGCATACGGTGCTTCCAACGTCCTGCAGGAGATCCTGACCGTCAAGTCCGACGATACCGTGGGCCGCGTCAAGACCTACGAGTCCATCGTCAAGGGCGAGAACGTTCCTGTCCCGGGTATCCCCGAGTCCTTCAAGGTTCTCGTCAAGGAGATTCGTTCCCTCGCACTGGACATCGAGCCCATGCACGATGCCGACGAGGACGCCTCCGCCCCTGTGACCGCCGAGGAGACCTCTGCCCTCGATGACCTGGCTGCGCTCGCCGGCGTTGACGCCGACGTCGAGGCCCAGGATGCCGAGACCGCCGAGGCACCCGAGGCTGTCGCCGCCACGACCACTGATAAGGAGTAGTTGACTGTGGCAGATTTCGAAGCTACTGATTTTGACTCGGTAAAGATCTCCCTTGCCTCCGCCGACCAGATCCGTTCCTGGTCGCACGGTGAGGTCAAGAAGCCGGAGACCATCAATTACCGTACCCTCAAGCCCGAGAAGGACGGCCTGTTCTGCGAGAAGATCTTCGGTCCCGCCAAGGACTGGGAGTGCTCCTGCGGCAAGTACAAGGGCATCCGCTTTAAGGGCATCGTCTGCGAGCGCTGCGGCGTCGAGGTTACCTCGGCCAAGGTGCGTCGCGACCGCATGGGCCACATCGAGCTCGCCGCTCCCGTGTCCCACATCTGGTACTTCAAGAGCCCCACGAGCTTCCCGATGAGCCGTATGCTCGACATCAAGTCCAAGGACCTCGAGAAGGTTCTGTACTTTGCCAGCTACATCATCACCGAGGTAGACTACGAGGCTCGCGAGGCCGACGCTGACGACCTGCGCGAGGAGCTCGCCGCCGATCTGGAAGAGATCGATGCCGAGTGCGCCCGCCAGATCGAGTCCCTCAAGGAGCAGGGCAACCCCGAGAACTTTGACGAGTTCTCCGACGAGGAGCCGCTGACCCCCGAGGAGATCGCCTCCGGCATCGTTGACATCGAGGAAGAGTGCAAGGACGAGAAGCAGCTCCGCACGGACGCCTTCAACGCCTTCATGAAGCTCACCGAGCGCGACCTCATCTCCGATGAGCCGCTGTTCCGCGAGATGACCCGTTACTACTCCATGTACTTCAAGGGTGGCATGGGTGCCGAGGCCGTCCGCGACCTGCTCGCTGCCATCGACCTTCCTTCCGAGGCCGAGAAGCTCAAGGCCATCATCGCCGACGAGGACTCCCAGAAGCAGAAGCGCGAGAAGGCCGTCAAGCGCCTCGAGGTCGTTGACGCCTTCCTGAAGGGCGGTAACAGCCCCGCGAACATGATCCTGGACGTCATCCCGGTCATTCCGCCCGATCTGCGCCCGATGGTCCAGCTCGACGGCGGCCGCTTCGCCGCGTCCGACCTCAACGACCTGTACCGTCGCGTGATCAACCGTAACAACCGACTCAAGCGCCTGCTCGACCTGGACGCCCCTGCGATCATCGTGAACAACGAGAAGCGCATGCTCCAGGAGTCCGTGGACGCCCTGTTCGACAACGGCCGTCGTGGTCGCCCGGTCTCTGGCCGTGGCGGTCGCCCGCTCAAGTCGCTCGCCGAGGCCCTCAAGGGCAAGCAGGGTCGTTTCCGTCAGAACCTGCTGGGCAAGCGTGTCGACTACTCCGGCCGTTCGGTAATCGTTACCGACCCCAAGCTGCTGCTGCACCAGTGCGGTCTGCCCAAGACCATGGCGCTGGAGCTCTTCAAGCCCTTCGTCATGAAGCGCCTGGTCGAGCTTGGCAAGGTCGAGAACATCAAGGGCGCCAAGCGCGCTATCGACCGCGGTGCCACCTTTGTGTGGGATATCCTCGAAGAGGTCATCGACGGCCGCGTCGTGCTGCTCAACCGTGCACCGACCCTGCACCGTCTGTCCATCCAGGCCTTTGAGCCGGTGCTGGTCGAGGGCAAGGCTATCCACCTGCACCCGCTGGTCTGCTCGCCCTTCAACGCCGACTTCGACGGCGACCAGATGTCTGTCCACGTGCCGCTGTCCAGCCAGGCTCAGGCCGAGGCTCGCGTGCTCATGCTCTCTGCGAACAACCTGCGCTCGCCGGCATCCGGCAAGCCGGTCAACATCCCTTCGCAGGACATGATCATCGGTGTGTACTACCTCACCCAGGTCCGCGAGGGTCTGCCGGGCGAGAACCACGTGTTCTCGAGCTTCGACGACGCGCTGCACGCCTATGACTGCCGTTCCGAGGTCGACATGCAGGCCAAGATCCAGGTCCGCGTGTCCGCTGCCGATGCCAACGTCATCAACGAGGACGGCACCCGTATCTTCCGTGTCAAGAACGGCAAGAACGAGTTCGCCGACTACGACGTCACCGGCAACAAGACCGCTCGCTTCGAGACCTCTATCGGCCGCATCATCTTCAACCGCCAGTGCCTGCCCGAAGACTACGAGTTCATGAACTACAAGATGGTCAAGGGCGATGTGGCCAAGCTGGTTGCGGACTGCTGCGATCGTTACCCCGAGGCCAAGGTCGGCCCGATCCTCGACGCCATCAAGTACTCCGGCTTCCACTACGCTACCCGCGCCGGCCTCACCATCTCGGTGTGGGACGCTCTTATCCCTGATGAGAAGCAAGAGCTGCTCGACCGCGCCCAGGCTAACGTCGACCAGATCAACGAGTACTTCGAGGAGGGCTTCATCAACGAGACGGAGCGCCACATCGAAGTCGTTAACGAGTGGACCGCTTGTACCGACAAGGTCGCAGCGCTCATGCTCGACTTGTTCGACGAGGAGAACCCGCTGTACATGATGGCCGACTCCGGCGCCCGTGGTTCTAAGACCCAGCTGCGTCAGCTCGGCGGCATGCGTGGCCTGATGGCAGACATGTCCGGCGAGACGATCGACCTTCCCATTAAGGCGAACTTCCGCGAGGGCCTGCTGCCGCTCGAGTACTTCATTTCGACCTACGGCGCCCGTAAGGGCTTGGTCGATACCGCATCCCACACCTCGGACTCTGGTTACCTGACCCGTCGTCTGGTCGACGTGGCCCAGGACGTCATCGTCCGCGAGGAGGACTGCGGTACGCACGAGGGCGTTACCTACAACCTCATCATTCCCGGCACCACCGACCTCAACACCGATCTTGTCGGCCGTTGCTTCATTGAGGACGTCGTGGCTCCCGATGGCACCGTGCTCTTTGAGCAGGACGGCTACATCGAGAAGGTCGCCGACATCCAGAAGATGGTCGATGCCGGCCTTAAGAAGGTCAAGCTTCGCGCGCTGCTCACCTGCCGCTCCAAGTACGGCGTGTGCCAGAAGTGCTACGGCTGGGATCTTTCCACCCGTCGTCCGGTCGCCATCGGTACTGCCGTCGGCATTATTGCCGCCCAGTCCATCGGCGAGCCCGGTACGCAGCTTACGATGCGTACCATTCACTCCGGCGGCGTCGCTGGCGTCGACGATATTACGCAGGGTCTGCCTACGGTCAGCCGTATGTTCGATATCGTCGGCAACGTCAACGAGAAGATCCTGGGTCGCGAGGCCGAGCTGGCTCCGTACTCCGGCCACCTCTCGATTAAGCCCGAGAAGTCCGAGTACGTGCTGACGCTCACCGACTCCGAGGATCACACCCGTGTCCTCGACGAGCGTCGCGTTCCCGCTTCGGTGCGCTTTATGCCCGAGATCGAGGACGGCTGCGAGGTTCGCGCCGGCGATCAGATCACCAAGGGCTTCGTCAACTTCCGCAACCTGCGCAAGCTGACCGACATCGAGTCGACGATGCACACCTTCGTCGAGAGCGTCAAGGACGTCTACACCAGCCAGGGCGTCGACCTGAACGACAAGCACATCGAGGTGCTCGCACGTCAGATGCTGCGTCGCGTTCAGATCACCAACCCCGGTGACTCCAAGTACCTGCTTGGTCAGTACGTCGACCGCTATGAGTTCGCCGACGAGGTCGAGCGCGTTGCCCGTCTGGGCGGTCAGGCTCCCGTGGCCGAGCCCGTCATCCTGGGTACGCTCAAGGTCGCGTCCAACATCGACTCCTGGCTGTCGAGCGCTTCGTTCATCCGTACCGCCGGCGTCCTTACCGAGGCTGCCATCGAGGGCAAGGTCGACCACCTGCTCGACCTTAAGTCCAACGTCATCGTCGGTAAGAAGATCCCGGCCGGTACCGGCCTCAAGCCGTACGCCAACGCCAAGCTGACGTATCGTACGGCCGACGGCTACGTGGACATCGATGGCCCGGCTTCGCCCAACGCCAAGTCGCTGCCCGAGTGGGCTCCGGTTGAGCTCAAGGACCTGGACGAGCAGCTCCCGCAGCAGCTCGACTGGGCCGGCTACGACGAGTTCGGTGGTGCTGACGGTTCGTTCACCCGCAACGGCCACACCATCTCCGCCGAGAAGGCTCGCCTCTACCTGTTCGACGACCTGGGCGTGTCGCAGCGCTGGACCAACAAGTTCAGCGAGGTCGGCATCGAGACGGTCGGCGACCTGGTCGGCAAGTCCGAGGAGGATCTGCTGCGCATCGATGGCATCGGTGCCAAGGCGATCGAGGAGCTCCGTGACGGCCTCGAGGCCCACGACCTGCTCTACATCCTCGAGAACAACGACGACGTTGCCGACGAGGAAGACCTCTCGCAGCTGCTGCAGATGGTCTTTAGCCCCGACGGTCCGGACGATATCCTGCTGGGCACCTCCGCCGCGCCGACGCATCACGCCGACGCCGACGAGGAGCTCCTGGGCGCCCCGATCGACGACAAGAAGGCTCCCGCCAACGGTGCCATCAACGAGGACATGGCGTCCCTCGACGAGCTGCTCAACCAGCTCGTGGACACCGACGATGCCGAAGAGGCCAAGGACAACGACGAGGAATAATTTCCTAGTACGTTAACCGTCCTTCCAGAGACCCGTTTCCCAACAGGGAAGCGGGTCTTTTTTGTTGAAGAAAACCTGCCAATAAGGGACAGGTTTATTTTGGTAGGTTATTCCTGCTTGTATTTGAAACATTTCGTTCGGTCAAAGCGTATCTATGGTGAGGACCTCATCAAGAATCATTACCGTCACCGGGAGGTGATTATGGAAGAACAGGCATTTAGACAGGCGGTCGAAGATCACCGGGATGTCGTGTTTCGAATCGCATTGACGTACCTGCGCGATCGTGCCGATGCCGACGATATTGCCCAAGACGTCTTTCTTAAGTTGCTTAAAAGCGATGGAAACTTTGAAAGTTGGGAACATCTTCGTCGATGGCTTATCCGGGTCACGATCAATGAATGTAAATCGCTCTTTCGAAAGCCATGGAGGCGTGTGGAGGATATTGAGAACCTGGCCGATTCGCTTTCGGCGGTGCAGGATGAGACCAAAGCGGTCCTGTCAGACGTCATGCGACTTCCGGAACGATTCCGTGTTCCCATCATGCTCTATTACTATCTGGGCTTTTCGACCTCAGAGATTGCCGAGTTACTGCATGTGCCAGCCGCTACCGTTCGAACGCGTTTAGCTCGCGGTCGATCGAAGCTCAAATTCATCCTAGAGGAGGGCGACCGTGAAATCCAATCAAATCAAGCGGGCCTTCGAGTCCATCCAAGCCGATAGCGATCTTGCAGATCGCGTTCTTAATGCAGCTGAAGGCGAGCCGCTTCGCAAAAGGGGTCATGCTAAGCCCCTCTATGTTGCGGTTATCGGATGTCTTGCCGGAGTGTTGGCGACCGGAGGGGTCGCCTACGCCGTTGTCAATTCCAGCTATTTTGCCTCAGCCTGGGGAAACCACGGCAACGGGGATTCCATTACCTGGACCAACGGCGGCTCATCGGGAACTAAATATACCTACACCAGAGAGTTTGGCGATGGCATCGCGCCCCAAAGCCTGGAGGGCACAGTCCAGAAGGTTAATCTGTCCGTCGAGGGTAACGGCTATACGCTTGATATCCATGAGATGGCAATCGACCAAAACGGCTGCGGAGCCGTGACGTTTACGTTGTCCAATCCAAATGGAGTTAACTACTACAAGCCAGCAGCAGAGATTGGCGAACTTGTTCTCTATGGTGAAGAAGAACAGGGCATCGGCACGCCCGATATGAAGTTCGGCGAGGAATGGCCTGACACACGCAGCACAATTGATAAGGACACATCAAGCGATACTGTCATTAATGGCACGATGTACTTTGCCGCTATGGATCGCGAGCGAGATTTGCAACATGCGGTCACCTGGAATATCCACTGGACCGAGGGTGAAGGTGAGAGTGCGAGGCGGTTTGAGGCGTCGACACCCGAGTTCAATATTGGAGCGTACGTCGATACAAAGGGACTCCGCTCCGGTGACTCGCCTCTTGAGATTAGCCCGTTTTCCATCCAGACGCACATCGATGATTTGGGCTATGAAGCAGTTGATAATAAGCTGACCGTCAGCTACAAGGATGGATCGGAGCAGATTATCGAAGATGACGACGCAGGGGTGTTCAACTTATATTTTTCTTATGGGCGCAATAGCGGAGAGAACATCTGGGTGCCAACGAAGTTGATTGATGTCGAACAAGTGGTCTCAGTAACGCTTGAGGGCACGAGGTGCACGTCAACAGGGGAGACCGAAACAAAAGTACCCTTTACCATCGTTTATTCGTAAAGTCTGGGCCGCTTCCCAAGGGGGGAAGCGGCCTTTTTAGCGTTATATGGACGAGTGGATTGGACGTTATTCGTCTGATTCTCGGAAGAACGTAGCAAATGGATGCGGATCACCGTGAAGAGTGGCGTTTTCCCAGATAAAACCGACCAAAATAAACCTGTCCCTTTTTGGCAGGGAACGTTGCCCCGACGAGCACGTCGGATTCCCGGGCCGGGCGGCACAGGGGTTAAGTTTGTCGCGAGTTCCGCACGAGCCGGAGGCCACTTAATGTGGCCTCCGTGCGAGCCAGGACTGTAGAGCAGCAAACTTAACCCCTGTGCCGCCCGGACCGGGAATCCGCCCCCGCGCACAGAAGGGGATTCCTTTTGTGTAGGCTTTGCGGAAATGTGCCAATTTTGGGATACGCCCGGCGGCGTGGTCTGTTGACGGCACAGCTAACGCCACGTATCCTATCGAACTGCGTGTTTCGTAGGGGGATGCTGACCCCTCGATTCAAGCCGTTGCACTTTACAGAAAGCTGGAATCATTCGAGAAGGAGTACGCTTTGCCTACTATTAACCAGCTGGTTCGCCAGGGCCGTCGTTCCGTGCCCAAGAAGTCCAAGAACGCTGCTCTGCAGCACAACTCCCAGAAGCGCGGCGTGTGCACCCGCGTCTTCACCACGAGCCCCAAGAAGCCGAACTCGGCTCTTCGTAAGGTTGCCCGTGTTCGCCTTGTCAACGGCATCGAAGTTACTGCTTACATCCCGGGTGAGGGCCACAACCTGCAGGAGCACTCCATCGTGCTCGTTCGCGGCGGTCGTGTCCGTGACCTCCCTGGTGTCCGTTATCACGTCATCCGTGGCGCCTACGACGCTGCTCCGGTCCAGAACCGTATGCAGGCCCGTTCCAAGTACGGTGCTAAGCGCCCCAAGGCTAAATAAGCCAGATAACGTTTTGATACTTTCGCCGTGTGCCGCCTAAGCGCCGCACGGTAGACACTTAAGGAGATTTCACATGCCGCGTCGTGCAGCAGCTAATCGTCGTGAGGTTCAGCCTGACGCCGTTTACAACAACCGCCTGGTGACTCAGCTCATCAACAAGGTCCTTCTTGACGGCAAGAAGGCCACCGCTGAGCGCATCGTTTACACCGCTTTCGAGATCGTTGCCGAGAAGTCCGAGGGTGGCGACGCTCTCGCTACCTTCAAGAAGGCTATGGACAACGTCAAGCCCACGCTCGAGGTTAAGCCCAAGCGTGTCGGTGGCGCTACCTATCAGGTCCCGATGGAGGTCAACTCCCGTCGTTCCACCGCTCTGGGTATCCGCTGGATCGTCAACTTCTCCCGCGCTCGCAAGGAGAAGACCATGGCCGAGCGTCTCGCCAACGAGATCCTCGACGCTTCCAACGGCCTGGGCGCTTCCGTCAAGAAGCGTGAGGACGTCTTCAAGATGGCCGAGGCCAACCGCGCGTTCTCTCACTATCGTTGGTAAGTTAAGGTAAGGAACTAACATGGCTAAGCCTAAGTACAAGCTTTCCGATACCCGTAACATCGGCATCATGGCCCACATCGATGCCGGTAAGACCACCACGACCGAGCGTATTCTTTACTACACCGGTAAGACCCACAAGATCGGTGAGGTCCATGAGGGCGCTGCCACCATGGACTGGATGGTTCAGGAGCAGGAGCGCGGCGTAACCATTACCTCCGCTGCTACCACGTGCTTCTGGAACAAGGACGGTAAGGACTACCGCATCCAGATCATCGACACCCCGGGCCACGTTGACTTCACCGCCGAGGTCGAGCGCTGCCTGCGCGTCCTCGATGGCGCTGTCGCCGTCTTCGACGCCGTTGCCGGCGTTCAGCCCCAGTCTGAGACCGTTTGGCGTCAGGCTTCCACCTTCAACGTCCCCCGCATCGCCTTCATCAACAAGTATGACCGCGTGGGCGCTGACTTCTTCAACGCTATCGAGACCATGAAGGATCGTCTCGACGCTAACGCCGTGGCCGCTCAGGTCCCGATGGGCGCCGAGGACAACTTCTGGGGCGTCATCGACCTCGTCACCATGACCGCATGGGACTTCAAGGCCGACGACAAGGGCATGACCTACCCCGAGCCGATGGACGAGATCCCGGCTGAGTTCGCCGACATCGCTGCCACCAAGCGCGAGGAGCTTCTCGACGCTGCTGCCAGCTTTGACGACGAGCTCATGGAGAAGATCCTCATGGAGGAGGACTTCACCGTCGAGGAGCTCAAGGCTGCTCTGCGCAAGGGCGTTCTGGCCAACGAGCTCAACCTCGTCTTCGTGGGCTCCGCCTACAAGAACAAGGGCGTCCAGGAGCTGCTCGACGCTGTCGTCGACTACCTGCCCAGCCCGCTCGACGTCGAGGCCGTTACCGGTACCGATCCGGACACCGGCGAGGAGATCGAGCGTCATCCTTCCTTCGACGAGCCCTTCTCCGGCCTGGTCTTCAAGATCATGACCGACCCGTTCGTCGGTAAGCTCACCTACGTCCGCGTTTACTCCGGCCGCGCCGAGTCCGGCTCCTATGTTGTCAACGCTTCCAACGGTCAGCGCGAGCGCCTCGGCCGCATCCTCGAGATGAACGCTGCCGAGCGTATCGACCGTGACGACGCTGCTGCCGGCGACATCGTCGCTTGCGTCGGCTTCAAGAACTCCACCACCGGTGACACCCTGTGCGCCGAGGGCAAGGAGATCGTCCTCGAGAAGATCGAGTTCGCTAAGCCCGTTATCGACGTTGCCATCGAGCCCAAGACCAAGGCCGAGCAGGACAAGATGTCCCTGGCTCTGACCAAGCTCGCCGAGGAGGACCCGACCTTCCAGGTGTCCACCAACCACGAGACCGGCCAGACCATCATCGCCGGCATGGGCGAGCTGCACCTCGAGATCATCGTCGACCGTCTGCTCCGTGAGTTCAAGGTTGACGCTAACGTTGGTAAGCCCCAGGTTGCCTACCGTGAGACCGCTGGTCACGACGTCGAGAAGGCTGAGGGCAAGTTCGTCCGTCAGTCCGGTGGTCGCGGTCAGTACGGCCACGCCGTCATCAAGCTCGAGAAGATGGAGGAGGGCTTCGGCTACGAGTTCGTCAATGCTATCGTCGGCGGCGTCGTGCCCAAGGAGTACATCCCGTCCATCGACAAGGGCATCCAGGAGGCCCTGAACACCGGTGTTATCGCCGGCTTCCCGGTCCTCGACGTCAAGGTCACCCTGTTCGACGGTTCTTACCACGAGGTCGACTCCTCCGAGGCCGCCTTCAAGATCGCCGGTTCCATGGCTATCAAGGACGCCCTCAAGAAGTCCGATCCGCAGCTGCTCGAGCCGATTATGGCTGTCGAGGTCGAGACCCCCGAGCAGTACATGGGCGACGTTATGGGCAACCTCTCCGGTCGCCGCGGCAAGATCGAGGGCATGGAGGATCGCAAGAACAGCAAGCTCATCCGTGCCAAGGTGCCGCTGGGCGAGATGTTCGGTTACGCTACCGACCTTCGCTCCCAGACCCAGGGCCGTGCATCCTACACGATGCAGTTCGACTCTTATGAGCCCGCGCCCAAGTCCATCGTGGACGAGGTCATGAGCAAGAACGCCTAAGTTCGAGCTCCCTGTTACGTAATCCGCGAGAACATCTCTCGCACTCTTTGGAGGTTTAAGTTGGCTACCCAGAAGATCCGCATTCGCCTCAAGGGCTATGATCACGAGGTCGTCGATCAGTCCGCGAAGCTCATCGTCGAGACCGCTCAGAAGACCGGCGCTCGCGTTTCCGGTCCTGTCCCCCTGCCCACCGAGCGCAACCTGTACACGGTTATCCGCTCGCCGCACGTGAACAAGGACTCCCGTGAGCAGTTCGAGATGCGCACCCACAAGCGCCTCATCGACATCCTCGACCCCACCTCGGGCACCGTTGATTCGCTCATGCGTCTCGACCTCCCCGCTGGCGTCGACATCGACATCAAGCTCTAAGCGATATCGCTCATAGCTTTCAGAGCCCCGCTGCCATTACGGTAGCGGGGCTCTTTTGTTTTGAATTATGGTTTGGACAGCCGGGCAATGCTGCCGAGCGGGTGGCTTCGGCGTCCTATTCGCTCAGGGGGCGCAGCGATGCCTCCTCAAAATGGAAGGATCGCAAGTCGTCTTCGGTCTCGATGCACGCGCGACCAAAGTCATCGACGGTTTTAAAGATGCCTCGCGCCAGCTCGTCCCCAGCGGGGGAACGGGCGATAACGTGATCCCCAATCCAATTGAGATGACCGATGTATTCGCCGTGGACGGGCGCGAGCGGTCCGGCGTCTTCTTCCATGGCGTTGAGCAGATCTGCCCACGCATCTACAGCGTCTATAACTGCGTGATAGACCTCATCGAGGAGCACATCGACGGAGGGAACGTTCTCGTTGAGATCCGAGAGACCGATTGCCGGCAGGCCGCCATCGGGAACCTCCGAAGGCACATAGTTCACATTGACGCCAATGCCGCAGACGGCAAAAGGTTTGCCTTCGTTATCGCGCGCGGCTTCGACCAGAATGCCGCCGAGTTTGCGCCCTCGTGCGACCAGGTCGTTGGGCCATTTGAGGCCAATCTCGTTTGCAAGACCCTGCTTTTCGAGCGCCTCGAGCACCGCTAGGCCGCTGACGGCGGCAAGACCAGAGTACTTTGCGGGATCAACATGTGGACGCAGGACAATCGAAAGCAATAGGTTGCCGGCGGTTGAATCCCACTTGTGGCCGCGCCGGCCGCGTCCTGCTGTCTGAGCCCGGGCGGCAAGTCCTGTGCCGTGCGGCGCTCCTTGTTTTCCTGCTTCGAGCAGGTCATCGTTGGTCGATCCAGTTACGTCGACTATCGTTAATTGGGCATCCATAGCGGCTGCTACCTCCTTAATGAATAAGTGAATAACGCAATGGTGTCGAGAGACAGACACAATGTGAAGCCTTTGTCGCATTTGGACAATTTAATGTTAACACGTCAACAACGACTGAAATGCGCTATCCTCTCTTGGTCGATGTAAACACGTCAACAACTCAAAGGAGGTTAGTGATGGGTTTCACGATTCTTGGAACAGGCTCGGCGCTTCCTACGCGCAGTGTTTCCAATGACGAGCTGTCCGAGTTCCTCGATACCTCGGATGAGTGGATTTTTACCCGCACCGGTATCAAGAGCCGCCACGTCTGCACCACTGAGTCACTCGACGACCTTGCCGTGGCAGCGAGCGAGCAAGCGCTCCAGACGTCCGGAATCGACGCAAGCCAGCTGGATCTTATCGTCTGTTCGACGACGACGGGCGATCACCTCGTTCCTGCCGAAGCGTGCGCCGTTGCTGAGCGCCTGGGTGCCACATGTCCTGCCTTCGACGTTTCGGCGGCTTGTGCCGGCTTCGTATTTGCGCTCGATGTCGCCGAGGGTTATATCGCCCGCGGTCGCGCCAAGCACGTGCTGGTCGTTGCCGCCGAGCAGATGACGCGCGCGCTCGATTGGACCGACCGTGCCACGTGCGTGCTCTTTGGCGATGGCGCGGGTGCTGCGGTCATAGGGGCTAGGGGAGACAACCCTCTTGCCGTTGAGCTTTCGACAGCGCCCGACGCCGAGACGTTGCGCGTTCCCGGTCTGGTCGGCACCTCGCCGTTTAAGGACTCCGCAGATAGCGCGAGCGTGCTGTCCATGAATGGTCGCCGCGTGTTCAAGTTCGGCGTCAACGCCATCTGCGACACGGTCCATAAGCTTGCGAGCGATGCGGGCATTTCGGTCGAAGACATCGATCATTTTGTATTCCATCAGGCTAACGAACGAATCCTGAGTCAGGCGGTCAAGCGTCTCGGCGTGCCAGACGAGCGCGTGGTTCGAACGCTACGCGAGACCGGCAACATTTCGAGCGCCTGCATTCCCTTTGCGCTTGACCGGCTGGCACGTACCGACGCACTGAATGAGGACGACACCATCGCCCTCGTTGGATTTGGCGCCGGCTTGGATGTAGGTGGCTATCTACTTCGCTGGAAGTAGTTGCACATAGGAAATGAAAACGCCCCTGGGGCACAAACAAAGGAGAACTACCATGGCAGATCAGAAGACCTTCGAGCGCGTTTGCGACGTTATCCGCGAGACCGCTGGCCTTGACGATGTCGAGATGAAGCCCGAGTCCACGCTCGAGGAGATTGGCCTCGACAGCCTGGGTACCGTCGAGATCCTCGTTGCCGTCGAGGACGAGTTTGGCATTGAGCTCGATACCGAGGAGAACCCCAAGACGGTCGGCGAGTTCGTCGATACGGTCGAGGCGGCATTGGAGAAGTAGTGATGCTCAAGTCTCCTCTCTGCGATCTGCTCGGCATCGAAAAACCCGTGTTCCAGGGTGGCATGGCCTGGATTGCCGATGCCTCGCTGGCATCTGCCGTGTCCGAGGCAGGCGGCTTAGGGATTATCGCGGCCATGAATGCCGACGCAAACTGGCTGCGCGATCAGATTCACGAGCTGCGCGCCAAGACGGATAAGCCCTTTGGCGTCAACGTTATGCTCATGAGCCCGTTTGTCGACGAGGTCGCACAAGTGGTGATTGATGAGCGGGTGCCCGTTGTGGTGACCGGCGCCGGCAATCCCACCAAGTACATGAAGGCGTGGAACGAGGCGGGCGTCAAGGTTATTCCCGTCGTGGCTTCGGTGGCGCTGGCGCGTCTCGTGGCGCGTCGCGGAGCCACTGCCGTGGTTGCCGAGGGCACCGAATCAGGCGGCCATATTGGCGAGACCTCGACGATGGCGCTGGTGCCGCAGGTTGTCGATGCGGTCGATATTCCCGTGGTTGCGGCTGGCGGCATCGCCGATGGCCGCGGTGTGGCGGCCGCCTTTATGCTCGGCGCTGCCGGCGTCCAGGTGGGAACACGCTTTCTGGTCGCAAACGAGTGCACCGTATCCGAACAGTACAAAGAGCTGGTGCTCAAGGCAGGCGACACGTCGACGCGTGCGACCGGTCGCTCGACGGGACATCCGGTTCGCGCCCTCAAGAGCCCCTTCACCAACGCGTATGCCAAGAACGAGGCGGCGGGCGCAAGCCCCGAGGAGCTTGGGGCCATGGGCACGGGCGCGCTTCGTAAAGCCGCAAAGGACGGTAATTACGAAGAGGGTTCGTATTTGTGCGGACAGATTGCCGGCATGGTCAACGAACGCCAGAGCGCACGCGAAATCGTCGACGATCTGGTCGATGGCGCCGAGCATGTCCTGAAGGGTGCGTCCGCATGGGTAGCGTAGCGTTTCTGTTTGCCGGTCAGGGTGCCCAGCATCCCGCGATGGGCGTCGACCTCATCGAGGCATCACCGGCGGCTGCCGAGGTGTTTGCGATCGCCGACGAGGTGCGTCCGGGAACCAGTGAGCAGTGCCGGAGCGCCTCCAAGGAGGAACTCTCGCAGACCGAGAACACACAGCCTTGCGTGTTCGTGCACGACTTGGCAGCGGCTACCGCCCTGCGCGAGCGCGGCGTGGTGCCTGCCGCCTGTGCGGGATTCTCGCTGGGCGAGGTCGCCGCGCTCACCTTTGCGGGGGCATTTGATACGCGAGCGGGCTTTGAGCTCGTGTGCGAGCGCGCGGCGCTTATGGCCACGGCGGCTGAGCGTCACCCCGGCGGCATGCGCGCCGTCATCAAGCTCGATGCGGCGCAAGTTGAGGGCCTGGCAAAACAGGTAGGCGAGGACTGCTGGCCGGTCAACTACAACAGCCCCCAGCAGACGGTTGTGGCCGGAGCGCCCGATGCGTTGCAGACCCTCGACGTCCTGGTAAAAGAGGCTGGTGGCCGGGCCATGAAGGTCGCGGTGTCGGGTGCATTCCATAGCCCCTATATGGCCGAGGCGACCTGTGGCCTTGCTGCATATATCGATGCCGGTCACGCGCCGTCCCCGTTGCTCATTCCTGTTATGGCAAATATGACGGCGGCGCCCTATCCGGCCGATCCGCAGGCGGCATCGGAGGTGCTGGCCAACCAGGTGAGCCATGCCGTGCGCTGGGTCGACACGCTGCATGCTCTGCAGGATCAAGGCATCGACACATTTATTGAGGTCGGCCCTGGCAAAACGCTGTCGGGCCTGGTCAAGCGTACGCTGAGCGACGTTCGTGTGCATTCGTGCGAAACGGCCGAACAGGTCGCAGCTATTGCCGACGAGCTCGCATAGCCCACAGGGCTGTAACCCGAAAGGAACGACATGGGCAATTTGAACAACGGCGCGCTCGAGCGCGACGGATCGCGCCGCGTGGCGCTGGTCACGGGCGGCTCGCGCGGCATCGGTCGCGCTTGTGCCGTGGGCCTGGCGGAAGACGGCTTTGATATCGCCGCCGTCTATGCCGGCAGCGTCAATGCGGCGCGCGAGACGTGCGAAGCCTGCGAGGCGTCTGGCGCTACGGCACGCGCATATCAATGCGACGTGGCCGATCCCGCTGCCGTCAACGCGTGCGTGGAAACGGTCCTCAACGACTTTGGCTCCATTTGGGCGCTCGTCAACAACGCCGGCATCACGCGCGACGGCCTGCTCATGCGTATGGGTGACGATGCCTTCGACCGCGTGCTCGATGTCAATCTCAAGGGCACGTTCAATACGACGCGCGCGCTCACCAAGACCTTTATGCGCCAGCGCGGCGGTTGCGTCATCAACATGAGCTCGGTTGTGGGCCTGATGGGCAATGCCGGGCAGGCCAACTACGCTGCCTCCAAGGCGGGCGTGATCGGCCTGACCAAGGCGGTGGCGCGCGAGCTTGCGCCCCGCGGCGTTCGAGTGAACGCGGTTGCCCCCGGGTTTGTCGAGACGGATATGACGGCAAAGCTCTCGGAGAAGGTGCGCGCGGCGTGCGAGGAGCAGATTCCCCTAAAGCGTATGGCGCAGCCCGAGGAGGTGGCCGGTGTGGTGCGCTTTTTAGCGAGCGATGCGGCCGCTTACATTACGGGCGAAGTCATACGCGTCGACGGCGGAATGGCGATGTAGAAAGCAAGCCGGGTAAGCGGCTTGGATGAGGAGACCATGATGGAACAGAGAGTTGCAATCACCGGTATCGGTGCCGTGTCGCCGCTCGGCAACACCGCGCTTGCCACTTGGGCGGCCATGTGTGCCGGAACGTGTGGCATCGGTCCGATCACGCACTTCGATACCGATGCATTTGCCGTCAAAGTGGCAGCCGAGGTCAAGGGTTTTGACGGCAACGAGTACTTTGGCAAGCGTGACGCCAAGCACCTGGACCCCTGCGTTCAGTTTGCGATGGCGGCTTCGGACGAGGCCATGCACGATGCGGGCTTTGATGTCGAGGGCGCCATCGATCGCGAGCGCCTGGGCGTCTACGTGGGTTCAGGCGCGGGCGGCATGCAGACACTCGTCGACAACGTCCACACGATTGCCGATCGGGGGCCTCGCCGTGCATCGCCCTATATGATTGCGATGATGATTCCCAACATGGCGTCGGGCAATATCGCGATCCGCCACAAGGCAAAAGGCCCGACCCTGCCCGTGGTGACTGCGTGCGCGACCTCGGCCCATGCCGTGGGCGAGGCGTTCCGCGCCATCAAGCACGGCTATGCCGATGCAATTCTGGCTGGCGGCGCCGAGGCCGCAATTATCCCCGATGCGGTTGCGGGCTTTACGTCCTGCCGTGCTCTCACCACTAATCCTGACCCGTCGACGGCATGTCGTCCGTTCGATGCAGACCGCGACGGCTTTGTGATGGGCGAAGGCGCCTGTGTGCTCGTGCTCGAGGGCATGGAGCACGCACAGGCCCGCGGTGCACACATTTATGCCGAGGTCGTGGGCTACGGCAACACCGATGACGCCTACCACATCACGAGTCCCGACCCGGACGCGGCAGGTATCGCCCGTGCGATATCGCTGGCGGTGGCCGAGGGCGACGTTAAGCCTTCTGAGGGTCTCTACATCAACGCTCACGGCACCTCGACCAAGCTCAACGATTCGTCTGAGACGGCGGGCATTAAGCGTGCGCTCGGCGAGGACGCGGCACGCGCCGCGCACGTCTCGTCGACCAAGTCGATGACCGGCCACATGATCGGTGCTACGGGTGCCATCGAGGTCATGGCCTGCGCCATGGCGCTCGAGCAGGGCGTGGTGCCCCCGACCATTAACTACCACACGCCCGATCCCGCCTGCGATCTTGATTACACTCCCAATCGAGCGGTTCGCGCCGACCTTACCTGGGCGCTTTCGACCAATCTGGGCTTTGGCGGACACAACGCCGCCATCGCGCTGCGTAGATATACGAGGAGCTAGAGCATGGATTCCAAAAGACTTGCCGAGATAGCCGATGTTATGGAGGACCGCGGCCTCACGCGCGTGCGTGTTGAGGAGCCCGATGGCACTGCGGTCGAGCTCGAGCGCGCGAGCGCGGCGCAGCCGGTTGCCGTGCCCATGCCTATGCCGAGTGCCGCGACTGCTCCGGCGGTGGCTCCTGTCGCCATGCCTGCCGCCGCACCGGAGCCCGCCGCGCAGGCGCCTGCCACCGCACCGGAGCCCAAGGGCACCGAGGTGACCGCTCCCATGGTCGGCGTTTTCTATGCTGCCCCGGCGCCGGGCGACGAGCCGTTTGTGCACGTGGGCTCCAAGGTCAAGGCCGGTGAGACCCTCTGCATCATCGAGGCCATGAAGGTTCTCAACGAGGTGACGGCCGAGGCAGACGGCGAGGTGCTCGAGATCTGCGTGGCCGACGGCGACCTCGTGGAGTTTGGCAGCTGCCTCATGAGGATCGGATAGGTGATATCCATGAACAAAGAAGAGCTCAAGAAGCTGTTGCCGCATCGAGAGCCGATGCTTTTGCTCGACAAAGCCGAGCTGGTGGGCGACGAGGCCCACGGCAAGATCACGATCACGGGCGACGAGTACTTTTTGCAGGGGCATTTTCCGGGAAACCCGGTGGTCCCCGGCGTGATCCAATGCGAGATGCTCGCCCAGAACTGCTGCGTGCTGCTGATGGGCGATGAGGAGGCGCGTGGCGCGACGCCGTTCTACACGAGTCTGGACAAGGTGCGCTTTAAGCGTCCGGTGCGCCCGGGCGACACGGTGGATCTGGTGTGCTCCATCACGCGAGCGCGCGGGCCGTTCCGCTTTGCGACGGGTACTGCGAGCGTCAACGGTGAGGTTTGCTGCCGCGCCGATATGTCTTTTGCACTCATGCACGAAAGTTAAGGAAGGCTTCATGTTCGACAAAGTGCTCATCGCCAATCGCGGCGAAGTCGCGGTCCGTGTTATCCGCGCGTGCCGCGATATGGGCATCAAGACCGTCGCCGTTTATTCCACGGCCGATGCGGACGCACTGCACGTGCAGCTTGCCGACGAGGCGTATTGCATCGGCGGCCCGCGTCTTGCCGAGAGCTACCTCAACGACGATGCCGTGCTCACCTGTGCCGTAAAGTCGGGAGCTAAGGCAATTCATCCCGGCTATGGCTTTTTCTCCGAGAAGGCGAGCTTTGTGCGCGACTGCGACAAGTATGGCCTGGCGTTTGTCGGTCCTTCGGCCGAGGTGATTGACAGCATGGGTGACAAGGACGCCGCACGTCGAACGGCTGCCGCGGCGGGCGTGCCCATCGTACCGGGCTGCGATTTGCTCAAAAGCCCCGAGGAGGCAACGGCCGAGGCCGAGCGCATTGGCTGCCCCGTGCTTATTAAGGCGCGTGCAGGCGGTGGCGGTCGCGGCATTCGCAAGGTCGAGCGCGTGGAAGATGCGGCAAAGGCGTTCATCGAGGCGCGTGCCGAGGGCGAGGCCGTTTTTGGCGACGGCGAGTGCTACATGGAGAAGTTCGTCGCGCCGGCGCACCACGTTGAGGTGCAGATTATGGCCGATAAGCAGGGCCATGTGTTTTCGCTCGGCGAGCGCGAGTGCTCGGTGCAGCGGCGCAACCAAAAGCTAATCGAGGAGAGCCCCGCGCCGTGCCTCGACGGACACGACGACATTCGTGCTCGCATGCACAAGGCAGCGCGTGACCTGGCTCGTGCCGTCGGCTACGAAGGAGCCGGTACCATCGAATTCCTGTATTCGGACGACGGCAATTTCTACTTTATGGAAATGAACACGCGCTTGCAGGTGGAGCATCCGGTTACGGAGTTTGTGACCGATACCGACTTGGTCAAGTGGCAGCTGCGCGTGGCAGCCGGCCAGCCTCTGCCCTTTGAGCAGGAGGACATGCCGGTCCGCAACCACGCCATGGAGTGCCGCATCAATGCCGAAACGCCGGACTTTCTGCCGTCATGCGGAACGGTCACCGCGTTGCGTGTGCCGGGTGGTCCGCGCGTGCGCTGGGATTCCGCCATGTTTACCGGTGCGAAAGTTCCGCCGTACTACGACTCCATGCTTGGCAAGCTCATCGTGTGTGCGCCCACGCGTGACGGCGCCATTCGCAAGATGCGCTCGGCCCTGGGCGAGCTCATGATTGAGGGCGTGAGCGAAAACAGCGAGCTTCAGCTCGACGTGCTGGCAAACGACGAGTTCTTGTCGGGCATGTATCACACCGATCTGATGGGGCATCTCTATGCTGATGAATAGAAAAGCGAAGACGGTCAACGTCCTCGAGGGACCGATGACCGAGTCGTGCGCCGAGTTTCCCGCGCGCCATGTGTTTATCAAGTGCCCGGAGTGCCGCCGCGTGATCGATGAGGCGCGTCTGCACGACAACCTCGAGGTCTGCCCTCGTTGCGGAAAACACTTTCGCGTGAGCGGTCGCGCGCGCATGCGCATGACGGTTGACGAGGGCACGTTTGAGGAATGGGATGCCAATCTGGCGTCGGAGGACTTC
Source organism: uncultured Collinsella sp. (assembly GCA_900542305.1). Lineage (GTDB taxonomy): Bacteria > Actinomycetota > Coriobacteriia > Coriobacteriales > Coriobacteriaceae > Collinsella. The sequence goes on along the minus strand of UQMU01000001.1, from coordinate 77,791 downwards.
CTCTCGTTTCCCGGTTATGCCGACAAGCTCAAGAGCGTGAGCGAGCGTTCGGGCGAGCGCGATGCCGTTGTGTGCGGTAGAGGCAAAATCTGCGGTTGCGATACGGCGCTCTTCTTTATGGACGCCAACTTTATGATGGGCTCGATGGGTTCCGTGGTGGGCGAGAAGATCTGTCGCACATTTGAGCATGCGACCGAGCTGGGGTTGTCAGTTGTCGGCTTTACCGTTTCGGGCGGTGCGCGCATGCAAGAGGGCGTGACATCGCTTATGCAGATGGCCAAGATTTCTGCGGCGGTTAGGCGCCACAGCGAGGCGGGCGGCCTGTATATCACGGTGCTCACCGACCCCACGACCGGAGGCGTAACCGCGAGTTTTGCCATGGAGGGCGACATTATCCTGGCCGAGCCCGATGCCCTGACGGCATTTGCCGGCCCGCGCGTGATCGAGCAGAACATGCACAAGCGCCTGCCCAAGGGATTCCAGCGCTCCGAGTTTTTGCTGGAGCACGGCTTTTGCGATGCCGTTGTTCCGCGTGGCGAGATTGCGCTCACGGTAGGCGAGCTGCTGGCGCTGCACGAAGGGCACGCGCCCGGCCTGGGGGCACCGCATGAGATCGTGCATATGGGTCGCCGCGGCAAAAAGCTGGGACACTTGTTCAAGCGCTCGGCCGCACCAAAAACCGCGCTCGAGATTGTCAAGCAGACCCGCTCGGCAGATCGCGCCACGGCAGGCGAGATGATCTCGCTGGGCCTGGATGGATTTGTGGAGCTGCACGGCGACCGCTACTTTGGCGACGACGCTGCTGTGGTGGCTGGCATTGGCTGGAAAGACGGACGCCCCGTAACGGTCATCGCCATCGAGCGCGGCACCACGACCAAAGAGCGCATGCGTCGCAACTTTGGTATGGCACATCCCGAGGGCTACCGCAAAGCGCGTCGCCTTATGCGCCAGGCCGAAAAGTTTGGTCGACCGGTTCTGTGCCTGGTCGATACTTCGGGCGCGTTTTGCGGTATCGGTGCCGAGGAACGCGGCCAGGGTGAGGCGATTGCCCAGAACCTCATGGAGATGAGCGGCCTTAAGACGCCGATTGTCTCGGTGGTGACAGGCGAGGGCGGCTCTGGTGGCGCGCTGGCGCTGTCCGTGGCCGACCGCATCCTGATGCTCTCGAGCTCGGCCTATTCGGTCGTGAGCCCCGAGGCCTGTGCGTCGATTCTGTGGAAGGATACCGAGCGCGCGAATGAGGCCGCCGAGGCGCTTAAGCTCACGGCCCCCGATTTGTTGGCGCTCGGCATCATCGACGGCATTGTTGATGATAGGGGCCTGTCGCATGAGGAGATCGCCGGTGCCGTCATGTCCTCGGCATTTGATGCCTTCGATACGCTTGGGCGGCTCGACGACGCGACCCTCACAAACCTCCGCTACGAAAAGTACCGCGCAATCGGTCAGTACCGTACGATGTGATAAAGGGACAGCCCACATGTCACATTGGGAAAGGCGTTCCATGCCACAAGTTTCTAACACCTCGTTTACAACGACGGTTTCATCAAACGCCATGGCCGTGGTGGACTATCTGTCCAAAAGCATGATGTCGGCGCTGCCGTTTATTGTCTGCGCGGCGTTGTTCCGCACCGTCGCCGTCATTATGGGCGAAGGCATGCTGGGCCTGTGGTCTGCCGATTCCGAAATCTATCGCCTGTTCTACAGTTGGCTCTATAACGCCGGCTACTACTTTTTGCCCGTTTATCTTGGTTGGGCGGCCGCCCGCCAGCTCGGTTGCTCGGAGCAGCTGGGCATGATGCTGGGCGGCGTATTGATTGCGCCCGATCTGCTTAAGCTCGTCGATGCCGCATCGACGACGGGGGCATCGATGACTTCCGTGTATGGCCTGCTTCCCGCGCCGGTCAACGATTACACGACGACTGTTATTCCGGTTCTCATCTCGGTGCCCGTGCTATGGCGAGTGGAGTGTTTCTTTTCGCGCGTTATCCCTAAGGCCGTGGCGTTTTCGTTCGTTCCGTTTGCGACCATGCTTGTCATGGTTCCGGTTTCGCTGTGTATTACGGCACCGGCGGGCAGCTATCTGGGCATGCTGTTGGGCCAGCTTATGTTTATGCTTGGCAATTCCGGTGGCATCGTGTCGCTGCTCACGCTCATGGGGCTTGCCGCGGGCTGGGAGTTCCTTAAGATCGCGGGCGTCAGCAACGTCGTCCTATCGCTCGCCTATGCGCAGTTTATGAGTGTGGGAACGGATTCGTGCATCCTGATCGCCGCGACGATGGCAACGTTCGCCGTTTGGGGCATGCCTTTTGGCGCGTCGCTCCGCGTTGCGGATAAGGACGAGAAGGCGCTCATGCTGGGCTATTCAATCTCGGGTGTTCTTGGCGGCGTAAGCGAGCCGGCGCTGTACGGTTGCGGCTTTAAATATGGCAGGTGCCTCACATGCATGGCCATTGGCGGCGCCGTCGGAGGCCTTGTTGCGGCCGTGGGCCACGTTACGGCCTATACCATCGGCATGACGAATGTCCTCATGGTCATTGGCTTTGCCACGGGCGGCATCTCGAACCTGCTGTGGTGCTGCGCTGCCGGCGGTGTGGCATTTGCGGTGTCTGCGGCGCTGAGCTACTGCTTTGGCGTGGTACCGACGAAGGGGCAGGTGGCAGAAGACGAAGCCGATTCGCCCGAAACAGTGGCGAGCGCTGCTGAAGCAAGCGCATAAACCTGTGTGACAAAAGGACGATTCCTTTGTCATATTCCAAGGCCGTGGCCCGTGTGGGTTGCGGCCTTTTTGTATCTGAAGGACAAAGTGGCTACACTACAATCCGTTTGAGCAATAGATATATAGGCAGTACCGTGGGGGCGGATGTAGATGGTCGAGTGGATTGTTAAGCGCGCGCAGGGCGACCGTGCGCGCGTGGGCATGTTGACGGGCATGGTGTGTATTCTCGCTAATGTTGCGCTTTGTGCTGCGAAGGGCGCAATTGGTGTGCTGTCGGGATCGGTTTCGATTGTGGCGGATGCCATGAACAACCTGTCCGATGCCAGCTCGAATATCGTGAGCGTGCTGGGCTTTAAGCTGGCGAGCAAGCCGGCGGACCCCGAGCATCCTTACGGACATGGCCGCTACGAGTATCTCTCGGGTCTGGTCGTGGCGGCGCTCGTGCTGCTGATCGGCGTTGAGCTGGTGAAGTCCTCGGTTGAGCGCATCATCCACCCCGAACCTGTCGAGTTCTCGCTTGCCCTGGTGGCAGTTCTAGTGCTTTCGATGGTCGTAAAGCTCTGGATGGCGGCCCTCAACCAAAAGCTCGGCGATCGCATTGAGTCCGAGACGCTGCATGCGACCGCGCAGGATTCCAAGAACGATGTCCTTGCCACAGGCGCCGTGCTGGCATGTGCGATTGTTTCGCAGGTGACGCACATCAATTTTGACGCATGGGTTGGCCTTGCCGTTGGCGCCTATATTGGCTGGAGCGGCCTTGAACTTATTCAAGATACGGTGAGCCCGCTTTTGGGCCAGTCACCCGATCCTAAGCTGGTCAAGCACATTCGAGACAAGATCATGAGCTATCCCGGCGTTTTGGGCGTTCACGATTTGATGGTTCACGACTACGGCCCGGGCAGGAAGTTTGCAAGTGCGCACGCCGAGATGGCGGCCGAGGCCAGCCCGCTGGAAAGCCACGACACGCTCGATAACATCGAGCAGTCGTTTAGGGACGAAGACGGCATGATCGTCACGCTTCACTACGATCCCATCGTGACCGATGACCCCAAGGTGGCGAGCTTGCGCTTGCGCATTCACGCCATGGCTCAGGAGATCGATAACCGCCTCTCGATTCATGACCTACGCTGTGTGCCGGGTCCTACGCACACCAACGTGATCTTTGACTGCGTGCGTCCCTCGGATCTGCAGATGAGTGCCGAAGACTTAAAGCACGCGCTGGCACAACGGGTCGAATCGGAATATCCCAAGTCGATTGCCAAGATTACGATCGACGAAGACTACGTAGGGCATACCCACGAGTAAGGCTGTGCCGGCAAAGCAGGTTATGCAGAAGGGGAGAGCATGAAGAAGCTGTATCTACTCCGCCACGGTCAGACGGAGTTCAACGTCAAAAAGCTGGTCCAGGGCCGCTGCGATTCGCCGCTGACCGACCTGGGCCGTCAGCAGGCGCGGGTGGCAGCCGCATGGCTCAAAGCCCACAACGTCGTTCCCGACAAGGTGGTCTCCTCCCCTTTGGGCCGAGCCGTGGACACGGCAAGTCTCGTCGCAAACGAGCTCCTTGGCCCGGACGCAGCAGTCGATCCCTGCGAAGGCATCATCGAGCGCAGCTACGGCACCTTCGAAGAAGGCCCCCACGACGCCCTGCCCACCGACGTCTGGGATCCGGGCGAGGATCTGGTCCCCTTCGGAGGAGAAGGAAGCCGCGCACTGCAAGAACGCATGGTAGGCGCCCTCACCAATCTCATGGACTCCGAGGGCATCGAAACCTTTCTAGCAGTAAGCCACGGCAGCGCCAGCCGCCAATTCATCAAGGCTGCAGCCCCAGAGGGCTTCGAGCTCCCAACAAAACTCCCCAACTGCGCCATCATGATCTTCAATTTCGATGAGGCAAAGCCACAAGCAGAAGGCGAGCCGATGCAATGCAAGTTCACCCTCCAGCAAATAGTGGACCCCCAACAAAGTCATTAGCCTGAGCGAGCAAGGTTTAGCAGACATCAACGTGGCGTTCCCAGTGTGCGGCGGAGGGGGCGGGCCTGAGACATATTAAGGTTGTCGCGAGTTCCGCACGAACAGGAGAGCACTTAATGTGCTCTCCGTCGTGAGCAGGACTGTAGAGCAGCAACCTTAATATGTCTCAGGCCCGCCCCCTCCGCCGCACACTGGGAACGTGCCACGCACTTTACCTGCGTAAACAATGTGAGTGAAATATGAATCTCGATGGATACGCCCGCAGCCGTGTATACTAAACAGCTGTGTGAAACCAGGGGAGTATTCTGGCTGGACAAAATGCCTGCTTAATAGGGTTGTCAGGTAGTCCGGGCGAAATACAAGGCTGGGGAGCACGTCGTGTAAGTAGTGGTCCTCTAGGGGCGTACGCTCGGTGGTGTACGCATTGTCCCAAGACCACGCGAGAGTTGGGATCATATCTTGATCAGCATGATTCTCGGCCGCAAGATTGGCATGACCCAGGTTTGGGACGAGGACGACAACGTCGTTCCCGTCACGGTCATCCAGGCTGGCCCCTGCGCTGTCTCGCAGGTTAAAACTCAGGCAACCGACGGCTATGACGCCGTCCAGATCGGTTTCGGCGACATCAAGGCCAAGAACGTGAACAAGCCCATGGCTGGTCACTTCGCCAAGGCTGGCGTCGAGCCTGTCCGTTTCCTTCGTGAGGTCCGCGTCGAGAACGGCGAGGAGCACAAGGTTGGCGAGGTCGTCACCGTCGCTGATTTCGCTGATGTCGAGAAGGTCGACGTCATCGGTACCTCCAAGGGTAAGGGCTTCCAGGGTCGCATCAAGCGCTGGGGTCAGCGCCGCGGTCCTATGACGCATGGTTCTCACTTCCAGCGTCACCCCGGTTCTATCGGTCAGTGCGCCTATCCTGCGCGCGTCCTCAAGGGCGTCAAGATGGCCGGTCACATGGGTAACGAGCGCGTTACCGTCAAGAACCTTTCCGTTGTCCGCATCGATGCCGAGCAGAACCTCATCTTGGTCAAGGGCGCTGTCCCGGGTGCCAAGAATGGTCTCGTCGCCATCCGTATGGCCTAAGGGCCCAGCCCATTTAGCCCAGCGTCATACCAAGGAGAACACTTAAATGGCAAAGTTTGAAGTAAAGAACAGCGAGGGCAAGAAGGTCGCCGAGGCCGAGCTCGCCGCTGAGGTGTACGGCATCGAGCCGAACATCCACGTTATGCACCACATCGTCAAGTGTCAGATGGCCTCTTGGCGTCAGGGCACCCAGTCTGCTAAGGGTCGCTCTGAGGTTTCCGGTGGCGGCAAGAAGCCTTGGCGTCAGAAGGGCACCGGCCGTGCCCGCCAGGGTTCCATCCGTGCTGCCCAGTGGCGTCACGGTGGCGTTGTCTTCGCCCCCAAGCCCCGTTCCTACGCTAAGCGTATGAACAACAAGGAGGTCAAGCTGGCTATGCGCTCCGCGCTGTCCGCCAAGCTGGCCGATGGCGAGCTCGTGCTCGTCGACGACTACGGCTTCGAGAAGCCTTCCACCAAGGCTGCCGTCGCCATGCTCAAGGCTCTCGGCCTTGAGGGCAAGCGTCTGACCATCATCGTTCGCGATGAGGATGTCAACGCCTACCTGTCGTTCCGCAACATTCCCAAGACGTTCATCATCACCGCTGACGAGGCCAACACCTACGATCTCGTCAACAACAACGCCGTGCTGATGCCCGCCGACATCGCCGCTCACTTCGGGGAGGTGCTTGCATAAATGACCGCCCACGAGATCATCATCCGTCCGATCGTGTCCGAGCGCTCCTTCTCCGGCATGGAGCTGAACAAGTACACGTTCGAGGTCGCCAAGGATGCTAACAAGTATCAGATCAAGGACGCTGTCGAGGAGATCTTCGGCGTCAAGGTCGTTCGCGTGAACACCCTGACGGTCAAGCCCAAGACCAAGCGCGTGCGCTATGTCGCCGGCAAGACCCGTTCTTGGAAGAAGGCCATCGTCACGCTGGCCGAGGGCGACACCATCGAGGTCTTTGGCAACCAGGCCTAAGACTCGCTGCTGTTGAGTGAGCTCATGCCTCCCAACTAGGGGAGGCGAGAGCTCAAGGTTTTGGGCGTATAAAATGGACACGCCCGGAACCGTGTATACGTCCGGTGTCATCGCACCCGAGGCAGAACCTCGAATCCCTGTCTGCGATGGCTAACGGATTCCTATTGAAAGGGATTGTAATGGCTGTAAAGCACCTTAAGCCGACCTCCGCTGGTAGGCGTTGGCAGACGATCTCCGACTTCTCCGAGATCACCTGCACCAAGCCCGAGAAGTCTCTTCTCGAGCCCCTGCCCAAGAAGGCCGGTCGTAACAACAACGGCCGCATCACCACCCGCCACCAGGGCGGCGGCGTGAAGCGTCGTTACCGCGTGATCGACTTCAAGCGCAACAAGGACGGCGTGCCCGCCAAGGTTGCCACGATCGAGTACGACCCGAACCGTTCCGCTCGCATCGCTCTGCTGCACTACGCTGACGGTGAGAAGCGCTACATCCTGGCCCCCAAGGGCCTCGAGGTCGGTCAGACCATCATGTCCGGTTCTGACGCCGACATCAAGCCGGGCAACGCTCTGCCCCTCGCCGACATCCCCGTCGGTACGCTCATCCACGCCGTCGAGTTCCAGCCGGGCAAGGGCGCTGCTATCGCCCGTTCCGCCGGTAACTCCTGCCAGCTGATGGGTAAGGAGGGCAAGTACGCTATCGTCCGTATGCCTTCCTCCGAGATGCGCCGCATCCTCGTTACCTGCCGCGCCACCGTCGGTGAGGTCGGCAACGCCGATCACTCCAACATCGTCATCGGCAAGGCCGGCCGTAAGCGTCACATGAACGTGCGCCCGACCGTCCGCGGTACCGTCATGAACCCTGTCGACCACCCGCACGGCGGTGGCGAGGGCAAGAACCACACCTCTGGTCGTCCCTCCGTTACCCCCTGGGGTAAGCCGACGAAGGGCCTTCGTACGCGCAAGAAGAAGAAGGTCTCGAACCAGCACATCATTCGTCGCCGTAAGAAGTAATTTCGGATACCGAGTTTTAGGAGAAAGCACTTATGAGCAGAAGTCTCAAAAAGGGCCCGTTCGTGGAGACTCGCCTTCTCTCGCGTATCACCGCGATGAACGAGGCTGGCAAGAAGGACGTCGTGAAGACCTGGTCCCGCGCGTCCACCATCTTCCCCGAGATGGTTGGTCACACCATCGCCGTCCACGACGGCCGCAAGCATGTGCCCGTGTATGTTACCGAGTCCATGGTTGGTCACAAGCTCGGCGAGTTCGCGCCGACTCGTACGTTCCGTGGCCACAAGGCCAAATAGGGGGTTAACCGTAAATGGCAACTAAGTCTATTGAAACTGAGGCCACCGAGGTTCGCGCCGTCGCTAAGTACGTGCGTGTTTCCCCCAGCAAGGCCCGCCTGGTGGTCGATCTGATCCGCCGCAAGCCTGTCGCTCAGGCCTTCGACATCCTCCACTTCTGCGACCGCGCCGTCGCCGTGGATGTCGAGAAGGTTCTCCGTTCCGCCGTTGCGAACGCCGAGAACAACAACGGTCTGCGTGCCGACAACCTGGTTGTCGCCGCTGCCTATGTTGACGAGGGTCCGACGCTTAAGCGCATCCGTCCCCGCGCCAAGGGTTCCGCTTCTCGTATTCTGAAGCGTACTTCCCACATCACCGTCGTCGTTGCTCCTCGAAAGGAGGCGTAAAGCTGTATGGGTCAGAAAGTCTACCCCACCGGCTTCCGTCTTGGCATCACCGAGAACTGGCGCTCCCGCTGGTTCGCAGAGAAGGATTACGCTAAGACCCTCGGTAACGATCTCGAGATCCGCAAGTACCTCGAGAAGCGTCTTTCCCGCGCAGCTGTCTCCCGCGTCGAGATCGAGCGCGCTGGCGACAAGGTGAAGGTCATTATCCTCACCGCTCGCCCCGGCGTTGTCATCGGTAAGAAGGGTGCCGAGATCGATACCCTCCGCACCGAGCTCGAGAAGGTCGCTGGCGTCTCCAAGGGCCAGCTCTCCGTCGACGTTGTCGAGATCAAGCGCCCCGAGCTCGACGCCAACCTCGTTGCTCAGTCTATCGCCGAGCAGCTCGAGGGCCGCGTTGCCTTCCGTCGCGCTATGCGCAAGGCTGTCCAGTCCGCCCGCAAGGCCGGCGCTAAGGGCATCCGTATCCAGTGCTCCGGTCGTCTCGGCGGTGCCGAGATGGGCCGTCGTGAGTGGTACCGCGAGGGTCGCGTGCCTCTGCACACCCTCCGTGCCAAGATCGACTACGGCACGGCTGTCGCCAGCACCACCATGGGCGCTTGCGGCGTGAAGGTCTGGATTTACCTGGGCGAGAAGCTCCCGGGCCAGCCTGTTCCCAACCCTGCACTCGAGGGCTCTTCCCGTCCTCGTCGTCGTAACTCCGAGAGGAGGGGTCAGTAGTGCTTGCCCCTAAGCGTATTCTTCACCGCAAGGTGCAGCGTGGCTCCATGAAGGGCCAGGCCAAGGGTAATACCGAGCTGCATTTCGGCGAGTTTGGTATCCAGGCTCTCGAGGCCCATTGGATCACCAACCGTCAGATCGAGGCCGCTCGTATTGCCATGACCCGCTACATGAAGCGTGGCGGTCGTGTCTACATCACGATCTTCCCCGATAAGCCCATCACCAAGAAGCCTGCCGAGACTCGCATGGGTTCTGGTAAGGGTAACCCCGAGGAGTGGGTGGCCGTCGTCAAGCCCGGCCGCATCATGTTCGAGGTCAAGGGTGTTCCCGAGGAGGTCGCTCGCGAGGCTCTGCGTCTTGCGCAGCACAAGCTCCCCATCAAGACCAAGATTGTTGCTGCTAAGAACGCTGAGCAGCGCATCGAGAAGGAGATGGCTGAGGAGGCCGCTCTCGAGGCCAAGTGGGCTGCTGAGGACGCCGCCGCCGCCAAGGAGGAGAACTAATGAAGCCCGCAGAGATTCGTGAGCTCTCGGACGCTCAGCTCGTTGAGAAGCTGAAGGAAATGCGCGCCGAGCTCTTTAACCTTCGTTTCCAGATGGCCACCAGCCAGCTGGACAACACCGCTCGCGTCAACACCGTGAAGAAGGACATCGCTCGCGTCCTCACGGAGCAGCGCGCCCGCGAGATCGCAGCGGAGAAGTCCGCTGTCGCCGAGTAGGACCTAAGGAGAGAACATGACTGATTCGCGTAACTCGCGTAAGGTCCGTACGGGTGTCGTTACCTCCGTCTCCGGTGCCAAGACCATTGTTGTCACCATCACCGAGCGCAAGCGTCACCCCAAGTACGGCAAGATGATGACCAGCTCCAAGAAGCTGCACGCTCACGACGAGGAGTGCACGGCTGGCGTGGGCGACACCGTCCGCGTTATGGAGACCCGTCCTATGTCCAAGATGAAGCGTTGGCGCCTCATCGAGGTCGTCGAGCGCGCTAAATAAGCAGTCGCTCTTACGACTTGTACGTTTCCGAAGATGTGCGTATGCTTGGCTTGCATACCACGAGCTGCATAAAGGCTGCGCACCTCTCTTCGGTTCTTAGTTCGGAGGAACATCTACCATGATTCAGATGCAAACCATGCTGAACGTCGCCGACAACTCCGGCGCTCGCAAGATTCGCTGCATCAAGGTGCTTGGCGGTTCCAAGCGTCGTTATGCAGGCATCGGCGATGTGTTCATCGGTGCTGTCCAGGAGGCTACCCCTGGCGCCAACGTCAAGAAGAAGGACGTTGTCCGTTGCGTCGTCGTTCGCACCGTTAAGGAGATCCGCCGCAAGGATGGCTCCTACATTCGCTTTGATGAGAACGCCTGCGTTGTCATCAACAACGATGGTTCGCCCGTCGGCACCCGTATCTTCGGGCCCGTCGCTCGCGAGCTTCGTGACAAGAAGTACATGAAGATCGTCTCGCTCGCTCCCGAGACCCTGTAGTTAGGGGAGATATATGTATATCAAGAAGGGCGATAAGGTCCAGGTTCTCTCTGGTAAGGATCGCGGCAAGCAGGGCGTTATCCTGCGTGCTCTCCCCGCCGAGAACAGGGTCGTTGTCGAGGGCGTTTCGGTCGTCAAGAAGGCCGTCAAGCCCAACGCTGCCAACCAGCAGGGCGGCATCGTTTCGCAGGAGGCTCCCATCGACGCCTCCAACGTCAATCTCGTTTGCCCCGAGTGCGGTAAGGTTACCCGCGTCGGTCACGAGAAGGACGGCAAGAACAAGCTGCGCGTCTGCAAGAAGTGCGGCCACAAGTTCTAAGCTGCCCGCAACATCAAGTTGCTAGCAAAGGCCCGGATGCCCCACGGCACCCGGGCCTTTTTCTATTCCTACTCATTGGGGACAGACTTAAATGAGTAGTCGTTGGGGACGTTCTTAAACGACCAGTCGATGGGGACTGTCTTTAGATTTGTTTATCTGGTCATCTGGGATAGGCTTCAACGAAAGCGGCACATAGGGACTGTCTCTAGGTGCCGGCACATAGGGACGTTCCCTTTTTGCCGGCAGTTTGGGACGGTCCTTTGATGTCTGATGCCCTCAGAGGGGTGGAGTATCACGGCCTACTCTGTTCTTTAGGGCTTTGGTGTTCCGCCTCTTTATGCTTCACAAGGATCGTCGCATGCGCATTCATGCGCATAGTTTTGCGCGACAATGCGCATAACTGCGCAAACATCTGCCAACTATGGCTAAATAATGACCGATAAGCAAATAAATACGCAAACACGAGCAGATACGCGCGCAATTGTGCGACTATAGGGTTGTTAGAAATGAAGGACTTCCGATGACTCAGGAGGCACATCATGGCAGATTCCAAACAGGCTCCGCTCGACGCCGAGGCAGCCGCAAAGGCGGCGTTTGCCTCGGTCCAGAATCAGCCGTTCCCAAACGACATCTTTACGGCTCCCGAGCTTCGTTGGGCAGTGATCGGGTGCGGTGTTATCGCGAACCAGATGGCTCAGTCCCTTGCCCTGGCCGGCCGCAAGCTTACGAGCGTTGCCAACCGCACGCTCACCAAGGCTCAGGCTTTTGCCGAGCAGTATGGCGTCGAGAAGGTGTACGAGACGGTCGAGGACCTCTACGCCGATCCGGACATCGACGCCGTCTATATCACCACGCCGCACAACACGCATATCACCTATCTGCGTGCTGCGCTGGCCGCCGGCAAGCACGTGCTCTGCGAGAAGGCCATTACCCTCAATTCCGCCGAGCTTGACGAGGCCCGTGCCATCGCCGACGAGCACAACGTGGTTCTTATGGATGCCACCACGGTGCTCCACATGCCGCTGTATCAGGAGCTGCGCCGTCGCATGGATGCGGGCGACTTTGGCCGTATGAACCTTGCTCAGCTCAACTTTGGTAGCTATAAGGAGTACGGCGATCTGACCAATCGCTTCTACAACCGCAACCTTGCTGGCGGTGCCATGCTCGATATTGGCGTGTATGCCCTGTCCGTCATGCGTCTCTTTATGGCAAGCCAGCCCGCTGAGGTCGTTTCGCTGGGCAACACCTGCGAGACCGGTGTTGACGTTGCGGGCGGCATCGTCTGCCGTAATGCCGAACAGCAGCTGGGCGTGGTGAGCCTTACGCTCCACTCCAAGCAGCCCAAGCGTTCGGTCATTAGCTTCGACAAGTGCTATATCGAGGTCAACGATTATCCGCGTGCCGATCACGCGACCATCGTGTGGACTGCAGACGGTCACCGTGAGGAGGTCCACGCTGGCACCGAGGCATACGCTCTGTGCTACGAGATGGCCGACCTGGAGAGGGCCGTTGCCGGCGATGATTCGAAGCGTGAGCTTCTGGGCTATGCTTCTGATGTTATGGAGCTTATGACCAAGCTCCGCGCCGACTGGGGAGTTGTGTACCCCGAGGAGGAGTAAGCGATGCTTGCGGAAGATAGGCTCAACGCGATCGTGTCGATGGTGCAGCGAGCTGGCTCGGTTACCGTGCCGGAGCTTGCTGAGGCCCTGGGCGTGACAGCGTCTACCATTCGGCGCGACCTGCAGACGCTCGACCGAGCGCACCGCATCGCCAAGGTGCACGGTGGCGCGACAAGTCTTGAGCGCGCGCACGTGACGCGCGACCTAACGATCAGTGAGCGCAGTGATCTCCATAACGACGACAAGGAGCGTATCTGCGCCCGCGCCGCGGCGCTCGTGGAGCCCGAGAGCTTTGTGTACATCGATTCGGGTTCGACAACGCTCAGACTCATCGAGCATCTTCCGCATCTCGAATCGGTCACCTATGTGACTGATTCCGTGCTCCATGCTCAGCATCTCGCTGTGCGCGGCATGCGCACCGTGGTGCTGGGCGGCGAGCTTAAACCCGAGACCGAGGCGCTCGTTGGCCCCGATGCTCTGGCAACCCTAGACCGCTACAACTTTAACTGCGGTTTTTGGGGTTCTAACGGCATTGCCGCCGAGCAGGGCTTTACGACGCCCGATATCGAGGAAGCGCAGGTCAAGCGTATCTCGATGCGCCATACAGCCAAACGCTTCGTAATCTCGGACGCCAGTAAGTTTGGCATGGTGGCTCCCGTAAAATTCGCGGACTTCCGCGACGCAACGGTTATCACCGCGGGCGAGGTGCCCGCCAAGTACCAGTCGATGGACAACGTCATCACGGTCTAACAGCAGGGGACGGGCAAACGCCAAAACCACCGCGAAGGGGTAGGAACCTATGTGGTGGTTTTGACGTTTGTCCAGATAAAACCTGCCAAAATAAACCTGTCCATTTTCGACAGACTTTAGGGCTCCCAGGGGCAGGGGGCTTCGATGTGGATGTGCTCGCCGGTTACGGGATGCGTAAAGGACACGCTGTGGGCGTGGAGCATCAGGCCACAGGGGCGCGGCGTTCCGTACAGGTCGTCGCCAACCAGGGGATGACGCTCGCTCGCCAGATGCACGCGGATTTGGTGCTTGCGGCCGGTGAGCAACTCGACATCGATATACGAGCGCGTGGGCAGGCCACGGCGACTCTTAAGACGCTTGAGTACCTTGACGCGCGTCTGAGAGGGCTTTCCGCTGGCGCCGACACGCATCTTGCGGCTATCGTGGCGATCGCGGGCGATGGGCATGTCGATGAGCTTCTCGTTCCAGTCGATCTTGCCCTCGGCCAGCGCCAGATAGTGCTTTTCGAAGGCGTGGTCGATCACCATCTGGTCAAAAGCGGGCTGCGTCTGTTTGTCGAGCGAAAACAGCACCACGCCGGTGGTGTTGCGGTCCAGACGGTTGAGCGGCTGCATGTCAGTCGCGGCAAAGCCGTCGCCCATGGCCAGCAGCAGGTCGCTGGCGTAGTCGGTAAGCGTGCGCTCGCCGGTGCCGTCGCCGTGGACGATCATGCCGGCGGGCTTGTCGATGGCCATGAGCCAAGCGTCGCAGTAGAGGACTTGAGGTTCTTCGTTCACGTGTAAGCCTTTCGGTTAGCTGATTCCCACAAACATGCAGCCCGAGGTCGCCCCGCGTAGGCGGGCGGCGGGCTTGCGGCCGGCTTGAGCCGCCTCGACGGCGCGACGGACGCGAGCGACGGCACGGCCAATCTCATCGGCCTCGAGCAGGGTTCCGTCAACCATGAGACGACGCACGCCGGCATTGAGCAGCTGAGGAACCTGCGGTGTGAGGTCGATGGGGTAGGCGTCGTACAAGCGAGAGCGGCCGTGGATGTCGGTGCGGACGGGCATGACCTTTCCGTCGATATTCTTGAGCGAGAGCTTGCGGGCACGCAGGCGGCAGTTGGCACAATCGTGGATGCAGCCGTTGGCAACCTGCAGAATGCAATGCTCGCTTGTCATGACGCGCGGGCGGCCAAAGACGGTGATGCCCAGAGCCGCGGGCGCGGCGGCTCCGAGCGAGACAATCTCGTCGAGTGTGATCTCGGGCGAGAGCCAAAACGCACCGGCTCCGCGCCCGGCAAGCGCCTCCATGCAGGGCGTGTTGTGCACCGGCAGGCAAGAGCGAATCTCGGCCGTGGCGCCGGCATGCGCGGCTACGGCGAGCTCGGAGATATTGCCGACGGCGACGGTGGCTCCGGCATTGATCCAGGGATCGACGCGTACGTGGTCAACGGCGCGGCAGACCTCGTCGAGTACGGGTACGATGCCCTGCTCAAATGCATCGGCGGGGGAGACACCGGCGGCCTCGAGCGCATCGGTGGTCATATAGATGCGCGTGGCGCCCTCGGCACGAGCTGCCTCGGCGGCTTCGAGCGTGTTGACGGTGGCGCAGATCTGCGGCTCGTCGCGGTAGTGCTCGGGCATGGGTCGCGTACATTTGTCGAGCACCGGCAACTCGAGCGTTTTCTCGCGCTCCTCGTACGGTGCCAGAATGGCCTCTTCCAGCGCCTTACAAGCGGCGGCGCGCACCTTGTGCACGGCGGAAAAGCCCATACCGCAGCCGGCGTCGAGCGAAACGTCAAAGCTTGCGGCCTCAAAGGGAGAGGAGCCCATGCGCCCGACGTGCTCAACCAGATCGGATGCCTCGACGGCGCGGGTCTTGGCGGCCTCGACGGTAAAGCCCGTAGCGGTGGCGGCGAACGAGGGGTCGTCGCAGCAGGTGAGCGTAACGGTAAACGGCTCGCCCAGACGTGCCACAACGGACACGTCTACGGCGCGGCGGCGCAGGACATCGCGCTTGAGCGCAGCCCCGGCGGCGTCGATGGCACGCTGGCTGCGAATCACGCGCACGCGGCAGCCCTCGGGCATGCTTCGGGGCACGCGGCACTCGATGACATCGCCCGCGGCGGCATCCTCGGCGGCAATGGTGGTCAGGAACTGGTCAAACTCGTCATCGTGGCGAAGCTCCAGCAGGTCGCCCTTGCCCACGGGCTCAAACAGTTCAATGCGGGCGATGGCGGCGCGCCGACGGCGGTCGTCGGGCTTGAGGCCGCGCACATCGCGGTTGGCCAGACGGCTGCCCAGTACCGTGCCTACGATCTGGCCGCGGTTGTTGGAACGCTCATAGCTCATCATCTCGTCGCCCGAGGTGCCGTCCTGATAGGCGTGCGTAAAGTCGCGGTTGAAGCAGCGCTTGAGCTGGCGCTGGCGGGCGGCTACCTCGTCCTTATCTACGGTGACCCCGGCCAGCATGTCATCAATCTGATGACGATACACGTCGACGATGGAATACACGTAATCGGGGGCCTTCATGCGGCCCTCGAGCTTGAGCGATGCGGCGCCGGCGTCATACAGACGGCGAACAAGCTGCGAAGTGTTGGTGTCGCGCGGGCACAGCGCGCGCTCGCGACCGGCAGGGGAGAGCGAGCGACCGTTCTCGTCAATCAGTTCGTAAGGCAGGCGGCAGGGCTGGGCGCACATGCCGCGGTTGGCCGAGCGGCCCGCCATGGCAAAGCTCGACAGCAGGCATAGGCCCGAGTAGCAAAAGCAGATGGCGCCGTGGCTAAAGACCTCGAGGTCCACATCGGGCGCGGCCTTGTGAATGGCGGCAATCTCGTCGATGGAAAGTTCGCGCGAGAGGGTCACGCGGTCGGCGCCCTGCTCGCGGCACCAAAGGGTTCCGCGGTCGTCGTGGATGTTCGCCTGGGTTGAGATGTGCGTCTCGATGCCGGGCATCGTGCGCTTGACCTCAAAGAACAGGCCCCAGTCCTGGATGATGAAGGCATCGGCACCCAGTGTGGAGCAGCGATGGATAAGCTGCAGCGCATCGCCCATCTCGGACTGCTTGATGACGATGTTCACCGTGACGTAGACGCGCGAGCCGGCCAGGTGCGCGGCGCGGCACGCCTGCTCAAAGGCCTCGTCGGTAAAGTTGGTTGCCTTGCGACGGGCGTTGAAGCTGCCCATGCCGCAGTAGATGGCGTCGGCGCCTGCGGCGAGTGCGGCGGCAAAGGGCTCGGGCCCTCCGGCGGGAGCCAATAGCTCGGGTCTGCGGTTGGTGGTTCGGCTGGCGGTTGCGGTCATATCCTGCCTTTCAAAATGCTCAGATATTCAAAAGTATAGTGGCGTCGCTGCGGTGGGCGACGCCCGCAGCCTAAGCAGGACAAAGTCTTCAGCAGCTTGGACTGGCTGCTCCACATGAGAACCGTTCAGCGGTTCGGGGAAACCGTTGGGCGATAAAATATTCTCGCAAGCTGATAATATTCTTGCATCAAACAGAAACCTTGAGTACTATCCCAATCAAGCGCGGTGTTCAGACCGAACTGTGCCTCCCGGTGTGAACACCGCGCTCACGCTCTCTCAATTGATCGTAAGGAGAAAAACATGAGCAAGACCGTCGTGTCTTCCGATAACGCACCCGCAGCCATCGGCCCGTATTCCCCCGGTATCCAGGCCGGCAACATGGTGTTCCTGTCCGGCCAGCTGGGCATCGATCCCGCGACCGGCAAGATGCCCGAGGGCGTCGAGGCCCAGGCCAAGCAGTCCCTCGCCAACGTCGAGGCCCTGCTGACCGCTGCCGGCGCTACCTTTGCCGATGTCGTCAAGACCACGGTCTACCTGGCCGACATCGCCGACTTCGCCGCTGTGAACGAGATCTACGCCTCCAAGTTTGAGGCCCCGTTCCCCGCGCGCAGCGCCTTCCAGGTTGCCGCCCTTCCGGCTGGCGGTCTGGTCGAGATCGAGGTCGTTGCCGCTCTCTAAGGCGTTGGCCACAACTAAACATGACATGCAAAAAGACCCTGCAGCGCGTGCGAGCTGCAGGGTCTTTTATCAAGTGACGGATCGCTTGTGGAGCCGCACTCCATTTTGCTCGTTAGCCTTCCTTGCGGACTTTTTGCAGGTAGCGGTAGACGCTGGGCTCAGAGATGCCCAGCGCGGCGGCGGCGCAGGCCACGGCGCCCTTGAGCATGAACACCCCGTTACCGTTGAGGTGGCGAATGACGTCCACGCGGTCGCTCTGACCAAGCGACGCTACATCCAGCCCGCGCGCGCTCAGCAACTCGGCAATGCTGCGGTCGATGAGCTCCTGTGTAGACTCCGAAAGGCTTTCGACCTCGATAGGGGCGGGCTCCGTGCGCGTCGGCGCCGCGTCGAAGCACGCCATGAGCTGCTGCGCCATGGCGTTGATGGAGCGCACGGTCGAGAGGTCGGTGTTGACGCAGAGCATACCGACGATCTCATCATTCTCGCGGATAAAGTACGTCGCTGACTCCAACGTCTTGCCGCCGGCACCGCGCCCCTCGTAGCCCGTAATAAACGGCAGGTCGCGATACTTGGCGTCGTGCATGATCTTGAGTGCCAGATCGGTGGCGGGACCGCCGACCTTGCGGCCGCTCACGATGCCGTTGCGAATATCGACGATGGCGTGGTCGGGATCCGAGAAATCGTGCAGCACGATTTCGCTGTTTTTGCCGAGTATCTGCTCCAGAAAATCGACCATCGGCAAAAAGCGACGTACGGTCTCGTTCACGGGCAACTCCTTTGGGTGAAATCGGAAATGTTCATAACAATTTTTTCTCATGGTAACACGCTGCCCATCATCTCGTATATCCGCAGGTACATTGCGTAATGCAGACGAACGGTAGGAATTTAGCGGTAAACGGTTGACCAAAAGAAATGTTAGATGTTATTTTGACCAGACACTTTCCTGACCTGCGGAAATGCGTAATTTCAGCTGAAGAATAGTCTGATAACAAAAAATTATTATTGAGAATGAGAATCATCTTTAATACGATATGCAATGAAGGCACAACCTCAACCCCGCACTGCGTCACAATAGAGCGTCAGATGCGAAAACAACTACTTCGAGGATTGGTGGTCAAATGACCCAGGAGACGGTTACGAACGGCACTGAAGCCCTGTTCACTCGCGAAGGCATGCCTCCCGTTAAGGAAATGATCCCGTGTGCCCTTCAGCACGTACTGGCATCGTTTGCCGGCATCATTACCCCGGCGGTCATCATGGCCGGCGTCTACGGCTTTAATAGCCAGCAGAGTACCGACATCATCCAGGTCGCGCTCATTCTTTCGGCGATCGACACGGCCCTTCAGGCCTTCGCTCCCTTCCGTCGCATCGGCGGCGGCCTGCCCATCGTCATGGGCGTTTCGTTCGCGTTCCTGCCGGCCCTGCAGGCCATGGGTGCCTCGGGCTTTAGCTTTGGTGCGCTGCTGGGTGGCGAGATCGTCGGCGGCGCCGTCGCGGTCCTCTTTGGTCTGGCCTACAGCAAGATCAAGTGGCTGTTCCCGCCCGTCGTGACCGGTACGGTCATCTTCTCCATCGGCGTTTCGCTGTATCCCACGGCCGTCAAGTATATGGCCGGCGGTATGGGTACGCCGCTGTGGGGCACCCCGCAGGCCTGGTGCGTCGCTCTTATCACCTTCGCCGTGGTCTTTGCGCTCGCCAACTTTGGCAAGGGCACGCTCAAGCTGGGATCCGTGTTCTTTGGCATGATCGTTGGCATGATCGTCTCCATCCCCTTTGGCATGATCGACTTCTCCAGCGTCGCCACCGCTCAGGTCTTCGCTCTTCCCAAGCTCATGCCCTACGCGCTCGAGTTTGATCCCGAGGTCTGCATTACCCTCGCCGTCGTGTTCCCCATGGTTGCCATCCAGGTTATCGGTGACGTCTCCGCCGCCTGCCTGGGCTCCATCGACCGTATGCCCACCGAGCGCGAGCTCTCCGGCGCTATCGTGTCCCAGGGCCTCACCTCTATGGTCGGCGGTCTGCTGGGCGGTCTTCCCACCAGCGCCCTTGGCCAGAACGTGGGCATCATCTGCTCCAACAAGGTCGTCAACAAGTGGGTCTTTGTGATCATTGCGGCCGTCTTTGCCATCGCCGGCCTATTCCCGCAGCTCTCTGCCGTCCTTTCCGCTATCCCGCAGCCCGTCATCGGCGGCGCGACCGTCGGCGTCTTTGGCACCATCACCATGAACGGCGTGCGCATGTTCACCCGCGAGGGCCTCACGCAGCGCACTACCACCATCGTCGGTACCTCCGTCGTCTTTGGTCTGGGTATCTGGATGGCCAGCGGTTGCCTTGCCGGCGAGGGTATGCCCGCCTGGGTGTCCACCGTCATCGGCTCCAATGCCGTAACCCCCACCGCCATCATGGCCATTGTCCTTAACCTGATCCTTCCGCAGACGCCGGTCGTGGCTCAGCACATCGATGCTGCCAAGGACGCTGCCGTGGATCTGGTCTTGCCCGAGAGCAAGAAGTAACCAATTCGGTGCTATTCGTCGGCGGACGCATCGCCTCGTCCGCCGACGTCATGCGGCGCCAAGCCGCACTTCAAAGGGTTTGTCCCTTTGGTGAAGCGTTGACGGGAGAGGGCCCGTTTCCGGTGTAGGCCGGCGCTTCGCACTCCGCCATGTCAGAGGTGTCAAACCCCGCCCCTGATGTCGAAGGGAGCATCCATGCTTCTGGTCGCTAACGGTTCCGTCTTTACCCGCAACGCGCAGGCCCCGTTCATTCCAAACGGTGCGGTCGCCATTGACGGAGATACGATCGTCGAAGTGGGCCCCGAGTGCGAGCTCAAGGCCAAGTACCCGGATGCCGAGTACGTCGACGCCCAGGGCAACCTCATCATGCCCGGACTCATCAACTGCCACACCCACATCTACTCGGGTCTGGCCCGCGGCCTTGCCATTAAGGGCTGCAACCCCACCAACTTCCTGGAGAATCTTGAGCAGCAGTGGTGGAAGATCGACGACAACCTGACGCTCGACGGCACCAAGGCCAGCGCCTATGCCACGATTCTTGACTCCATCCGCGATGGCGTCACCACGATCTTCGATCACCATGCGAGCTTCTGCGAGATCCCGGGAAGCCTCTTTACCATTAAGGATGCAGCTCAGGAGCTGGGCATGCGTTCGTGCCTGTGCTACGAGGTCTCGGATCGCCGCGGCCAGGAAAAATGCGACCAGGCCATTGCCGAGAACGCCGAATTTGCCCAGTGGGCCGCCAAGGAGCGTCGCGATAACGACAACCACATGATCGCCGCCATGTTTGGCGGTCACGCCACCTTTACGCTGTCGGACGAGACCATGGACAAGATGGCCGAGGCCAACAACGGCCTGACCGGCTTCCACATCCATGTGTGCGAGGGCATGAATGACGTTTGGGACTCCCGCCTCAACCGCGGCGGCATCAGCCCCGTCGAGCGCCTGCTGCAGCACAACCTGCTGGGTCCCGACACCATGCTGGGCCACTGCATCCATGTGACGCCCGCCGAGATGGACATCGTCAAGGAGTCCGGCACCTGGCTCGTCAACAACCCCGAATCCAATATGGGCAACGCCGTGGGCTGCGCCCCCGTGCTCGAGTTCTTCCGCCGCGGCATCCCCGTGTGCATGGGCACCGACGCCTACACCCACGATATGCTCGAGAGCCTCAAGGTCTTCTTGATCATCCAGCGCCACAACGCCGCCATGCCCAACGTGGGCTGGTGCGAGGCCATGACGATGCTCTTCGAGAACAACGCCAAGATGGCGAGCAAGTACTTCGATCGCAAGCTGGGCGTGCTCGAGGCCGGCGCTGCCGCCGACGTCATCGTCATGGACTACAAGCCCTTTACGCCGCTGAGCGAGGAGAACATCGACGGCCACATGCTCTTTGGCATGATGGGCAAAAACTGCCGCACCACCATCATCAACGGCCGCGTCCTGTACAAGGATCGCGAGTTCGTTGGCATTGATGAGGACAAGATCAACGCGTGGACCATGGCTGAGTCCAAGAAGCTCTGGAGCACGCTCAACGATCGCACCTACTAATTACAAGTAGATTCACGCGCGCCGGATGTTTCGCCGCATCCGACGCGCGTATAGGCGACCTCCGCGGGGTCGCCGGCGCTGTGCTAGCGCTACACCGTATTTGCGCCCGCCGCGCGGTCTCGCCGGGCGTTACAGAGAGGAGCTCACTATGAGCGACATCATGAGGCCGATCCCGTTTTCGCAGCTGATGAACTGGATCATCGAGGAGCACAAGACTCAGGACGCCATCTTTGGCGTGCGTAAGATGGTCATGACCAATCAGGAGGGCGCGCTTCCCATTTTTGACGAGCGCATCGAGACTCCGTTTGGCCCGGCCGCCGGCCCCAATACGCAGCTTGCCCAGAACATCGTGGCATCCTACGTGGCCGGTTCCCGCTTCTTTGAGCTCAAAACTGTCCAGGTTATGGACGGCGAGGAGCTTTCCAAGTGTGTGAACAAGCCCTGCATTGTGGCGCAGGACGAGTGCTACAACTGCGAGTGGTCGACCGAGCTCGAGGTTCCGCAGGCCTTTGCCGAGTACGTGAAGGCATGGTTTGCCTGCCACCTGATCGCTCGCGAGTACGGCCTGGGTAGCCCGGACGGTTTTGTCTTTAACATGTCCGTGGGCTATGACCTGGAGGGTATTAAGAGCCCCAAGGTCGACGCCTACATCGAGGGCATGAAGGACGCCAGCGGCTCTGACGTCTGGAATGAGTGCCGCGCATGGGCGCTTGCCAACCTGGACAAGTTTGAGCATGTCGACGCCGCGTTTGTCGAATCCATCCCGGCACGCGTCTCCAACTCCATCACCGAGTCTACGCTGCATGGCTGCCCGCCGGCGGAGATCGAGCGCATCGCGACCTATCTGATCACCGAGAAGGGCCTCAACACCTACATCAAGTGCAACCCCACGCTGCTGGGCTATGAGTTTGCCCGCCAGCGCCTCAACGAGCTGGGCTTTGACTACATCGTCTTCGACGATACGCACTTCCGCGAGGACCTGCAGTGGGCCGACGCCGTGCCCATGTTCGAGCGCCTGATTGCCCTGTGCGCCGAGCGCGGCCTGGAGTTTGGCGTCAAGCTGACCAACACCTTCCCCGTCGACGTGACGAGGAACGAGCTGCCCTCCACCGAGATGTACATGTCGGGCCGTTCGCTGTTCTCGCTGACCATCGAGGCCGCCCGTCGCATTACCGAGCAGTTCGATGGCAAGCTGCGCATCAGCTACTCCGGCGGTGCCACGGTCTACAACATCCGTGCCCTGTACGATGCCGGCATTTGGCCCGTTACCCTGGCGACTGACGTGCTCAAGCCCGGTGGCTACGAGCGCTTTAGCCAGATGGCCGGCGAGTTTACCGACCTGGACGGCAAGCCGTTTGCGGGCGTCTCTCTCGAGGCCGTGACGGCGATCCAGACCGACTCGCTCACCAACCCGCTCTACAAGAAGCCGCTGCGCCCGCTGCCCGACCGCAAGGTCGCCGGCAAAAGCCCGCTTTCCGACTGCTTTACCACGCCGTGCCGCACGAGCTGCCCCATCCAGCAGGATATTCCCGCCTATCTGGCGGCTGTTGACGAGGGCCGCTACGAGGACGCGCTCAACATTATCATCGAGCGCAACGCCCTGCCGTTCATTACCGGCACCATCTGCCCGCATCCCTGCGGCCGTGCCTGCGAGCGTGCATTCTACGAGCCCGAGGGCGCCCAGATCCGCGCCAGCAAGCTCAAGGCCGCCCGCGAGGCCATGACCGCCGTGCTGCCCAAGTTGCGCGCCCAGGCCATCGCCAACGATAGCGACCGCAACGTTGCCGTTATCGGCGGCGGTCCGGCCGGTCTGGCGACAGCGTTCTTCCTGACGCGTGCCGGCGTGCCCGTCACCATCTTTGAGGCCCGCGATTCGCTCGGCGGCGTGGTCCGTCACGTCATCCCCGAGTTCCGCATTGCGAGCGACGATATCTCCCACGATGCCGAGCTCTGCCTGGCCTTTGGCGCCAAGGTGCAGCTCAATGCTCGCGTGGATTCCATTGACGAGCTCAAGGCCCAGGGCTTTACCGACGTGGTCGTGGCCACCGGTGCCTGGATGCCCGGCTCTGCGGGCCTGGGCGAGGGTGCCGAGCTCGACGTGCTGGAGTTCCTCGAGGCCGCCAAGAAGGGCGAGAAGCTCGAGCTGGGCGAGGACGTCGTGGTCATTGGCGCTGGCAACACCGCCATGGATGCCGCCCGCGTGGCCAAGCGCCTGGCCGGCGTGAAGAACGTGCGCCTGGTCTACCGCCGCACCAAGAAGCAGATGCCCGCCGACGAGGAAGAGCTCGATTTTGCTCTGGCAGACGGCGTTGAGTTCTGCGAGCTGCTGGCGCCCAAGGCGCTCAACGGCGCCGTGCTGACCTGCGATGTTATGGAGCTCGGTGAGCCGGATGCAAGCGGCCGTCGCAGCCCCGTCGCCACGGGCGAGACCGTCGAGCTTTCCGCCACCACGGTGATCTGCGCCGTGGGCGAGGGCATCGATGCCAGCCTGTACGATGCCGCGGGCGTCGAACACGACCGTCGCGGTCGCCTTGCCGCCACCTCCACCGGCGTCGAGGGCGTCTGGGCTGCAGGCGATTGCCGTCGCGGTCCGGCCACCGTGGTCGAGGCTATCGCCGACGCCGCCGAGGTTGCCCGTGCCATTGCCGGTGTGGACTTTAACAAGTACGCCGACTGCAACGAGCAGGCCGGTCGCGAGGACACCTGCTACGAGCGCAAGGGATCGCTGTGCCGCGACAAGCGCAACTGCACCAAGACCCGCTGCCTGGGCTGCGGCTCGGTGTGCGAGGTCTGCTGCGACGTGTGCCCCAACCGCGCCAACGTTGCCATTAAGGTGCCGGGCCTGGCCAAGCATCAGGTCGTCCACGTCGATGGCATGTGCAACGAGTGCGGCAACTGCGCCGTGTTCTGTCCCTACCAGGAGGGTCGTCCCTACAAGGACAAGCTCACCCTGTTCTGGAGCGAGCAGGATATGGAGAACTCCGAGAACGAGGGCTTCCTGGCTGTGGACGAGGACCACTTTAAGGTCCGCGTCGCCGGCACGGTCCGCACCGTCTCGGTCGATGCCGTCAACACCGGTCTTCCCGAGGCCGTCCGCCTGACCATCAGGGCTGTGCGCGACAACTATTCGTACCTTCTTAAGAAATAGGCGAGTCTCTTATGGCCAAATCCATTCAACATAACGTGGCCTACGTTGCCTGCGGAAGTGGTTGCGCCTCCGCAGGTGGCGACGCCCGCTGCAGCGAAGGCTGCATTGGCTGTGGCGCCTGCGTCACGGCCTGCCCCCACGGCGCCATTGCGCTGGTCGATGGCATCGCCCGCGTGGATCGCTCCAAGTGCACGGGCTGTGGCCTGTGCGGCATGGCGTGCCCGCAGCGCGTGATTGCCTTCGTTCCCGGCTACCAGAACATCCTGGTGCGCTGCAACAACACCGATAAGGGCGCCATTGCGCGCAAGATTTGCGACACGAGCTGCATCGGTTGCGGCATGTGCGCTAAAAAGTGCCCTGCCGGCGCTATCCGCATCGAGGACAACTGCGCCCATATCGACGGCGTGGACTGCCTGTCGTGCGGCATGTGCGCCGTCGTCTGCCCGCATGGCGCCATCCACGACCGCACCGGCATCGCCGCCGGCGTGTAGAAGGGAATCACCATGGCACAGGAATTCACTTTTACCGTTAACGGCGTCGAGCGTACGACGACTCAGAACAAGCCACTGCTGCGCTACCTGCGCGACGACCTGCACATTCACTCCGCCAAGGACGGCTGCTCCGAGGGTGCCTGCGGCACCTGCACCATCCACGTGGACGGCGCGGCCGTCAAGGCTTGCGTGCTGACCACCGCCCTTGCCGCCGGCCGCAACATCGTGACTGTCGAGGGCCTGCCCGAGGACGTGCGCGAGGCCTTTGTGTACGCCTTTGGCGCCGTGGGTGCCGTGCAGTGCGGTTTTTGCATCCCCGGTATGGTCATGGCGGGTGCAGCGCTCATCGCCGAGGACCCCGAGCCCACCGAGGAACAGATCAAGTACGCCATTCGCGGTAACGTCTGCCGCTGCACCGGCTACAAGAAGATCATCGAGGGCATTTCGCTGGCAGCTGCGGTGCTGCGCGGCGAAAAGCAGATCGACGAGGATCTGGAGCGCGGCGATGACTACGGCGTGGGCAAGCGCGCCTTCCGTATCGACGTGCGCAAGAAGGTGCTCGGCGAGGGCAAGTATCCCGACGACATCGACGAGCTCGATCAGCCGGGTCTGACCTACGCCAGCGCCGTGCGCTCCAAGTACCCGCGCGCCCGTGTGCTCTCCATCGATACCTCCAAGGCCGAGGCCCTGCCCGGCGTGGTGGGTATCCTGCGCGCCGAGGACGTGCCGGTCAACCAGGTCGGCCACCTTATCCAGGACTGGGACGTCATGATCGCGGCGGGCGATATCACCCGCTGCGTGGGTGACGCCATCGTGCTGGTGGTTGCCGAGGACGAGGCGACGCTCGAGAAGGCCAAGAAGCTCGTAAAGATTGATTACGAGCCGCTGGAGCCCGTGCGCAATATCGCCGAGGCCAAGGCCGCCGACGCCCCGCGCCTGCACGACAGCTTCTTTGCCTTTGGCAACACGGTGGAGCTCAAGGACAACGTGTGCCAGAGCCGTCACGTGACGCGCGGCGACGCCGCCAAGGCGCTGGCAGAGAGCGCGTTCACCGTGACGCAGCGCTTTACCACGCCCTTTACCGAGCATGCCTTCTTGGAGCCCGAGTGCGCCGTCGCCTTCCCGTACAAGAACGGCGTCAAGGTGCAGTCGACCGACCAGGGCGCCTACGATACGCGCAAAGAGTGCGCCCACATGTTTGGCTGGGATAGCGAACCCGAGCGCGTGGTTGTAGAGACCATGCTCGTGGGTGGCGGCTTTGGCGGCAAGGAGGACGTGTCCATTCAGCATCTGGCCGCGCTCGCTGCCTATAAGTTCCAGCGTCCTGTGAAGTGCAAGCTCACGCGTGCCGAGTCGCTTGCTTTCCATCCCAAGCGCCATGCCATGGACGGCACCTTTACGCTGGGTTGCGACGCCGAGGGCAACTTTACCGGCCTGGACTGCGAGATCAACTTTGATACCGGTGCCTACGCTTCGCTGTGCGGCCCGGTGCTCGAGCGCGCCTGCACGCATGCCGTCGGCCCCTACAAGTACCAGAACACTGACATTCGCGGTTTTGGCTACTACACCAACAACCCGCCCGCCGGCGCGTACCGCGGCTTTGGCGTTTGCCAGTCCGAGTTTGCGCTCGAGAGCCTGATCGACCTGCTGGCCGAGAAGGTCGGCCTGGATCCGTGGGAGATCCGCTACCGTAACGCCATCGAGCCGGGCGAGGTTTTGCCCAACGGCCAGATTGCCGACTGCTCCACGGCGCTTAAAGAGACGCTGCTCGAGGTCAAGGATGCCTACTATGCGCATCCCGGACACGCCGGTATCGCCTGCGCCATGAAGAACGCTGGCGTGGGCGTTGGCCTGCCCGATGCCGGCCGCTGCAAGATCCGCATCGAGAACGGCGTGGCTGTGGTCTATGCCGCCACGTCCGACATCGGCCAGGGCTGCAACACCGTCTTTTTGCAGGACGTTGCCGAGGCATGCGGCCTGCCGCTTCGCTGCATCGCCAACGGCGAGTGCTCCACCGAGAACGCTCCCGACTCCGGCACCACGTCTGGTTCGCGTCAGACGGTCGTGACCGGCGAGGCCGTGCGCGGTGCCGCCTTCCTGCTGCGCGATGCCATGCTTGATATCGAGGCCGGCAAGTCTGCGCCCGCCGCTCCCGTGAATGCGCATGGCGACGGCGTCAAGATCGAGTACGACGACGGTCGCGCCTATCAGCTGCACACGCAGGAGCTCGTCGCCGGCCAGGGTATGCATCCTCAGGATCCCGCGGCCGCCATCAAGGCGCTCGAGGGACGCGAGTTTGGCTACGTGTACCTGGAGCCGACCGACAAGCTGGGTGCGGATGTTCCCAACCCCAAGAGCCACATCTGCTACGGCTTTGCCACGCATGTGGTCATTCTGGATGATGACGGTCGCGTGAGCGAGGTCTATGCCGCGCACGATTCCGGCAAGGTGGTCAACCCCATCTCCATCCAGGGTCAGATCGAAGGCGGCGTGCTTATGGGTATGGGCTATGCGCTTACCGAGGACTGGCCGCTCAAGGACTGCGTACCCCAGGCAAGGTACGGTACGCTCGGGCTGTTCCGTGCGCCCGAGATTCCGAATATCCACGCCATCTACGTGGAGAAGGACGAGCTGTTGCCCGTGGCATACGGCGGCAAGGGCATCGGTGAGATCGCAACGATTCCCACGGCGCCCGCCGTACAGAACGCCTATCGCGCATTCGACGGCAAGCTGCGTCCGGATCTGCCCATGGTGGATACGCCGTACAGCCGCGTTCGCAACCGCGGGTAGGGTGGGGTGCGGACGACCATTGCTGATGGGCTGTTCGCGCTCAACATCAACTACATACGCTGCGCCTTTGGCCCCGGCTCCATCGCGAGCCGGGGCCCTTTGTTTGGAGTGGAAACTGCGTCCCGGATTTGGCGCTCAGAACGGGACACGCTTTCCGGATGGCATGTTTGGCGGAAACTACGGCCCAGTTTTTGGCTCCAGAACGGGATACATTTTCCGGAACGGTCCACGTGCGGCGGTGTGTCGCCCCTTTTCGTGCGCCGCTTGTCGAATTACGTTATAGCTAGCTATATTATAGGAAGGTATAATATAGCTAGCTATAACGTAAAGGAAGGATGGCCCTATGTTTATCGGAAGAACAGCGGAAATGTCCGAGCTCAATCGACTGTATGGCACGGGCTCCTTTGAAATGCCTGTGATTTACGGCCGCCGTCGTGTGGGTAAAACGCGCCTTATCACAGAGTTCATCCAAGGCAAGAAAGCTATTTACTTTCAAGCTCGTCGTACCAATGCGGAGGCAAACCTGCACGGCTTTAGCCAGGCGATACTTGCAGGCTCGGTTGGTGCTGCAGGCGTGTCGTTTCGTAGTTTTGACGAAGCGTTCGATGCATTGGCCACCATGGCTCGCACGGAACGTTTGGTTGTCGTGATTGACGAGTATCCCTATCTCGCCCAATCGAATCCCGAAATCAGCTCGTTGCTGCAAGACAAGATCGATCACCTGTACAAAGAGACCAAGCTCATGCTTATCCTGTGCGGGTCGTCGCTTTCGTTTATGGAAGAGCAGGTGCTGGGCTACGAGAGTCCGCTATACGGTAGGCGTACGGCCCAGTTTAAGATCATGCCGCTCGATTTTACGACGACCCTCGGCCTGTGGCAGGGCATGAGTCGCGAAGACGCTGCGGTTTGCTATGGCATGACGGGCGGCATTCCTGCATATATCGAGAAAGTCGATCCTGCCGCGCCGCTCAAGGACAACATCAAACGTCTTTTTCTTACTCCTACGGGCTATCTCTTTGAGGAGCCGAGTAACCTGCTATTGCAAGAGTGCCGCAATCCCGAGCAATATGATGCGATCGTGCAAGCAATTGCTCAGGGGCGCTCGAAGATCTCGGAGATTGCGAGCTCTACGGGAATCCCTGCGAGCAACGTAAAGAGCTATGTGGATAAGCTGGCGTCGCTTGGGATTGTCGAGCGCGAGCTGCCCCTAAACGAGACGAGCAATAAGCGAGCCGTGTATCTGCTGAGCGATCAGATGTTTAGGTTCTGGTACAAGTTTGTTCCGCAGAACATCGGGCTGATTCAAAACGATATGGCCGAGATGGCGTATGAGCGCATTGAGCCGCACGTATCGGATTACATGGGTACGGTCTTTGAGCTTATATGCAGACAATACGTGTACGAACTCGCGCGGGCGGGCCAGCTTGATGTGGTTCCGGCAAGCGTTGGGCGCTGGTGGGGGACGGATAATCGCACGCATACGCAGGAAGAAATCGACTTGATTGTTGACGATGGCGAGGGCACTGCGCTGTTTGCGGAATGCAAATGGCGCAATGAACCGACGGGTGAAGACGCGCTGCAAAAGCTCGTGCACCGAAGCGAGCTCTTTAGACGGCAACGAAAAAGCTATGCACTTTTCTCAAAAAGCGGCTTTACGCAGGGATGTTGGGATGCCGCGGAGAGTAGGGGAGACGTCAAGCTGATCTCGTTTGCCGAGATGTGAGGGCGGGGATAATGAAGCGCGTCCTGATTTGATGCTGGGAATGGGATGTGCTTTCCTTTTGCGACTTTTGGCGGAAAGTGCGTTCCAGATTTCGGCTTCAGAATGGGATGCCGTTTCCGGATCGGCCCTCAGGCGGAAACTACGACCCGGAATTCGGCTCCAAAACGGGATACGCTTTCCCGGTGGCATCTCTAGCGGAAACTGCATCCCGGAATGAGCTCTGGAACGGGACACGCTTTCCCATCGGGGCTTCAAACGGAAACCGTGTCCCGGAATCGAGCCTCAGGGTGGGACGCATTTTCCGGTAGAGGCCCGGGACGGAAGGCGTGTCCCAGAATCCGGCTAATCCGATGGCCAGGTGGTTGAGCGAGCGGGCTCCGAGGCTCCATTACTGAAAATTCATTTGTTAAACCTGGCAACCGTAGGTAGAATAAAGTCGACGGCAGCCCAAGGGTGATAGCTGGGCAGCGCCGTTACTTAGTTCAAGGGGTCAATGCCTTAACGGCGTCGACCCCTCTTCTTTTGCTTCGTACGCTGCTTAAGTGCCTCGGAAAGTCCGATAAGCGCCGTGAGGAGCGAGACCAAAGCGGTCAGGAGCTTCACGAAATCAATCAGATCGGTCATGGGCATCACCTCCCGTCGCATGGAGGGCGCTGCCCGGCACATGGAACTGCCGTCAACAACTGCAATTCTATCAAAGTACTGCTATAAATACGAATATATGTTCGATAATAACAGTGACATGATTCTCTCAAAGTGTGGCTTTACGCAAGGATGCCGGAAAGCCGTGCTGTGCGATTTCATGTCCGCACGGGTTCCTATCCTTACGGCAATGTAGCCGCCTATGTAACGAGCGGCAGTTGACGGAGAAAGGCCCTGACCGTGCCAGACAAAAAGACGCCGGATATTTCGGCCATCGATACGACGAACTTTGCGCGCCAGATCGTGCTCGACTTTGAGTTTGCGCCGGTGCCAAAGCAGCGCCAGCGCCGCGGACTACGTAACGAGATTATCGAGGTCGGCGCTGTTAAGCTCGATTACCACGGCAACGTGATGGGCGAGTTCTCGCAGTTTGTGCAGACAGAATTTACCGAAGGCGTTGCGTTCCCCGTCCGCGAGCTCACAGGGATATCGGCTGTGGACACTGCGATGGCCGATCCGCTCTATGTGGTGATCAAAAGGCTCAGCGATTGGATCGGTCGCTATTCCGCCCAGGTGGTCTGTTGGAGCGGGGCGGATCGTCGACAGCTTTTGACCGAGTGCCAGACAAAGCACATCGACCTTGTCGCATTTCCTACGGACTGGGCCGACCTGCAGGCGTTTTACACCTCGATCATGGACGTGGGCAGCCACGGGCGCGTCTCTTTGAGTGACGCGGCAACGTGGTTTGGCATCGAGTTCGACGAGTCGACGGGTCACGCCCACAGCGCCCTAGCCGATGCGCGCGTGACCGCTAAGTTGCTCAAGCAGGTAATGGACGGGGACTACCACGTGAGCCCGCGTGCCCAGGAAGTCCGCCAGCGGTGGGGGATGGACGAGCGAGCCCAGACACGCCTTTCCAGCAAGTGCCCCGAGCTGGGTGACCTGCTGCTAAAGCTGAAGGCGGAGGGGAGGTAGGGGCGTTACCTGTCTGCATGGCGCGTGCCTGTCGCGTATCGTTACTCTTCCTGCTGCTTGGCAGGCAAGATGTAGACGTTCTCGGCGTCCACGGCGATCTGCGCGGGGCGGTTGTAGAGGGTGTCGATCTCCTTTACGCTCTGCTTGAACGGCGTGACGTCGGGCGTCTTTGCCTGATGGAGCTTTTCGAGGAGTTTCTCGGATTGCTTGTCGTTGAACTTTCCGATGCTCTCTCCTGCGCCTTCGAGCGCCTCGTCGATGAGTGTATGGTCGCCCACGGGGGTCTTTGCGATGGCGTGACCGAGCAATTTGCCCGCGGACGCGATACCGCCCAGCAGTGCCGCATCGACGGTGTCGACAGCCCCCGCTTCGAGTGCGTTGTAGCAGTCGGTGTAGAGCTCGCGGTACGCGATCGAATCAGCCTCGATCTTCGCAGTGGCGTCCGCGAGCTTTGCGGGCTCGAAGTTCTGGGCGAGCATGGGTTCGAGGAACAGCGAGAACGCGTGGATGTAGGTGGCGAGCTGGCAGTCTTTGAGGTAGTCGAGCACCTTGTCGAGACGTCTGCCCAAGCCGTCTCGCACCTCGATGAACCCTTTCTTTTTCAGATCCGCCTGTGCCTGCGAGCGGAAGAGCTCCATGTCCTGCGCGGACGACTGCTTGATGTCGAGCACCTTCATATGGGCGTTTGCCATGTAGGTGGCGTTGCCGTAGTTGAGGCCGTAACCGTTGAGGATGTCTGCGAGCGTCTTGAGGTTGCCACGCATGTTGGCCTTGTCGCGCTGACGCATGTACTCGAACATTTCGTCGACGGACTCCTGGATGGAGTCGAGCTTTTGGTTTATCTGCGCGATTGCGGCTGCCATGAATAGCGATGTTGGATCGTAAGGCACCTGCGTGACGCTCGTGGCGATGTCGCCCTCGACTACGTGGAAGCGCGCCTGCCCAAGGCCCTTGGCGGCGTCGCGGTAGCCCCCTGTGAGACCGCTGCCGTCCTTGAACGTGTTGAGTTTCGACGGATCGAGCGGGTTACCATATTTGTCAGTCGCCTGGAGCAGCGTGGGCACGCTCACCGTGTTGGTGACGGTGCGAAACATCGAGGGGAGCGAGGCGAACGCCACGCCGAGTTGGGGAATTCGCTCGAGCGGTAGCTTGATGGCGCCGGAGACGTCCACCCGCTTCTGAGTGAGCGCGAGGTGGATTTTGGTCGATGCGAGCTGTTTTGCCACGAGCTCCTCTCGGCCGTCGTTCGCCGAGGGTTTGGTCTCGTTGTCTGCCATAGCGCGCTCCTTGCTTACGTTGATAGTCGTGGGCATTATCTCATCGCCTGGTGGCTTGCTCTAGAGCGGGGTAGAGGCCGAGCGTCTGGCGAAACTCGTTAACTGATTGCATTTCAGCGGATTGGGTTGATTATAAGAGAAGGACGGCTAT
Organism: uncultured Collinsella sp.; assembly: GCA_900542305.1. Classification (GTDB taxonomy): domain Bacteria; phylum Actinomycetota; class Coriobacteriia; order Coriobacteriales; family Coriobacteriaceae; genus Collinsella. The sequence goes on along the minus strand of UQMU01000001.1, from coordinate 45,261 downwards.
CCATCTGCCCTTCCCAGTTGAGTTCGCTTTGAGCTACTGTTCGTGCCTATGCTGCTTGGGCTCAAGCCTTCTCGCTGCCGTGAAGCAGGCCGTGGCCGCCATGGCCAATGCGATGCTGGCCATCCAAGTGGAGTCGCCGGTTGCAGCGAGCTTTGGTTCATCGGCTGTCGTGCGTCCCGACTTTTTTGTAGCCGCCTCGTCGGCGTCCTTTTCAGGAGTGGCAGGATCACTTTTGTTGTCGCCGGGTGAATCTACGTCGGTCTTTCCGCCCGCCTGCTCCCCTTGGGCCTTCCCCTCCACGGTGAAGGACGCATCGGTCGCCGTCCCGTCCTTCCAGACGGCCGTGACGGTGTGTCCGCCGCCGGCGAGCGTGTCCAGGTAGGACGGCCTGAGCTCGATAATCGTGCTGCCCCTGGTTGCGGTGTAGTTCTCGGCGGAGACCTCAGTTCCGTCCACGAGGAGACGCGTGAACTCATCGAGAGGACCGCTGAAGCGGAAGGTCAGACCGGCCTCGCCGTCCTTTGCATACGCCTGCCCGTCGCCCTTGGTGGCGGCATACAGCGGAGCGGTCACGTCGAAGGTGACGTCCCCCGCGTCGTCGACATCAAAGGTCTGAACGCCGGTCTTGCCGTTACGCTCGGCGTAGGCGGAGCTGTAGACGAAGGTCTCGTGGCCCGTCTTGTCGAGGACCGCGAGGGCTTGGATTTCAAACGAGCCCATCGAGAGCGACGTGGGGAACTCGATTTCGATATAGCCCCTTGCCGCATCGTAGCTGCAGCTCAACGTTTTGCGGGTCTTTAAAGAGTTCGGGTCCTCGACATAGCCGGGGTCGCCGAGGATCGGGGAGACAGACTTTACGCCGTCCGCGTCGCCTACATTGCAATAGATACGGAGGATCCCGCCGACGGGGACCCTCTTCGCGGAGATGGAAACGTTCGAGACCGTGGGCGGGTTCCGGTCGATCGCGCTGCCGGTTACCTCGAAGCACAGCTCGCTCGGGTCGCCAACCGAGAAAGTCGCGCCCGAAATGCCGTTGGCCCTGGCGTAGGAACTCTCGTACACATCGGTCTCGAACCCTAGGCCATCGGTGACCGAAAGGCCGATCAGCCTGTGCCTTCCGATCCTATTGCTGTCGAATGTGAGGTCAAACCCGTCGATAGACGAGCCTCCGTGATAATAGGCTGACGAAACAGAGCAGCCGTCGTCCGAATTCTCCCAGCCCTGCCGCAGTATGGGGGAAACGGAGCGAACGCCGTCGGCATCGGAGACGGTCCAAGAGATGTGGAAGTCGGCACCGGTTGCGACCTCCCTGCTCGAGAGCGACACGGAGGACACGGTCGGCGGGTTTTGGTCCTCGGGTCCCTCGGTCACCTCATACTCGAGGGGGTCGGTGGTGAAGGTCGGACAGTCGAGCCCCTTCTCCTCGGCATACGTCGTGTCGTAGACATCGGTAACCCATCCAAGACTATCGGTCACGCCGAGGCCGATGATCCGGTACCTGCAGGGCCGGTCGCTCGGGGAGGTGGAGATATCGAAGCCCGCGGTCGTGTTGCCGGTCGACGAGAAGGCGAGACGGGAACTGATTCCATGGTCTCCGGTATCGTTTTCGACAAGGACTTCGACTATGGGCGTGACGGACCGTACCCCGTCAGGGTCATCGACGCTATAGCCGACATGCAGCGTGGAACCGGCCGTGACTGTCGTCGCGGATATCGTCACGTTGGAGATGCTGGGCGGGTTCGGGTCCGACGCGGCTAGGGCGGTTGAGGGCAAAGCAAGCGCTACGGTGGCGGACAGCGAGGCGAGCAGGCTAAGCGCGAAGCGCCTGGAGAATTTCAAGGAGGTCATTGGTGGTGCCGATCTTCCATAATTGTTGCAGCGATACCAGTATATCTTTGGCCCATGCTAGCCAGATGTTCTTTCCGCGAACGGCTCGTTAGTTTAGAGACGGCATATGGACGCCTGTCTCGTCCACGTTTCTCGTAAGGGCGATTATAAGGACATGAAGAGACTTTCTCGGAACAATCAATTGGGGATATCAAAGAAATGCTGGACGCCTCCTGATCGCTCAATGCCTTTGAGGTGAAATGCGGCGCATCGGCTACGTTGTTGAGATCATTTATCGAGCGATACGTCATTCCAGCTGAGGCCACCGTCATGAGGCTTCTGTTCCTACACCCCCCCCGCAATCCCGCGCGCGGCACCCAACAGCTCGTACTCCCTCTCGCTCCACTGGCACAGCTCGGCAGTCTCGACGGCGTCGCGGCACAGGTCTAGAAACACCTCAGCTCCCTCGCAGAAGCACTCGCGGGCAAAGGCGCCGGATCCGTCCGCAACGCACTTGCCGTCAGCAAAGAGCTTCCAGCTGGACGGCTCGCGCGAGTTGTCTCCGAGCAGCTTGATCTGCAATACGTGCGGGTCGCCGGCGGCGCAGAGCTCTTTCTCAAGCTTCTGCACCGTAAAGCGCATCTGGTGGGAGAGGCTGCTCTTGACCATGGCCGAGGCAAAGCCGCTCGGCTCGTCCAGAAGATGTATTTGTTTTGGCTTGGTTGCCAGGCTGTGGAAGTTGCGCTCGCTGCGCACGGAGAAATTGTCCATACGGACTCCTTTCATCGATGTTGGCAGGGCCACCGTGCCTCTTGGCCGGTTGGCGTCGGGATCGTGGAGCCAACTCTCTACCCCGACTCTGGATAAAACGTGCCCGCTCCTTGCGGACAAGGGGAAGTCTATCAGCGCGCACGGACAAAAATCAAGCGCCGCCTGCGAAATGACGTGTGAACGGCGTTGGTTTCCCAAGTGATTATTCGGCTTTCATCCGGAAAAGTGTCGAAATCAGCCGTGTAAAAGTACGGAAAAGTGTCGAAATAGGCACCTTAAAACTTCGGAAAAGTGTCAAATTCGATGGGCAAATTATCCGGAAAAGTGTAGTTGGATGACAAAACAGCACTTAGAAGTCGGTGCTGGATGCGGGATCCTGTGGTCGCCTTCAGCCCTCGCTACTCGTCGTCTCCGTCGTTGGGGTCGCCCTTGAGGGTGTTGATGTCCAGGTACTGGTTGTCGTCCTCTTTTTGCTGGGTCTCCGACTCCGCTTGGGTGGGGCCGCGGAACAGCTGGAACCCCTCAAACGCAATGACACCGAGCAGGGCAATGATAATGGCGATAAAGGCAACCTTGACTGCCTGCGGAAATTCCGAGAAACGCAGCGCCTTTTCCTCGGCGTAATAATCGGCGAAGCGCTCTTCGCCCGTGCTTTTGGTATACGCCGGCGCGGACGCGGCCTCCGGGTCATATTCCGGTGCAGGCGTGGCGGCGTACGGATCGTTGAGATAATCGCTCGATGCGGTGCCATAATCCTCGGTCTCGATGCGACCGGTGCCAGCATAGCCATCGGAATAACCGGAATATGCCGCACCGCCCTCATAGTCCGCGGCGCTCGTGTTGGCGGCAAAAAGCGGGTTAACTGGAACATCGAGCGCCGGCATGCCGGTAGAGGTCTCATCCAGATCGGTTGCAGCCCAGGAATCGTAGGCAACCTGATGGGCAACGGGCTCATCGAGCCTTGCGACCGGAGGCTTGCGTGCCGCAGGAACAGGCAACTGCTGGGCGCTGTACATAACGGTGCTGTCGGCCGATTTGCCCTGCGTCGCTGCTGCGAGAAATGCCGCCGTCTCGGACGGGTCGCTTGCGGGGCGGGGAGCGGGCGTGGGCGCCGAAGTGGGTGCGGGCGTAGGCGCGGGCGTCGAAACAGGCGACTGCGCAGGAGTCGGCGCAGATACGGGCTCAGGCGCAAGTGCGGGATTGGGGCTTGACGGGCGAGCCCCGCCGCCCATGAGTTCGTCGGCGGTCCACGGGCGATCATCCATCACGTCGTCAAGGCTCAGCGAAAACAGGTCGTCTTCACCCTCATCGAACATGCGGTGCACATGTCCACCAATTGCCGGAATCAATCCGCGACCGGTGCATGATGCCTTGCTCAACGCCATTCTGTCCCATCCTTTCGAAATACTAATGACATCGATTATATGGAACTTCCCAAGCGGCCCGGTCTTGGATTCGTGCTTTCCAGAACTCGCACCCAAAAGGGGAGGGGCAATCCAGGCGAGTGCCTACTTGTCGCCGGCCGCCGCCTTGGCCTCATTGAGGTAGCTATAGAAGCTGTACTTGGAGATGCCAAAGAACTCGCAGGCGCGCTCGCTCGACTTGGAAATGAGGAAGGCGCCGCGACGGTCGAGGTAGCCAATGGCACGAATGCGCTCGTCTTTGGTCATGAGTGCCGCGGGCTTGCCCACAAACTGCTCGCACTCGTGCAGCAGGTCCTCGAGCAGGTCGCCGATGTTCTTGGTAATGGGCTCGGGCTCGGTATAGCCCGTGCCGCCGGTGCCGGTAAAGGCGTCGAGCGAACGCTCAAAAGCCTTCATAAGCGTAATGTCAAAGTTGATGCCCAAAATGCCGACGGGCTTGCCTTCGTCGTTGCGGATAAAGATGGTCGAGGACTTGAGCAGCTTGCCATCGGTGGTTTTAGTGAGGTACGGCTCGCGGTCGTGTACGTCGGTGCTGCCCTCGTGCATGGACTCAAACACAATATGGCTGGGGCCGTCACCCAGTTTGCGCCCGCTGACGTGGCCGTTTTCGATCACTACGATGGAGTGGTCCACGTCCTCGGTCTCCAGATCGTGGACGACGACTTCGCAGTTGGGGCCAAATTGGAGCGCCAGGCCGTGTGCGAGGCGCTTGTAAAACTCAATCTGTGGGGGGGTCATGGGTGCCTTCCTAAAAATTAGTTTGGGCACACTTTGCCATAAACCACATCTGTTCGCAAACAAATCCATCAACAAGGCAATTCATGACCGTTCGGCGGCGAAAAAGTACCGATTACGGCAACAAACAATTTGTTAGGTTTGCCAATCAAAAAGTGTGATAGAACAGTGCTAACAAACTTTTTGTTTGGCATCCACATAAAAGTTCAGTCGCATGAATGGGAATGGGCTGAAACGCGTATGCGGGGGCCGGCAAGAGAGGACTTAAGGAGTTCACCGTATGGCCGATAAGATCCAGTGGGCGGGCAACACGATGCCCAAGAGCGATGACAAGCACTTGGGAATCATGAGCCTCGACCACGTGAAGAAGGCCCGCGCCTTCCACCAGTCGTTCCCTCAATATACCGTCACCCCGCTTGCCCGCCTGGACGGTCAGGCTGCGCGCTTGGGTCTGTCCAACCTGTGCGTTAAGGACGAGAGCTATCGCTTTGGCCTCAACGCCTTTAAGGTTCTGGGCGGATCGTTTGCCATGGCCAACTACATTGCCGACGAGACCGGCAAGGACGTTGCCGAGTGCACCTTCGATTACCTGACCTCCGATCAGCTTGCCAAGGACTTTGGCCAGGCCACCTTCTTTACCGCTACCGACGGCAATCATGGCCGCGGCGTGGCATGGGCTGCCAACAAGCTGGGCCAGAAGGCCGTCGTTCACATGCCCAAGGGTTCCACCAAGCCCCGCTTCGATAACATCGCCGCCGAGGGCGCAACGGTGACCATCGAAGAGGTCAACTACGACGAGTGCGTGCGCATGGCCGCCGCCGAGCTCAGGGCCGATCTGGACGGGGCGGGCGGAGATTTGTCCGCCCTGGAGGGGCTGGAGTACAGCGCCGAGTTCTTCGACCCCACCGACAAGCTGGGGGCCGACAAGCCCAATCCCAAGAGCCATGTGGCCTACGGCTTCGCCACCCATGTGGTGATTCTGGACGACGACGGGCGGGTGAAGGAGGTCTACGCTGCCCACGACTCGGGCAAGGTGGTCAACCCCACCTCCATCCAGGGGCAGATCGAGGGGGGCGTGCTCATGGGCCTGGGCTACGCCCTCACCGAGGACTTCCCCCTCAAGGACTGCGTGCCCCAGGCCAAATTCGGCACCCTGGGGCTGATGCGGGCCGACCAGATCCCCGACATCCACGCCATCTATGTGGAGAAGGAGGAGCTGCTCCCCTTCGCCTACGGGGCCAAGGGCATCGGCGAGATCGCCACCATCCCCACCGCGCCGGCGGCCCAGGGGGCCTACTACGCCCGTGACCACATCCTGCGCACCTGCCTGCCCATGCAGGACACCTTCTACAAAAAGCCAGCCAAGAAGGCCGCCCCCTGACCTTCCGCGGGGTCCCGGCGGCCGGCCGTCCGGGGTCCCGCTTTCCTGTTTTTCCCTTATGTTTCAGGCGCATTTTTATGGATGCTAAAAATTTTTTAGTATTGCACCATTTTTTTTAGAATATCCTCTTGACATCTGAACGGGACGTGGTATGATGGTCTCGTAAAACAAAAAGTGAGTGCAACTTCAAAATAATTTGGAGGCGACCGTCCCAATGAAAGACCAGATCAAATGGGTCCTCAACACCATGCCCAAGAGCGACGACCGGCAGCTGCCCATCATGTCGCTCTCCAACGTGGCCAAGGCCCGCTTTTTCCACAGCACCTTCCCCCAGTACTCCGTCACCCCCCTGGACCGGCTGGACGGCATGGCCCAATACCTGGGGCTGGCCGGCCTGTGCGTCAAAAACGAGTCCTTCCGCTTTGGCCTGAACGCCTTCAAGGTGCTGGGCGGCTCCTTCGCCATGGCCAAGTACATCGCCAAGGAAATGGGCCAGGACGTGTCCGAGATGACCTACGACTACCTGACCAGCGAGGCCTTCCGCAAGGAGTTCGGCCAGGCCACCTTCTTCACCGCCACCGACGGCAACCACGGCCGCGGCGTGGCGTGGGCGGCCAACAAGCTGGGTCAGAAGGCCGTGGTACATATGCCCAAGGGCAGCTCCAAGCCCCGTTACGACAACATTGCCAAGGAGGGCGCCGCCGTCACCATTGAGGAGGTCAACTACGACGACTGCGTCCGCATGGCCGCCGCCGAGGCCGACGCCTGCGAGCGCGGCGTCATCGTTCAGGACACCGCCTGGGAGGGCTACGAGAAGATCCCGTCTTGGATCATGGAGGGCTACGGCACCATGGCTTCCGAGGCTGCCGAGCAGCTGCGCGAGATGGCCATCAACCGCCCGACGCACGTGTTTGTCCAGGCTGGCGTGGGTTCGCTCGCCGGCGCCGTGGTGGGCTACTTCACCAACCTGTATCCCGATAACCCGCCCACCTTCGTCGTGGTCGAGTGCGCTCCGGCCGCCTGCCTGTACAAGGGCGCTGCCGCCGGCGACGGCGATCCGCGTATCGTGGACGGTGACATGCCCTCCATCATGGCCGGTCTGTGCTGCGGCGAGCCCAACATCCTGGGCTGGGATATCCTGCGCAACCATGCCACCGCCTTCGTGTCCTGCCCCGACTGGGTCACCGCTCGCGGCATGCGCACCCTGGGCGCCCCCGAGAAGGGCGACCCGCGCGTCATCTCCGGCGAGTCCGGCGCGGTGACCACTGGCCTGGTCGAGACCCTCATGCTCGATCCTGAGTACGCCGAGCTCAAAGAGCTCATCGGCCTGGATAAGACGAGCTCCGTGCTCTGCTTCTCCACGGAAGGTGACACCGATCCGGATCAGTACCGTCGCATCGTCTGGGAAGGCGAATACCCCACTTGCTAATCGTTGGGGCGGAGTAAATAGGTATCGCTCCGCCACCTCACAGGTAGATTCCTTAGTTTGAAAGGTTATGAACAATGGCTAAAGAACTCGATTTCGACGCTATCAAGGCTGCTGCTGAGTCCCATCGTGCTGATATGACTCGCTTCCTGCGCGCCATGATCTCTCACCCCTCTGAGTCCTGCGAGGAGGGTGAGGTCGTCGCTTGCATTAAGGCCGAGATGGAGAGCCTTGGCTATGACGAGGTCAAGGTCGACGGCCTGGGTAACGTCATGGGCTTTATGGGCGAGGGCGACAAGATCATCGCCATCGACTCCCATATCGACACCGTCGGCATCGGCAACATCGAGAACTGGGACGCCGATCCCTATGAGGGCTACGAGACCGACGAGATCATCTACGGCCGCGGCGGCTCCGACCAGGAGGGCGGCATGGCTTCTGCTACCTACGCTGCCAAGATGATGAAGGACATGGGCCTCATCCCCGAGGGCTACAAGATCATGGTCATCGGCACCGTCCAGGAAGAGGACTGCGACGGCATGTGCTGGCAGTACATCTACAACAAGGACGGCATTAAGCCCGAGTTCGTCATTTCCACCGAGCCCACCGACGGCGGCATCTACCGCGGTCACCGCGGCCGCATGGAGATCCGCGTCGACGTTCACGGCACCTCCTGCCACGGCTCCGCTCCCGACCGCGGCGACAACGCCATTTACAAGATGGCCGACATCATCGCCGACGTCCGCGCCCTCAACAACAACGGCTGCGACGAGTCGACCGACATCAAGGGTCTCGTCAAGATGCTCGACCCCAAGTACAACCCCGAGCACTTCGAGGATGCCCGCTTCCTGGGCCGCGGCACCTGCACCGTCAGCCAGATCTTCTACACCAGCCCCAGCCGTTGCGCTGTCGCTGACTCCTGCGCCATCTCCATCGACCGTCGTATGACCGCCGGTGAGACCTGGGAGTCCTGCCTGGACGAGATCCGCAACCTGCCGGCCGCCAAGAAGTACGGCGACGACGTGAAGGTCTCCATGTACATGTACGACCGTCCGTCCTGGACCGGCGAGGTCTACGAGACCGAGGCTTACTTCCCCACGTGGATCAACAAGGAGACCGCTCCGCACGTCAAGGCCCTCGTCGACGCCCACAAGGCCATGTTTGGTGACGAGCGCATCGGCTGCGAGCCTAGCATTGACAAGCGCACCGGTCGCCCGCTGTGCGACAAGTGGACCTTCTCCACGAACTGCGTTTCCATCCAGGGCCGCTACGGCATCCCCTGCGTGGGCTTTGGCCCGGGTGCCGAGTCTCAGGCTCATGCTCCCAACGAGGTCACCTACAAGGACGACCTGGTCACCGCTGCCGCCATGTATGTGGCTGCCCTGAACCTCTACGATCCGAGCCAGGCCGATGGCGACGCCACCGTGTTCCGCGCCGGTCTGACCAACAACAAGATCGACTAGTCCCATTCCTCGATTTTGTTGAGCCGGGGACAGTTTATGCCCCCGGCGCCTCCTGTTGACTTGGGGCCCGCGGTCGTTATCTCCCATGCTTCCTCAACGGTGGCGGGTCCTCGTCATGGTGCTCTGCATGTTCTAGCCACACGCGCATGCCGGAGCACATCTACTCATTGCGATCGTTTCATCTTTAGAAAGGACATTTCCATGGACGCTAAGTTTACCGAGCTCGTCGAGCGGCTGAACGGCCTCGATTTTAAGGGTATGTACGGCAGCGATTTCCTGCACACCTGGGACAAGACCACCGATGAGCTCAAGGCTCTCTACATCGTCGCCGACGCCCTGCGCGAGCTGCGTGAGAACAACGTCTCTCCCAAGATCTTCGACTCGGGCCTGGCCGTCTCCCTGTTCCGCGACAACTCCACCCGTACGCGCTTCTCCTTCTCTAAGGCCGCCAACCTGCTCGGCCTTGAGCTGCAGGACCTGGACGAGAAGAAGTCCCAGATCGCCCACGGCGAGACCGTCCGCGAGACCGCTACCATGATCTCCTTCATGGCCGACGTCATCGGCATCCGCGACGACATGTACATCGGCAAGGGCGACGCCTACATGGCCGAGGTCTCCGAGTCTGTCCAGCAGGCTTACGAGGACGGCGTCCTGGATCACCGCCCCACGCTCATCTCCCTGCAGTCCGATTCCGACCACCCCACGCAGTCCTCTGCCGACATGCTCTACCTCATCAACGAGTTTGGCGGCCTTGAGAACCTCAAGGGCAAGAAGGTTGCCGTCACCTGGGCCTATTCGCCCTCTTACGGCAAGCCGCTGTCCTGCCCGCAGTCGCTGATCAGCCTGCTGCCCCGCTTTGGCATGGACGTCACCCTGGCTCACCCCGAGGGCTACGACCTCATGCCCGAGGTCGTCGAGCGCGCCAAGGGCTATGCCGCCGAGTCCGGCACCACCTTTAAGCAGGTCAACACCATGGCCGAAGCCTTCGAGGGCGCCGACATCGTGATCCCCAAGAGCTGGGCTCCGTTTGCCGCCATGGAGAAGCGCACCAACCTGTACGCCGAGGGCGACGACGCCGGCATCGCAGCGCTCGAGAAGGAGCTGCTCGCCCAGAACGCCACCCATCAGGACTGGTGCTCCACGACCGAGCTCATGGAGAAGACTGCCAACGGCCAGGACACCATCTTTATGCACCCGCTGCCCGCCGACATCTCCGGTGTCTCTTGCGAGCACGGCGAGGTTAACGCCGACGTCTTCGACATGCACCGCGTGGGCATGTACAAGGAGGCCAGCTACAAGCCGTATGCCATCGCAGCCATGATGTTCCTGCAGAAGGTTGCCGATCCCGCCGCTACCCTCAAGGCCCTCGACGAGCGCAACACCGCCCGTTGGTTCCAGGCCTAAAGCCGGGCTGAGGTAAGCCATGTAAAGGGGGCGCTCTGCCAACCGGCGGGGTGCCCCTTTTTTGCATCGCGGGCGTGCGGGATAAGCGCTTTCGATGTGGATGCCCGCGGCGCGAGTTATGGGTACGATGGTTTCGGGGGAGGTACCACCATGAAACTTGGATGTGTCATTATGGCTTCGGGCGAGGGCAAGCGGTTTGGCTCTAACAAGATGCTTGCCGATATCTATGGCGAGCCGCTGATTGCCCGGACCATCGATTCGGTTCCCCGGGGCTTTGACGTCGTGGTTTCGACGCGTTGGCCCGAGGTTGCCCAGATTTGCGAGGACAAGCATTGCCCGTGTGTGCTGCACGATGGCGAGCTGCGCAGCGAAAGCGTCCGTGCGGGCCTTTCGTGGGGAGTCGAACGCAACTGGAAAGGTTGCCTCTTTTTGCCGGGCGACCAGCCGCTCGTGAGTTCGGATTCTTTTGAGGCTATGGTTCGTGCATTTGACGAGCGTGGTCGCGAGCATCCGGTGCGTCTTGCGTGCAACGGTGAGCCTTCGAGCCCGGTGCTCTTTCCGACGGAACTGTTCGATGCACTTATGTGTCTTGAGGGCAAGGACGGCGGCGGTTCGATCCTCAAGGACCGTACCGACGTGGTGCTGGTCGAGGCGCGTGCCTACGAGCTGTGGGACGTCGATACCGCCAAGGGACAGCAACGCATAACGGAGCATATCGCCGCCTGCTCATATTTTGATCGCGTGGCCAACTGCATCAATCAATGAGGAGCAATTATGATCATCATCAAAAACGGCGCGCTCGTGACGCCCCAGGGGCTTCGCCGCGCCGATCTTGCCATGGAGGGCGATAAGATTGTGCGGATTGCCGCGGCAATCGAGCCGGGCGAGGGCGATACCGTCGAGGACGCCACCGACTGTTGGGTGTTCCCCGGCTTTATCGACGGCCACACGCACATGCAGTGCTGGACCGGCATGGATTGGACAGCCGATAGCTTTGAGACCGGCACGCGCGCGGCTGCCTGCGGTGGCACCACGACCATCGTGGACTACGCCACGGCCGACCGCGGCGTGACCATGCCCGATGCCTTGGCCGAGTGGCATCGCCGCGCCGACGGAACCTGCACGGCAAACTACGCTTTTCATATGGCACTCGCCGAGTGGAATGAGCGCAACCGCGCCGATCTCGCGGCTATGCGCGAGGCGGGCGTTTCGTCGTTTAAGACCTACTTTGCCTATGACCACCTGCGCTTGGACGATGCCGAGACACTCGAGGTGCTGGAGGAGCTCAAGCGCGTGGGCGGTATCCTGTGCGTGCATTGCGAGAACGGCACGTTGGTCAACGCGCTGCAGAAGCGCGCGTTTGAGCAGGGTATCCACGGGCCTGAGGGCCATGCGCTCAGCCGTCCGGACGTGTGCGAGGGTGAGGCCGTGAGCCGCCTGCTGTATCTGGCGCACCTGGCCGGGGACGCTCCGGTCAACGTGGTGCACCTTTCGACCAAGCTGGGGCTCGAGGCCATCCGTGCTGCCAAAGCGCGCGGGCAGAAGAATATCTATGTCGAGACCTGCCCCCAGTATCTGATGCTCGACGACACCTGTTATCTGGAGCAGGGCGAGGACGGCTTTGCGGGTGCCAAGTATGTGATGAGCCCGCCACTGCGCCATGCCGGCGACCGTGCCGCGCTGCGCGAGGCGCTTGTGGCCGGCGAGATCGATACTATTGCGACCGATCATTGCAGCTTTAACCTGCACGGGCAAAAGGACCGCGGACGCGATGATTTCCGTGCGATTCCCAACGGCGGGCCCGGCGTGGAGCATCGTCCCGTCGCGATTGCCACGAGCTTTGAGGGCCAGCTGGGACCCGAGGATCTGTGCCGCTTGATGAGCGAGAACCCGGCGCGCGTCTTTGGCATGTATCCGCGCAAGGGCTGTCTTGCCGAGGGCGCCGATGCCGACGTGTGCGTGTGGGATCCCAAGGCGCGCTGGACCATTAGCGCGGCGACGCAGCATCAGGCTGTGGACTACACGCCGCTCGAGGGTTTTGAGGCACATGGCCGCGCCAAGGCCGTGTTTGTGAACGGCGTGCTGGCGGCACGCGACGGCGAGCCCACCGGAGCCCAACCTGGCCGCTACGTGCCCCGCTAACAGGAGGGGGTGCCGGACCCCCGCAGTTGCGGTGAAATAGTTCCTGTTTAGCCGCCAAATAGGCCGTTTCAGGAACTATTCCACCGCAACTTATAGGTCTGCTGGGGCAGCGCCGGCTATTTGAGGCTGGTGGCGACGATGGGGCGGTCGAGAGCTGCCTCGAAGCGGTCGGCCATTGTGGGGTCGCTGAGCGTGTCGACTTGGTTGAGCATGACGCGTGCGGTATTGAGTTTCAGCGCCTGCATCTCGGCATTGAGCACTTGGGCGACGCGCTCGGGCGTGGCGGTATCGGTGGGCTCGCAGCCGCAGCGCTCGCAGAAGAGCTCGGGGCGGTGGACAACCTCGGCGACGGGCTTGCCGAATCCCGAGGCGCCGACGATCCAGACGATGTTGGCCGTGCCAGAGGGAATTACCGGCTCCCACGGGGCGTGCGCCTTGAGCGGGAGCCGCTTGCTGCCGTCCGCCTCGGCCAGGACGTAGTCAAAGCGCTGCGCCAGCTCGTTGAGCGGCTCGGCGGGGGCGGAGAGCTTGCCTGTCTCCGGGTCCAAAACACCCGCCTGGCAGATACTTCCGCGGCTCATGCCAGCGCATGCCTCGCAAGTGCAGCCGGGAACATGCAGGGCCCCCGGCTTCCAAGGCGCGGCGCCCAGGCAACGGCTCGACCCGTTCCATGGCACGCCGGCGACGGGAAACATGTGCGTGGTGGTACAGAGGAGCACGCGGCCGCCCGCGCGCATAAGCTCAAGGCCGAGCGTCTTTAGTAGGGTCGACTTGCCGCCACTGCCGATAATTGCGGTAATGCCCGGCTCGATCTTGAGCGTGGAGGCAAGGTTTCCGCTCGTCGTTTCCATCTGTTCACCGCCGTATAATACTGTGATAATAAATAATCATCAGAGAAGCGGTCGAGCCGCTTTTGCTCTGCTCAAACCGTAGCACAGGGAGGTGCCCCGGGAATGCTCGTTTATGTTCGCGGTGCCGGCGATATCGCCACGGGCGTCGCCGCTCGCTTGGTGCGCGCCGGCGTGTCGGTCGTTATGGCCGATATCGCGGTTCCCACGTGCATCCGCCGCACAATCAGTTTTTGCGAGGCCATTCGCCTGGGCGAGGTCGAGGTCGAAGGCATTCGCGCTCGCTTGGCACAGACGCCGGCTGAGGCGTTTGCGATTACCGAGGCTGGAGACGTCGCCGTTGTGGTGGACCCCCAGGCCAAGATACTCGGCGAGCTGAAACCCGCGGCTGTGGTCGACGCGATTTTGGCCAAGCGCAACCTGGGCACCACGCGCGACATGGCGCCTGCCGTCATCGCCGTGGGGCCGGGCTTTACCGCGCCGGTCGATTGCGACGCCGTGGTCGAGACCATGCGCGGTCATTTCCTCGGCCGTGTCATTACCCAAGGTTCGCCCCAGCCCAACACGGGCGTGCCGGGCATTATCGCCGGCTTTGGCAAGGAGCGCGTTATCCACAGCCCCGCCGCCGGCGTGTTTCGGTCCGACCGCGCAATCGGCGACATCGTGAGCGCCGGAGACGTGATTGGCTACGCGGGCGATACGCCCATGTGCACGCAGATCGATGGCTGTCTGCGCGGGCTTTTGGCGAACGGCGTGCAGGTGACTGAGGGCTTTAAATGCGCCGATGTCGATCCGCGCGGCGATGCCAGCTATATCAACTACATTTCGGACAAGGCGACGTCGGTCGGCGGCGGCGTGCTCGAGGCACTCGCTATGCTCACCGATGTCTTTAGAGGATAGAAGGCGGCAATGGAAAAGCTCGATGTTGTGAATGCGGCGCTTGCTGCCCTGCGTGCTGGCGAGACGTGCGAGCTCGTGGTCGTGGCCGGTACGGCGGGGTCATCGCCGCGCGGTGTGGGCGCATGGATGACTGTCTTTGCCGACGGCAGCCAGGCGGGCACTATCGGCGGCGGCAAGATTGAGCTCTTTGCGCTGGATGAGGCGCGCGAACTCCTGAGCGCGGGACAGTCGCGTCTGGTCCGCTACACCATGGGCGGCGAGAACTCCGATACCGGCATGATCTGCGGCGGAGCCATCTGCCTGTGCTATCTGCACCTGGATGCGACCAAGGTGCCGTTGCTCCAGTCGGTTGCCGACGTCTTGGCCTATCGGCGCATCGGCGACTTCGTCATCGACTTTGAACCGTTTATCGCGAGCGCGCTCGAGGGCGATGTGGCCGAGTACCATGGCGAGGAATCGCGCCGCACCATTGCGGGCTGCCCCGGGCTTTCGCTGGTGGAGGAGGGGAGTAAGGTCACCTACACCAACGCGGCCTCCGAGATTCCCGCGGCGCACATCGAGACGCTCTGCCCCGAGGGCCTGACCTATATCTTTGGCTGCGGCCACGTGGGCGCCGCGACGGCGCGGGTGCTTACGGCGGCGGGCTTTGCCGTCGTGGCGTGCGACGACCGCCCCGGCACGCTGACCCCCGATTGGGTGCCCGGTGTCTACGACCGTCGTCTGGTCGACTACAAGAGCCTGAGCAAGCAGTGCCCCATCGGCCCGCGCGACCTGGTGGTCGTCGCCACGGCGGGTCACAAGTCCGATATCGACGTGGTGATTCAGGCCATGCGTGCCAAACCCGCCTATCTGGGCTGCTTGGGCTCGCGTCGCAAGACGGCCTTTGTGCGCGCTCGCCTGGAGCAGGAGGGCTTTACGCAGGACCAGATCGACGAGCTGCACCTGCCGATCGGCGTTGCCATCGAGGCCGAGGATCCCGAGGAGATCGCTATCTCCATTGCCGCCGAGATGATCCACCTGCGCCGCACTAAGCTCGTCCCCCGCAAGCGCTAATCGCATTCCCACCAATAAGTTGCGGTGAAATACGGATTGTTTAAGCCTGTTAGGCCGCCCAACAGTCCCTATTTCACCGCAACTGCTTTTTGGGACCCATTTGTGCGGGGGAGTTGTGGAGTTGTGCAGGCAGAAGAGGTTTTTCTGGAAATACGCTCCCGATGCGCGTATAGTACCGATTGTTTTGTCGGCTCCTGCTGTGTCGAGTCCAAACCGCGAAATGCCATGAGCGGCGCGGATGCAGCCAGGAGGCACGAGGACAACCCACCGTGGCCACGCCCCGTGCTTAAAACCCCAAGAAGGAGTGAACAATGGCAGAAGAGAAGTATGTGCCGCGTCTGAAGACCAAGTACAACAACGAGGTCAAGCACCAGCTTCAGGAAAAGTTCCAGTACGAGAACGTCATGATGATCCCCAAGTTTGAGAAGATCGTCGTGAACATGGGTGTCGGCGAGGCCGCTACCGATTCCAAGGCCATCGACGGTGCCGTGCGCGACCTGCGCGCCATCACCGGCCAGCAGCCGATGATCACCCGTGCCCGCAAGTCCATCGCTACCTTCCGCCTGCGCGCCGGTATGCCGATCGGCTGCAAGGTTACCCTGCGTGGCGACCGTATGTGGGAGTTCTTCGATCGTCTGACCTCCGTCGCGATCCCCCGTATCCGCGACTTCCGCGGCATCTCCCCCAAGAGCTTCGACGGCCGTGGTAACTTCTCCATGGGCGTCACCGAGCAGCTCATCTTCCCCGAGATCGACTTCGACTCCGTCGATCACCAGCGTGGTATGGACATCACTTTCGTGACCACCGCCAACACCGATGAGGAGGCCAAGGCCCTTCTGGACGCCTTCGGTTTCCCGTTCAAGAAATAGGTTCACCTGCCCTATAAGCGCCGTTCCCACAAGGGGGCGGCGCTTGGGGCGAACAATACTCTATGTGAGGAGGATATAAGTGGCTAAGACATCGATGATCGTCAAGTGCAATCGCAAGCAGAAGTTCTCTACTCGTGAGTACACGCGCTGCCAGCGCTGCGGCCGTCCGCACTCTGTGTACCGCAAGTTCGGACTGTGCCGTGTCTGCTTCCGTGAGCTTGCACTCAAGGGCGAGCTTCCCGGCGTTAAGAAGGCCAGCTGGTAAGTCACTACCAGCGTTTCAAGCATCCGTTTGGAACAGGGAAAACGCGCTAGTTAGGCTTTGCCGTTAAGGGCGGCGAAGAACCAAGAGCACGTGTTCATCAAGAACGAAGGAGAATCTGTATGAACCTTACAGACCCGATCGCAGATATGCTTACGCGCATCCGTAACGCTAACTCTGTGAACAAGGCCACGGTCTCCATGCCGAGCAGCAAGAAGCTCGTCGAGATCGCTCGTGTTCTGCACGAGGAGGGCTACATCGAGGGCTACGATGTCGAGGACACCGTGCCCCAGAAGACTCTGCACATCACGCTTAAGTATGGTCCCAAGAAGGCTAAGGTCATCAACGGCATCCGCCGCATTTCCAAGCCGGGCCTGCGTAAGTACACCGGCGTTGCCGACATGCCCCGCGTCCGCGGTGGCCTTGGTACCGCCATTATTTCCACCAGCCATGGCGTTATGACCGACCGCGATGCTCGCAAGCACAACGTCGGCGGCGAGATCATCGCTTACGTCTGGTAATTCGCTCGGTAGGTAGAAGGAAAGGAGATCACCGTGTCTCGTATCGGTAATAAGCCTGTCCAGATTCCCGCCGGAGTCGAAGTGGCAGTCAACGGCAACAACGTTGTCGTCAAGGGCCCCAAGGGCCAGCTCGAGCTCGATGTCTTTGAGAAGCTCGCTATCAACGTCGAGGACAACGTCCTCACCGTTTCCCGTCCCGACGACGAGCGTGAGACCCGTGCCCGCCACGGCCTCACCCGCGCCCTCATCCACAACATGGTTGTTGGCGTTTCCGAGGGCTTCGAGAAGAAGCTCGAGCTCGCCGGCGTCGGTTACCGCGTGCAGCAGAAGGGTAAGAACCTCGAGTTCTCCCTGGGCTTCTCGCACCCCGTGATCGTCGAGGCTCCCGAGGGCATTACCTTCGAGGTTCCCGACAACACCCACGTGAACGTCAAGGGTATCAACAAGCAGCAGGTCGGTCAGATCGCCGCTGAGATCCGCGGTCATCGTCCTCCCGAGCCTTACAAGGGCAAGGGTATCCACTATGTTGGCGAGCACATCCGCCGCAAGCTGGGTAAGGCCGCCAAGTAGTCGTAACCGACTCACTCGCATAAGACCAGCACCCCGTCAGGTGCTGGCAAGATCAACCTTTTTAGGAGTTTACGTATGAACAAGCATAAGGCGAAGCTGGAAGGCCTCAAGCGTCGTCAGCGTCGTGTTCGCGGCAAGGTCTCGGGTACCGCCGAGCGTCCGCGTCTTCGCGTGACCCGTACTAACGCCAACATCTATGCCCAGATCATCGACGACAGCAAGGGCTCCAGCCTGACGCTCGTCTCTGCCTCGACCCTCGAGGCCGAGTTCAAGGGCACCCACACCTCGAACAAGGAGGCTGCGGAGAAGGTCGGTCAGCTCGTTGGCAAGCGCGCCATCGAGGCCGGCATCACCAAGGTCGCCTTCGATCGTGGTGGCCGTATCTACCATGGCCGCGTCAAGGCCCTCGCCGACGGTGCTCGTGCCGCCGGTCTCGAGTTCTAGGAGGTATGTAGCACATGGCTCGTAATCAGAAGCAGCAGCGCGAGGCCTCCGAGTTCGAGGAGCGCGTCGTTTACATCAACCGCGTGTCGAAGACCGTCAAGGGTGGTCGTCGCATGAGCCTCGTCGCTCTCGTCGTCGTTGGCGACGGCAAGGGCAACGTCGGCGTTGGCATGGGCAAGTCCGCTGAGGTGCCCATGGCCATCTCCAAGGCATCTCTCGATGCCAAGAAGAACATGTTCCACGTGCCGGTGACCGAGCAGGGCACCATCCCGCACGAGGTTCTCGGCCACTTTGGTGCCGGCCGCATCATCATCAAGCCCGCTGTCGAGGGTACCGGCGTTATCGCCGGCGGCGCTGTGCGTCCCCTCTTTGAGCTTGCTGGCATCAAGAACGTCCTGTCCAAGTCCCTCGGTACCGACAACGGCCTCAACATCATCAAGGCTGCCGTCGAGGGCCTCAAGGAGCTCTCCAGCCCTGAGGACGTCGCGGCTCGCCGTGGCCTGACGGTCTCCGAGATGTTCGTCGGTAAGGAGAACTAAGCATGGCTGACACCATCAAGATCAAGCAGGTCCGCAGCACCAACGGTTGCAAGCAGGACCAGGTCCGTACTGTCCGTGCCCTCGGTCTCCACAGGATCCGCGAGGTTCGCGAGATTGCTGACAACGAGTCCGTCCGCGGCATGATCTTCAAGGTCAAGCACCTTGTCGAGATTGTAGAGGAGTAGCAAATGCAGCTTCACGATCTTACTCCCGCGCCCGGTTCCACCAAGAACCGCAAGCGCGTCGGCCGTGGCAATTCTTCGGGTCACGGCACCACTTCTGGCCGCGGTCAGAAGGGCCAGGGTTCCCGCTCTGGCGGCACCAAGGGTGCCGGCTTCGAGGGTGGCCAGACTCCGCTGGCCATGCGCCTTCCCAAGCTTCCGGGCTTCCGCAACCCCCGTCGTATCGAGTACACCGCTGTTAACGTTGAGCGTCTCGAGCGCAAGTTCGAGGACGGCGCTGTGATCGACGGTGCCGCTCTTAAGGCCGCTCGCATCACCAAGAGCGAGTTCGAGCCCGTCAAGGTGCTCGGCAATGGTGAGCTCACCAAGAAGTTCACGGTCAAGGTCGACAAGGTCAGCGCTTCTGCGCAGGCCAAGATCGAGGCCGCCGGCGGAAAGGTCGAGCTGCCGTGCTAAATGGTCTTAAGAATGCTTTCCGCATCAAAGAATTGCGCGAAAAGATTCTTTTTACCATAGCTATGCTCGTCGTGTACCGCATTGGTGCGCACGTTCCTGTGCCCGGCATTCCCTTCCAGGGGATGCTGGGCCTTTTCTCGACCGATAACAATTCGGTCGCCGCAGGTGCTATGGCCCTCCTGAATCTTTTCTCTGGCGGCGCGTTGAGCTATGTGTCGGTGTTTTCGCTGGGCATCATGCCTTACATCACCAGCTCGATCATCCTCCAGATGCTCCAGGCCGTCGTGCCTTCCCTGCATGAGCTTGCCCGCGAGGGCGAGGTCGGTCAGACCAAGATTACGCAGTATTCGCGTTACCTCACCCTGGCTCTGGCAATCCTCAACTCCGTGGGTTACCTCTTCCTCTTTAAGAGCTTCGGCATCAGCTTTAATGGCGCCGGCGCTCCCGAGATCATCTTCGACCTCATGATCGTCGGTACGCTCACCGCGGGCGCTATGCTGATCATGTGGATTGGTGAGCTCATCACCCAGCGCGGTATCGGCAATGGCATGTCGCTGATCATCTTCGCGAACATCATGGCCGGTCTGCCGCAGGCTATCTTCTCCAGCACCGAGGGTAACGCCGGTGGCATCATCACCATGGTGATCATCTGCGCCATCATCCTGCTGGTTATCCCGCTGATTGTTTTCCTTGAGCGCGGCCAGCGCCGCATCCCGGTCTCCTACGCTAAGCGCGTCGTGGGCCGTCGCATGATGGGTGGCCAGACCACCTACCTGCCCATCAAGGTCAACACCGCGGGTGTCGTGCCGATCATCTTCGCTTCGGCGCTGCTGTACTTCCCGGCTCAGATTGCCGTGTTCTTCCCCGGCATCGGCTGGATTCAGGCAGTTGCCTCCGCGCTTTCGACCGGTTGGCTTAACTGGGTGCTTAACGTTGTCCTCATTGTGTTCTTCGCGTACTTCTACACCTCCATGGTGTTCAACCCCGATGACACGGCCGATAACCTTAAGAAGCAGGGCGGCTTTATTCCGGGCGTCCGTCCGGGTAGGGCTACCGCGGCCTACATCAAGAACGCGCTCAACAAGATCACGCTTCCCAGCGCTGTCTTTTTGGCGCTCATCGCCATCGTGCCTTCGATCATCTTCTCCTTCACGGGTAACCATCTGATCCAGGCATTTGGCGGCACGTCCATCCTCATCATGGTCGGCGTCGTGCTCGACACGGTCGATAAGCTCGAAGGCCAAATCAAGATGTATGATTACGATGGATTCTTTAAATAGGCTAGAGGAGGATTGCTCATGAACCTCGTATTGCTCGGAGCTCCGGGTGCCGGTAAGGGCACCGTCGCACAGGAGCTCGTCGCCGAGTTTGGCGTCGCCCATATTTCCACGGGCGACCTGCTGCGTGCTGCCGTCAAGGGTGGCACCGAGCTTGGTATTCAGGCTAAGAAGTACATGGACGCTGGCGAGCTCGTTCCCGACCAGCTCGTGATCGACCTTGTCAAGGAGCGCCTTGCCGCCGATGACGCCCAGCAGGGCTTCATCCTCGACGGCTTCCCGCGCAACACCGCCCAGGCTGTGACGCTCGATTCCGAGCTTTCCGCCATGGGTCGCGAGATCGACTGTGCCCTTCTGGTCGATGTGGCCCCCGAGGTCATTATCGATCGTCTGTCTTCGCGTCGCACCTGCCGCGCCTGCGGTTACACCGGCACCGCTGCCGATGCCACCTGCCCCAAGTGCGCAGGCGAGATGTATCAGCGCGACGACGACAAGCCCGAGACCATCAAGAACCGTCTCGATGTCTACGAGAAGTCCACGAGCCCGCTCGTCGACTACTATCGTGGCCAGGGTCTGCTCAAGTCGGTCAACGGTGACCAGGCTCGCGAGACCGTGTACGGGGATGTCAAAGAGGCTCTCGGTCTATGATCAAGATTAAGTCTGCAACGCAAATCGAGCAGATGAAGAAGGCAGGAGCGCTATCTAAGATGGCGCTCCGCCACGTTGGAGCCATGGTGCGCCCCGGCGTTTCGACTTTTGAGCTCGATCAGCTCGCGGAGCAGATTATCCGCATGCATGGCGGCACCCCTGCCTTTAAGGGTTACGGCGGGTTCCCGGGGACCATTTGCGCATCGATCAACGATGCCGTGGTCCACGGTATTCCCAACCCTGACATGATCCTGCGCGATGGCGATATCATCTCCATCGATACGGGAGCCGTTGTCGACGGTTGGGTCGGCGATAACGCATGGACGTTTTTCGTCGGCACCCCCACGCCCGAAGCCAAGGCTTTGTGCGAGGTCACGCGCGATTGCCTTAAGGCTGCCATCGAGCAGGCTGTTCCCGGTAACCATATCGGGGACGTCGGTTATGCCGTTCAGTCCCTCGCCGAGTCTCACGGTTACGGCGTGCTTCGTGATTATGTTGGCCATGGCATTGGCCGCGTGATGCACGAGGACCCCAACGTTCCTAACTACGGAAAGAAGGGGAGGGGCGTTCGCCTCCAGGCCGGCATGGTCATTGCCATCGAGCCGATGGTTACGATGGGTTCCAACCATGTGAGCACGGGCTCCGACGGTTGGATTGTTACGACCAACGACCACCTGCCCGCCGCGCACTACGAGAACACCGTCGCCATTACCAATGACGGTCCGGTGATTCTGACCACGGATGCCCAAGGTGCTTGGTGTTCGCTCCAAGGCGGAGAAATGTAACAAGTTCCACTTAGTTGTGGAGCCATTACGAAGTTATTACGATGCGTGCATACGTGTTGTAGAATACTCAATCGCTGTCGTTTTCTAGAGAAAGATGATTGCTTGTGAAGAAGGAAGACGCAATTGAGCTCGAGGGTACGGTAAAGGAACCGTTGCCCAACGCCATGTTTAAGGTCGAGCTCGAGAACGGTCATTCGGTTCTGTGCAACATTTCTGGCAAGATCCGAATGAATTACATCCGTATTCTCCCCGGTGACAGGGTTGTCGTGGAGCTTTCCCCGTACGACCTGACCCGCGGCCGCATCACCTATCGCTACAAATAGCGGCACGTATACACGCACTCCATTTCCGACTGCAGGCTTAGCTCAACCTACGGTCGGATTGTGTGTGAAGACCAGCCATAGTTTTAAACGCCTGCGGCTGGGCGAGTAGATAGTAGGGAAGTAGTTTGAGCGCTACCGAAAGGAAGAACGATGAAGGTACGTCCTTCGGTCAAGAAGATGTGCGATAAGTGCAAAATCATTAGGCGCCATGGCAAGGTCCTCGTCATTTGCGAGAACCCCCGTCATAAGCAGCGTCAGGGTTAAGAGAGGAGACTACGTTGGCCCGTATTAATGGTGTCGACCTCCCGCGTGAGAAGCGCGTTGAGATCGGTCTGACCTACATTTACGGCATCGGCCGCACCACTGCGACGAAGATTTGCGTCGAGTGCAACGTTAACGTGGATACGCGCGTTAAGGACCTCACCGAGGATGAGGTTAACGCCATCCGCGATTATATCGACAAGAACCAGATCATGGTTGAGGGCGACCTCCGCCGTGAGCGCAACCAGAACGTCAAGCGCCTTATGGACATCGGCTGCAACCGCGGCCTTCGTCACCGCAAGGGCCTCCCGGTCCGCGGCCAGCGCACCCACACTAACGCTCGTACCCGCAAGGGCCCGAAGCGTCAGATCGGTGCTAAGAAGAAGAAATAAGGAGCGCTAGATAGATGGCTACTGCTAAGAAGAACGTTCGCGCTGCCCGTCTGAAGCGCGCGGACCGTAAGAACATTTCCGTGGGCCAGGCTCACATTCGTTCTACGTTCAACAACACGATCGTTTCGATCACCGATCCCCAGGGCAACGTCATTTCCTGGAAGTCGGCTGGCCAGGTGGGCTTCAAGGGCTCCCGTAAGTCCACGCCGTTCGCTGCCCAGATGGCTGCCGAGGCTGCTGCCAAGCAGGCCATGGAGCACGGTATGAAGAAGGTTTCCGTCTTCGTCAAGGGCCCCGGCTCCGGTCGTGAGACCGCCATCCGCTCCCTCCAGGCTGCTGGCCTCGAGGTCTCGAGCATCCAGGACAAGACCCCCATTCCGCACAACGGCTGCCGCCCCAAGAAGCGTCGCCGCGTGTAACTGAAAGGATCGTATCAATATGGCAATCGACAGGACTCCTGTTCTTAAGCGCTGCCGTCAGCTCGGGATCGATCCCGCTGAGCTCGGTTACAGCAGCAAGAAGGAATCTATCCGTCAGCCCAAGCGCCGTCGCAAGGAATCTGAGTACGGTATGCAGCTGCGCGAGAAGCAGAAGGTCAAGTTCATCTATGGCGTTCTGGAGAAGCAGTTCCACGGCTACTTCAACAAGGCCCGTAAGATGAACGGCGTCACCGGTGAGAACCTCATGATCATCCTTGAGTCTCGCCTCGACAACGTTGTCTTCCGTCTTGGCTTCGCCCGCACCCGCAAAGAGGCTCGTCAGTCCGTCCGTCACGGTCACTTCACCGTGAACGGCAAGCGCGTGGACATCCCGTCCTACCGCGTCAAGGCCGGCGACGTCGTCGCTGTCGGCGAGAAGTTCCGTGACCTCCTCCCCATCAAGGAGGCCCTGATTTCCTCCGAGCGCTTTGAGGTCCCTGGCTGGCTCGAGGTCGATATCGAGAAGCTGTCTGGTAACGTGCTCGCTCTGCCGACGCGTGAGCAGATCAGCGGTGATATCAACGAGCAGCTCATCGTCGAGCTCTACTCTAAGTAGTCCATCCGGGCTGCTGAGGCTGGAGGTAATACATGTCAGAATTCATTAGGCCTCAGGTTCAGGTCGAAGAGATCAACGAGACGTCTGCTCGTGTCTCCGTCGAGCCGCTCGAGCGTGGCTACGGCGATACGCTGGGTAACTCCCTTCGTCGCGTTCTTCTGTCCTCGCTCGAGGGTGCCGCCGTCGAGGCTATTCAGATTGATGGCGCGCAGCACGAGTTCATGACCATCCCTAACATGGTCGAGGATGTCACCGACATCGTCCTGAATGTCAAGGGTCTTGTCTTCAGGGCTCTCGGCACGACCGACGAGGCGACCGCCACCATCTCGGTTGACGGCCCCTGCGAGGTCACCGGTGCGGACTTCTTTATTCCGTCCGAGTTTGAGCTGGTCAACCCCGAGCAGCACATCGCAACGCTCACCGAGGGTGGCCATCTCACCATGAGCATGCGCATCGGCTATGGCCGCGGCTATGTTTCTGGCGAGGCCAACAAGCGCGACAACGATCCCATCGGTGTGATCCACGTCGACTCGCTGTACTCGCCGGTTTCCCGTTGCGCCAAGCTCGTTGAGGCTTGCCGTGTCGGTCAGCACACCGACTACGACCGCCTTGTCCTCGAGATCGAGACCAACGGCTCTATCGCCCCGCGCGACGCCGTGGTCCAGGCTGCCAATATCATCAACCAGCATATGGCCGCCTTTATGAACCTTGCCGAGACCCCCGAGGTCGAGGAGGAGGCTTCGATCTTCGCTCCCGAGGTCACCAACGACAACGCCGAGCTGGACAAGCAGATCGAGGATCTGGACCTTTCCGTCCGTTCCTACAACTGCCTTAAGCGCGCCAGCATTCACTCGGTCCGTCAGCTCGTTGAGTTCTCGGAGAACGATCTGCTCAACATCCGTAACTTCGGTGTTAAGTCGATCGAGGAAGTGAAGGACAAGCTTGAGTCCATGGGCCTGAGCCTGAAGGCTTAATGCTTCGCATATTTGAGGAGAAACTAGACCATGCGTCACAACGTTAAGAAGGGCCTGAAGCTCGGCACCGATGCGAGCCACACCAAGGCCATGAAGAAGAGCCTTGCTAAGGCCCTCTTCGAGAACGACCGCATCAAGACCACCGAGACCCGCGCTAAGGCGCTGCGTTCGGTCGTCGATCCGATCATCACCTGGGCCAAGAAGGGCGACCTGCACTCTCGTCGTCTGGCTATCGCCAAGCTCGGCGATAAGCAGCTCGTTGCCGAGATCTTCGACAAGGCTGCCCAGGGTATGTGGCAGGACCGCAACGGCGGTTACACCCGCATCATGAAGCTCGGTAACCGTAAGGGCGACAATGCTCCCATCGTTATCATGGAGCTCGTCACCGAGCCTTGCACGCCTAAGGCCAAGAAGCCTGCTCCGGCCCCCAAGAAGGCCGCTGCTCCCAAGAAGGTCGAGGCTGCCGAGGAGGCTCCTGCTGAGGAGACCGCTGAGTAGACAATCCGTCTGCATAGGCTATATTCGAGGGGTACGTTCGCGTACCCCTCTTTTTTTGTCGAAATGCCATTGCCTGTTTGTTGGGAGCGCCCATGACCGCGCCGTCTGATTTCAATTCGATTCCTGAGCTCGATGCCACGCTCATTTTCCGCGTGGCCTACGATGGCTCGTCCTATAGCGGCTTTGCCGAGCAGCCTGGCCAGACGACGGTTGCGGGCGAGCTGCGCCGCGCTATCGAGACGCTCCTGCGCCGTCCGATCGACCTGACGTGCGCGGGTCGCACCGATGCCGGCGTGCATGCCGTGGCTCAGTACATCAGCGTGCCCGTAACGGACGCTGAGTTGGCTTTGACGCGCCGTAGGTGGCTGAGGGCTATGGATGCCCTCCTGCCCAAAGATATCGCCATAAACGAGGTCTACAAGGCCCGTAAAGGCTTTTCTGCACGCTTTGATGCGCGTTCCCGTACGTATACGTACCGTATTGCCGATCGCGACGCGCGCCCTGTGCTTTCGCGCGGTGCGGTGTGGTGGCATCGCTACCCATTGGATGTTGAGGCGATGTCTGCGGCCTGTCCCGCGCTACTGGGCGAGCAGGACTTCAAGAGCTTTTGCAAGGTGGCGTCTGCTGTGGGCAAGCCCACGCACCGCTGCGTGATGCGTGCCGAGTTTGGCCATGAGGTTGCGTTTGGCGAGGACATCCTGACGTTTACCATCGAGGGCAATGCGTTTCTGCATTCGATGGTCCGCACGATCGTGGGCACGCTTGTCGAGATTGGCATGCATCGCCGTGAACCCGAGTGGATGCGCGAGGTCATCGATGCTTGCGACCGTACCGCTGCGGGCCCCACGGCTCCTGCCTGCGGCCTTACGTTTATGGGCGTGGATTACGATCCCGCCGAGCTTGTCGTGCTCGACTAAGGGAGGGCTCGACGCGTCGTGCGTCGACACCCGTCATCTGTGGGCTGCGCGTGTGCAACATCTGTTCTTGGCGTGCAATACAACCGGTGTCTCATTGCTTTTATTGCCGGGGTGTACCATGAACCACGGTTTGATTCATTGCTGTCGAGAGGACGGATAACTTGGTTCGACGTGGCTCGCATCCGCGACTTTCGGTGATCCTTGTGGTAGAAGGTTCGCCCAGCTATGCGATGCGTGCGCTCGAGAGTATCCAGAACCAAGACCTCTACGATTTGCAGATTGTCGTTGTCTGCCGCGATGCTGCGCCCGGTGTGCGCCATTCGCTTCAAGTTGCTGCCGACAGGGACATTCATATTGATTTGATTGACGTCGAGGACGCGAAGCGCGGTGCTTGTCTTCGTGCCGGTTTTGCTGCCTCGCGCGGCTCTCAAATCATCGCTATGAACGCCGATGAGTGGTTTGCTCCGCAGTCCCTTCCCAAGATGGTCGATATCGCGTGCGATACTGCGGCAGACATAGTGTTTCCCACGGTGTCGCTCGACCGCTATGATGCACATCGAGAGCGCCATTCGCGCGTCTTGGATGCTACTCATATTTCCATTGATAGCAAATCTTCGATGGTGACCGGGCTGCCTCAGTTGATTTTAGGCGGCTTGGTTGCTCAAGTCTCTGGCGTGATGTATAGCCGTCCGCTGTTTGAGGCATGCCTGTCGCACGGCAAGGCGTACCGTACGGTTGAGTTTATGGCATGCGCGCTTTCGCAGACACGATGCGTGTCCGGCTGCGGCGATGCTTGTTTCCACACGGCGGCACCTAAACTTACAGATGCCTTTGATCCCACCATGTATGCCAAGGTATCCGATGACACTCGAGCGCTCGACGAGCTTGCGGACTCACTCTCGGAAGCAGACAGCGGTGGTCGGCTCAAGCTGGCAAGCCAAAAGTTCTACTTTGCCGGACTGGTCGCCTGCATCGAGAATTTGTGTCTGAGCCCGCATGGGGTGTCGTCAATCGAGCGTTCCGCCCGCATGCGTGATATGCTCGATGCGCCTCGAACCCGTCAGATGGTCGCCGCGCTCAAGGATAACCATCGGGGGCTCGGTCTGTTGTTTGGGCCGATCGCCAGCGCCAAGCCCGCGCGCTGCGTGATGTGTACGCATCTGGCAGCTTTTCTTAACCGGACGGGCGCAAAAACCGCCTAAACGGCTCATTTCGAAACAAACTTGCATAGAATTGTTTCGAAATGCGTTCTTATACACAAAAGCCTTCAAATAGCGTTAAACTATTCAATCACTGATTGATTGTCTCCGCCATCTTTTGGAGAGAGGGTTTGTATGGCTAAAAAACGCAATGGGCGCCAGGATGCCATTAGAGATATTGTGCGCAATAAGGACGTCCGAACGCAGCGCGTGCTGGTCGATGAGCTCCGCGCTATGGGCTTTGATTGCACGCAGGCGACTGTCTCTCGCGATATTGCCGACATGGGGCTGCGTAAGCTCCCTGAGGGCATCTATGTTCTGGCAGAGGACCTGCACCTGCAGCGTATGGTTTCCGAGCTTGTAACGGGCGTTCTGCGTACCGATAATCTGGTTATGATCAAGGCTCAGCCTGGCACGGCTTCCGGCATCGCCGCCGCCGTTGATGCGGCAGAGTTGCCCGATGTGCTTGGCTCGCTTGCCGGCAACGATACGATTTTGGTTATTGCCCAGACGGCCGAGGACGGCGAGCGTCTTGAGGCGCTGATCAATAAGCTGAGCAATTCTCGCAAGTAGGCGTGCGGGTCGTGCGCTCGGCACTGTGCGCGTGACATGGTGGCTTGTAAGGGGTATCGACGTTGGTCGGTACCCCCCTTTTTTGTTTGCCGGTATAAAGACCGTCCACCAGGTCACTTTAAATTAAAAGGCCCCCGAGCACTTTAATAAGCTGCTCGGGGGCCTTGTTGCTAATGGCCGGATGAATTTCTAGCCGACCGTATCGTCAGGCGTGGGCGAGGGGTCGGGAGTGGGCGTAGGCGTGGGCGTAGGCGTGCCGCCATCGCCGCCGGTCGAACCACCAGTGGAGCCGCCCGTCGAGCCACCGGTCGTTCCGGTGCCGCCGGTGGTGTCGCCGCCCGTGGTCTCGGTCGTCGTGGTCGTCGTGGTAGTCGTTGTGGTGGTTTCCTCTTCGTCCTCGTTCTCGTCCTTGTCGTCGTTCTCCGTCTTCTTGGTGTTGTTGGTGCCGTAGAACTTCCAGACGCTGTTGTTCTTGTAGGTGGGCGCCGTTCCGGTCGCAAACTCCTCGCGCTCGGTACCGGTCAGAACGGTGTTCATAAACCGCTTAAAGACAGGCAGGTTGGTGCTGTCGCCCAGCAGGTCCGTGCCGTATTTTTGGATGGGGATCTCACCTGCGGAATAGCCGGTCCACAGGGCGCACGCCAGCTGCGGGGTATAGCCGCAGAACCACAGGTTGGTGGTGTTGTCGGTGGTGCCCGTTTTGCCGGCATAGGGCTGGTTGACGCTCAGGGCGCCAGCAGCACCTGTACCGCTGCCCTGCATGACGCCGGACAGAACATCGGTGACCGCGGCGGCCTCGCCCTCGGTAAGCACCTGTGAGGGATTGTCCGTGTGCTGGTACAGCACCGAACCGGTACGAGAGTCAATCTCGGTGATGGCGATCGGCTGACGATAGTAGCCGCCGTTGGCAAACGTCGCGTAGGCGGCGGCCATCTCGAGCGGCGAGATCGAGCCAGTGCCGAGCGTCATGACGGGAACGTCCTCGATGTTGTCCTTGGCGGGATCGATGCCGAGCTTTTTGACGAGCGAGATGATCTTGCTGTTGCCGACGGCTTCCGCCACCTGGATGTAGCCGGTGTTGGAGGAGTATGCCGTCGCCTGCTTAAGCGTGATGTTGCCATAGCTATGGTTGGCGTAGTTTTGGACCTCGGTCGTGGTGCCCTTGGCCTTGAGCGGCGAGTTGCAGTTGAGGGTGACGTTGGGGTTCATGCCGTTTTGGATGGCAGTTGCCAGCGTAAAGGCCTTGAAGGTGGAGCCGACGGGACGCTTGGCCGTGGCATGGTTTACGTGGTTCTCGTCGGCGTTGTAGTCGTAGCCGCCCACCATGCACTTGATGTAGCCGGTCTTGGGATCGACGACGACCATGCCCATGTCCAGGCCGTCGAGCGAGAGCGTGTCGAGCTGCTCGCGAACGGCATTCTCTGCCACCTGCTGCATCGTGGGGTCGATGGTGGTCTTGACGGTCAGGCCGCCCTTAAAGAGCACGTCGGTCGAGAACTCCTGCTCCAGCAGCTGCTTAACATAGGCGACAAAGTAGGGCTGCGAGTATACATCGACGCCGCTGCCCGAGATTTCGGTCACGTTGAGGGTGATGGGCTCGGCCTGTGTGGCATCGTGCTCCTCCTGCGTAATGTGGCCCAGACGCAACATGTTGTCGAGGACCTTGTTGCGACGGGACAGCGCCAGGTCGGGGTTGACCGTGGGGTCGTACTGCGAGGGCGAGTTGGGAAGGCCGATGAGCAGCGCGGCCTCGCTCAGGGTGAGGTCGGCGGCGCTCTTGGACAGATAGGTCTCGGCTGCGGCCTCGATGCCGTAGGCGCCGTGGCCGTAATAGATGGTGTTGAGGTACATCATGAGGATCTCGTCTTTGGAGTACATATCCTCCATCTTTACGGCGATGTAGGCCTCGCGTACCTTACGCTCGATGGTCGAGTCGAACTGCTCCTCCTGCAGGATGGTGTTGCGCACCAGCTGCTGGGTGATAGTCGAGGCGCCTTCGTGCCCGCCGCCGAGGGTTGCCACCGCAGCACGCGCGATACCCCACAGGTCGATACCGCCGTGCTCGTAGAAGCGCTCGTCCTCGACGTCAACGGTGCCCTGCAGCACGTAGGGGGAGACCTCGTCCTTGGTGATGGACTTGCGGTTTTGCGTGTAGAAGCTCGCGATCTTGTTGCCGTTGCAGTCGACGATCTCGGTGGGCTCGCTCACCAGATACGCATTGGCGTCGGTGTAGTCGGGCAGATCGGACAGCCAGCGGTTGACGTTGCCGACCATGCCGATGCCAAATGCCACGCCCGCGATAAGCAAAAAGCCCAAAAACGAGAGCAGGATTATGGGCAGGGCATGCGTCTTTGAACGGCTGCGTCCCTGTCGTTGGCGAGGACCCATATATTGACCTCCAGGTATGTCGTGCCCGACGGCGGATGTGCCGTCGGGGCAGGATGGACATAAGTTATTACACGATAAACCAAACGGGGTGCGCGAGGCCTCGTGTATGCTGGAAGGCGGCATTTTTCAGAGTGAATGCATACCTTGGTAAGGAGTTTGTCGATGGCGATTCGGACGATGGGGCCGAGCGGACAACACAAGACTGGATTGGATGCTGCCGGTGCGGCGCTGCCCGAGCTGCTGGCGCCGGCGGGCGGGCTCGACCAGATGCTTGCGGCCATCGCCGCGGGCGCCGATGCCATCTATGCGGGGTTGGGCGGCTTTAACGCCCGTGTGAGCGCCCATGGCTTTACGGATGACGAGTTTGTGCGCGGTTGTGCCGTGGCGCATGCCCATGGCGCGCGCGTGTACGTGACGCTCAACGTGTTCGTGTTTGACGATGAGTTATCCGACGCGGTGGTGTTGGGAGCTCATGCACTGGAGCTGGGCGCCGATGCTCTGATTGTGGCCGATGCCGGGTTGGCCTGCGTGCTGCGCGCGGCGATTCCCGGGGTCGAGATTCACCTGTCTACGCAGGCGGGCGCTCATAGCGAAGGCGCCGTGCGGCTTGCCGCCGATGAGCTGGGAGTCGAGCGCGTGACGACGGCACGCGAGCTGACGGTCGACGAGATTGCGGCGCTATGTGCCACGGGCGTGCCCATCGAGGTATTCTGCCACGGTGCGATTTGCATCGGCTATTCGGGGGCGTGCGAGTTCTCGGCCCTGCGGCGTGGGCGCTCGGCGATGCGCGGCGACTGCACGCAGCCGTGCCGTCTGGCGTACGACCTGGTGGACGAGGCGGGGCAGAGCGTTGTCGCCGTCGAAGGGGATCGCCTGTTGTGCCCGCGCGACTATCTGGGTATTGCGCATCTGCCCGAGCTTGTAGATGCCGGCGTGGCGTCGCTCAAGATCGAGGGGCGCATGAAGAACCCCGATTACGTATTCAACGTGGTGCGGGTGTGGCGCCGGGCACTCGATATGCTGTGCGACGGCGCGTGGGATCCCGGTGCCGTGGAAGAGCTTGAGCGCGAGCTGGGAAGGTCGTTTAACCGTGGGTTTACCGATGCGTACCTGCGAGGGCGTTCGGGTGCCGAGCTGATGAGCTTTGAGCGCGCAATTAACCAGGGCGTGCGCGTGGGGCGTTTGGTCGCTGTGGGCCACGAAGAGGTGACCGTTGAGCTCGACGCCGCCGTGGCGGCGGGCGACACGCTCGAGATTCGGTTCTATCCGGGTGTCGACGCGCGTCCCGATGTGCCCAAGCGCTGGCCGCAGGTGCCCTGCCCGGTGGATGCCGCAGCGGGGAAGCGCGTCGTCGTGCATTGTAAGCGTAAAGTGGACGTGGGCTGCGAGGTGTACCTGATTCGCAGCGCCGGCGTGTTGGATCAGACGGCGGCAGTGTTGGAGCGCATGCGGGCCGAGGCGGATGCGATTGCGCCCGTTGCGCGTGCCGTTGAGGTGCTGCCCTTTGAGGGCGTTGCGATGGATGGCGGTGCGTCCACGGAGTTGGTGGAGTGCGCGGTTCCCACTCGCATGGTTTTTGCTTGGCAGCTGATGGATGCCGACCCGCGCGGAGAACTTGATTTGTCCGACGCCGTTGTGGTGCTTGACGAGGTGTGCCGCACGGGTGACGCTGACTGGACCCGCTCACTGATACAGCGTGCCGGGCGCGTCGTCTGCCGCAACCTGGGACAGGTGGTGATCGCTCGCGAGCTGGGCGTGACGTTTGACGTGGCGGCGCCGGTGTTCTGCGCGAATCGGGCCACGCTTACCTGGCTGCGCGGACTCGGTGCGGGGCGGGTGTGCTTGCCGGCGGAGTTGCTCGGCAATGATGCGGAGCGTATTGCCGAACTGGCCGCTGAACCCGGCGTCTTGGGTCCGGTCGACGCCGACCGTCCCGAGCTTATGGTGTGCGAGCACTGCCTGCTGACCGCCGAGGGCGTCTGCGCCACCGATGCGACGGGACAGGTTCGTTGCCGCGACTGCTTGCGTCGTCGGCAGGTACGCTATCTGGTCGAGCGTGACGGTACACGTCTGCCAGTTGCCATTGACGCATGCGGCAGGACGAGGATTTTCCTGTCGTAGGTGCTGCGTCGCGTCAGTTTGTTATCATAAGAGAGTTTATGGACTTCCAGCACCGCCGTTTTCGGCGAGGGTGCTATAGCAAAAGGAGGATACCCAATGCTGTCTGTTGACGAGCAAATGCGTATCATCACCTCGGGCGCCGCGCAGATCGTTCCCGAGGCCGACCTTCGCAAGAAGCTTGAGAAGGGCGAGCCCCTCAACATCAAGCTCGGCGTCGACCCCACCAGCCCCGACCTGCACCTGGGCCACGCCGTGCCGCTGCGCAAGATGCGTCAGTTCCAGGACCTGGGCCACAACGTCACCCTCATCATCGGCAACGGTACCGCGTTGATTGGCGACCCTTCGGGCAAGAATTCCACCCGTCCGCAGCTTTCGCAGGAGCAGATCGAGGCCAATGCCGAGACCTACGTGAGCCAGGCCATGAAGATCCTGGATCCCGAGAAGACCACCATCGTGCACAACGGTGACTGGATCCTTTCGATGGATCTGGCCGGTCTGCTGCAGGTGTGCTCCAAGTTCACCGTCGCCCGCATCCTCGAGCGCGACGACTTTACCAAGCGCTACCAGTCTCAGACGCCGATCGCCCTGCATGAGTTCCTGTATCCCGTGATGCAGGCTTTCGACTCCGTGCAGATCAAGGCCGATGTAGAGATGGGCGGCACCGATCAGCTCTTCAACCTGCTCGCCGGCCGTGAGCTCATGGAGAAGATGGGCATGGAGCCCCAGATCGCCCTCACCATGCCGCTGCTCGAGGGCACCGATGGCGTCCGTAAGATGTCCAAGTCCTACGGTAACTACATCGGCCTGACCGATGCTCCCAAGGATATGTTCGGCAAGACCATGTCCATCCCTGACGAGATGATCGGCAAGTACTATCGTCTGGCGAGCTCCCTCACCCCGGCCGAGGTCGACAAGATCGACGCTGCTCTGGCCGACGGCTCTGCCGACCCCTACGAGCTCAAGCGCGCTCTGGGCCGCGACCTGTGCGACACCTACCACGGCGCCGGCGCCGGAGACGAGGCTCAGGCCGAGTTCGACCGCGTGTTCAAGGAGGGCCAGCTTGCCGACTTCCCCGAGAAGCATGTCGAGCTGACCGTCAACGACGAGGGCCAGATCTACCTCGCCGGCCTGCTCAAGGACTTGGGCCTTTCGGCGAGCGCCGGCCAGGCTCGTCGCGATATCGACGGCGGTGGCGTCAAGATCAACGGCAAGGCCGTGGCTCCCAAGAGCTACAACATCGATCCCAGCGCCCTCAAGCTGGGCGACACCCTCTCCGTAGGCAAGCGCAAGGGCTTCAAGTTGGTCTAACGAGCGAGTTGACCTCACAAGTGCAATAAGGCCGCAGCCGGGAATCCCGACTGCGGCCTTTTTGGTTACGACGATCCCATGGGGACGGAGGGATCATTTGGCGGTGCCGTTAAGCGGAGAGGCGTATTGTTGACCCATCGTTTGGGCATACAATGGCTATTGGTTTGCTGCGGTGAAGGTCTGTCCGCTCCGCAGCTTTTTTCTACGGTTAAAGGAGTATGTATGTCCGTTGAGGTCATGAGGTCTGTGATCGAGGCCGCCGAGGGCCGCGTGCCCGTCGACACGCTGTTTACCAATGCGCAGATCGTCGACGTGTATGGCCAGCGTGTGGCGCCCGGCAGCGTTGCCGTCAAGGACGGTGTGATCGTCGGCGTGCTCTACGATGGTCGCGACGATGTCGCTGGCACCTACGAGGCTGCCGAGGTTATCGACTGCCAGGGTCGCTATCTCGCTCCCGGTTTTATTGACGGGCATCTGCATATCGAGTCTTCGAACATCCGTCCCGCCGAGTATGCTCGCATGGCCGCGACGCGCGGTACTACCACCGCCATTGCCGACAGCCACGAGATTGCCAATGTTGCCGGTCTCGACGGCTTGCGCTTTATGATCGAGGACGGCCGCCGCGCACCCATCTCCATCAAGTACATGATGCCTTCGTGCGTGCCCGCGCTGCCCGACGAGCAGGCCGGTGCCGTTATTTCGGCTGCCGATATGCAGGCGTTTTTTGCCGAGCATCCGGGCGATGTCTTTGGTCTGGGCGAGATGATGAACCTGCCGGGCGTCTTTATGGCCGATCCCGAGACCTGCGCTCGCATTGACGCTGCCAATCAGACGCCGTCCAAACAGGTCGACGGCCATGCTCCGCTTGTTGCCGGCAAGGATCTCAACGCCTATGCCGCAGCGGGTATTATCGCCGACCACGAGTCGACGATTCCCGAGGAAGCGCTCGACAAGCTATCCCGCGGCATGTATGTCATGCTGCGCGAGGGCACCTGCAGCCATGACCTTGCCAACCTGTCGCCTATGCTGCTGGAAAACCCCGCCCGTGCTCGCCGTTGCTGCTTTGCGACCGACGACCGCGCTCCCTCCGACGCGCTTTCGACCGGCATGATCGACAACGCCTGCCGCGTGGCCATCGAGGCCGGCATCGGCCCGGTGGTCGCCATCTCCATGGCGTCTCTTTCCACGGCCGAGGCCTTTGGCCTGGACCACGGCTGTCGTGACCCGCATGAGCTCCGCGGCGCGATCGCTCCGGGCAAGCGCGCCGACCTGCTGGTGCTCGATGACCTGACCTTTGCCACGGCCCCGCATCGCGTGTATGCCGCCGGTGCGCTCGTGGCACAGGACGGCGCCTTTGTGGGCGAGGTTGCGCCCGAGACCGCTGAGGTCGCAGCGCTTGCCGATGAGCTGCGTGCTTCCGTTAAGCTGCCGAAGCTTTCGCTTGACGTGTTCGATTATGCCTTTAAGCCGGGCGAGGCGGTTATTGATGTGATCCCTGGCATGGCTATCACGGGCATGGTTCGTCCCGAGACTGACGAGGACTTGCGTCGCATTATGCTTATCGAGCGCCATGGCCGCGGCGTGTCGCTGCAGGCCGAGGGCGTCGACGGCGACGGTCCCGCCGGCATGGGGCTCGTCGGCAAGCATATCGGTCGCGGCTGGGTGCGCGGCTTCACCATCACGGGCGGTGCCATTGCCTCCACGATCGGCCACGACTCGCACAACGTGTGCGTGGTGGGCGACAATGCGGCGGATATGATGGCTGCCGTTGAGGCCGTGGGCCAGGGCGGCCACGTGCTGGTGCGCAACGGCGAGGTCGTGGCGCGCATTCCGCTGGCGCTCGGTGGCCTTATGAGCGAGGGCACGGCCGAGGATGTTGCCGCGCAGCACGACGACTTTATGGTCAAGGCGCGCGCCATGGGTATTGAGCCGCCGCTCGACCCCATCATGGGCATCATCTTCCTGCCCCTGCCGGTCATCCCGACGCTCCGCATCCGCCCCGAGGGCATGTTCGACGTCACAACCTTCACCTACGCCGACTAGTCATCGGGGACGTTCTTAAACGACTAGTCATCGGGGACACTCTTTGGCGGGCTGCCTGACGCCGCGACCGTAGGACCTCTGGCATGTGTGAGCTATTTGCCAGGTCCTTGTAACGTTTACGCCCGCGGAGTCTTATTTGAGCTCCCTTTGGGTACGTTGGAATCGGATACGCGTCTGATTCCAACAAGCCCGAAGGGAGCTTTTCTATGTTTAAACTGATTGCATCCGATATGGACGGCACACTGCTTGACGAAAACGGCCAGGTGCCTCCCGAGACCTATGAACTGATTCTGGCGCTACACGAGCATGGCGTGCATTTCGCCGCATCGTCAGGTCGTCGCTACGATCGCCTGTGCGAGTTCTTTGCGCCCGTTCGCGACAAGATGGACTTTGTCGCCGCTAACGGCGCCCAAGTCTACGCCGACGGTAAGATGGTAGACCGTGAGGTGTATTCCCACCTGGCGATTCGAAGGCTCGCCCAAGCCGTCAGGACGTTTCCCAATCTGCATCTTGCGCTCTTTGACCGAACCAAGTCCTTCCTGCTCGATGACGAGTGCAAGTTCGTGCGTGAGGTCGATAAGGACCTTCCCAATGCCGAGCGCATTTGGGAGCTGCCCGATCCCAGCGTAAATATCATCAAAGCGAGTATCTTTTGCGACGACAGTGCGGTTATGGACAGTGCGTACGTGCTACAGCGCGAACTCGGTCAGCTCTTTACCTTTGCGCCTTCGGGCAACGCGTGGATTGATGCCATGCAGCCCGGTGTGTCGAAGGCCTCGGGTATTGCACAGCTCGCGGAGCATTACGGCATTGGGCGCGACGAGGTCATGGCGTTTGGCGACTCGATGAACGACTACGAGATCATTCGCTTTGTCGGCACGGGCTGCGCGATGGAAAACGCGCGCCCTGCGCTCAGGGCGGTTGCCGATCGCGTGGTGGGTCGTAACCGCGACCACGCCGTTCAGCAGGAGCTCCGCCGCGTGCTGGAGAGTCTCTCCTAATCCGGCAGCTGGGGACGTTCCTTTTCTGCCGGCAGTGGGGGACAGTCCTTGCAGCTTTTCACGAAGAGTGTCCCCAACGACTAGTCATTCAAGAACGTCCCCAATGACTGACCAATGACTAGGCGAGGGCGGCCATGATGGTGCGGGCGACGCCGTCGTGGTCGTTGTCGTATTCGGTGATGGCGTCGGCGGCGTCGCGGTCTTCGGGCTCGCCGTTGATCATGGCTATGCCGTGGCCTGCTGCCTGCAGCATGGGGATGTCGTTGATGTTGTCGCCGAACGCCCAGGCGTCGGCGAGACGCTCGCCCAGGTATTCGCATAGCCATGTGAGGGCCGTTCCCTTGGTGGCGCCCTCGCCCATGACCTCGATATTCATGGCGTACGAACGCGTGACCTCAATGCCTCCGAGCGTGTCGAGCTCCGCCGCGATGGCGTCGCGATCGGCCGGGTCGTGCCAGTACATGGCGATGCGTTCGAGTGTCTCGACCTCGTCGATCTTACTGTCGATATCCATGTCGATCGGTGTTCGTGTGCGCTTGAGCGAAGCCGCGATGTGGGGGTCGCCGCCGCAGAACTCGTCTAGGCGCTCATAGAGCGAGCGGGGGAGGAAGCACTGGCCGTCGGCGAAGATATCGAAGGTCACATCGTGGCCGGCGGCAATGCGATGGATGCGATGGGCGATGCCACGGTCGAGCGGTCGGCTCAAAATGCGCGTAGCACGTGAGGTGTCGGTGGGCGCATCTTCGTCGAGCTGCCAGACGCTGGCACCATTGGCGCAGACCGCGTAGTGCACGGCAGGATGGGCGAGGATAGGCTCAAAGATGCCCGACAGCGGGCGCCCCGTGCAGGGCACAAACTCAATACCGCGGCGCGCAAGCTCGTCGAGCATTGCCCAAGTGGCGTCGCTCATCTGCTTATCGCTCGTCAGCAGCGTTCCATCCATATCGGAAAACACAATCATTCGCTGCGATCCTTTCTACTGGCATAAAAAGCGTGGCCGAGGGCGGTGATGCCCTGGCCACGCTCGGGTTCTATAACGGTCTGCGTCCTAACGATCGGCGAGCGGCTTGTACTCCAGCGGCTCGATAACCGGGCGATACGCGGGACGGATGATGCGGTGCGCGCAGAAGAGCTCTTCCATGCGGTGTGCCGACCAGCCGGCCATGCGGGCGACGGCGAACAGCGGCGTAAAAAGCGTCTCGGGCACGCCGAGCATCTTGTAGATAAAGCCCGTGTACAGGTCGATGTTGGCGCAGATGGGCTTGGTCATGCCGTGATCGCGCATCACTTGCGGGGCCAGGCGCTCGATGCGCTCGATGAGCGCGAACTCCTCGCCCAGGTCCTTCTTGGCTGCCAGCGAGCGCGCGTAACGACGGCACACCTCGGCACGCGGGTCGCTCAGCGTGTAGACGGCGTGGCCCATGCCGTAGATGAGGCCCGTGCCGTCGAAGGCCTGCTTGTCGAGGATCTTGCTCAGGTAGGCTGCGACCTCGTCCTCGTCCTCCCAATTGGAGACATGCGCACGGATGTCCTCGTGCATGGACACGACCTTGGCGTTGGCGCCGCCGTGGCGCGGGCCCTTGAGCGAGCCGATAGCTGCGGCGTAGGCGGAATACGGGTCGGTGGCCGAGGAGGACAGCACGCGGCAGGCGAACGTGGAGTTATTGCCGCCGCCGTGCTCGGCATGCAGCATAAGCATCACGTCGAGCAGCATGGCCTCGTCGCGGGTGAATGCCATGCCGCCGCGCAACACCTGTAGGATGGTCTCAGCGGTGGAGAGGCCGGGTGTGGGGTGCGGCACATGAACCGCGGAGCCGCGGCGCTTGGCGACCGAGGCCATATGCGCGAAGGCGGCGATGCGGGGGAGACGGGCGAGCATGGAGATGGCGACGTCGATTTCGTGTTCGGGTGTAATGGCGTCGGGCTCGGCGTCGAAGGCGTAGAGCAGCAGCACGGCGCGCTGAAGCACATTCATGATGCTCGACGACACCGTGGTCATG
The DNA here is from genome assembly GCA_900542305.1 of uncultured Collinsella sp. Classification (GTDB taxonomy): domain Bacteria; phylum Actinomycetota; class Coriobacteriia; order Coriobacteriales; family Coriobacteriaceae; genus Collinsella. Next base: position 6,301 of record UQMU01000001.1, on the reverse strand, counting down.
GGGAACTCACGGACGTATTCGTCGCTCAGGTGCCTAAAAGCACCCAGGCGTCCGCAAAAACCGTCGAGTTCCTCTTTGGTGGGCAGCGAGCCCGTGATGAGCAGATAGGCGACCTCTTCGTAGCCGTAGCGGTTCTCGGCCTGGGCGTTGTTGACCAGATCCTCGATGCTGTAGCCACGAAGCGTGAGCTTGCCCTGATCGGGCACGACTTTGCCGTCGACCTTGTTGTAGCCGTGCACGTCCGAGATGCGGGTAAGGCCCGCGACCACGCCCGAGCCGTCGGCATTGCGCAGGCCGCGCTTGACGTTGTGCTCTACGAACAGGTCCTCGTCGTACGGGGCGGTCGGCAGGCCGTGGTAGAGGTTTTCGCTTTCGGGCGAAATCTGACGGCTCGCCTCGTAATCCAGAACCAGGCGGCTCAGGTGATCGTCGAAGCGGTAGTAGATTTTCTTGGCGTCGTAGGCCATGCGCGCTCCTCTCCGGTCCGCTTTGGGGCCGCGCGCTTGGACGATATGACGTCAAGCTGCCCCGAGCGGCTTGTTCGCTACAGGCGGTACATAAAGTTAAAGACGTCCTCGCGCTGGATGGACACGTTGACGCCCGAAAGCTCGCCGGCCTCGGCCAGCGCCTTCTGCAGCTCGGCGAAGTCGAGCTTGGACTCGGCGGTGTCGGCCAGCATGGTCATGGTGAAGATGTCCTCGATAATGGACTGCGTGATGTCGCGGATGTCGACGTTGGCCTCGCCCAAAACGCGGGTGACGCCGGCGACGATGCCGGGGCGGTTCTTGCCAAGGACGGTGATGACGATGCGGGAGGACGAGATCTCGGCCATGGGAAACCCTTTCGCGTGGTTGCGGTGCGCGCGGGGCGCTCCGCTACGGTACAGTGTTCATCATTGTACCTGTCTGGCGCAAAAAAGGCGCGCTCGCTGCGGCGTTACATGCCTGCAACATGAGCGTAAGGGGGAAGGCCGTACGGGGAAGAGCCGTCTGGCGCGTGTCCGGCTCGTGTTGGGTTGATTTCCGATCTCAGCCGAACACATTGAGCGGACAGGCCGTTCCCGCAGTCAGCCGAACGCCTCCGACGGCTGATTCCGAACTGGAAGCGGAGGGCATCCCCGCCCTTCGGTAGGGGATACCGCTCCGCGGCGCATGCCGCGGGCGGCGCCCCTATCGGACCACCGTGACCTCAGTTGGGATGGGCCCAGCACTGCCGCGTACTCGGTGAGCTAGAGCCAACTGTTCGTCTTCACGTCGCGTATGGCGATATTTCGGTCGTCCGGCTCGGTGATGCCGTAGCCGAACGCCTGGAGCGTCTCGATGGACTCCTGGATCCTCTGTTGGAACATGGGACCCGGATCGACCCTCGGCCCGAGGTGCCCGCGCCAAAGGCACGGCGTGGCGCGCAGCATGTTATGGATTTTGGAGATGGGCTCGATGTCGGCGTAGACGTTGAGCGTCGCCATGGCGTCCTTGTGGCCGAGGATCGATTGGAGCGCCTTGATATCGCCGCCTTGGCGGATCCACTGCGTTGCGAACGTGTGGCGAAGGCCGTGGAACGTGATCAGCTCGTCGTTGGTGCCCATGAGGCCGTTGGTCTCCGAGAACGTCTTGAACGCCCTGCGGATATAGCTTGTCGTCGCGAAGGTCGCGCCCGGCTCCGACAGGATGTAGCAGTCCCCGATCTCGACCGCCCCGGTAAGGCCGCGCAAGCGCAGCTTTCCGCAGTCGATCTCGTGGGTCTCCTTCAGGAAGGGGAGTAGGCCGACCGGGTCGATGGGGATACCCCTGGCGTCATGGGTCTTGGTGTCCTTGATAAACGAACCCATTCCCTTCGCGTACGCCACCGAGTGTCTGATCGAGATCAGGCCCGTCTCGAAATCCACATCGCACCACCGAAGGCCGCAGACCTCGCCGATTCGCATCCCCGTGTGCAGGGCGAGTACGACCGCCCTCTAATCCTCGGCGGACCAATCGAGTCCGAACTCCTTTCGGGCATCCTCTTCGCTCATGACTTCGAGAAGGTCTCCGGGTTGGCAACGAAGGGCGAGGCATAGCTGCTCGAGTGTGTTGAAGCGAATGCCGCGAATATGCCCTTTTTTAATACGGGACAGGTTCACGGGCGTGGTTCCAATCCTTTCGGCAAGTTCGTTCGAGGAAATCTTTCGCTCGGCCATGATCTTGTCGAGGCGAACAATTACGGGCATGGCGTTTCCTTACGCAATCTCGTCGGAGTCGAGGTACAGCTCTCGGGCGTACAAGAAGAGCTGGGAAAGCATGAACAGGACGATGCCGAGAACCAGAGAGGTCCAATCGAATGATGAAGCGATCTCTTGGGCGCCGACGGCCCCCTCGCCGCCAAACATCGAAACGGAGGTTTTGAGTGAGCCGGCGTAGAGGCTGGTGGCAGCTTGAACAACGAAGAGAATGCCGAGCACCTTCAAGCATGTCGCAGACCCTTTCTTGAAGGGGTCTCCGCTCTTGATCGTCCACACGAGAACGGCGCTGAGGATGGTCGTAGCGATACCGATGACGGCAGGGACCAATGTCGAGATCGCAAGGGCTGGATACGCGGGGGAGTCTGCAATTACAGGGTTGTCGAGCATTTCGATTGCTGGCTTTAAGGAGAACGCCACTTGTGCGATGGCGGTGGCGCAAAGGGTCGCAGAGGCTATCGCACATGCGATGCGGAAGGAATGAAGCCGGGGAGTGCGATTGTCGGAACTCATAATAACCTCCGAAGAATTTAAAAAACTCAGGTTACTATTTAACAGTTTATGTTAAATTGACTTTGCCGGCAAGTAATCACAGCATGCTGCAACCGAAACCCCTCTAGATTGGAGAGGATTATGTTCAGTACTGTTAAGTCGTGTTAGCTCTTGGTTTTCCTCGGCCTCGCTCTTTGTCTGTTGCTGCCGGGAGCCCCCGCTTTTGCGGATACCCCGATGCCTCCTTCCCAGGAGAGCAGCCAGTGTGCCCTCGTTGAGCCCCTCGGGTATACGGACGACGTCGTCGATACCTACTGGAGCTACAGCTGTCCTCGCGGCGTAAGCGGGCACAGCATCTCGATGTTCAACATCTCTTACAAGACGATCTCCTACCGAAATGGCTATCGCCGATCCGCGCATCATAGGGAATCCCGCCTCGCTGCAATGTGCTCCTGTGGTGTTCTTGGCACAACTGATAAATGGCAATTTGTCTATAGCACCTACTAGATGCGAGGAAGGGCCGAGCATTTTGTTCGGCCCCTCTGTTCCGACTGGATGAGGTTAAGGTTGGCGATGAATATGCTCAAAATCTCGAAGGCGATCTTTAGGTCGCTTCTCTCCTCCAGGTCGCTCTGTGTTGTCGTTGTTGCGTTGATGGTTCTTTGTGCTCTGCCCGTCTTCAGGAGCGCGGCTGGCATCGACGGACGGGTTGAATACCTCGAGTCGGGAATAACCCGTGTTGAGCAGGAATTGTCAGCATCCTATGCGGATGCGCTTGTGAATGCGGGGGAGGAGGGCGTCTATACCTCTTCATCAAGCATGCCCGCGCTTCTGTACCCTCTTGCCGCGGGGCGTCTTGTCTTGGCGCCGCTCTCTCCTCTGCTTCCGTTTCTGCAGGTATCGGATGGAGCGTACTCCTTTTATGACGGATCGAAGGAGTACTTGCTATGGGCCGCAACGGCCGTTGCCGTTTCGTTCCTTGCCGCGCGTCTTAACAAACGTGAAAAACTCATCATCCAGGCACCGATGGGTGAGCTGGGCAGGCTTGTTGCATCGAGCGTATGGGCGAGTGTTTTTGCGATGCTTGCCGTCTTCGCCGTCAATCTTCCAGGGATAATCGCCGCACTTGTGAAGAATGGCCCGGGCTCGCTGTTCTATCCGATAGGCTACGTTCAATATGCGACTCCGGTTATCAAACCGGCTTGGCTGGTGTTCGCACAGACGGCCATCTTGCAATTCTTGGTGGCGGCGTTCATCTCGCTCGTCGTTCACCTTGCCGTGAAGATTGCCAATAACCCTACGCTTGGAATCGTGTTCGTATGTGCCCTGATGGGGGTGACGATGGTTCCCGGGTATTACGGAAGATCCATCGCTTTACGTGAGTTCGCCCTGTTGAATCCCCTTTCGTATGCGAACACCGAGCTGACCGTCGGCGCCTATAGCCCGTACCCGACAACGCAGATAGTGAATCTGCCTGGACTTTGCTTCGAGCGTGGCGCGATTACCCTCGTATGCGCAATCGGGATCGAGGTGCTGGCAATTAGCCTGCTTTGCGTTGCTGGAAAGAGCGGCTGCGCGCGCCCGATGTCCCCGATTTGTCTTGAGAGAGGTTCCTTCACCGCATCGAGAACGACAGCCCGTTCGAGCGCTTGTGCCTCTGCCGTTGCATACGTAAGAACGATGGGGAAGCTGCTCCTGCATTCTCCTGCCCTCGCCGTATGCGCGATTGCAATGTCGACGGCGATGCTGGCCCCGGCTCTGGTCGAGGTGTTTCCTGACGCTGGTGACGTTTCCGCTGTTCGGTATAGGGATGGGGAGCTCCGTTCAATAGATCGGTATCTAGAGCAGGACGCTGCGAATATGGACGTCGAGGGCAAAGCGGCCCTGGAAGGCATGCGAGATGCTCTTTCGGGTTTCGTGTACGCGCCCACGCCTGCGGAGGGGTTTCGAAGCCTTGCGACGTACGAGCGCGCTCGAGGCGAGCTGGGCGCGGCAGATGCGACCCTCCTGCAATCGATCGGAATCGAGCCGGAGACTCCTTCTCGTGTGGAGGCGCGCGCCCTTCTGCTCGAGTCGATCGCGAGCTTGCCGGACCCCAAGGTTTACGAGTTAAGTACGAAGATGCCCCCATTAATCCTCCTTTCCTATCTCCAGGCAGCGCTTCCTTCCTTGTTTTGGCTGTTGCCCGTGGTTGTCACATCGCTTGCGTGCACCCACCTGCGGTGCCGTTCCCTTCTGGTTTTCCAAGTCCCCGCAACAGCGCATGTGCGTTTTCTGACGGCTGTTGCGCTGTCTCTCCTGCTTGGCTTGGCGCTGCTTTTGGTGTCGATGGTTCCCGCTGCGGTTGTGTCCTTGATTAAGAACGGTGCGGGTGGTTCGGAGTATCCCGTCGCTCTCATTCGGGCGGGAGCTTCGACAACGTCCATGGTGGGGGAGGCGGTGTCGTGCAGTATTCCGTTGCTGGTCATGGCATACGGCGTGATTTCCGTCGTCGCTGCGTTGACAGCAGCGATTAGCCGCAACCCCGTTGTCGCCGGAGTGGTTTGCGCGGTTCTCCTGGTGTTGGGTTCGTTGAGCGCTCATGTTGAAAGCGCGGGCATGGGCGTCGCGCTGCTGGCTCCATTCGCCTCGTTTGATCCCGCTTCCCAGGTGGGGACGATTGGGTTCCTTGGGCGAGGGACGAACGCGATGCCTTTTGGAGAGGTCGTCGGCGCATCGGGCGCTCTGCTGGTGGTTTTGGGCGCCGTATCTCCGTTGATGGTGCGCCTGAGTGTTCCAAAGATCGAAAGGGGATGATCTCGATGATTGGCCTTCAAACGCTGACGATCTCTTATGGAAAGAAGGTGCTCGTAGATTCGGTGGACGCTGAGTTTGCCCCGGGTACGGTCTACGGTCTCGTCGCTCCGAACGGGCATGGAAAGACGACGTTGCTGCGTGCGATGGCAGGTTTGCCGGGTCCTCGCGTGGACGGGAGCATCGTTCTGGATGAGGTGCAGGGTACGGGTGCGAGAGAGGTCCGTTCTATGATCTTCTATGCACCTGGTGAGGGGACGCTGCTGTATCCCGGATTGCGTGCGGAAGATCACCTCAAGATGGTTTGCGATATGTGGCCGCATGCTCGCGATATCGAAGAGATAGTGGAACAAACGCAGATAGGCGAGTTCGCGAAGATGAGGATCCGCACTCTGAGCCAGGGCATGAAGCAGCAGCTTACCCTGGCGATTGCGTATGCGACGGGTGCGCGGTACCTTCTATTAGATGAGCCCATGAACGCGCTCGACCCCAGCAGGGTGGACTTGCATTCCGAGATTCTCAGGAAGCTGGCCGATTCTGGTACGTGCATCATCATGTCATCCCACATCTTGGATTCGGTCGATAGGCTGTGCGATGAGATTCTGTTTTTGAAGGATGGGAGGCTCATTAGAAGCATTCCGCAAGATGATGCTGCGCCGAAGTCTCCTGGATCCCATTTCGCAAAGCCTGCCGGACGCGCCGAGGGTGCGCTAAGCACGTATCGGCGACTCTACGAAAAGGGCGGGTAGAAATGCAAGTTAAAAATCTATGTGGTCAATATAATACCGTTGAACCCGCGTA